>JAZSPL010000076.1:0-152504 GCA_045537435.1 Acutalibacteraceae bacterium
GGTCGTCCGCAAAAATGTGATTGATTTAACGGACGCGCAATGCGCGCCCCTACGAACCCAATCTCAAAATAACTACGTAGGGACGGGCGTCCTCGACCGTCCGTTAACTCAGCAGAATCTGCGGATGGTCCGGGAGGCCCATCCCTACGCACACAGAGCAAGATCGAGCAAAATCAAAGACCTCTACAAACCCGAATTTGTCAGGATATTTATTCCGAATCACCGATATTAATAACATTAGCCGCGAAAAAATCGCCCTCCGTGAGGAAGACGATTTCGTTATATTATTTCTTCTTAATCGGATTAAGCGGAGCTGTGTGCCAGATATCACGTGCGTATTCGTTGATTGCTCTGTCGCAAGCGAATCTGCCTGCGCCTGCAATGTTCATAAGTGACATTCTGTTCCAAGCATCTCTGTCATTGAAGAGTGCTTCAGCCTTAGCTTGGGCTTCCTTATAATCCGCAAAGTCAGCAAGCACCATATACGGGTCGTGGTGAATGATTGTGCTTCCGATTTCGGGGAAGGTCTTTCCGCAGATACCTTTATTGATAAAGTCGATAACTTTTCTCAGTTCTGCGTTATTCTGATAATAGTTCATCGGGTTGTAGCCGATTCTCTTAAGGTCGTTTACTTCAGGAGTACTCATACCGAAGATGATGATATTATCCTCGCCGACAGCCTCGTGAATCTCAACGTTAGCGCCGTCCATTGTGCCGAGGGTAACCGCACCATTAATCATAAGCTTCATGTTGCCGGTACCGCTTGCCTCAGTACCTGAAAGTGAAATCTGTTCACTGATATCCGCAGCAGGCATAAGTGCTTCAGCCATTGAAACGTTGTAGTCTTCAAGGTAAACCACCTTGAGTCTGCCTCTTACGTCGGGATCGTTGTTGATAAGATCGCCGAGAGCGCAGATGAAGCTGATGATTTTCTTCGCCATAAAGTAGCCGGGAGCAGCCTTCGCCGCAAAGATATATGTGTGCGGAGTGAAATCTCCGTCGGGGTTTTCTTTGATTGCAAGGTACTTTGAAAGGATGTGGAAAGCGTTAAGATGCTGACGCTTGTACTCGTGAAGTCTCTTAACCTGTACGTCGAAGATTGAATTAGGATCGAGCTCAATGCCGTTCTTTTCTTTGACGATTTTTGCAATCTTCTGCTTGTTGCGGAACTTTATTTCCTCAAGCTTTTTAAGAACCTCTTTGTCATCTGCAAATGCTCTGAACTTCTCAAGCTCAGCACCGTCATAGATGAAACCGTCACCGATAAGGTCTGTAAGAAGCTTTGTAAGCTCGGGATTGGACTGGCAGAGCCAGCGTCTGTGAGCGATACCGTTTGTAACATTCTTGAACTTGTCAGGTGTTACTGAGTAGAAATCTTTGAAAACACTCTCTTTAAGGATTTCAGAGTGAAGAGCCGATACACCGTTTACGCTGTGTGAGCCTGCAACGGACATATTAGCCATACGGATAACACCGTTGGAAACGATAGCCATTCTTTCAACCTTGTCTGCATCGCCTGTTGATGCCCATACGAAGCTACGGAAACGGTTGTCGATTTCCTTTGTGATGCTGTAAATACGGGGAAGAAGACGTTTGAAAAGGTCTTCGGGCCAGCATTCAAGAGCTTCAGCCATAACAGTGTGGTTAGTGTATGCGATAGTGTCTGTAACAATCTTCCATGCATCGTCCCAGCCGTAACCGCATTCGTCAAGAAGAATACGCATAAGCTCAGGGATAGCGAGTGTCGGATGAGTGTCGTTGATGTGAATTGCAACCTTTTCAGCAAGGTTGTCAATTCTGCCGTAAATACGAAGATGGTTGTTGATGATATCCTGGATTGAAGATGAAACAAGGAAATACTGCTGTCTTAAACGAAGACTCTTTCCTTCAGGGTGATTGTCAGCAGGGTAGAGCACCTTACTGATAACCTCAGCCATAGCGTTCTGTTCCATAGCACGCATATAGTCGCCCTGGTTGAACATATCCATATCAAGTCCGGGTGCCTTTGCTGACCAGAGACGAAGCACGCTGATGCCTCTGCCGTCCTTGCCTGCAACGTACATATCGTGGGGGATAGCCTTGACTATCTTGCAGTCACGCTGCTCAACGTGGTGGTAGCTGTGATCCCAGATTTCGTCAATCCATCCTTCAAACTTGATGTCAACGGATTCTTCCTCACGGGGAACAAGCCATACGTCACCGCCGGGAAGCCAGAAATCGGGCATTTCAGTCTGCCAACCGTCAACGAGCTTCTGCTTAAAGATACCGTATTCGTAAAGGATTGTGTAGCCCTTTGCAAAGTAACCCTGAGTTGCAAGACCGTCAAGGTAGCAGGCAGCAAGTCTTCCGAGACCTCCGTTGCCGAGACCTGCATCGGGTTCGCAGTCGTAGAGCTT
This sequence comes from Acutalibacteraceae bacterium, assembly GCA_045537435.1. Taxonomy (GTDB): domain Bacteria; phylum Bacillota; class Clostridia; order Oscillospirales; family Acutalibacteraceae; genus CAG-488. The sequence goes on from JAZSPL010000076.1 coordinate 2,397, forward strand.
TTCAAGCTTTATACCGAAATCCTTGAGCGCAGATTCCATTGTCTTTGTAAGGTTGAGGTTGTAAAGATTATTCTTAAGAGAGCGACCCATAAGAAATTCCATACAAAGGTAGTAAACCTTCTTTGAATCAGCTGTCTTTGATTCGTTGTGAAATTCCTTTCTGCCCTGCATCATCATATCACGGAGAATAAGAGCGATTGCCTTATAATAATGCTCGTAAGTAGCTTCCTCGGGTGTTACGCCGAAAAAGTGAGTGAGCTTGTTATAAATCTGCTCTTTTGCATCCTTTTTGGTCATTTTATAGTTCATAATATACCTCCTTGGGATATCGGGCGCCAAACAAATGGTGCATCTTGTATTAATTTTATACCTAAATGTATAAAAATACAATATTAAAATGCAAATTATTATAAGAAAATTCAGTTCTATATTTGTGCTTTTTGACGAAAAAGATAATGCAATAAGGTTAATTAACAAATTTATTTATCATATTTGCACAAAATAATCGATATTAACAACTGTAAAGAAAAATTAATATGCCGAAAAATGCAAAAAATTACACGAAAACACTTTTCTCAAGCATATTTTTATAGTATAATAACCTAAACATCGCTTGAAGCAAGGTTGTTCAATTTAATTATTGGCGGACTTTTGCGTATTATACTGCGGAGGGATTATTATGGAAAAAAATAAGGTGAGGCTTACTATCGGCGGCCTTGACTATCATCTTACAACTGACGGTGATATCAGCGATATGAGAAATCTCGGTGAAGAGGTTGATGAAATCATTACCGATTTGCTTCAGCACCATCCTCGTCTTTCTCAGGTGCAGGCATCCGTGCTTTGTGCTCTTGAATTTGCGGACAGATATCATCAGGCAGAAAGAAATGCCGATTATCTCAAGGCACAGATTCAGGTTTATATGGAAGATGCGGCAAGGGCAAAGACAGAAGCTGAAATGGCTCGCAGAGAAGCAGAAAGAATGACAAGGGATCTTCGCAGTATCAGAAGAAGTCTTGAAGAAAAGGATAAATTATAATGAATATTGAAATTCTTGCACCTGCAGGCTCAATGGAGTCTGTTATCGCTGCAGTCAGAAGCGGTGCCGATGCCGTTTACCTTGGAACAAAGGATTTTAATGCGCGTCGCAATGCCGATAATTTTGATTTCAGCGGGCTTAAAAATGCTGTTGATTACTGCCACAAGCACGGTGTTAAGGTTCATCTTACATTAAACACGCTTATTTCGGACGGCGAGCTCGATGATGCTCAGGATGCCGTCCGTCTTGCTTGTGAGGTGGGAGTTGACGCAATCATCGTTCAGGATCTGGGTCTTGCAGATATTATCCGCAGATGTGCGCCGGATATGCCGATGCACGCATCAACGCAGATGACAGTTCAGACTCCTGCAGGACTTAAAAAACTAAAAAAGCTCGGCTTTACACGTGCCGTACTTCCGCGTGAACTCTCAATGGAAGAAATCCGCAACCTTTGCGAAAATTCTCCGATTGAGCTTGAATGCTTCGTTCACGGTGCACTTTGTATGTGTGTTTCGGGTCAGTGCTATTTTTCAGCCGTACTCGGCTCAAGAAGCGGAAACAGGGGAGCCTGCGCTCAACCCTGCCGTCTTCCTTTCGGGGCACCTTACGGAACGGGACACGACCTCAGCCTCAAGGATCTTTCTCTTGTTGATTACATTCGCGAAATGGCTGAAATGGGTGTATGCTCGTTCAAAATAGAAGGCAGAATGAAGCGTCCCGAATATGTTGCCGCTGCAGTTAAAGCCTGCAGAAACAGCGTTGACGGAATCGTTGACAACGAGCTCAAAAGCGACCTCAGAAGTGTTTTCTCTCGTTCGGGATTTACTGACGGATATTATAAAAATAATCTTGGTATCAATATGTTCGGCACAAGGCAGAAGGACGATGTAACCGCTGCCGCAACCGTTCTCAAAAAGCTTGAAAAGCTCTATGAAAAAGAGGTTGCAGATACTAAAATCGACTTCGCATTTACGGGTATTCTCGGAGAGCCGATTTCACTTGCGGCTCAGGCAGGCGGAAAGAATGTTTTTGTTGAAAGTGAAACTCAGCCTCAGCCTGCACTCAACAAAGCAACTACCGAAGAATCCGTACGAACACAGCTTGAAAAATGCGGAGGAACAAGATTCTTCGCAGGCGAAATTGATATCGAGCTTGATGAGGGAGTTTTTATCCCTGTTTCCGAAATTAATAAATTAAGACGTGAAGCTATCGAAAAGCTTGAAGGTTCGGAAGCTTCAACGGTTAAAAGCTTTAAAAATGAATTCGTTTCAATAAAACCTCATCAGGGCGGCAAGAAGCGACTTATCTGCCGTTTCTCGGATATTGAAACTATCCCTGAAAACTGGGACTACATCGAGCAGGTTATCGTGCCTCTCGGCGAGGAAAAGAATGTTAAAAAGTCTGTCCGTGTCAGTGTTGAAGTGCCGCGCGGAATCTTCGGTTCATACGAAAAAATCCTTCATCAGCTCAACGAAGCAAAGGAATACGGTATAACCGAAGCCTGGGCAGGAACGCTTGACGGAATTGCCCTCATTCAGAAAGCAGGACTTAAAGCGAATGCATTCTTCGGTTCAAATATCTTCAATTCACGTTCTCTCAAAGTGCTTGAGGATATGGGTGTCAATAAAATTCTTCTCTCCGCAGAGCTTACAATGTCGCAGGCTCAGTCAATCGGCGGTGAGGCTTCAAGAGGTATCTTCGCTTATGGCAGACTTCCTCTCATGCTTACAAGAAACTGTCCCCAGAAAAACGGAAAAAGCTGTTCTGATTGCAAAAAGAACGGAAAGCTTGTTGACCGCAGAGGAATTGAATTCCCGATTGAATGCCGTATGGGAGTGAATGATGTTCTGAATTCCGTTCCCGTTTATATGGCAGACAGATTGACGGAAATCCGAAATATGGACTTTATGCTTCTTTATTTCACAAAAGAAAGCAAAGAAACCTGTGCGGAAGTTATATCCTCATATATACGCTCAGGTAAAGCGAAAGGTGACTTTACAAGAGGTCTGCTTTACCGCGGAGTTGAATAAGGAGTGAAATTATGCCTTATATAAGACCTGCAGAAAGCAAGGATTTAAAAGACATTGAATATATCTGCAGAATGACTGCAGGACCTGAGGCAAGGCGAAATGAGGATATCGGCAAGAAAATCTCTCTGACATATTCAACATATTACGCAAGGGCAGAGCGCGAAACCTCATTTGTGCTTGATGACAACGGAACAGCAGTCGGTTATATTCTTTGTGCACCTGATTATTCAAAGTACGTCAGGGACTACCGCAAAAACGAAGTCCGCAAGCTTTGGGATATTGAAAAGAAACAAAGCCTGATAGCGTATTTCTTGCCCTTGGGTTATCTTCCTTTTAAAAAGAAATATCCTGCACATCTTCATATTGATATTCTCGACGATTATCAGGGCAAGAGCTACGGCTCGCAACTGATGGATGCTTTGCTTGTAAAGCTTAAAAGTATGAATATCCCCGGTGTTATGCTCATCGTCGACAAAGACAACACGGGAGCGCAACGCTTCTACCAAAGAAAAGGCTTTGTAAAAATCGCTTCTGCCCTCGGCGGTGTCGTTATGGCAAGGAATCTTTAATTTTAATATAATGAAACGGAGTGTTAAATATGTTTGAAAATAATTGGGAATCACTTAATTCCCGTAAAGTACCTGAATGGTTCAGTGATGCCAAGTTCGGGATTTTCATCCATTGGGGTTTATATTCTGTACCTGCATACACAAAAAAAGGTGACTATGCAGAATGGTATATGCGTCAGATTGAAGACAAGGAAACAGAAACTTACAAATTCCACGAGAGAGTTTACGGTGACAAAACAAAGTACGAGGATTTCGTAAGCGGCTTCAGGGCTGAGCTTTTTGATGCGAAGAAATGGGCAGACCTCTTTCAAAAAAGCGGTGCGAAATATATGAACATTGTTTCAAAGCACCACGACGGTTATTGCCTTTATAAAACAGATTATGCATGGAACTGGAATACTGTTGATGTTGGTCCGCACCGCGATTTCCTTCAGGAACTCAAGGATGCTCTTGCTGACACTGACGTGCGTTTCGGTGTTTACCATTCAGTTTATGAGTGGTTCCATCCTCTCTATCTTAAAAATCCCGAGGAATACGCAACTGAGCATCTTATCCCGATGCTCAAGGAGCTTATAGAAAAATATCAGCCCAACACACTCTTCACGGACGGTGAATGGGAGCATCCGTCAGATGTATGGCACTCAACAGAATTCCTTCAGTGGCTTTATAACGAGTCAAGCGTAAAGGATTTCATCGTCCCTAATGACCGTTGGGGTAAGGAAACAAGAGGCCGTATGGGCGGTAACTTTACTACCGAGTACGGTTATATCGAGGCAGGTCGTAAAATCGAAGATGTCGAGCTTGACAGACCTTTCGAAGAATGCCGCGGTATCGGAAGATCATTCGGCTTCAACCGTAACGAGGATCTTGCCGATTATCTCAGCGCAAAAGAGCTTCTTGAAATGCTCTGCGATCTTGTTTCAAAGGGTGGTAATTTCCTCCTTAATATCGGCCCTGCGGCAGACGGTACAATCCCTGTAATTATGGAAGAAAGACTTCTTCAGATGGGTGATTGGCTTCGCGTCAACGGTGACGCAATCTACGGCACACGCCTTTATTCAAAGGCTCAGCAGGACGGTGTATATTATACCAAGAAGGGTGACGATGTTTACGCAATTATCAACCGCTTCCCGTTCGGTTCTCAGGTGCTTGACCTCGTAGATTACGATGCAGACCTTAAAGCAATTCTTCTCGGCAGTGATGCAGAGCTCACAATTGTAAACAACAACGGCAAGGCAGAGATTATTTTCCCTGCAATCAATCCGGATACAGTAGACAGCAACTGGCTTTATACAATTAAGCTTTCCAAATAATATAAAGCCTCCGTTATTGCGGAGGCTTCTTTAAAAGGAGTGTAAACTATGAGAAAAAATTTCGGTTCAAAGCCTATGACATATCCTCAGCCTGTTTTCATCATTGCGGCTTATGACGAAAACGGTGTGCCAAATGCAATGAATGCTGCCTGGGGCGGTATTGCTGAATCAGACAGAATTACAATGTGTCTTTCGGCAGGCCATAAAACCGTTAAAAACATCCGTAAAACAGGAGCTTTTACAGTAAGTATGGCTGATGCAAAGCATGTTGTTGAGTGCGATTATCTCGGCGTTGAATCAGGCAACAGAGTGCCCGATAAGCTCGAAAAAGCAGGTTTGCATACCTTCAGAAGTGAGTTCGTCAACGCACCGATAATTGAAGAATTACCGATGACTGTTGAATGTGAGCTTATCAGCTACGACGAAGAAACAGATTGTCTTATAGGAAAAATCGTAAATGTCAGCGCAGACGAAAGTATACTTGACGAAAAAGGAAATATTGATTACAAAAAGCTCAATCCCATAACCTTTGACCCGATGTATCATACTTACATCACACTCGGTGAAAGAGTCGGTCAAGCTTTTAGTGACGGAAACGCTTTGAAATGAGGTTATGATATGCTGTTTTATAACACGGTGAAAAAATTGTATAACGAGCTTATATTCAGACGCTGTGACGATGAAGGTCTTGCATACTATTTTTCTGCAAAGGATTTTGACGGTTTGCACGCTGATCCGTTTTTGTTCAAGGGTGATAACGGTCAGACACTCAAAGGTAACTTCTATTATTACGATAACCCTTGCGAGAACCGTATTATTGTTTTTGACCACGGAATGGGCGGCGGACATCTTTCGTATATGAAGGAAATTGAAATGCTTGCCCGTCGAGGTTATAAGGTTTTTTCTTATGACCATACGAGCTGTATGGAATCAGAAGGGGATTCAACTGTCGGTTTTTCGCAGTCCCTCAGCGACCTTGATTGTTGCCTCAAGGCTCTCAAGGCTGACGAAAAATACAAGGACAAAATATTCTCTGTAATGGGACACAGCTGGGGCGGATTTTCAACCCTTAATATATCGTCATTCCACCCTGACCTGAGCCATATTGTAGTGCTTTCCGGCTTCGTTTCGGTTGAAAAAATGATTGCCCGTTTCGGCTCTCTTAAAAAGTATATAGCTGAAATTGAAAAGAACGCCAATCCTGTCTATGCTTCCTGTAACGCTGTCGGTTCTTTAAAAAACACATCAGCAAAAGCTTTGCTGATTTATTCGGATAACGATAAAATGGTCAACAAGGAAATCAATTACGATTATCTTGTTTCTGAGCTTTCAAAAAGAGAAAACACAACTTTTATCCTCGAAAAGAATAAAGACCATAATCCGAACTATACCGAGGATGCGGTGAAGTATCTTGCGGAATATCTTTCGGTTCTCAATAAGAAGAAAAAGCAGTTAAAAACCCCCGAACAGAAAAAAGATTTTGTTGATTCTTTTGATTGGAACAGAATGACAGCGCAGGACGAAAAGGTCTGGCAGATGATTTTTGAACATCTTGAAAAATAATTCGAAGACCCTGAGAAAATTCTCGGGGTCTTAGTCTTTAATTGCTTGGAAATTTGTGTTATAATTCCTGCGAAAGAAGAGATGAATATGCAAAAAACTCAGATAAAAGATTTTACAAAAGGCGGAATAACGAAACCGTTACTTATTTTCGTATGGCCGTTGTTTCTCTCAAACCTCCTGCAGGTTGTTTACAATATGGTGGATATGATTGTTGTCGGCAATGTGCTTGGTAAGGAAGGGATTTCTGCTGTTTCTGTCGGCGGTGATGTGACACATCTTCTGACATTTATTGCGATGGGCTTTTCAAATGCAGGTCAGGTGCTTATTGCAAGATATATCGGAGCAGGTGAGAGAAAGAAAATCGGACGTTTCGTCGGAACAATGTGCGGATTTTTATTTTCCTGTGCAGTTGTTCTCAGCGTTCTCGGAATAGTCTTTCAGGATGGAATGCTGAAGCTTATGAACACTCCCGCAGAGGCACTTGACGGTGCAGTCGGATATTCAACCGTGTGTATGCTCGGCCTTGTGTTCATATACGGATATAACATTGTAAGTGCGATATTGCGCGGAATGGGCGACTCAAAGCATCCGTTTGTCTTCATAAGTATTGCGGCTGTGCTTAACCTGATACTGGACATTATTTTCGTTGGTTTCTTAGGTTGGAAAGAAGCAGGTGCGGCATTCGCAACTATAATAAGCCAGGCTGTAAGCTTTATTTCCTGCGCGGTGTTCCTTTTGAAAAACAAAAAGCAGTTTGAACTGAATATAAACCTGAAAGATTATTTCAGGTGGGATAAGGAAATGCTCAGTGCGCTTGTAAAGCTCGGCACACCTATGGCAATCAAAACGGCATCAATCCAGATTTCAAAGCTCTTTGTAAATTCGTGGGTAAACTCATACAGTGTAGAGGTTTCTGCCTTTGCAGGAATTGCAAATAAGGTTTCAAGTATCAGCAACCTCGTTTCGGCGGCGATGAATACGGGCGGCTCAACAATGGTCGGACAGAACCTTGCCGCAAAGGAATACGGCAGGGTGAAACGGATTCTCAAAAATCTTGCAGCTATCACTCTTTCCGTTGCATCTGTTTTATCTGTGCTGATAGTTCTTTTTCCGTCACAGATTTTCGGTATTTTCACAAAGGAAGCCGAAGTGCTTGAGATTGCAGGAAAGTTTGTGCCTATAGCTGTGTTGCTTTTATTCGGCAGTGCAATGAGAGCGATAATGAATGCGCTTCTTAACGGCAGCGGCAATTATAAAATAAACTTTGTAACGGCTATCCTTGACGGAATAATAATGCGAATTGGTCTTTCGGTTCTTTTTGGCCTTGCACTTGATATGAAGCATTACGGCTTCTGGCTCGGTGATGCCCTTGCAGGCTTTACACCTTTCTTTATCGGAATTGTTTATTACGCAACGGGCAAATGGAAAAAAGACAGTGAGTTGAAATAGAAAAAAGGATGACAGAAACGAAAATCTGTCATCCTTTTTCTTATAATCCTAATTTAAGATCATTCTCTTTAATCCAACCGATTTTGCGAAGGATTTCACAGAAAACAACCGAAAGAATTGCGGGAAGCACAAAGCAGATTAAAATAAGTCCGATCCAATCAAATGCCGTAATTGCTTCCTTTGCACCCGATGCAACATCGTTCACCCAACCGGTGTAAACACCGATCTGACCGACGAGTCCGCAGGTACCCATACCTGATGAAACAGCCGCGCCGTTCATCTCGAGCTTGAAAACGCAGGTTGCAATCGGTCCTGTGATTATTGAAGCGAGTGTGGGAGGAATCCAGATTCGCGGATTTTTGACGATGTTACCCATCTGCAGCATACTTGTGCCGAGTCCCTGAGAAACAAGTCCGCCCCATTTGTTTTCGCGGAAGCTCATAACCGCGAAACCGACCATCTGCGCACAACAGCCTGCAACGGCAGCACCGCCTGCAAGTCCTGTAAGTCCGAGAGCCGCACAGATAGCCGCACTGCTTATCGGCAGTGTCAGCGCAATTCCGATAACGGCAGAAACAATCATACCCATAAGCAGGGGATGAAGCTCCGTTGCCCACATAACTGCGTTGCCGAATGAGCTTGCAAACATACCTATGTATTTTGCACAAAGCATTGAAAGTCCGCAACCCGAAATGATTGTAACAATGGGCGTTACAAGGATGTCAAGTTTTGTTTCCTTGCTGACGGCTTTGCCAAGCTCTGCGGCAACAATTGCCATAAAGAGAACGGCAAGCGGGCCGCCTGCACCGCCCTCGATATCAGCCGAGTATCCGACTGCTGCGAGTGAAAAAAGAACCAGCGGAGGAGCCTTGAGAGCATAACCGATAGCGATTGCCATTGCACTGCCTTTGACAGCAGAAGCAAAACTGCCGATTTCAACAAGAAAGTCAACCGAAAACTGCTGACCGATAGTTGAAAGAATCGTGCCGACTAAAAGTGAGGCGAAAAGTCCCTGTGCCATAGCACTCAGAGCATCAATTCCGTATCTTTTTAAAGAAAATTCAATATCTTTTCGTTTTAAAAATTCCTTGATTTTATTCAATTTTCTCACCACCGAGGATTACTTGGTATGCACCTTTGCAATAATGTTTTCTTTTGAAGATGTCATCCAAAAGCTGTTAGCTCTTATTTCGACTGTATAGTCGCTGTCAGAAGTGAGGTCGTTGACATCAACACCGAGAGTTTCGGGCATATCATAAAAATAATACTCAGACCATATACTGTACTGTCTGATGATATCGTTTTCAGCGTTTTTAACGATGATGTCATAGCTGTTGACGTATTTGTCGCACTCTGCAGGATTTGCCTGCTTGAAGTCAACTCTGAATGAAGTGTCCGTTACGTCTGAAATCATCGGCACATCACCGTCGTTGAAGTACGGTGCGGCAGTTGTCTTGTATCTTTCACCTGTATATTTGAATGTTGTCGGGTCTGACGGAGTGTCAATCTCCCATACATACGGGAAGAAATTACCTGAAAGAACATCATAGGGATAAACACGCACACGGTTCTGCTCGTCTACTTCAACAATAAGCATCTGTGCAGCCTTTTCCTTGTTTGTGGGGATAGTGCTGTAAATCTTATCAAATTCGTCAAGCTCAAAGTAGCTGAGTGTACCAGTACCGAGTGATGTGAAATGCTGCTGATGAATTGAACGCGGATCGTTGATAGGTGCGTGTGAATGACCTGAGAAATGAATGATCTGCGGATAGTGCATATAAATTGGAATAAGGTCGTCCTCACCCCAGAGAGTACTTCCGTAAACCGTACCTGAGTTGTGCGGATGCTGGAAAACAAAAATCGGCTTCTTTCTGTCGTCCTCGGCAGCTTTTCTGAGCTCCTGTGCCATCCATTCCTTCTTGTCGTCGTGGTAGTTACAGCCCTTTGACGGGGTGATTGAAACGAAATGAAAACCGTTTACAACCTCGTGTGTATCGGGCTCACCGCCGAAAATCTCGCGGAAGTTTTTATAGCCTGCCTCAACGCCGTCATGCATAAACTCGTGGCTCGCGATTGAAGCAATAACCTTTGTTTCATTAAGGTCAACGTTAGCGTCAACGATATCTCTTGCAGCCCTGAACTGTGTCGGAGTACCGCCGTCAGCAAAGTCGCCGACCATACCGAGAACGTCAAGCTTCTGATAATACGGGTTGCTTCTTGCAATGCTGTATGCATCACGGATAGCTTTTTCAAAACGCTCACGTTCAACGCTGTGTTCGTCCTTGATGTGAATATCGCTGACAATCATAGCACGTAAACATGGCTTGAATTCTGTATTGTTCATAGTAAAAACCTCCCAAAATGGTATGGAAGTATTTTACTCCAAATATATTTTAAAGTCAATCATTTGCGAAAATAAAGCGCGTGTGGTATAATCACAATATCGGTATTTGAAAAGAGGCATAAGCTTGAAAATAAATATGAGTTTTAATATAAAAAAACAGAATTATGCTGTCATAATTTCTGTCATACTTGTTTTTGTCAGCTTTTTGGTTGCAGTCAAGCTTCTTGCAGATACAGCCGAAAGACACTATGACAACGAACTGATTGTCTGCCTTGATGCAGGCCACGGCGGCGAGGATGTCGGTGCTGTGTCGGCGGACAGTAAAAGATACGAGAAGGATGATAACCTTGCATTAACTCTTAAGGTGCGGGACGAGCTTGAAAAACTCGGAATCAAAACCGTTCTTACGAGGGAGGATGACGAAACGGTTTCTCTGCGCGACAGATGCAGAATTGCTAACAAAAAGCGTAGTGACCTGTTTGTTGCGATACACCGCAACAGCTCAGCTTCGGGAACGGGAATTGAAGCGTGGATTTCAAAAAGAGAGAAGGAAGACGAGCGTTCAACTGCCGAGAAGCTTACAAAACAGCTCAGCGAACTGACGGGACTGCCGGACAGGGGAGTTAAAAACGGCTACCGTGACCGAACTGCGAATAATTATTATGTCAATGCGAACACGAATATGCCGTCGATACTTTTGGAGGTCGGATTCATCACCTCAGATGATGACAATAAAGCATTTGACGAAAACCTGGATGCTATGGCAGCGGAAATTGCAAAAGTTATATATGACTCCTTGCAAAAATGAAAAAAATACTTGATTTTTAATTAATATTGGTTTATAATAAATGCCGTTATGTGCCGGTGTGATGGAATTGGCAGACGTGCTGGACTCAAAATCCAGTGGTAGCGATACCGTACCGGTTCGACCCCGGTCACCGGCACCAACAAAAAAGCGACTCTTCGGAGTCGTTTTTTTGTTGGTGAAACGAAACAACTCTTTGTATTATGAAATACGCTACGGCACATAATAGAATTTGTTTTTTAATCGAAAGGGGAGTTCATAAATGACCTCAGCACTGTTGATTTTATTAATCGTCTTCCTCTACAGCCTGCAGACCCTGTTCTGCACGATGTACACAAACAAATATCCCGGCAAGCCTGAAAACGCATCACCCGTATTCTGCGTTCTTGAAAGTATCGCAATTGCACTTTTTACCTGGGTGTGGATAGGTTTCAAGTTCGAAGTTTCGCTTATGACCTTGCTTTTCGGTGTCCTGAATGCCGTAGCACTGTATGGATATAACACATCACTCATAAAAGCAGGTGCGCAAGGCTCGTATGCTTTTCTTAATGTTGCGCAGCTCTTCGGCGGAATTCTCGTTCCTCTGCTTTATACAACGGCTTTTCTTGGCGATAATCTTCGTTGGTATCAGCTTGCGGCAATAGCTATGATGCTTGTTTCTTTCGTTCTGATGAATCTGAAAGAAATCAAAACAAAAAAAGGCGAGGAACGCAAAAAAACTCCGTGGACATATTACCTTTTCTGCGCTATTCTCTTTGTCTGCAACGGTATGTACGGCACCTTCCTTAAGATGCAGTCGGACTACGATGTTTCGCAGAAGAACGAAATGATTATCCTTACATACGGTATTATGGGTGTCATCGCATTCATTCAGCTTGCATTCAAAGAGAAAAAGGATACCTTAAAAGCCTTTAAAATGAACAAAAAGGCAATCCTTCCGTTAGTGCTGTGTCTTGCAAGTGCCGCACTTGCAATCAATATCCTTGTGCTTGTTATCCCGATGGTCAATACAGCGGTATTGTTCACAGTTGAAAACGGCGGTGTGCTGATTCTTGCGGCTGTTTATTCCTTTGTGTTTTTCAAAGAAAAACCGCAGCTTCCGACAATCCTCGGCATAGTCCTTGCCGCAGCAAGTATAACCGTATTGAGCATATAAAAAGAAAGAATCCCGAAAATTAAATCGGGATTCTTTATATATAGAGAGAATTATTTAATATCGCTGTAAAACTCGTCAATATAATTTTCAATGTCAGCTCTCGTTCCTTTGTATGGACCGGGAGTTTCCATTTTTACTGAAACGGTAGCTGTCGCATAAAGGAGAGCATCTTTGATGGAATGTGAAAGTCTTTCTGTTATGTAAGCGCCAAATGTTGTGTCGCCCCTGCCTGTGCGGCCAGAGAGGTTTCTTGCTCTGATGGGCACCGTGTAGAATTCCTTACCGTCGTAAATAATAACTTCGGTATTGTGAGTTATCATAACTTCTTTTGCACCCCAGGAGTGAAGAAGCTTTGCTGCCTCGTATCTGTCCTCAAGACCTGTCATGATCTCAGCCTCAGCAGCATCGGTCTTGAGAAAATCAATATAGGGGAGCACATCCATTTTATCTGCCCAATCTTCGAAATACATTGTATGATCATCACTGGCGTGGCGAAGACAAGCCTGGACATCAACTGCAATCTTACCGAGCTTTGATGTTTCCTTAATCATTTCACTTGAGAAGTCACCGTAAACAAGACCTGCAAAATGATAGATGTCACCGCTGATATCCTTCGGAATATCTTCAGATGTGAACGGAGTACCCATACTCATACACATACACTTTCTTCTCTCTTTATCGGCTGTGAAATACTGATTATCCATATTGTATGAAGAAGGTGAGAAGATGCAGTAAACATCCTCTTCGGGAATGGTAAGGTACTTGAGCCTGTCAACATCAGCTTCGTTGAGCTTTGTTACAGCGGCAACCTTATGGCCGAGTGCAAATGCAGATGCAGACGAATATGTAACTGCACCGCCGATGATGTCAGCAGAGTTGCCGAGATGGTCAGTGTTATGGTCAAGTGAAATATGACCGATGATTATTGATTCATAATGTTTCATTATTATCACTTCCGATTATTTTGATACAGGAATTATAACACAAAAACAATGCAAATTGCAAGAAAAAACGGTATCGGATTTCTCCGATACCGTTTAATTTTTAATCTTATTTAGCGTAATCGCCAACCTGCATCATAAAGTCACCGATCTGTGCACCGAATTCGGGAGCACCGTCCATGATGAGCTTACCTCTCTTTGTGGATTCAAGCATATCGTCTGTTGAAAGAAGAATGCCCAATGCACTCGGGAGAGAGTCAAATCTCATTGTGAAGAACGGCATAGCTCTCTTGTATGTGCCGCGGCCTGAACGGGATTTACCTGCCTTAACGCGAAGGAAGGCAGAAACCTCGGGATAACCGTCAACTGCCCATGCATAAACACGGTCAGGGCTCTTCTTTGCCCAATCCTGAACACCTTCGTGTCCGTGCTTATTGAGCTGGCTGATGCCTGCTGAAAGAAGATAGAAGAAGCACTTAACTGCGAGCTTCTGAGTTTCCTCATCTGCGGGAGCCTCTGTGATTGTAAGAAGTGAAGACATTTTAAGGAGAACCATCATAAATGCTGCAAACTCCAAAGGCTTTTTAACAATACCCTTCATCTTCGGGAGAGTAGAGGGGCCGATCTTGCCCTTGAAAAATGCGTTCATTGTTTCCATACTCTTGAACTCAAGCTCAACATGAGCGTTTGTTGCAACCTTATCGGCGCATACCTTCCACTCACCGTTGTTAACTGTGAAGTGGGTAGCATACTTGCCTTCGGGAGCAGAGGGATCAAGAGCACTTACCTGATAGATACAATGAACCTTCTCGAACTTTTTAGCAAGGCTCGGAACGTCGTTTGCAATAACCTTCAGGAGAGGTAAAGCAGCATTGAGGAAGATTTTATTGGTCAATAAAACTTCGTTTGCCATTTGTAAACCACCCTTTCAATTATACTTCGTCGTCCCAATCGTCGTCTTCTTCGAAGTCCTTATTCATAGCTTCACGAACAGCATTGATAATACCGTTACAGTCAATACCAAGCATTGACATAATGTCTTCGTGAAGGCCGATAGGAGCGAACTGGTCGTTAAGACCAAGACGTGTGAATGCACAGCCCTTACCTGCTTCAGCCATAACTTCTGCAACTGCAGAGCCGAGACCGCCGAGGATTGTGTGGTCTTCAACTGTGATGATACGGCGTGTATCCTGGATAGCCTTAAGAACAGCTTCCTTGTCAAGAGGCTTGATTGTATGCATATCAAGAACGCGAACCTTAAGTCCGTCTGCATTCTCAAGGAACTTAGCAGCCTGATAAGCCTGATATACGCAAGAACCGCAAGCGATAACAGTGATGTCTGTACCGGGGTTAACTTCTATTGCCTTGCCGACTTCAAACTTGTACTCCTTGCCGTAATCCTTGCCGTAGAGAACACGGTCGAAACCGCGGTTGATACGGATGTAGTACGGACCGAAGTTTTCATAAGCAGCCTGAACAGCCTCGGCTGTCTCAACACCGTCTGCGGGGCAGATGAGTGTGATGTTAGGCATTGAACGGATAACAGCCATATCGCAGATTGCATGGTGAGTTGAACCTGCCTGGCCGAAAGATGTACCTGAATGTGTAGCAATAATCTTTGCGTTTACGTTCTGATAGCAGATATCTGTATGAATCTGGTCAGCAGAACGAAGAGCAGCGAAGATTGAGAATGTTGAAACGAAAGGAACAAGACCTGCCTTTGCCATACCTGCAGCAATACCGAACATGTTCTGCTCAGCAATACCTACGTTGAAGAAACGGTCAGGGAATTCCTTGCCGAATACGCCGATCTTTGTTGAACCGCCGAGGTCAGCTGTAAGACCGACGATTTCCTTATGCTCACGACCGAGCTCAACGAGAGTCTGGCCGTAAATTTCAGCAGTAGAAAGCTCAGTGGATTCAAGAGCTGTATATGTAAGTCCGCCTGCCATAATTAGATGCCCTCCTTTTCTGCACGAGCTTTACGCTTCTCATAATAGTTATCAAGGCTCTTCTTAGCGAGCTCATATTTTTCAGCGTCGATAGCGCCGTAATGCCAATGATAATCGTCAGCCATGAAGTCGATACCTTCACCCTTAACAGTGTTGGCAACGATCATAACAGGTGCGTCGGGCTCGCCGAGTGCGTAATCAATAGCTTCTGAAAGCTCGTTGAGGTTGTGACCGTCAACTTCGATTACGTGGAAGCCGAATGCACGCCACTTGTCGCAGAAAGGCTCAAGAGGCATAACGTCTTCTGTACGGCCGTCGATCATACACTTGTTACGGTCAACGAATGAGATAACGTTTGTAGCCTTGAAAGCGTTGATAGCCATAGCTGCTTCCCAGTTTGAACCCTCGTCGCATTCGCCGTCGCCGAGGATACAGTATGTCTTGTAATCCTTGCCGAGAACACGAGCTGCAAGAGCTGTACCGAGAGCAATTGAAAGGCCGTGACCGAGAGAACCTGTTGAAGCGTCAACACCGATAACCTTGTTTGAGTCAAGGTGGATACCCATCTTTGAGTTTGTAAGGTTGAAAGTTTTGAGCTGCTCGGGATCGTTGAAACCCTTGTCAACAAGAACAGGTGCATAAGCGATACCTGAATGACCCTTTGAAAGGATGAAACGGTCTCTGTCTTCCCAGTTCGGGTCGTCAACCTTAATGTTGAGATACTTGTGATAGAGAATGGTCATCATGTCCATAACGCTCATACCGCCGCCGATGTGGCCGCTGCCTGCCCAGAAAGTTGTATCAAGGCAAAGTCTGCGGAGCTCATGAGCTTTCTTTTCAAGAGCTAACCATTCTGTCTTGGTTAATGCCATAGGTGCTTCCTCCTAAAAGTTTATTTATATAATGTTTAATATTATACAGCCGATTTAATTAAAATGCTTCGGGATGAGCTTTCTTAACAATCTTGAATGCCTCGTCAGCAACTTCGATTGTGTGCTTGATGTCAGCATCTGATACTGCATAGTTCATAAAGTGGTTGTGGTGACCTGCAAAGAAAATACCTCTCTTAACGCACTCAGCGATCCATTCCTGATGAAGCATCATTGAGTTGTCGTTAGCTATTCTCAGGTAGAAGAGTGCGGGTTCACCTGAGCAAACAAGGTCAAAGCCGTTGTTTGCACCGGCAGCCTTAAGACCGTCAAGGAGCTTAACGCTCTTTTCCTTAAGAACTGTCGGGAGGTCGAGAGCCTTCATCTTGTTGATGTTTGCAATAGCAGCTGCAAACGGAACAGCACTCATCCAGTAAGAGCCTGTGTATGACATGCCTGAAACAGCGTCTTTAAGGAATTCCTTACCGCAGAGGCAGGAGATGTTCCAACCGTTAGCGATAGCCTTACAGAAGCAGATAAGGTCAGCTTCGAAGCCGTAGTATGCGTCAGAGCCTGCAAGGTCAAGACGGAAGCCGCAACGAACGTCGTCCACGATAAGAACGATGCCCTTTTCTGTACAGAGCTTACGAACCTTCTGCCAATAGCCGTCAGCAGGAGTTACGTTGTCAAAGTAGTTACCGTGAAGGTAAGGTGTTGAGATGAAAGCAGCGATTTCGCCTTCATTTTCTGCAACGAGCTTCTCAAGAGCTTCAAAGTCGTTCCAGTCAACGTAGAGGTTGTTTGCAACGTCTTCGGGAAGAACACCCGGATAGTCGATCTTCTGAACAACGGCAGAAACACCGTGATAGAAGCCGTTAACGAAGATGATCTTCTTTCTGTGTGTTGCGTTACGTGCAGCCATGATAGCAAGCTGTGTTGTATCGTTACCGTTCTTTGCAAAAAATGCCCAGTCAGCTGTCTTAACGGTGTCAACCATCAATTCAGCAAGCTCAACCATCTTGTAAGAAGGTGATGTTGTACAGTTACCGATTTTAGCCTGCTCCATAGCAGCCTTATCAACATCAGGATCATTGTAACCGAGGATGTTAGGACCGTATGCGCACATATAGTCGATAAACTTGTTTCCGTCAACGTCCCAGAAATATGCACCCTTAGCCTTCTCAGAGAAGAAAGGCCATGCACTTACGGGAATGAAGTTACCTTCAGCCGGGCCGAGGTGACCGTAAACACCTGAAGGGATTACTTTGGTAGCACGGTTAAAAAGCTCGCGGCTTTTGTCGTACTGATTGATTTTGAAGTTAGCCATAGTTAATTTCCTCCCTTATGCAAGATAAAGTGCAACTCTGTCGAGAATACGGTTGAGATTATCGATCATATTGATCATACCGTGCATAGCAATTGTGCCTTCACCGATCTGAGCAACAGCATTAACTTTGCCGTCGAAGAGGTCGTGAGCAAGCTTCATGCTGCCGAATTCCATAATTGCACGCGGCTCTTCGGGAGCCTGTTTGATTGTAACAAGGTGGCCGTTCTTAGCACGAACGGTTGAAGCCGGGCCGCCCTTGATAGACATCTTGATATCGCCGTCAACAATATGGTCAGCAGAGAACTTACCGATATCGTCGTGGTTACCGATCTGTGAGATCGCAACCGAGATTGTATAGAAGAGGAGAGTTGTGCTGATTCTGAAGAACTCTTCATCCTGAAGATCCTCTTCACTCGGACGAAGATAAGCTGTGAGGATATCAGTCAACTTTATGAAAGTATCCAGAAGGAACTTGATGTGAAGAAATCCCTTTGAGGGAATGGGTGTAACAGTACCGTCAATCATACCGTTGAACTTTTCACATGATGAGAAGGGGAGTTTGATATCGCAATCGCTGATACCCTGCTCCATACGGCACTTGCCGTTTTTGAAAGTAAGAGTAGCAGAAGGGCCGTCCTTAACCTCGAAGCCGATAGAAATGGGCTTACGTTCAGCGAGGAGAGCACTTGCCTTGGGGTCAAGCTCGCACAGATTTTCAAGTGTGCCGAGTACAGCATACATATTTATGTACGCCAATGTTTTTGCATCTGTCAAAGTAATTCCTCCTTGTGCTTTAGTGTGCATATTAAACTTACACGAAGCATATTTGCTGTTTTATTGTAACAAAACTAATTATAAAAGTCAAATATATTCATAGATTTTTTGTGCCAAAAAGCTAAAAAAGTTGCAGACGTAACCAATATTTTAGTTTTATTTTGTACAAAAGTCACAATTTGTTAATTTAAATTAATAAAGTTACCGTATTCGTAGACGTAAAATCTGTTCGGTATGGTTTTTTGTAGAAAAACAATATGAGTTTGTTTTTTAACAATAACGTTAAGTTTTGCTCAAATTCGGGTTTGTAGAGCAAAATTAAAATTAACATCGTAGGGGCGACCATCGGTCGTCCGCGGAAAATCTGCTTAACTCAACGGACGCGCAATGCGCGCCCCTACGAACAAGATTCAGACAACTGTGTAGGGGACGACGTCCTCGACGTCCCGTTCAGATTTATGTGAATTTAACGGTCGATTCGTGAATCGACCCTACGTTTGTTGTTTAAAATCATCCCGACAAACCCGAAATCTCCTAAAAAAACAAGGACGGCAAAACCGTCCTTACTGCTGATATTATTTAACAAACTTCTGTGATTCGGCAACAGCCATTCTGTCGCATTTTTCATTTTCGGGATGCGATGCGTGTCCCTTTATCCACTGAATGGTAATCGTATGCTTGTCGTTAAGGTTGAGAAGCTCATCCCACAAGTCAGGATTCAAAGCAGGCTTCTTGTCTGCTTTTTTCCAACCGTTCTTTTTCCAGCCTGCGGCCCAGCCTTTGCCGAGTCCGTCCGCAACGTATTTCGAATCCGTCCACAGCGTAACTTCGCAAGGCTCCTTGAGAAGCTTCAATGCTTCAATAACTGCTGTCAGCTCCATACGGTTATTGGTTGTCTGTGCCTCACCGCCGCTGATTTCTTTGTCTGTACCCTTATATCTTAAAATTGCACCCCAGCCGCCCGGCCCGGGATTACCCGAGCATGCGCCGTCGGTGAAAATTTCAACGTGTTTCATTGTTTCCTCCCAATATTTATACAAGGTAAAATCACTCATCAAAATCAAACAGCTTATTGTGAGATTTGCTTACTATTTCGTACATAGTACCGTCTTCTTCCCAGTATATTCTGCCGAAAGGTGAATAGAATACTGTTTCACCGTCCGTATAATAATCAATGGTATCCTCATACGGTTGCAATTCGTCATTTTTATCATAATAGAAATATCCGTCTTCGCTTATGTAACAGTAGCTACCGTCATATTCAGTGCCGTTTTGGTCTGTATAAGTGCCTACAGAAAACCACCCAGGTTCGTAAAAATAAGTGTTTCCTTGCTTGTCGTGAAGCGGGATGTCGGTAATAAGCTCATATTTGTTTCCTAGTACATCATAGTAGGTGAATAAAGCTTCGTCGTCAATTTCACTTTTTATATAACCTGCGCCCATAGAAACGAACGAGGCAATCAGCAGAATTACGGATAACGCCCAAGATAATACAGACAAAATCAAAAAAGCAGTACTGCCTTTAGCCTTCCTATGCTCCTTTTTGTTGATAAATCTGCAATAAATTTCGTAGGCTATCCGGCCTAAAAACGGAGAAACAACGATTACGATTAACCATAAGGCCTTGTGTCTGTCTTGTCTAATGTGTAAGAGCTTGTATGTAGATATAAGCATGAATAAAATCGCTATAGATCTCAGAATCGGGACAACGGTAAAGTAAGCGGTTGCTCCTGTCGAAAAAATAGCTTGAGAAATATTTTCATACATGAATGTATCACTCCCGTTGATAAAAGGTGTGTATTACAAGTGAATATTTATTGAAAACATTCTAACACAAACCTATTTCAAAAACAATGTTTATTGCAAAACTTTTATACCAATAATATCTGTCAACGGTTGACAATTTGATGTATTATATTGTATTATATAATGACATAAAAATGAAAATGGAAAAGTAGCAGAATTTTCATTTAAAAGACTAATTTTGAACTTTACATAAATTCACAGGCGAAATACATGAACAGGAGAATATTTATTTAATGCCGAACAAAGAAAAGACCGAAAAAGGTCAGAAGCAGACACAGAAAAAACAGCTGAAGAAAAATAAATATTTCAGCAAGGCTTCTTCTAAGAATAAGACTAAACAGAATAAACAGACTGAAAATGCAAATCCGCAGAAAAAACAGTCAAACTTCAAAAAATCCAATTCCCGTAAAAACCCAAAAACAGATAAGAAACAGGTTAATAAAAACAACAGACGTGCCAATAAACCTGAAAATCTGAAGCCGGTAAGAATAGGATTCCTTGGAGGTATCAACGAAATCGGAAAGAACATCACGGTTTACGAGTACGATAACGAAATCATCCTCGTTGACTGCGGTCTTGCTTTCCCTGACCCCGATATGCTCGGTGTTGACCTTGTGCTTCCCGATTTCACGTATCTTGAAAAGAATATCGAGAAAATTAAGGGTATCGTAATCACTCACGGTCATGAGGATCATATCGGCGGACTCGCATATATGCTCAAAACCGTGAACATTCCCGTTTACGGTACACGTCTTACAATCGGACTTATTGAAGCAAAGCTTGAAGAACAGCATCTCAAGGGTGCGGTTAAGCTTAACGTCATAAAACCGGGTGATATAATCAGACTCGGCGGTTTCAGTGTTGAAGCAATCCATGTAAACCATTCAATTCCCGATTCGCTTGCTTTTGCAATTGAGTGCGGTGCAGGTACGATTGTGCAAATGGGCGACTTCAAAATTGACAGCACTCCTATTGACGGCGATATGATAAACCTTAACCGTTTTGCTGAAATCGGTGCAAAGGGTGTACTCTGTATGCTCTCCGATTCAACAAATGCAGAGCGTCCCGGCTATACGGAAAGTGAAAAGAAGGTTGGTGAATCGCTCCGTACTCTTTTTGAAAGAGCAGGACAGCGACGTATAATTATCGCGACGTTTGCTTCAAACGTTCACCGTGTGCAGCAGATTCTTGACCAGGCTCACGCGATGGGCAGAAAGGTTGCACTTTCAGGCAGAAGCCTTGAAAACGTTGTCGCAATCGGAAGCGAGCTCGGATATCTTAATATCCCCGAGAACACACTTGTAAGCATTGATCTTATCAATAAATATCCGGCAGAGCAGATGGTGCTTGTTACAACGGGCAGCCAGGGCGAACCGATGTCAGCACTTTCAAGAATGGCGTTTTCAGGTCACAGAAAAGTTGCTGTCGGACCTAACGACTGTGTAATCATTTCTGCAACCCCGATTCCGGGTAACGAAAAAACAATCGGCAAGGTTATCAATGAGCTTCTCAAGCTCGGTGCCGATGTTATATACGAAAAGGCAAACGGTGTCCACGTTTCGGGTCACGCCTGTCAG
Organism: Acutalibacteraceae bacterium; assembly: GCA_045537435.1. Classification (GTDB taxonomy): domain Bacteria; phylum Bacillota; class Clostridia; order Oscillospirales; family Acutalibacteraceae; genus CAG-488. The sequence continues at coordinate 23,911 of JAZSPL010000076.1, forward strand.
GAAGAGCTTAAGCTTATGATGGGTATAATCAAGCCTAAGTATTTCATACCCGTTCACGGTGAGCAGAAGCATATAAGAAAACACGCTCAGCTTGCCGAAAGCATGGGCATCCCGTCTGAAAACATCTTCATCGCAGACAACGGTGTTCAGGTTGAAATGAACAATCACTGGATGAAAAAGGGCGAAAGTATCCCGGCCGGCCAGGTATTCGTTGACGGCTCAGGTGTCGGTGATGTCGGTGACGTTGTTCTTCGTGACAGAAAAAGACTTGCCGAGGACGGACTTATCGTTGTTGCAGCATCAATCGACAGTTATTCGGGCTACATCGTGACAGGTCCCGATATTCTCACAAGAGGATTTGTATATGTAAAGGAATCCGAAGAGCTTATCGAAGATGCACGTGAGGTTGCACGTTATGCTATCGAAAACTGTCTTACGAATAACACTCATGACTGGAATACAATCAAATCCGCTGTAAGGGATGAGATTTCACGTTTTGTTTATGAAAGGACAAAGAGAAGTCCTATGATTCTTACGATAATTATGGAGGTGTAAGAATGAAGCTGAAAACGCTGCTTCGCAATTTTCCTGTGTTTGCGGTGGCAGTAGTGCTTGCATTACTGTTTGTTATCATAACGTTTTTTGCGGCGAGTAAGTGGCTTGCAATCGTTGAGCTTATAATTCTTGTTGCAGTTGTGGCGCTTACTTTTGCTTACTTCGATGTTTTTAATGCAAGAAAGCAGAAGCTTCTCAGCCACATTTCTTCAAACCTTGATTTTATCGGCGGAAAGGCTTCAAATAATTTCCCGCTTCCGATTGCCGTGTGCAAGAATGACGGCGAAATTATCTGGTACAACAACCTTTTTGAAAAATCGGTTGTCGGTTCTAACCCGACGGGCTACAGCGAGCTGACTGCAACATTCAACGAAATGGGAATGGATACTATTCTCAATGCATCCGAAACTGGTGTAATAATCGACACGGACGACAAGCATTTTAAGGTTTATTCCCATAATGCAAAAAAAGGAAACGAAGATGTAGTCGTACTTTATTTTGTTGATGTAACGAAGTATCTTAAATTAGCTGACGAGTATGTAAAATCCCGTCCGTCAATCCTTATTATGACGATTGACAATATGGCTGAAATTCAGCAGGATTACAGAGAAAGCGACTGCGCGGCGATAAGAAACGGTGTTGAAAAGCTTATCGAAACATGGGTCAAGGACTATAAATGCTTTATCAGCAAGTTCGGTGATTCGAAGTTTTTTGTTGTTGCCGAAAAACGTGAGCTTGACGATATGGTTGAACGTCGTTTTGATTTGCTCGATTCAGTAAGAGAATATACTTATGACGATAAATTCGTCGGTATAACTCTTTCAATCGGTGTCGGTATGGGTGCAACTCTTCCCGACTGTGAGAAGAATGCAAAGCTTGCGCTTGATATGGCTCTCGGCAGAGGCGGCGACCAGGCGGTTGTTAAAAACAAGGATGACTATGAATTCTTCGGCGGTATTTCAAAGAGCGTTGAAAATACAACGAAGGTCAAGTCACGAACTGTTGCCGCTGCTTTGACAGAACTTATCTGCGGTTGCGACAACCTCTTTATAATGGGACACAGATTCCCTGATTTCGATGCAATCGGTGCGGCAATCGGTGTTGCTAAAATTGCGCAGGCTTTTGATAAACCGGCTTATATTGCGACAAACAGAGATAATTCCATGGCAAAGAATCTGCTTGATAAAGCGGACGAAATGGCACCGGGTCTTGTTATTTCAATTGACGAAGCAAAGAAGAAAATGTCGCAGAGCAAGAAAAATCTGCTTGTTGTTGTCGATACTCACATAACGAAGTTTGTCGAAAGCGAAGAGCTTCTTAAAAAGGCAAAGATGGTTGTTGTAATTGACCACCACAGAAAAGCAGTTGATTATATCAAGGATGCGGTGATTTTCTTCCACGATCCGAGTGCTTCTTCAGCCTGCGAAATGGTCACGGAACTTACGGAATATATTCCGGCAATCACACAGATCGGTTCGTTTACAGCCGATGCGCTTATGTCGGGTATTATGCTTGATACAAAGAATTTCATTCTCAGGGCAGGTACGAAAACCTTTGAAGCTGCGGCTTACCTTAAGGGTCAGGGTGCTGAAACAGTGAGAGTAAAAAAGCTTTTCTCAAACGATATCGAGAATTATCATACCAAGAATAAGATTATCAGCGGTGCAAGGAAATATAAAAACTGTGCAATCGCTATTAACGGTGAAAAGACCGAGGAGATCCGTATGGTAAGCTCACAGGCGGCGGATGAGCTCCTTAACATAAGCGGAGTTGATGCTTCGTTTGTGGTGTTTGAAATGGACGGTATGGTTTGCATTTCGGCACGCTCTCTCGGCAACGTTAATGTTCAGATTATAATGGAATACTTTGGCGGCGGCGGACATCAGACGATGGCTGCGGCACAGCTTAAGGATACAGATATTGAAAAAACGGCGGAAAAGCTCCTTGAAAGCATCGACCGCTACAATGAAGAAAACAGTAAGAAATGAGGTAATATACAATGAAGGTTATTTTACAGCAGGATGTAAAGTCACTCGGTAAGAAGGGTGAGCTTGTTAACACATCCGACGGTTATGCAAGAAACTATCTCTTCCCGAGAAATCTTGCAATTGAGGCAAACTCACAGGCAATGACAGAGCTTAAGAACAGAGAAGATTCAAAGAAGCATAAGATTGCCGTTGAAACAGATGCAGCAAAAAAGGCTGCAGCTCAGATTGCAGGAAAGACAATCAGAATCAAGGCAAAGGCAGGTCAGGGCGGCCGTCTTTTCGGTTCGGTTACTTCAAAGGAAATCGCAGAGTGCATCAGAAAAGAGTTCTCAATAGATATCGACAAAAGAAAGATAACATCACCCGATATCAAAGCTTTCGGAAGCTATGCAGTAACAGCTAAGCTTTATCAGGGTGTAACAGCTGACTTCACCGTAATGGTAACAGAGGAATAAGAGAGGTAAGACTTATGGAAAGTCTTAATAATTACAACGTAACAGATTCGGTTTTCAGCATTGAGGCGGAGCAGGCTGTGCTTGGTTCTCTGCTTGTTGACCCGGCCTGTATGCCACAGGTGCAGGTGCTTCTGAGTGCAGAGGATTTCTACCTTCCGCAGCATAAGGCAATCTTTACGGCAATGGCTACGATTGAGGCAACGGGCGGAAAAATTGACCCGCTTATCGTGCTTGATATGCTCGTAAAGGACAAGGTGTATGATACTGCCGCAGGTAAGAATTATCTTTTCCAGCTTGCACAGGTTGTACCCTCAACCGCAAACGTTGAATCTTACGCTAAAATTGTAAAAGAGAAGTTTTACATACGTTCGCTTATCAATGCATCAAAGGAAACCATTGATGCAGCTGCTTCACAGGAGCAGACAGCGGACGAGCTTCTTGAATCTGCAGAGCAGAAAATATACAACATAAGACAGGGCAGAAAGACAAACGCTCCGTCAAAGATCGGCGATATCATAATAAGCGATGTTTATACAACGCTTCAGCATCTCACTTCACCCGACAAGGATCTCTACAAAGGCTATCCGACGGGTTATTCCGATCTTGATAACGTGCTTACGGGTCTTCATAAATCCGACCTTATCCTGATCGGTGCCCGTCCTGCTATGGGTAAAACGAGCTTTGCTTTAAACCTTGCAAGAAACGTTTCGGTAATCGGAAAAAGAAGAGTGCTTATGTTCTCTCTTGAAATGACAAAGGAACAGCTTGCAATGCGTGTTCTTGCAACTGAGGCTCGTGTCAATTCCGCAAAAATGAGAACGGGCGAGCTTGATGCTGAGGATTGGCAGAGGCTCGGAATGGCGACAAATGCGCTAAGCAACGTAGAGCTTTATTTTGACGATACAAGCTCAATCACGGTGCCTGAAATGAAAGCACGAATCCGCCGTCTTAAGGGTGTTGAATGTGTAATTATCGACTACCTCGGACTCATCCGTCCTGCAGGAAGAACGGAAAACCGTGTTCAGGCAGTCAGCGAAATAACAAGAGAGTTAAAGCTTATGGCGAAGGACCTTGCAATCCCCGTAATCTGCTGTGCACAGCTTTCGCGTGGTACTGAGGGCAGAGGCGGTTCGCACCGTCCGCAGCTTGCAGACCTTCGTGAATCAGGTTCAATCGAGCAGGACGCAGATATCGTTATGATGCTTTACAGGCCTGATTATTATGCGAGTGAAAAAGAGGATGACGATCAGGAGCAGGATCAGAATCTTGCGAATAAGGTTGAAGTAATCGTTGCAAAGAACCGTCACGGAAGAACGGATACGGTTGAAATGATCTGGGACGGCGATTACACCTTGTTTATGGCTATGGAGAAGCTCAGAAATGATATGTAAAGTCAGGGAAACCATTACCCGTTACGATATGCCCGTTAAAGGAAAAAGGGTGGTTGTCGCTCTTTCGGGCGGTGCCGACTCAATGGCGCTTCTTTATGCACTTTGCTCACTCAGTCATGAGTACGGTATGGCTGTTGAAGCCTGCCACGTTAACCACGGCATAAGAGGCGAGGATGCAGTAAGGGACGAGAATTTCGTTAAAGCAGAGTGTGAAAAACTTGGTGTAATTCTGCATATTTTTCACTTCGATGTGCCTGCTCTTGCAAAGGAGAGGGGACTCGGACTTGAGGAATGCGGCCGTCAGGTAAGATATGAAGCGTTTGAATCTCTCGGTGATTGCCTTATCGCAACGGCGCATACGCTCAGCGACAGATGCGAAACCCTGCTTCTTAATGAGACTCGCGGTGCATCGCTTAAAGGAATCTGCTCAATCCCTGCCGTAAGAGGCAATATAATAAGACCGCTTATCGATTGCACACGCGACGAAATCGAAGAATACTGCAGACTTAATTCTATACCGTTTGTGACAGACGATACGAATTTTGACGATGTGTATTCACGCAACAGAATTCGTCTTAATGTTATTCCGGAGCTTAAGAAAATCAATCCTTCTTTTGAAAAAGCAGTTTCAAGGCTTATTGAATCAGCCAACGAGGACGAAGATTTCTTCCGTGAAGTGACAGAAAAAGTATTTGAAAGTGCAAAGACGGAGAATGGTTATAATGCTGATATAATCAATGCTCAGCATCCGTCGGTACGCAAAAGGGTGCTTTATGAAATAATCAACCGTGAAGCGGATGTGAAACCTGAACTTGTTCACCTGAAAATGGTCGAAAACATACTTGAAGGCGGAACGGTACAGATTATCGGTGATACTGTGATAAATGTCCGAAATTCAGTTCTGGTTATAAATCCGCAAACTCAGGAAATCGAAGATTGGGAATATGATTTTTCAGATTTTGAAGTTTCAGTCGGGAAAAGGAAAATAAAAGCAACAGTTTTTAATAAAAACGATTTACCGCCGAAACAGTTTGTTCACAAAAACGTGTTAGACTATGATGCGGTCGTGGGGAAATGTGTTCTGCGAAACAGACGCTCAGGGGACAGAATACGCCTTGCGGGAAGCTCTTGCACAAAAACACTTAAAAAGCTTTTTAGCGAAAAACATTTTGAAAGCAGAAATTCTCTTATGATTCTTGCTGATGAAAAGGGTATTCTGTGGGTTGAAAAGTCGGGCTGTGCAGACAGAGCGAAAATTACAGAAAAGACAGAAAAAATACTTTTAATTGAAGATGTGGCAGAAGTCTGATTCTGCTGACAGGAGTGAATCATTTGAACAAAAATCCAAACAACAACAAAAACGGAAGGCCGAATAAAAAACGTATTTTTGCTTTCCTGCCGTACATCCTTATTCCGCTTATAATGTTCGGTGCAATCAGCCTTGCAAGCGGCACTATGGATACAGGCAAGGACAAGGTAGAGTATTACGAGATAATTCAGTACTTTGACGAGGGTAAGGTGGATAAGTTCTCGCTTAACCTCAGCAGCGGTACTCTTAAATACACGCTCGTCGGCGAAGATCAGAAACAGATGGAATACCGTGTTCCGAATGTCAATATCTTTGTCAACGACATAAACGAGATTGTCCGTGAGCATAACAAAGAAGCTGCAAAAGAAGATATTATCGAATATGAGTTCATTTCAGGCTCAGCAGGTTCATGGCTTGTAAATCTTCTTCCGTCACTTCTCACAATGGGACTTCTTGTCGGTCTGTTCTTCTTTATGATGCGAAAGATGAATTCCGCAAGCGGAGATATGAACAGAACTCTCAACTTCGGAAAGATTAATGCCAAAAAGCAGAAGGACGAGAAAGACAAGACAACATTTGACCAGGTTGCAGGTGCGGATGAAGAAAAAGAAGAACTCAGCGAAATGGTTGATTTCCTCAAGAGTCCTGCCAAATTCAATTCGCTCGGCGCAAGAATTCCCAAGGGTGTGCTTCTTGTAGGCCCTCCGGGTACAGGTAAAACCCTTCTTGCAAGGGCTGTCGCAGGCGAGGCTGATGTTCCGTTCTTCTCAATTTCGGGTTCAGACTTCGTTGAAATGTATGTCGGTGTCGGTGCTTCAAGAGTACGTGACCTCTTCAATCAGGCGAAGAGAGAATCTCCTTCGGTAATCTTTATTGATGAAATCGATGCTGTCGGACGTCAGCGCGGCGCAGGTATGGGTGGCGGACACGACGAAAGAGAACAGACGCTCAACCAGCTCCTTGTTGAGATGGACGGCTTCGGCAAAAATGAAGGCGTTATTATAATCGCGGCAACAAACCGCCCGGATATCCTTGACCCTGCACTCCTTCGTCCGGGACGCTTTGACCGTCAGGTTACCGTCGGATATCCCGATGCAAACGGCAGAGAAGCTATCCTTAAAGTACACGCAAAGGGTAAGCCTTTTGCTCCCGATGTTGACCTTAAGGTTATTGCAAATTCAACAGCAGGTTTCGTTGGTGCAGACCTTGAAAACCTTCTTAACGAGGCAGCTTTACTTGCTGCAAGAAGAAATAAAAAAGCAATCACAATGGCTGAAATCGAAGAAGCAACACGTAAGGTTGTTATCGGTACGGAAAAGAAATCTCACAAGATGAGTGAGAAGGAAAAGAGAATGACAGCTTTCCACGAAGCAGGTCACGCTGTTGCAAGCTATTATCTTGAATCTCAGGATCCTGTTCACGAAGTTTCAATCATTCCTCGCGGTATGGCAGGTGGCTACACGCTTTACATTCCGACAGAGGATAAGACCTATAAGTATAAGAGTGAAATGCTTGAAGAGCTTGTTTCTCTTCTCGGCGGTCGTGTTGCAGAACAGATTGTCCGCGGTGATGTTTCAACAGGCGCTTCAAATGATATTGAAAGAGCAACCGAAATTGCCAAGAAGATGATTACAAAATACGGTATGAGCGACAGCCTCGGCCCCGTATGCTATGCAGGCCATAATGATCAGGTTTTCCTTGGCAGAGATTACGGTCATTCAAAGAACTATTCGGAAGCAACTGCAATGGCTATCGATGAGGAAATCAAGAGGATTATTTCAGATGCATATAAGAGAACGGAAGAAATTCTCACTCAGCACAGGGATAAGCTTGACAGCCTTGCTGAATATCTTGTCAAGAACGAAAAAATCGACGGTGAAAAGTTCAGAAAGCTTATGGAAGGTACACTTGAAACAGACGATGAACCCCATACAGTTATGGAAGCTGTTGACGAAGTTAAAACAGATGCTCCTGCAGAGGATTCAGCAGAAACAGAAGAATAAAATAAAAATCCGGGTTGATTGAATCAACTCGGATTTTTCATATAAAGCTTTTATTTTTTTGCCGATTGGGGAACAATACCGGGGTAAAGAAGATCGTGTGTGCGTCTGTTGGTTTCTTCCCAGTCAAGGATAAGAACTTCCATTCCGCCGCGCAAGGCAAGCGGTAAGGCGTTAAAGGGAATAACGTTCTCCTGCACACTCATCTTCAGGTATTGAGGAACATTTGTCATCTGCTCAATGAGCTCTGCTTTTGTGAAGTTGGTTGTGACAAGCGGAAGAAAAACATCAAGAAGGTCAAAAAGCTGAGAGATTGAGGCTTGTCTTAATTTTACAGCCATCGCATTAAGGATTGCTCTCTGTCTGCCTGTTCTCTTACGGTCAGAGTCGATTGAACGAAGTCTTGCATAAGACATTGCTCTTTCACCGTTGAGTTCATATGTTCCTGCCTTAGCTTTGCCGACGACGATTGAAGCTTCTTGTGCTGTCAGATTGACCGACACACCGCCGAGAGCATCAACGATACTCTGGAAACCGTCAAAGTTTACGGTAACGTATTTGTCAATGCGGATTTTGTAATTCTTTTCGATCGTTTCAACAAGAAGACTTGCACCGCCGTAAGCGTGAGCAGCGTTGAGTCGTTTGTTTCCGTGTCCCGGAATTGCAACATAAGCTGCACGGGAAAGCGAAACCATATTGATTACATTGTTGATTGTATTGATTGAAAGAAGAATCATCGAGTCTGAACGCGTGAGGTAATTGTCAAACTTACCGTCCTTGCGGTCACCGTAGTCAGCACCGACAAGAAGAATGTTATAAATTCTGTCGTCATACCAAAGAACATTATCATCAAGGTTTGCACGGATATCGGCATCAGCATCAGCCTGGTTTTCAAATTCAATAGACTCTTCAGCATCAATGGCAGGGTCAACCTCGCCTGTAGCGTCGCCGAAGTTCATTTTGTTCAGATAGCTGTTGAAAATAACAGCGCCTGTGCCGAAAACAATCGCGAAGACAAGGAAAAGCGATATAAAGGCGATAAGAATGCGTTTTCTTCTTTTTTTCTTCTTTTTCGCTTTTTTATCGTTAAGGATATCTTTTGCGGTAAGTTTATATTTTTCGCTGTCAGGGTCAATTACCTGATATTTATTCTCATCCATACGGATACCTCCTTAGAACCATTATAACTTATTCAAAAAAGAAAATCAACATATTGCACATTTTATTGTTTAATTGTATAATAATCCATATATGCTTATCAGAAGGGAATCAGGCTTATGTCAGAACTCAGAAAAATGATAATTGAACTCTCACAGGCAAACGGCACACCCGGTATGGAGTGGGATATATCCGATAAAATTAAAGAATGGATTCCGTATTCAATGACGGCTGAAAATGATAAAACAGGAAACGTTGTTGCAACTCTTGAGGGTACGGGCAAAACTTTCCTTCTTGATGCCCATATGGACAGAATCGGCCTTATAGTTACGGCAATAGAGGAGGGCGGATTCCTTCGTGTTGCAAAATGCGGCGGTATGGACGCACGTGTCCTTGCAGCTCAGGATGTAACAGTATGGGGTAAAGAACCTGTTTACGGCGTTATTACATCAACACCTCCGCACCTCGTTACGGCAGATGATGCGGGCAAGGCAAAGGATTTTGACGATATGCTCGTTGATACGGGACTTAGCAAAGAAGAGGCAGAAAAGCTTATTTCTCAGGGTGACAGAATTACTGTCAGGACTCCTGTTTCAGAGCTTCTTAACGAAAGAATATCCTGCGCTGCACTTGATGACAGAGCAGGCTGTGCCGTAATAATCAGAGCAGCAGAAATTGTTGCAGAGTCTGAAAATCACCCGACAGTTAAGCTTCTTTTCTCCGGTCAGGAAGAAACGGGCGGTACAGGTGCCGTCAACGGCAGTTTCCTTATTGAAGCTGATGAATGCATAAGCGTTGATGTCAGCTTTGCGGATGCTCCTGATATGCCTTCTAAAAAATGCGGAAAACTCGATAAAGGCCCGATGATAGGCTTTTCGCCTGTGCTTTGTTATGATATGAGCAGAAAGCTTGAAGTAATAGCCAAGGAAAAAGAAATTCCGTATCAGCTCGAGCTTATGAGTGATGCAACAGGTACGAATGCAGACCATATCGCACTTTCAAAAGGCGGAATAAAAACAGGTCTTGTTTCAATTCCTTTGAGGAATATGCACACGGGCGTTGAAGTTATAAGCGTAAACGACGTTGAAAACTGCGCAAGACTTATTGCAGAATACATTTTAAGGGGTGGACTCAATGCTTGAAACAATTAAAAAACTTTCCTTGCTTGACGGTGTTTCAGGCAGGGAGAATGCCGTAAGAGATTATATAATCAATGAAGTTTCTGCTTATGCAGACAGCATTGAAACCGATCCTCTCGGAAACCTCATAGTTTTCAAAAAAGGAAAGAATGCACCAAAAAATAAGGTTATGCTCGACGCTCATATGGATGAGGTCGGGTTGATGATAACTTATATAAATTCTGACGGTACACTTGAATTTGACCGTGTCGGCGGTATTGATAAAAGAGTAATGCTGGGCAAACCCGTAACCGTAGGCGAAAATAAAATTAAAGGTGTTATCGGTGTCAAAGCAACACACATGGTGCCCGCTGCGGAAAAGCTTAATATGCCTTCAACGATGTATATCGATATCGGAGCCGACTCAAAAGAAGAGGCTGAAAAGGTTGTTTCTCTTGGCGATTACGTTTGCTTCAATTCCGAGTTTGTTGAATTCGGTGACGGTTTAATCAAGGGCAGAGCACTTGACGACAGGGCAGGCTGTGCAATTCTTATTGATATGATAAAGTCCGAACTTCCGTACGATATGTATTTCAATTTCGCGGCAGGGGAGGAAGTCGGCTTCGGTATCGCTCAGACAGCGTTTTATAGGGTTCAACCTGATTATGCAATCGTAGTTGAAACAACAACTGCGGCTGACCTTGCCGATGTGCCCGAAAATAAAAAAGTATGTTCGCTCGGCAATGGCGGAGTTATATCGTTTATGGACAGACGTACTATTTATCCCAAAGAGCTTTTTGATAAGGCGTTCGGGCTTGCTGAAAAGCACGGCATAAAAGCGCAGGTGAAGTCACTGGTTGCAGGCGGTAACAATGCGGGCGTAATTCATAAAACTGCAGGCGGAATCAAGACAATTACGGTTTCTCTTCCGTGCCGTTATCTTCATTCACCATCCTGCGTGCTTAAGAAAGAAGATATAGAAGAAAGTGCAAAACTCATAAGAGTGCTTGCTGAGGAATTTGCAAATGGTTAAAATCGTTGAAAAAGGCGACAAAGAATTTCTTTCGTTCTGCGATCGTGATGTTTTCGGAACAAGAATAAAGGCATATTTCAATTGCTATTCAACGGACTATGATTTCGTTAAATTCTGGGTGCAGACAAACGATGACGGTAATGTCACGGCAGCAATAAGCAGAGTTGACGGAGATATGACCGTCACTGCAGAAAATGCAGATTTTGAAGAGCTTCTTCAGTTTATAAAAATAGTGGGCTTCAGCACAATTCAATGTAACCGTAAAGTTGCAAAGACATTTACTGCAGAAGAAACTCTTTGGGGATATGTTGTCAGGTTTGAAAACAAAACGGAAAACCGTGAAATTAACATCAAAAAAGACTACGAACTCAAAGAAATTTACAATATTATCAAAGCCGCACATCTGACGGGTGTGGGCGATTATCTCCCGTGGCTTTCGGATACGACTTTCCGTATAAACCGCAAAACGGCAGAACCTTTGCTCGCTGAAGTTGACGGTAACTCGGCAGGCTGTGCAATGGTGCTTTTTCGTACGGATAAGGCTGCTTTGCTCGGTGCGGTTGCAACCTCACCCGAATACAGAGGCAGGGGAATCGCAGGTGCATTGGTAACCTGCCTTGCAAACAAAGAACTTGCACAGGGCAGACGAACGGAGCTTCTTTGCAAAAATGACAGTATAGTTGAATTTTATAAATCAATAGGATTTACAGTGAAAGACGAATGGAGTTTAATTACAGATGAAACAAAACTTTTTTAAGATAGATCAGAAGGTAAGCGATGCGGCGGAAAAAGCACTTGAGCTTATAAAGCCTCAGTTTACAACTACCGACGAAATTGCGGAATACAATCAGCAGAAGGTGCTTTCTGCTTTTATCAATAACCACGTAAGCGAAAGTATGTTTGCAGAAAGTACGGGTTACGGCTACGGCGACAGAGGACGTGAAGTCATTGACAAGGTCTTCGCGGAAATTGTCGGTGCAGAGGATGCACTCGTGCGTCACAACTTCACCTGCGGTACACATACTCTTGCGGTTGCACTTTACGGAATGCTTCGTCCGGGCGATATTATGCTCTGTGTAACGGGCACTCCGTACGATACGATTCATTCCGTTATCGGTATAGGCGGTAAGGGTGACGGTTCACTTGCAGATTACGGTATCATCTACAAACAGGTTGATTTAAAGGATGGCAAACCCGACCTTGAAGCAATCAAAGAAGCTGTTACAAAAGAAAAGATTAAGCTTGTTTACATACAGCGTTCAAGAGGATATTCTCTTCGCCCGAGCCTTTCCTGCGAAGAAATCGGCGAAATCGCAAAGATTGTCAAGGAAAACAGCGATGCTGATATTATGGTCGATAACTGCTACGGTGAATTCACCCAGACCATTGAACCGACTCAGGTCGGCGCAGATATAATTGCAGGATCGCTTATCAAAAACGCAGGTGGCGGACTTACCCGTACGGGCGGTTACGTTGCAGGCAGAGCAGACCTCGTTGAGAAGATTTCATACCGACTTACAACACCGGGCCTCGGCAGGGAAGTCGGCGCAACCCTCGGTATGAGCCGTGAGCTGTTTATGGGTATCTTCTTCGCTCCGCATACGGTAGGCGAAGCGATAAAAGCGGCTTATTTCACAGCGGCACTTTTTGAACAGTTCGGTTTCGGAACAACTCCCACATCAAAAGATCCGCGTTTTGATATCGTTCAGAGCGTTCTTCTTCGCAACGAAGAAAACCTTATCGCATTCTGTCAGGGTATGCAGTCGGGCGCGCCGATAGATGCGTTTGTAACTCCCGAACCTTGGGATATGCCGGGATATGACAACAAAGTCATTATGGCGGCAGGCGCATTCATAGGCGGAGCTTCAATTGAGCTTTCAGCCGATGCTCCTCTCAGAGAACCCTATGCGGCATGGATGCAGGGCGGACTTAACTTCCATAGTGCAAAGATGGGCATAATGCTTGCAGCACAGAAAATGGCAGAAAGAGGACTGATTTAATGGCATACAACGGAATAAAGCCTGATGTGCTTTTCCTCGCGGCACAGAACAGATTTGAAAACAGCCGTATGTTTTACGAGGAGCATAAGCAGGAATTAAAGGACGGTTTCACAATCCCGATGAGGCAGATTGCCGAAGAAATCGTTCCGCAGATTTACGATATAGACGATAAGGTGATGACCAATCCTGTCAGAATGGTGTCGCGTTTTTTTCGCGATACAAGATATTCAAAGGACAAGCATCTTTACCGCGATAATCTCTGGATAATGTTTATGCGAAACAAACACGAATGGCAGCAGTATCCGTGTATGTGGTTTGAAGTAACGCAGAATTACTGGTCGTACGGTGTTGGTATGTTCTGGGTTGATGCGACTTATCTTGAGCTTTACCGTAAAGCTCTGATTGAACGTCCGCAGGAGTTTTTGAAGGCTGTTGAGGATGCTGAAAGGGTAGGCGCACTCTATTCTCCCGAATTTTATAAAAAACCGAAGCCGGGCAATCCTATTCCCGAAATCGAGCCGTATTATCATATTAAGGATATGCATTTTATTGCACAGCGAACGGATTTTGATATGCTTGAAAAAGAAGAACTTATAGACGAATTAAAAGAGATTTACAAAGGCTTTGAGGGCTTATACTTATTCTTAAAATCAATTTCAGATGAAAGGGCGATGTTATGAGTTTAAAGGGTTTTAAAAGCGGTACTGATATCAGAGGTTACGGTGCTGTTGAATATTCAAAAGAAAAACTTTTTCTCAGCGATGCAGTTGTTTCAAAAATAACAGTTGCTTTCGCAGAGTGGATTTCACAAAGAAACGGTAAGGAGATTTCATCTCTCAAGGTTTCTGTGGGCAGGGATTCCCGCGTTTCGGGACCGCGAATCATCAAGGCTGTTGCAGACACACTTTCCTCTCTCGGTGTAAGCGTTAAAAACTGCGGTCTTGCTTCAACCCCTGCAATGTTTATGTCTACTCTTGACCTCGAATGTGACGGTGCAGTTCAGATAACAGCAAGCCACCACCCGTGGGAAAGAAACGGTCTTAAATTCTTTACACCCGACGGAGGACTTGAGGGAAGCGACATCGCAACACTTCTTGAAAAGGCCGAAAATATAAATATTGACGGTATTGTTGCTGACGGAACAAAGATTACAGATGTTGATTATATGTCCGATTATGCGGCACATCTTCGCGATATGATAAAGAAAGGTGTCAATGCCGAAAACTATGAAAAACCGCTTGAGGGTTTTAAAATTATAGTTGATGCAGGTAACGGTGTCGGCGGATTCTATGCTGAAAACGTGCTCAGACCTCTCGGTGCCGATACAGACGGCAGTCAGTTCCTTGAGCCTGACGGAATGTTCCCGAATCATATCCCGAATCCCGAGAATGCCGATGCAATGAAATCAATCTGCTCGGCTGTAATTGCAAGCAAGGCAGATTTTGGTATCATCTTCGATACTGATGTTGACCGTGCAGGATGTGTTGACCGTGACGGCGAGGAAATCAACCGTAACCGCCTTGTTGCACTCGCTTCATATATTGCTCTTGAAGGTCACGACAGCGGTGTGATTGTAACAGACTCCGTAACGTCAGACGGCCTTAAGACCTATATTGAATCAATCGGCGGTGAGCATTACCGCTTCAAGAGAGGCTATAAAAACGTTATAAATAAGCAGATTGAGCTTAACAACAACGGCACATTCTGTCCTCTTGCAATCGAAACCTCAGGTCATGCCGCATTCAAGGAGAATTACTACCTTGATGACGGTGCATACCTTATGACAAAAATCGTAATCCTTATCGCAAGGGATAAGACAGGTAATGCTCTTCAGGATATCCTTGCACCTCTTCAGCAGCCTGCAGAGGAAAAGGAATTGCGTTTTGCTATCAATTGCGAAGATTTCAAAGCGTACGGTGAAAATGTTATCGCAGAGCTTGAAAAGTATTATGACGGCAGAAACGGCTGGAAGATTGCCGATGACAACCGTGAGGGTATGAGAATATCTGCGGACAGAGAAAATGGTGACGGCTGGTTCCTTCTTCGTCTTAGTGTCCACGACCCGATTATGCCACTTAACATCGAAAGCAATGAAGAGGGCGGCGTTATGAAAATCGCAAAGGATTTTTACGAGTTCATCAAAAAGTTCGAGCTTCTTGATATCTCTCCGATTGAAAAGTTTATTGATGCATAATTTTAATCAATAATTTTTGTAGGGGACGACGTTCTCGACGTCCCGTTCATATTGACATCGTCATAATCAAAGGAGATAAATATGAAAGCATTTTTCTCAATTTTACTTGCAACGCTTACTGCAATTTTTAATTTCTTCACAACAGACGGCTCAATCCGTCAGCTTATCGACAAAGGTGATATCTCAGGCTACAGCGAAACCGTAAAGGCAGATAAGGAAATGCCGACATTATCAACTGATGAAAACGGCGATTTTACAATCCTTCAGTTTGCCGATACCCACTTCACAACCGGTCTTTCCTACAACGATATTTCATTAATGCAGACAATGAAAAATCAGATAGAAGAATATGATCCTGATCTTGTTGTTATGCTTGGTGATATGATTAATGACGGAGAAGCGGGAGCATATAACAAGCAGTATGTTCTTGATACGGTCGGCACTATGTTCGATGAAATGGAACAGTACTGGGCGTATATTCCGGGTAATAATGACGGTTTGGATTACGGTACATCTGAAGATATCGTGGCTTATCTCTCACAGTTTGATTACTGCCTTTGTGCTGATGTTGAAGAAATTTCAGGCGGTGCACAGTATACAATAGACATAAAGAACGGTGAAACCGTTGTTCATTCGCTCGTTTTCCTCGATACAATGGATTATGACGATGAGGATGAAGATCACATCTACGGTTACGTTCATGCTGACCAGGTCAAGTGGTGTGAGGATGCGATTAACGGAAAGCTTGAAACTTACGGCGATATTTCAATGAGTGTGTTTATTCACGAAAACACACCCGCATTTGCCGAAGCAGGCTTGTACGGTGAAGCATACAAAGATGGTTATTCAAAGCTTGACGAAATGAAGGAAGAGTACAACATCCCGAAAAACAAACCGCTTGACGATGTGTTTGCAAAGGCAGGCTGTGTCGGTCTCGTTTCAATGGGACATGCCCATCCGTCAGAAAACAAATGCAGTTTCTATAACGGAACATATTACCACGTTGCAGCTCAGTCAAAAACAATGGGTTCTCTAGTAACAATCCATACAGATTCAGATAACACTAGAGAGATGTATGACTTTGTCAGTATTTCGGTATAATTGAACAGAACCAATGCGAAACGGTAGGCTTTGTTGCCTGCCGTTTTTGTTTTTATAAAAATATCAAGAGAAGCAAAAATAGGAAAAATCTGCATTTCGGGTCGCCAAAACGTCATTTCAGGTCGATTGTGAGAGTTTTTTGATACTTTTAATTATAATGAAGACGTAAACTGACGGTTGCAGAATAAATGCAACCGAATAATGAAAGGATGACAGTTATGAAAAAAATGTTAAAGAAAAGCTTCGCTTTGTTGCTTGCACTTGTTTGTGTGCTGAACGTTGAATCAGTAATTGCATCAGCAGCTACTTTAAACGGCAAGTGTGGCAAAAATGTCACATGGGTACTTGACAGCAAAGGTGTGCTTACAATCAAAGGTACGGGCGAAATGGAAGATTTTGGAACCGCAGATGCAAGACCTTGGGGTGAGAGAAGAGAAGATATAAAAAAGATTGTTATCAAAGAGGGTGTCACTTCTGTCAGCTATAAGGCTTTTTCACATTTGGAAAATCTTAATGACGTAGAATTTCCGAATACCCTTGTTTTTGTTGGAAGCGATATTTTTTACAATTCGTCTTATCAGGCAAAAGCAGATAAATACGGTGTGCGTTATGAAGATGGCATTCTTCTTGAAGCTGCATCACTTGACGGAGAATATAAGATTAGCAAAGGGACGAGAGTCATTGCGGACAATGCTTTTAATATGGCAGATCAGTCCCAATTAAACGGTGTGAAACTCCCTGAAGGCTTGGTTGCAATAGGTAAAGAATCGTTTAAAGATTGCAAGTCTATCCAATCAATAAAAATTCCTTCAAGCGTCAAATATTTTTATGAAGGAGCATTCGATGGATGTGAAGGTTTGAAAACGGTAGTCATTAAAAATGGTGTTAAAAGTATCGACAGGACTGTGTTTTTAAATTGTTTTTCTCTTGAGGCAATTGCAATTCCCGTAAGTGTAACTATAATTGGGGATCAGGCTTTTGCAGGTTGTGAAAAACTTAAAGATATATACTACGGCGGCACGACAAATCAGTGGGACGCAATCACGATTAAAGAAAACAATACGGAACTTACTCATCAAGAAAATATTCATTATATCAATGATGATAAAAAAGGTGATATCAACGCCGATGGGAGAATTAACTCATCAGATGCTCTTTTGGTATTGCTGTATGCTGTAGAAAAAACTGAGCTTGTTCCAAAGCAAATTGCAGCTGCAGATGTTGCCACAGACTGTAAGATAAATTCATCAGACGCACTTGAAATTCTTAAAATTTCTGTAGGTAGTACCAAGTAAATAACAGCAATATCAAGACCACCCTCGCGGTGGTCTTTTGTTTGTCAAATTCGGGTTTGTCGGGGTGTTTTGAATATACGGTTGCGTTGCAACCTACACCTCATCAGCCGCTACGCGACAGCTTCCCCTGTTAGGGGAAATGTCTGCGAAGCAGACAAAAGGGTGCCCGTTTTCGGAGAAAAAAGGGGAACCGCTTGCGGTGGATGAGGTGGAAAATAAAGATATCGACAAACCCGAATTTTTGTAATTTTTACGTAATAAAGGATTAGTCCCGATATATGTTAAACAAACATATCCGTTCATTTATCACAGATAAAAATATTTTTAATTTTTTTCAAAATACCGCTTGACATCTTTTTTATCTTGTACTATAATGTTACAACTATTATAATGGATTGAAATGTCCTTGGGTATTTTTGGGTAGGGCAAGCTATGCCAAAAAATAAGGGCTTTTCAGTCGGAATTACTAGTAAATTCACAACAAACACGGACGAAAATAAAAAGAACGGAGTGGTTAGTCAATGGTGAATGTTTCTCCCGTAACAAGGGGTGGCAAGACCCGAATGAGTTTCGGAAAAATCAAAGAGGTTATGAGTATGCCAAACCTCATTGAAATCCAGAAAGACTCGTATCAGTGGTTCTTGGATGTCGGTCTCAAAGAAGTATTCAGAGACATCGCAGACATTACCGATTACACAGGTAACTGGGTGCTTAAGTTTGTCGATTACAGAATGGACGACAAGCCGAAGTACACTATCAGAGAATGTAAGGAACGCGATACTTCCTATTCTGCACCTATGCGTGTTAAGACTCGTTTGCTTAACAAGGAAACAGGTGTTGTTAAAGAAAGCGAAGTTTATATGGGCGATTTCCCGATAATGACTGAAAGCGGTACTTTCATCATTAACGGTGCAGAGCGCGCTATCGTTTCTCAGCTTGTTCGTTCACCGGGTGTATATTATGATATGACCCATGATAAGACAGGTAAAGAGCTTTACACAAACACAGTTATTCCTAACCGTGGTGCATGGCTTGAATATGAAACAGATGTTAACGATATTTTCTACGTCCGTATCGATAAAAACAGAAAGATTTATATTACAACATTTATCAGAGCTTTAGGTCTCAGCTCAAACGCTGAAATCCGTGAATTCTTCGGTTACGACCCGAAAATCGAGGCAACACTCGAAAAGGACGAAACCCAGAACACAGAAGAAGCTCTTATGGAAGTTTTCAAAAAGCTTCGTCCCGGTGAGCCTGCAACTCTTGAAACAGCTCAGACTCATCTTGACAATCTTTTCTTTGATCAGTACCGTTACGATATTTCAAGAGTCGGCAGATATAAGTATAATAAAAAGCTTTCTCTTTTCGACAGAATCGTTGGTGCAACTCTTTCACAGCCCGTTGTTGCTCCTCTTACAGGCGAAATCCTCGCTGAAGAGGGTGAGGTAGTCACAAAGGAAAAGGCTATCATCATCGAGCAGGCAGGCGTGCAGGTTGTATTCGTTAAGGTTGCTGACGATAAGGAAATCAAGGTTATCTCAAACGGTATGGTTGATATTCAGCCGTATGTTCCTCAGTTCTCTGAGGAAGAGCTTGATAAGATCGGCATCAACGAGCAGGTTTCATTCGCTGTTCTTCAGGAAATCCTTGAAAACGCAGAGGATGACGAAACTCTCTTTGCAACTCTTAAGGAACGTTGCAACGACCTTATCCCGAATCATATCACAATTGATGATATTTTCTCATCAATCAACTACATCAACTCAATCGCTTTCGGTATCGGCAGAACAGACGACATCGACCACCTCGGTAACCGTCGAATCCGTTCAGTCGGCGAGCTTCTCCAGAACCAGTTCCGTATCGGTCTTGCGCGTATGGAGAGAGTTGTCCGCGAGCGTATGACTCTTCAGGCACAGGAAGAGGAAGATAAGATCACTCCGCAGTCACTTATCAACATCCGTCCGGTTCTTATGGCAATCAAGGAATTCTTCGGTTCATCTCCGTTGTCACAGTTTATGGATCAGACTAACCCGCTTGCAGAGCTTACTCACAAGCGCCGTCTTTCTGCTCTTGGCCCCGGCGGTCTTTCACGTGACCGTGCAGGCTTCGAAGTCCGAGACGTTCACTACAGCCACTACGGCCGTATGTGTCCGATCGAGACTCCTGAAGGTCCGAACATCGGTCTTATCTCTTACCTTGCAACATTTGCAAAAATCAACAAGTATGGCTTTATTGAAGCTCCTTACCGTCGCGTTGTTGACGGCAGAGTTCTTGATGAAGTTGTTTATATGACAGCAGACGAAGAAGACGAGTTCATCGTTGCTCAGGCTAACGAACCTCTTGATGAAGAAGGCCGCTTCGTAAGAAGAAAGGTTATGGCTCGTTACCGTGACGAATTCCATGAGATTGACAATTCAAAGATCAGCTTTATGGACGTTTCTCCGAAGATGCTCGTTTCAGTCGCTACAGCTATGATTCCTTTCCTTGAGAATGACGACGCAAACCGTGCACTCATGGGTTCAAACATGCAGCGTCAGGCAGTGCCTCTTCTCAAGACAGATTCTCCGATCGTCGGTACAGGTATGGAATATAAGGCAGCTGTTGACTCAGGTACAGTTGTTCTTTGCCGCAATGCAGGTACAGTTATCCACGTTAATGCTGATTTCATCGAAATTCAGAAGGACATTGACGGTCAGATCGACAGATATAATCTCACAAAGTTCATGCGCTCCAACCAGGGCACATGTATCAATCAGAAGCCGATTGTTGAAATCGGCCAGCACATTGAAAAAGATGATGTTATCGCAGACGGCCCCGCAACTGACCACGGTGAAATCTCACTTGGTAAGAATGCTCTCATCGGCTTCATGACATGGGAAGGCTACAACTACGAGGACGCCGTTCTTATCAATGAAAAGCTTGTAAGAGATGACGTCTACACATCAATCCATATCGAAGAATATGAAACAGAGTCAAGAGATACAAAGCTCGGACCTGAAGAAATCACAAGAGATATCCCGAACGTAGGTGACGATGCTCTTAAAGACCTCGATGAAAGAGGTATCATCCGCATCGGTGCTGAAGTTCACTCAGGCGATATCCTCGTTGGTAAGGTTACACCTAAGGGTGAAACTGAACTCACTCCCGAAGAAAGACTTCTTCGTGCTATTTTCGGTGAAAAGGCTAAGGAAGTCCGCGACACATCACTCAGAGTTCCTCACGGTGAATACGGTATCGTTGTTAACGTTGAAGTGTTTACAAGAGAGAACAGTGACGAACTCAGCCCCGGCGTAAACAAGGTTGTACGCTGCTATATCGCTCAGAAGCGTAAGCTTTCTGTCGGTGATAAGATGGCAGGTCGTCACGGTAACAAGGGTGTTGTTTCACGTATTCTTCCGCAGGAAGATATGCCTTTCCTTGAGGACGGTACTCCGCTTGATATCGTTCTTAACCCCCTTGGCGTTCCTTCCCGAATGAACATCGGTCAGGTTCTTGAGGTTAACCTCGGTTTTGCAGCACGCCACCTCGGCTGGAAGGTTATGACACCCGTATTCGACGGTGCTCACGAGGAAGATATCAGAGCCGCTCTCCGTGAAACAGGTCTCAGCGAAGACGGTAAGTCAATCCTTATTGACGGACGCACAGGCCGTCGCTTCGATAACCCTGTAACAGTCGGTATCATGTACTACCTCAAGCTGTTGCACCTTGTTGACGATAAGATTCATGCACGTTCAACAGGTCCGTACTCACTCGTTACACAGCAGCCTCTCGGCGGTAAAGCTCAGTTCGGCGGTCAGCGTTTCGGTGAAATGGAAGTTTGGGCACTTGAAGCTTACGGTGCAGCTTACACTCTTCAGGAAATCCTTACAGTTAAGTCTGACGACGTCGTAGGTCGTGTCAAGACTTATGAAGCTATTGTAAAGGGCAACAATGTCCCGCAGTCAGGTATTCCCGAATCCTTCAAGGTTCTTGTTAAGGAACTTCAGTCACTCGGTCTTGACGTTCGTGTATACGACAAAGACCAGCAGGAGATTGACCTCAAGCAGAACTTTGACGACGATATGGGCTTTGCTCCTTCTGATGACAAGGCATTTACACACGTAAACGATGCCGAAAGTGCTGAAGGCTATGAGCTTGAAGACGAAGAGGGCAATCCTATCGCAAACGATGAGGAAATCGATGAGTTTGCAGATATGTTCGCTGACAGTTATGAAGATGACTTCGGCATGGATATGGATGCAGAGGATGACTACGAATAATCAGCGTTTGCTACACAATTGATATAGATATAAGGAAAAGGGGCAGTTATTTTGGAAAACAATACCTTTGAATCAATAAAAATCGGACTTGCTTCACCTGAACAGATCAGAGAGTGGTCTTACGGTGAAGTAACCAAGCCCGAAACAATAAACTATCGTACCCTTAAACCCGAAAAAGACGGTCTTTTCTGCGAAAGGATCTTCGGACCCACAAAGGACTGGGAATGTCACTGCGGTAAGTACAAGAGAGTACGCCACAAGGGCATCGTCTGTGACCGATGTGGAGTTGAGGTAACAAAGGCAAAGGTTCGCCGTGAACGTATGGGTCACATCGAGCTTGCAGCACCTGTTTCTCACATCTGGTATTTTAAGGGTATCCCGTCAAGAATCGGTCTTGTTCTTGACGTTACACCTCGCAACCTTGAAAAAGTGCTTTACTTCTCATCATATATCGTAACAGATCCCGGTGATACACCGCTTGAGAAGAAGCAGATTCTTGATGAAAAAGCTTACACAGAATATCGTGAAAGATATGAAGACGACTTTAAGGCAGGTATGGGTGCAGAAGCTGTTAAAGAGCTTCTTGCAGAAGTTGATCTTGAGGCTCTTGCAGAAGAGCTCCGCGAAGAGCTTCTTAACTCATCAGGTCAGAAGAGAGCAAAGGCTCTCAAGCGTCTTGAAGTAATCGAAGCTTTCCGCACATCAGGCAACAAGCCTGAATGGATGATTCTTGACGTTGTTCCGGTTATTCCTCCGGAAATCAGACCGATGGTTCAGCTTGACGGCGGACGTTTCGCAACTTCTGACCTCAACGACCTCTACCGTCGTGTTATCAACCGGAACAACCGTCTTAAGAAGCTTCTTGAACTCGGTGCTCCCGACATCATCGTACGTAACGAAAAGAGAATGCTTCAGGAAGCTGTTGACGCTCTTATCGATAACGGCCGTCGCGGACGTCCCGTTACAGGTCCGAGCAACAGAGCTCTCAAGTCTCTTTCAGATATGCTTAAGGGTAAGCAAGGTCGTTTCCGTCAGAACCTTCTCGGTAAGCGTGTTGACTACTCAGGCCGTTCAGTTATCGTTGTTGGTCCTGAACTCAAGCTTTATCAGTGCGGTCTTCCCAAGGAAATGGCACTTGAGCTCTTCAAGCCCTTCGTTATGAAGCGCCTTGTTGAAACAGAAAAGGCAGGTAACGTTAAGTCTGCAAGAAAGATGGTCGAAAAGGCACATCCCGAAGTTTGGGACGCACTTGAAATCGTTATCAAGGATCACCCTGTAATGCTCAACCGTGCTCCGACACTTCACAGACTTGGTATCCAGGCATTCGAACCCGTTCTTGTAGAGGGCAGAGCTATCAAGCTTCATCCGCTCGTATGTACAGCCTTCAACGCTGACTTCGACGGTGACCAGATGGCTGTTCACGTTCCTCTTTCAGCAGAAGCACAGGCTGAGGCTCGTTTCCTTATGCTTGCTGCTAACAACCTCTTGAAGCCTTCGGATGGACGTCCTGTTGCTGTTCCGACACAGGACATGATCCTCGGCTCATACTACCTTACACTTGAAAAGCCGGGTGAACCCGGTGAAGGTAAGGCGTTCCGCAACGTTGATGAAGCTACTATGGCTTATGACGACGGAACAATCACTCTTCATTCTTCAATCAAGGTCCGTATGACTAAAACAATCAACGGCATTGAATATACAAGGCTCGTTCCAACAACTCTCGGTAAGATTATCTTCAATAATCCGATTCCTCAGGACCTCGGTTTTGTTGAGCGTAATCCCGAAGATATCGACAGTATGTTCAGACTTGAGGTTGAGTTCCTCGTTAAGAAGGGTAACCTTGGTAAGATTATTGATAAGTGTATCCGTGTTCACGGTACAGCAGTAGCTGCTGAGATGCTTGACAATATCAAGGCTCAGGGTTATAAGCACTCAACACGAAGCGGTATCACAGTTGCTGTCTGCGACGCAACAATCCCGCCGAAGAAGGCTGAACTTCTTGCAGAAGCAGAAGCTAAGATTGATAAAATCAGCAGAAACTATGACCGCGGCCTTATCACTGAGTCAGAGCGTTCAGACAGAGTTATCGAAGTCTGGGAAGCATGTACTCAGGAGGTTGCTAAGGAACTCAAGGCAAACTTTGATAAGTACAACCCGATCAACATGATGCTTGATTCCGGTGCCCGTGGTAACGATTCACAGCTTCGTCAGCTCGCAGGTATGCGTGGTCTTATCGCTAACACAGCAGGTAAGACAATCGAAGTACCCATCAAGGCTAACTACCGTGAAGGTCTTAATATTCTTGAATACTTCATTTCATCACGTGGTGCTCGTAAAGGTCTTGCCGATACAGCTCTTCGTACAGCTGACTCAGGTTACCTTACACGTCGTCTTGTTGACGTTTCACAGGAATGCATCATCCACGATGAAGATTGTGGTTGCGACGAGGGTATCGAAGTTTACGATATCTTCCACGGCAACAGAAAGATCGTTGACCTCGCAGAGCGTCTTACAGGACGTTTCCTCCTCAACGATTATATAGATGAAGATACAGGCGAAGTTATCATGACTAAGGATCAGATGATGACTGACGTTGAAGCAAAGATTGTTGCTGACCACGCTAAGGCTAAGCATCAGGCTAAGATTGATGCAGGCGAGGCAGAGGAAGGCTCAACAGCTTCAGTTGTTATCCGTTCACTCCTTACTTGTAAGGCAGAGCACGGCGTATGTATCAAGTGCTACGGTTCAAACCTTGCAACAGGCGAACCTGTAACAGTAGGTGAGGCTGTCGGTATCATCGCTGCTCAGTCAATCGGTGAGCCGGGTACACAGCTTACGATGAGAACGTTCCACACAGGTGGTGCTAAGGACGCAGGCGATATCACACAGGGTCTTCCGCGTATCGAAGAACTCTTCGAAGCAAGAAAGCCCAAGTCACTCGCAATCCTTTCTGAAATCTCAGGTGTGGTTTCATTTGAAGAAATCAAGAAGAGTCGTCACGTTGTTATCACAGATAACGAAAACGGCGAATCAAAGGCATATCTCATCCCGTACGGCTTCCGTGAAATCGTTAAGGAAGGCGACAAGGTTACAAAGGGTCAGGCACTCACAGACGGTGCTCCGAATCCGCACGATATCCTTGCAATCCGCGGCGTAGAAGCTGTTCACGATTACCTCATCCGTGAAGTACAGAGAACATACCGTACTCAGGGTGTTGATATCAACGATAAGCACATCGAAGTTATCGTTCGTCAGATGATGCGTAAGGTCAAGATTGACGATGCAGGCGATACAAACTTCCTTCCGGGTTCAGTTGTTGAGAAGCACGAATTCTACTCAGCTAACGACAAGGTAAAGGCACAGGCAGAGGCAGAAGGCAAGGAGCCGAATTATGCAACGTACATTCCGACTCTTATGGGTATCACAAAGGCTTCACTTGCAACAGAGTCATTCCTTTCTGCAGCATCATTCCAGGAAACAACACGTGTTCTTACTGATGCAGCTATCAAGGGTAAGACCGATCCTCTTATGGGTCTTAAGGAAAATGTTATCATCGGTAAACTTCTTCCGTCAGGTACAGGTATGAAGTGCTATTCTGAGGTTCAGCTCAGAAAGAAAGAGGATGCTCCTAACACAGTTATGGCAGACCTTCTTCCTATTGACTGATAATTTTTAATAAAGCACTATGCTCTTCGGGGCATAGTGCTTATTTTTTTAAACCTGCCTTGTGGCAGGTTTTATTTTTTGCCAAAAATTACATATAAATTTTTTCGAAATTTTTAGAAAAAATGCATAATTTTTATTGACTTTTGGGTTAACAACAATTATAATATGGATGTAAATGGAGTAAATCTCATCAAAATTGATATGAAATGGAGGGAAAATGATGCAGGACGTAAAGAATATGCACTTTAACGGCGAGTATTTTCATTCTATCGACTCGAATAACCGTATAATTATGCCTGCAAAAATTAAAGATTCCCTCTACGGACAGTCGTTTACGATTTACCACAAACCGAATGAAAAATGTCTGCGACTTTATGTCACTTCCGAATGGGATGATATGGTTTACAAGATCGCCTATGTTGATGACGGGGTCGACAGAACAGATCTTCAGAGACATTTTTCAATAAATTCAAAGGTTTATGACCTCGATGCACAGGGCAGATTCGTTTTACCTGCGAAGTTTGTTGAAGCAGCAAACCTCAAAAAGGAGATTGTAACGATCGGTATCGGCCCCCGTGCAGAAATCTGGGACAAGGAAGAATACGAACAGCAGCTTGCTAAGGATAAGGTTGTTGACGTTGTATTGCCGTTCTGATGCAGGATTTCAAACATATTCCCGTTTTATTTTATGAAACTGTTGATGCTCTCAATGTAAAGCCCGACGGAATTTACGTTGACTGTACGGCAGGTGGAGGAGGCCACAGTTCAGCTGTTGCTGAAAAACTGACGACAGGAAAGCTTATTTCTATCGATCAGGATCCCGAAGCCATTGCGGTTCTTACAAAAAGATTCGAAAACAACCCGAATGTGGTTGTTGTTCACGATAATTTTGTCAATATAAGATCAGTTCTGAATAACCTTGGCATCATTGGTGTCGACGGTGTGATGGCGGATCTGGGCGTTAGTTCCCATCAGCTCGACACCGATGCCAGAGGGTTTTCTTTTCATAAAGATGCGCCGCTTGATATGCGTATGTCGATGTCAGGTTTAAGTGCGGCAGATATAGTAAACAACGCCTCCGAGGCTGAGTTAAGGCGTATTATTTACACTTACGGAGAGGAAAAATTTGCTCCGTCAATCGCTAAAAACATTGTTAAAGCAAGAGAAACAAAACCGATTGAAACCACGTTTGAATTGGTTGATATTATAAAAGCTTCAATGCCGATGAAGGCAAAACGCGACGGTCATCCGGCGCGAAAAACGTTCCAGGCATTAAGAATTGAAGTAAATCAGGAGCTCACAAAGCTTGAAAAAGCACTTGACGATATGTTTGACGTGCTCAATCCTTCAGGCAGATTGGCAATCATAACCTTCCATTCACTTGAAGACAGAATGGTGAAAAAACGTTTCAGCTCATTCTGCGAAGGTTGTACCTGCCCGCCGCAGTTTCCGGTCTGTGTATGCGGAAACACACCGAAGGGGAGATTACCTTTTAAATCAAAAGCTCCGTCACTGAATGAAGTAGATGAAAATTTCAGAGCGCACAGTGCACGTCTTCGTGCGGTTGAAAAGCTCTGATAAGGAAACAGATAAATGAAAGGAGTTAACGGCTATGGCTAATAACGAAATGCTTGCACTTGACCTTGACTTGTTTGATGTGCAGAAGAATGCGTATGTACCGCAGGAAATGCCCAAAAAGAGAATACAGAAGCCGAAGCTCCTTGAAACAAAGCCTGTCAGCAGAATGCAGACGGCTCAGGAAGCACGAGAAAGCACAAAAATGGCAATAAGAGCCTGTGCTTTTGCACTTACAATGTTTCTTACTATCGGCGCAATTATTGTCTGCCACGTGCAGTTGACAAATCTTCAGATCGATCTTACTGCAAAGCAGAATGAATTGAGCGTTGTTGAAAGTGAAAATATTTCATTGAAGATGAAGTATAACTCAATGATGTCAATGGATAAAATCGAGGAATATGCACAGTCCGAACTCGGAATGGTCAAAAGAGAAAGCTATCAGGTTGAGTATTTTGATATTTCAGACGAAAGCGGTGCACAGTTGACTCAGTAACCACAGGTGTATTATGTATAGTACAAGTTACATAAAACATATCATTATATGACAGTAAAAAGGGCGGATTTATATCCGCCCTTAGAGTGATTTTATAGAGATACTTTATTTAGTGTGAAGGGAAGGTAGCTGCGTTGAAAAATCAGCTTAAATTAAAGAAAATGCGCTTCTTCAAGCCCCGTAAAATCCTGACAAAAGGTGTAAAGTCAAGGATATGGGGTGTGCTTGCCGTTTTTCTTGTTGTAGGTCTTGTTTTCCCTTTTATCGGTCTTGCAAAAGCACAGATAATCCAGGCAGATATGTTCAAGCACCTTGCTGAACAGCAGCAGCTTAACGATACGGTTGTTCCGGCCAACAGAGGCATAATCTACGACAGAAATATGACTGTTCTTGCACAGAGTGCTTCTGCGTGGAAAATTACGATGAATCCCAGCGAATTACAGCATTTTCCTGATGCCGCAAAAGAAATAGTTTTCGATACAATGTCCGAGATTCTGGATATTGACCGCGAAACGATTGAAGATAAAGCAACCAGAACGGGATACAATAACCTTGCTCTTGCAAACAAGGTCGAAAAAGATGTCAGGGATAAGGTTCTTGCTTTCCTTGAAACATCATACGATACAGGTGTCAAGGGTGAAAAACCGTGGTATTTTTCAAGAGTTATCAGCGTTGAAGATGATGTGAAAAGATATTATCCGTACTCAACGCTTGCATCACAGATTCTTGGCTGTGTAGGTACTGATAATGTCGGTCTTGCAGGTCTTGAATCAAAGTATAACGGAACTCTTACGGGTGTTGACGGACGTCTTATTTCAACAAAGGCAAATAATTCCGTGATGAACAGCATAGCTTATCAGACACTTTATGAGCCGAAGCAGGGAACAAGCCTTGTGCTTACAATCGACGAAACTATTCAGCGCTATCTTGAAGAGGCACTTTATGAGTGTTACGAAACGAGTAACTGCAAATCCTGCACAGGTATAGTGATGGACGTTAAAACAGGTGCAATTCTTGCAATGTCCACTCAGGCTTCGTTCGATTCCAACGATCCCTACACGGTTTATGATCAGCGGACAATCGATAATATCACAGCAATTGAAGACGAAACCGAACGTAAAAAGGCATACAATCAGGCGATGTACCAGCAGTGGAGAAACAGGGGCGTCAGTGATATTTATGACCCGGGTTCTGTTTTTAAAGTAATCACAATGGCTGCAGGTCTTGAAGAAAACGTTGTTGAATATGAAGAGAAGTTCAACTGTTCCGGCAGTATACATATCGCTGACAGACGTTATTACTGTCACAACCATTCAGGTCACGGAACACAGACTCTTACTCAGGGTCTTATGAATTCCTGCAACCCGTATTTTATTACAATCGGTCAGCGTCTCGGTGTTGACACGTTTTATAAATACTTCGAAGCTTTCGGATTTACGGAAAAAACAGGTATAGACCTTGGCGCAGAGGTTCTTCCTAAGGCAGGAATCAACTACCACTCACGTGATAAAATGACGGCTGTCAACCTTGCCAGCTCCTCATTCGGTCAGTCGTTCCAGGCATCACCGATTCAGGTGCTTAACGCAATTAATGCAGTTGTAAATGACGGCAAGCTTATGCAGCCGTATATCGTAGCAAAAACCCTTGACGAAAAAGGAAATGTTATAAGCGAAACAAAGCCTGTTGTAAAACGTCAGGTTATTTCCGAATCAACATCAGATCTTATTATCGCCTCAATGGAAGAGGTTTCTACTAAGGGTACAGCTAAAAATTCATATGTTGCAGGCTACAGAGTAGCAGGCAAAACGGGAACATCGGACGTTCTCGGACCTCAGGGAGCAACGGGTGAGTATATCGCATCGTTTGCAGGTTGTGCTCCGGCAAATGACCCTGAAATTTCAATCATTATCGTTGTAAACGAGCCTCAGGGACAGACGGGCGGCGGTGCTGTTGCGGCACCCGTTGCGGCGGAAGTGATTGAAAAAACCCTTACTTTCCTCAATGTTGAAAGACAGTACAATGAGTCGGAAAAGGGTAAGCTTGACGTTGAAGTTCCTGATCTTTCAGGAAAGACAGTAAGTGAAGCAAGAGCAGTACTTAAAGAGTCAAATCTTAAGGTCAAGGTTATCGGCGGAGGAGAAACTGTTGTTTCTCAGATGCCTGCATACAGTCAATTCATCCCGCAGGACGGTGTTGTTGTTGTCTACACAGAAGAAAATGCGAAAAAATCCAAGGTAATTGTTCCTGATTTTACGGGAATGACGGTATCACAGGTTAATTATGAAGCTGTAAATCTTGGTCTTAATATCAGAATTTCAGGAAATGCCTTGTCTGCATCAGGACTTGTTGCTTACAGACAAAGTGTTCCGAAAGATAAAGAAATAGAATGCGGTTCAACCCTGACAGTATTTTTCAGGACAACGTCAGGAGTATCGGACCATTAAAAATAAGGACGTGTAAACAGAAAATTTCGGAGGCGTTTTGGATGAAGCTCAGTGCTTTGTTACAGGATGTTGAAACAAAGAATGTTTACACAACTGACCCTGAAATTACAAATATCACGGATAATTCTCAGAAAGTAAGAAATTCGGGATTGTTTGTATGTATCAGGGGAAGCGGTTGCGACGGTCACGATTTTGCACAAAAGGCAATGGACAGAGGTGCTGTAGCCGTAATATGTGAACGTGATATCGGAATTAAAAATTCAATCATTGTTGAAAATTCAAGGAAGGCATATGCACAGATCTGTGCAGCTTTTTACGGCTCGGCTCATAAAAAGCTCCGTATGATTGCTGTTACGGGTACAAACGGAAAAACAACTACGTCGTACATAATCAGGAAAATTCTTGAGAACTCAGGTTGTAAAACGGGTCTTATCGGAACGGTGAATGTCGTAATCGGAAAGGAAAAATATCCTGCGGATTTAACAACTCCTGACCCTGCAGACCTTCACAGGTATCTTATGCTGATGAAGATAGCAGGCTGTGAAGCATGTGTGATGGAGGTTTCTTCCCAGGCTCTGTCACAGCTGAGAGTTTACGGAATCAACTTTGACTGTGCGGTTTTCACCAATCTTTCGCCCGAACATCTTGATTATCACAGGTCGATGCAGGAATATGCAAGGGCAAAGGCGGTATTGTTTGAAAACAGCAAGGTTTCGGTCATAAATAGCGATGATGATTATTCGGAGTTTATAAAAAATCACTCCGTCGGCAAGGTTATTACCTACGGAATGAATGAAAAGGCTGATTTCTTCGCCGATAAACTGAATCTCTCGTCTGACGGTGTAAGCTACCGATTAAACTGCAGAGGAAAAGAAAACTACGTCACTTTTGACGGACTTGGCAGGTTCTCTGTTTATAATTCACTTGCAGCTTTGGCGGTAACAAGCATACTCGGTGTTGATACGGACAGAGCAATCCGCGCGGTTGCACGTTTTGACGGCATAGCGGGACGTATGGAAAAGGTTGAAAATCTGCTCGGAATCAATGTGATAATTGACTATGCTCATACGCCGGATTCGCTTGAAAATGCGCTGAAAACACTTCGCACGGTTTATAACGGACGTCTTATTACGGTTTTTGGTTGCGGTGGCGACAGGGATAAAGAAAAACGTCCCTTGATGGGAAAAATCGCGAGTGAAAATTCTGATTTTGTGTTTGTAACGTCGGATAATCCGCGTACGGAAGCTCCTGAAATAATCATTGATGAGATTGTTCAGGGGATAGGGGCGAAGAATTATTATAAAATTACTGACCGCAAGCTTGCTATAAAATCTGCACTCTACTCTGCGAAGCCGGGGGACACTGTGCTGATAGCAGGTAAGGGTCACGAAAAATATCAGATATTAGGTACACAAAAGATATATTTTAACGAAAGAGAAATAATAAGAAAATTGTTGGAAGACAAGGCGAGGTTTTGAAAATGAAAAGATTAATGTTAAGTGAAATCGCCGCGGCTGTCGGCGGAATTGCTACAGGCGAGGCAGAGATTAACGGAATCTGCATAGACAGCAGACTGTGCGAAGAAGGTTTGCTTTATATTGCGATTCACGGTGAAAACTTTGACGGTCATGATTTTACAAAAAGTGCCCTTGAAAACGGAGCAACGGCTGCAATGATTCACCACGATGTGGATTGTGAGGGCTTGTTTATCAGGGTTGATGATACAAGACTTGCACTTCTGCGCCTTGCTAACTGGTTCAGAAATACTTTCGATATTGCTGTTGTGGGTCTTACGGGCAGTGTAGGAAAGACAACGACTAAGGAAATGACATGGGCAGTTGTCAGCGAGAAATACAATGCGATAAAGACTGAGGGTAATCTCAATAATGATATTGGTCTTCCGCGAACACTTATGCGCTTTGAGGAAGATACTCAGGCTGCCGTTATCGAAATGGGAATGAGCAACAAGGGCGAAATCTCCGTTTTGTCAAAAACAGCGGAACCGACAATCGCAATAATCAGCAATATCGGTGTTTCTCATATGGAAAACCTCGGCTCACGCGAAAATATCTGTGCGGCAAAGCTTGAAATCCTTGACGGTCTTCGTGAAGGTGCTCCGATTATGCTCAACGGTGACGACCCGTACCTCGCAAGTGCCAAAATTGAAAATCATCCCGTATTTTACTACGGAATCAACGATAAATTCTGTGATTTCAGAGCAACAGATATCGTTCAGCAGGATGATGAAACCAATTTCAATATTATCTACGACTGCGATAAGGTACAGAATGTCACAATCCCGACAATCGGTATCCATAATGTATATAACGCTCTTGCGGCTTTCGGTACAGGTCTTCAGCTCGGTGTAACACCTCAGCAGGCTGCTGACGGACTTAAAAAATACGAGCCTTCGGGAATGAGACAGCGTGTAAAGGTAGTCGGCGGAATAAGATTTATCGAAGACTGTTACAATGCAAGTCCCGATTCTCAGCAAGCGGCTCTCAAGATGCTTTCAACAGTAAACGCGAACAGAAAGATTGCTGTTCTCGGTGATATGCTTGAACTCGGCACAATCAGCGTTGAAGCTCACAGAAACGCAGGACTTATTGCCGCAAAGAATAAGATAGATATTCTTATGACTTACGGTGAAAGATCACAGGAAACTGCGGCAAAAGCAACGGAATGCGGTGTTCCTGTTGTAAAGAGCTTCCTTGACAAAAATGAACTCGCAGATGCACTTTTTGAAATCCTCGGTGAAGGCGATGCGGTTCTTTTCAAAGCAAGTCGCGGTATGGCACTTGAAGATGTAATAAATAACCTTTACGGCAGAATAAATTGAATTTAACGGAGTTTGTAGAAAGGGGTAGCGCACTCAAGTGCGCGCGTGAAGAAAATGAACAGTATTCTTACAATGATTTTAAGCGGTGTTGCGGCGTTTGGTGTAACAGCAATTCTCGGCTTCGGTATCATTCCGTGGCTCAGAAAGCTCAAATTCGGTCAGACAATCCTTGAGGAAGGTCCGAAATGGCACAAGAGTAAGCAGGGTACACCGACAATGGGTGGTATTATGTTTATCATCGGCATTTTCTTCTCAGCGGCGGCTATGCTCGTTGTAAACTATGTTACGGGTAATAAACTTGAACTTACGGGCGATATGAACACAAAGCTCTGGGCAGGACTTATAATGGCTCTTATGTTCGGTCTTGTCGGCTTTGCGGATGACTATATCAAGGTTGTAAAGAAGCGTAACCTCGGTCTTTCAATTGTTCAGAAATCAATTGCTCAGGTTGTTATCTGTGCAGGCTACCTTACAAGTCTTTTTCTTGCAATGGGTAAGGATCCTTATATGTTCATTCCGTTTATCGGTAAGGTTGACCTCGGAATCTGGTTCTGGATTCTCGGCATATGTGTAGTATACGGTGCTATCAATGCCGTAAACTTCACTGACGGTATCGACGGTCTTTGCTCAAGCGTTACAGCTACAGCGGCTGTTTCATTTATCGCAATTGCAGTTATTCATAAGTTCCTCGGTGTAGGTGTTCTTGCGGCGGCACTCCTCGGTGGCTGTATCGGTTTCTTTATCTGGAATAAATTCCCTGCAAAGGTATTTATGGGCGATACAGGCTCAATGTTCCTCGGCGGTATGGTTGTTGCAATCGCTTATGCACTCGATTGCCCGTTTATCCTTATTCTTACAGGCTTTATCTATGTTATTGAAGCTCTTTCTGACGTTATTCAGATCGGCTATTATAAAATTACTCATGGCAAACGTATCTTCAAAATGGCTCCGATTCACCATCACTTTGAAATGTGCGGTTGGAGCGAAAAGAAAATTGATGCAGTTTTCTGCACAGT
Organism: Acutalibacteraceae bacterium; assembly: GCA_045537435.1. Lineage (GTDB taxonomy): Bacteria > Bacillota > Clostridia > Oscillospirales > Acutalibacteraceae > CAG-488. Next base: position 57,806 of record JAZSPL010000076.1, read on the forward strand.
AAACCTTATTGCGGGTATAATAGGTGTAGTCGCAATGTATTACGGCGGTTTTACGGTATAAATCAGAACAAATCTTTGAAAGGAGAAGTGGTTTTATGTCTACGGAAGAGCTCAGGGACACAGCCCGGGATGAAAGCAAAAAAGCAAATAAAAGAAGAAGTCCGTTCCGGAACCTGACCATATTCGGTGAAAGAGTTTTCGTTGACGGCGGTTTTGACATAATATATCTTTTCCTTGTTATCGCACTTCTTACAACAGGACTTATTATGATGGCTTCTGCAAGCTATGTCTGGGGCAGATTCCATAATAACGATCCGTATCACTACGTTGCGAAGCAGGGTGTTTTTGCGGTGATCGGACTTGTTGTGATGTTTATTCTATCTAAAATAAATCCGCAGTTTATAAAGAAGTTTGCAATTCCTATCAGCGTGGTCGGTTTTGTACTGCTTGTTGCGGTTCTTTTCTATTACGTACCTGTACCCGAGAATCCCGACATCAAACGTTGGATGCCGATTCCCGGAACGTCTTCCTCCTTTCAACCGTCCGATATCGGAAAGCTTGCAATGATAATCGGACTTTCATGGGGTCTTGAAAAGGGTAAAAAATTCCTTGACCGAAATATGTTTGCGCCGCTTCTTTATTTCAGTATTGTAATAATTGTAAGTCTTCTTGTTTTTGCCGAAAGTCATCTTTCCTGTTTTGTAATGATTTTTGCAATGGGTATCGGAATTTTGTTCCTCAGCGGTATGGACAGAAGATGGTTTATCCTCGGCTTTGCCGCAGGTGTGCTTCTGATTGCAATTTTTGTTATTTTCCGTGAACAGATTCTCAGCCCTTATCAGCTCAAAAGAATCACGGGCTTCTTTGAAAAAGATTATACAGATACAGGTACAAGATGGCAGACTAACCAGTCGCTTTACGCTCTCGGCTCAGGCGGACTCTTCGGCCTCGGTCTCGGAAATTCAAGACAGAAGTTCCTTTACATTCCCGAACCTCACAATGACTTCATTTTTGCAATTGTCGGCGAAGAGCTCGGCTTCTTCCGCAGTATAATAATAATTCTTATGTTCCTTGCTCTTGTTGCAAGAGGCTTTATGATTGCGGCAAGAACAAAGAGTATGTACGAAAGACTGCTCGTTCTCGGAATTTCCCTTCAGGTCGGAATTCAGTCTGTTCTGAATATTCTTGTTGTTACAGATATGATTCCGAATACGGGTATCTCGCTTCCGTTTTTCAGTTATGGCGGAACGGCACTCGTAATACTTATGGTAGAAATGGGACTCGTTCTCGGTGTATCAAGAACGGGTTCGAGAAACTCTAAGAGGTGATTAAGATGTTGAATAACAAAAAAATCCTCATCGCAACGGGCGGTACGGGCGGTCACATCAATCCTGCACTTGCAGTTGCAGGTTATATAAGAGAAAATTATCCGAAGGCGCAGATTCTTTTTGTCGGAACAGCTGTCAAAATGGAAGCACAGCTTGTACCTGCCGCAGGTTATGATTTCAAAACAATAGATATTCAGGGCTTCAGCCGTGATTTAACACCAAGCGGAATTAAACAGAATATCGCTACGGTAATCAAACTCGTAAAATCATCGTCTCAGGCAAAGAAGATTATCAAGGAATTCGGTCCCGATGTTGTTCTCGGTTTCGGCGGATATGTCGGCGGTCCCGTGCTTCGGACAGCGTGCAAGCTCGGCATCCCGACGGCAATACATGAGCAGAATGCCTTCCCGGGTGTGACCAATAAAGCTCTTGCAAAGATTGTTGATAAGGTTATGCTTACAGCTCCCGAAGCCGAAAAGTATATGCAGCCGAAAAATCCGTGCGTTGTAACAGGTCTTCCTGTAAGAGGAGAGCTTATCAATGCAAACCGTGAATTTTCACGTGCTGAGCTCGGCGTGGACGAACGTCCCGTAATCCTCTCAATGGGTGGAAGTCTTGGAGCAAGAGTTATAAACAATGCCGTAACTCAGCTTATTGAAGAAAGATATGAACGTAAGGATTGCTACTTCCTGCATGCAACAGGCAAGGCAGGAGTAGGAATGTTTGATGTTATAGAAAAAGAAAAGAACATAAGCCTTAAAGAAAACAAGCATATTATGCTTCGTGAATATATCAACGATATGCACCGCTGTATGGCAGCGGCAGACCTTGTAATCTGCCGTGCAGGTGCAAGCTCGCTCAGCGAAATTCAGGCGATGGGTAAGCCTTCAATCCTTGTACCGTATCCGTATGCGGCTGAAAACCATCAGTATTACAATGCTATGGAGCTTGTCAAGAATAATGCGGCAATACTCATTGAAGAAAAAGACTTCACGGGTGAACGACTTATCAAGGAAATCGATGCCTTGCTCGCAGACAGAAAAAGGCTTGAAGCGCTTGGTGCAAATGCAAAGAAAATGGCTATCTACGACGCTACGGAAAGAATCGTTTCCTGTATTTGTGAAATAGTTAAATAAATTAACACTTTTTCGGGGATATCATAAACTGACAACAGATGATATTTCCGAAAGGGTGAGTATATGGGACAGTACATAATCGAGGGGTGCAACCGCCTTGGCGGAAGTGTGAAAACGCAGGGCGCAAAAAACAGTGCTTTGCCGATTCTTGCCGCTACGGTTGCGGTTGGAAAACCCTGTGTTATACATAATTGTCCTCAGCTGAGTGATATTGATTCAACTGTCAAAATACTAAGATGTTTAGGCTGTAATGTGCAACGTGCAGATGAAATGGTTTTTGTCGATGCGGGTAATCTCAGTCAAAGAAAAATCAGCGACGTGCTTATGCGCGAAATGCGCTCATCGATAATTTTTCTTGGTGCATTGTTAAGTGCTACGGGTGAGGCTGTGATTTCAGCTCCGGGCGGTTGTGATATAGGACTACGTCCTATTGATATACATCTTGCTTCAATGCGGAAGCTGGGCGTACATATTTCCGAGTCACACGGAGAAATCCGTTGTACCTGCAGAAGAATAAAAGGCGGAAAGATTGTTCTTCCGTTTCCGAGCGTCGGTGCTACGGAAAACATTATCCTCGCAAGTGTAAAATCAGGTGCGGTGACAACCATAATCAATGCCGCAAGAGAGCCTGAAATTGTTGATCTTGCAATGTTTCTTAATTCCTGCGGAGCGAGGATTTCAGGTGCAGGAGAAAGTACTGTTGTTATCGAAGGTGTAGAACGCTTCAACTCTTCTCAGTATGCGATTATGCCCGACAGAATTGTAGCGTGTACATACATGGCTGCCGCTGCGGTAACGGGTTCAACGGTAGTTATTGATGAAGTAATACCGTCACACATTACTCCCGTGTTCTCAGCTTTTGAACAGGCAGGATGCAGGATTGAGATATCAGGCAAACAACTGAGAATTACTTCTCCGGAAAGACTGAAGGCTTTTGACAGGATACAGACAATGCCGTATCCGGGGTTTCCCACGGATTGTCAGGCGATAATGATGGCTGTTGCTTCAGTTTCAAAGGGAATAACAATTATAAGCGAAAACATTTTTGAAAACCGTTTCAAGCATATCGGCGAATTAAGGCGGATGGGTGCAGATATCAAGGCACAGGATAAAATTGCCGTCGTTAACGGAGTCGAACGTCTGCAAGGTGCGTTTGTTCATTCGACGGATCTTCGCGCAGGAGCCGCACTTGTTGTTGCAGGACTTTGTGCCGAGGGAATGACAACGGTAGATAAAATCAGTTACATAGACAGGGGATATGCAGCTTTTGCAGAAAATCTTTCTGCACTTGGTGCCGTGATCCGAAGGAAGGATAATTTATGAAAGAGCTTTCACCCGAACAGGTTGCAAGAATGCGGCCGGAAGAGAGAGAGAGATACGAAAAAAGACTGAAAATCGTCAAAAGAAACCGCAGGATTTTAAGCGCGGTCTGTATAGCATTGGGCGTTATTGCAGTTGTGCTTGTTCTCAGTATGACCGTTTTGTTTAATATAAGTGCTATCAAAATTTCAGGTACGGGAACAACGTACGGTGAAAAAGAGATTATTATGGCATCAGGTCTTAACGTCGGCGATAACATGGTGCGCACAAACTTTAAAAAGGTTGAAGAGCGTATAGAAAAAAGTCTGCCGTATGTTATGGATGCAGTTATAACTAAAACCCTTTCAGGTAAGATTACAATAAAAATCACTGAAACAAAGGCGGCAATTGTTATTGCAACTGATGATGGTTATATAATCGCAGATGCACAGGGTAAAACACTTGCGACGCAGAAGAATCTTCCTGAAAACAGTAAACTTATGCTTCTTAAGCTCAAGGGTAGTGTGTCCGCAACACCGGGTGAGGTTTTCACCTTTGAGAATGAGGAAGAAAAGAAGATTTACGATCAACTTGTTTCAGAACTTACAACAGCGGGAATGTTCAAGGATATAACTGAAATGGATCTTACTCAGCAAAGCTCAATCAAGATTGTGTATCAGGGCAGATTAAGACTGCTTCTCGGTGCTTCGGATAATCTCAGCGAAAAAATCAGAGGCGGAATAAAGGCAATTGAACAGGAAAATGAAAGAAATCCCGAATTGATTGCCGAAGTGAACCTTACAATACCCAAAAAGGTATTTGTGAATCCTCTTGATTCGCTTGAACCTCCTGTTGAGGAAGAAACAAAAACAGAGCCGACAGAGCAGGAAAACGGCGAAACAACCACTCAGAAACAGGAAGAAAATGAAGAATCTTCAACCCAATCAAGTCAGGAAAATGAAGAAGAAAGATCAACAGCTGCGTAAATTTTTGATTAATGCCGAATTGGTATTAAAGATTACAAAAATTTTAACTTTTTATAATAAATTTGCTTGAAATATATATGAAAGTATGATATTATAGCAAATGTATTACTATAGATTTTAAAAACGGAGGTCTCTAAAATGGCATTTGAAATTGATAACGATTTTGAAAGCACCGTTCAGATAAAGGTTATCGGTGTAGGTGGCGGCGGCGGTAACGCTGTTAACACAATGATTGCACAGGGTATGCAGGGTGCTGAGTTTATCGTTATAAACACAGACAAGCAGGTTCTTGTTAATTCACAGGCAACTCACAGAATCCAGATCGGTGAGAAGTCAACTCGCGGACAGGGCGCAGGCGGCCGTCCCGAGGTTGGTGAAAAGGCTGCAGAGGAGAGCAAAGAGGAAATCGCAGCAATCCTTAAAGGCACAGATATGGTATTTATCACCGCAGGTATGGGCGGCGGCACAGGTACAGGTGCAGCTCCCGTAGTAGCTCAGATCGCTAAGGAAATGGGCGTTCTTACTGTTGGTGTTGTTACAAAGCCCTTCAAGTTTGAAGGTAAGAAGAGAAGCACACTTGCTGAGCAGGGTATTGCTCGCCTTTCAGAGCATGTTGACAGCCTTATCGTTATTCCTAACGATCGTCTTAAGCTCCTCAGCGACCGTTGCAAGACTCTTTCAGAGGCTTTCCTTGTTGCTGACGAAGTTCTTTCACAGGGTGTTAAGAGCATTTCTGAGCTTATCAAGGTTCCCGGCTTTGTTAACCTCGACTTCGCTGACGTTTGCAGCGTAATGAGAGATGCAGGCTATGCTCACATGGGCGTTGGCACAGCTAAGGGCAAGGATAAGAGCCTTCAGGCAGCTGAAATGGCTACATCAAGCCCGCTTCTTGAAACATCAATTGCAGGTGCTAAGGGTGTTATCATCAGCATCACATCTTCACCTGACATCGGTCTTGAAGAAATCGAAACAGCTTGTGAGTCAATCACAGATAAGGCACATCCGGATGCAAATATCACTTGGGGTGTTGCTTTCGATTCAAAACTCGAGGACGAAATCGTTATCACTGTTGTTGCAACAGGTTTTGACAGCGGTTCAGAAGCAGATTTCGGTTCAATCCCTGCTTTTAAGGCAACTGCAGCTCCTGCAGCTCCGATCCGTTCAGCAACAACTGCTCCGATCGAGCCTCCCGTTGTAACAAGCGCACAGAAGGCTCCGCAGAAGGGTGCTGTTGATGATGAGGATTTTTATGTAATCCTTAACGACATCATCAAAAAGAAGGGTGAATAATCCTTAACCGTAATAATTGTTTAATACCGAAGCACTTGTTGCTTCGGTATTTTTTTGCGTTTTCTGACAGATTAGCCGAAATTCAATTTTATAAAAAATTCATTTTTTAGCATCACTTTTATAAAAAGTGTATATGAATATTGACATTTATTTACAATGAGCTTATAATGTATATGATTCTGAAAATGGGGGAGTACGACATGAAAAGAATAGCCGATTTCATTGTCGATAAAAGATATCTTGTACTGGGAATTATGCTTGCGCTGTGTATTGCGTGTGCCTGCATGATACCCGGTGTAAACGTCAATACAGATATGACGAAGTATCTTCCCGATGACTCTTCTATGAAGCAAGGTATGAATGTACTTGCGGAAGAATTCCCCGATATGACAAATCCGAGTACCGTCAGGGTGATGTTCAAAGACCTGACGGATGTTGAAAAAACAAACATCAAACTTCAGCTTTCGGAAATCGAATACGTTGACAGTGTTACTTATAATCCGGATATTCATAACAAGGACGGCTATACCTTGTTTACGGTCAGCACCCCCTATGCATATAACACTCCCGAAGAATTAGCGGTCGAGGAAACAATTGCCCGTGAATTCAGGGATAAAGGCGCCATTTATCAGAATGACGATGCAATGGGCGTACCCGTGCCCTTATGGGTACTTGTTCTTGCTTTTGTGCTGATGATGGTTGTGCTTTTTGCAATGTGTTCTTCGTGGTTTGAGCCCGTTCTTTTCCTTGCAACGATAGGTGTTGCGGTTGGTCTTAATATGGGTAGCAACATAATGTTCGAACATGTTTCGCAGATGACATTCTCCATCTCCTCAATCCTTCAGGTTATTCTTTCGATGGACTATTCGATTATCCTGATGAATCGCTACCGTCAGGAAAAAGAAACGTCTGCCGATAAATACGAAGCAATGAAAAAAGCTCTTGTGAATGCTTTTTCTTCCGTGTCATCAAGCGGTATGACGACAGTTATCGGTCTTCTTATGCTTGTTTTTATGAGCTTTACTATCGGTAAGGACCTTGGTCTTGTTCTTTCAAAAGGTGTATTATTCAGCATGCTCTGCGTCTTTACTGTGTTGCCTGTTCTTATTCTTATCTTTGATAAAGCTGTTACAAAAACAGCTAAAAAAGAACTCCATATTCCTATGGGGAAAGTAGCGGGTTTCAGCTTTAAAGCGAGAAAGCTTGTTGCTGTTGTTTTTGTGGTTTTATTTGTTGCAATGTATTTCCTGCAGAATATTACACCGATAACATACACAATCGAAAAAGAAGACGAAATTTCAAAAATTTTCCCGTCATCAAATCCGATTATTATGGTTTATAACAACGAGGATGAAGATAATATTGCTCCGATTGCAAACAAGCTCACCGAACACGAAAGTGTAAACAGTGTACTCGGTTATTCGACAACTCTCGGCAAGGCATTCAAAACCAATGAAATGGTATCGATGATTGAAAGCTTCGGCGCGGATATGGGCATTGATCCGTCGCTCCTTTCGGTTTTATATTATGACCGTTTTGCAGAGGACAAGGATAAACCGCTTGCAGCAGGTGATGTTCTCAGCTTCATTTCGCAGAATGTTATGACAAACGAGATGTTCTCTTCTTACATTGACGATTCAATGAAGGAAAAGGCAGGTATGCTCGAAAAGTTTGCGGATAAGGATTCTCTTACGACTCCGATGACATCCAAAGAAATCGCAGACCTTTTTGAAATGGACGAAAAGCAGATAAAGCAGGTTATGTCGCTTTATTATGCAACCGAAACAAACGAAAATGCAGGTACAATGACCGTGTCACAGTTTGCAGATTTCGTTGTAAACAATATCGCGAAAGACAAAATGTTCTCTTCATTCATTGACGAAGGAATGAAGTCCCAGCTCGGTCTTTTCTCTGAATTCAGTGACAAGAAAAAGGTGACCGCTGAAATCACCGCAGAGGAAATGTCGGATAAGCTGAGTATCGACGAACAGCAGGCAAAGCTTCTCTATGCTTATTACTATGCAGGTGAGGATTCATACTCTCCGCCGTCAATGACTGCGACACAGCTTATAAATTATCTTGCGGATGAAATCGTTACAAACCCGATGTTTTCCTCACAGCTTGATGCCGAAACCGCATCACAGGCAGGACTTCTCAAGCACTTCGCAACAAAAGAATCTGTGCAGAAGCAACGCACGGCAGACGAGATATCTTCAATGCTCGGCGTTGAGGAAAACCTTGTTAAGCTTGTTTTCTTTGGTTCGAGAACAATGTCTCTTGAGGAGTTCATTGATGCTGCAGAAACCGCATCGGGACTGATTCCTGCAGGCAGTGACAATGCCGACCTTGCTTCAATGCTTCCGATGATGCAGAAGCTGATTGATGCTGTTGTGGCAGAGAAAAAACTTACCTGGCAGGATTCCGCAGAAATCCTTTCAATGGAGCCGGAGCTTGTAAAGATTTTATACTCAGTTTATGACTTTGACAAAAACGGTGCTGACAAGAAGCTTTCTTTGCAGACCGTAATCGGATTTATCGGTGAAAACGAAGAAACTTTTGCTCCGCTTATGGGTGAGGAGAATCTTTCGCTCATCGAAACCGGTGAAACACTTGTAAACGGTGTTGTAAGCGGTAAAAGATTTACTTCAGCTGAATTGGCGGAAGCTGTTGGTTTTGAGGAACCGATGCTCAGACAGCTCTTTATGCTCTACAAAGCAGAAAAGGGAGATACAAGCAAATGGAAGCTTTCGTTGCAGGATTTTGTAAGCTTCATTTCAAGCGAGATCCTTCCGAATGTAGACTACTCGGCTTTTATCGAAGACGGAATGGCAGATTTGCTCCTGACCGCAGAAAAGCTGATTGATGCAATTGTTACGGATAAGTCATTCACTGCAAAAGAATTTGCAGATTTGCTCGGAAGCTTTTCTGAAGAACTCAACGAAAACACAATGAAGCTGATGTATCTTTATTACTCAGCAACCAAGGACAGCAACCCGGAATGGAAGCTTACCGTTGAGGAACTTTTCGGCCATCTTTATGACAATATGCTTAATGACGAGCGTTTCTCCGTTATGATTGACGATTCAATGCGTGAACAGATACTCGGAGCAAAAGGTCAGCTTGAGGATGGCGTTTCACAGATGAGAGGTAAGAATTATTCTCTTATGATGATTGACACATCTCTCGCCCTTGAAAACGAAGAAACAACAGCGTTTATTGATAAACTCATCACCGATTGTGACGGTGCACTTAAAAACGGATATTACGTGATAGGAAATTCGCCGATGAGCTATGAAATGCAGCAGAGCTTTGACAAGGAACTGCTTATGATAACTCTTCTGACAGCACTGGCTATTTTTACTGTTGTTGCAATTACTTTCAGAAGTGTTGTAATTCCGCTTCTGCTTGTGCTTCTTGTGCAGACAGGTGTTTATATCACGGTGTTCGCAAGCGGTATCCGCGGTTACAGTATGTATTACCTCGCGCTTCTCATCGTTGAGTGTATACTTATGGGTGCAACGATTGACTACGGAATACTCTTTACTAACTATTACCGCGAAAACCGAAAGATGAAAGGTGTGCTGGAGTCACTGAAGTCGGCATTCGAAGGTGCAAGCCATACGATTTTCACATCAGGTCTTATTATGGTGTTCGTAACGGCTGTTATGGGATTTGCCCCCGTTGATCCGACGATTTCACAGATTTGCCAGACCGTTTCTGTCGGTTGTCTTTCAGCTATAGTTCTTATAATCTTTATTCTGCCCGGCTTGCTTGCGGCATTTGACAAAATTGTTACCAAAGAGCGCAGAAGAAGGAAATCAAAATAATTGGAAAAGGAGTTGCCTTAGCAACTCCTTTTAATCTTCAAGAGCTTTTCTTAATCTCGTAAGCACCTTCTTTTCAATTCTTGAAACATAAGACCTCGATATATTCAGTCTTTTTGAAACCTCAAGCTGAGTCAGCGGTTTGTTACCGTCAAGACCGTAACGCAGAATAATAATAGTCCTTTCACGTGGGTTATCGATTTTTTTGATTTCTCCGCGAAGCTTTTTGATCATTGTCATTTTGTAAATATCGTCAATAATCTCATCCTCTGTCGCTATGATATCCATAAGCGTCAGGGGATTTCCTTCGCTGTCCGTGTCAATGGGCTCGTTGACGGAAACGTCCTGTGCTGTCTTTTTCTGCGCACGGAAATACATAAGGATTTCATTCTCAACACACCGTGCGGCATATGTAGCGAGTCGGGTACCTTTATCAACATCAAAAGTGTTTATTGCCTTAATCAGCCCGATAGTTCCTACCGAAATTAAATCATCCTGCTGTGCGGAGTTTGAATAATACTTTTTTATGATGTGCGCAACCAGACGCAGATTGTGTTCAATCAGCTTGTTCTTGGCGTTAGTGTCGCCGTTACGGTAAGCAACGAGAGCTTCTTTTTCCTCCTTTGCGGAAAGAGGCGGAGGGAAAGAGCTTGCACTTGAAAGATGCAGAGCAAAAAACAGCAGATTGGATAAAGAATTAAGCACAACTTCAATAATCATAAAATCACCATATGAAGTATATGCACAATGACGATGTTTTTTGACAGCTATTTTATTTACAAAATGAAATAATTATGATAGACTAAACTCAACATATTAAAAATTAATAAGAGGGATTTCGATGAAAGAACTTAAGTTTTTCCTTGTAACAGATACCCATTATTTTAAAAATGCACTTGGTGCATACGGTAAGGCTTATGACGAGTTTATGGACTTTGAGCAGAAGTGTTTTGCTGAAACTCAGGCTATAAACGAAGCAGCCTTCGCTTATCTTGAAAAGTGCGATGAAGCTGATATCATTCTTATCGCAGGTGACCTTTCTTTCAACGGTGAGAAGGAGAGTAATATTGCCTTTTCGAAGCTTCTCAAGGATTTCAAAGAAAAGACGGGCAAGAAGATTTTTATCGTAACCGCAGGTCACGACTTCAACGACAAGCCTTTCGGATATAACGATACGGGCAGAATCACTCCTGAGGGTACGAAATTTAGCGAGCTTTACGGATTTTATAAGGATTTCGGCTACACAGATGCAATCGCATTCAATAAGGAGCATTTGTCTTACGTAGCGGATCTCTCGGACGATGTACGTCTTATCTCAATCTGTAATGATATGGACGGACGTAAAAATGTAGAGTATGACGATGATTTCCTTGATTGGATTGAGGAACAGGCGAAAAAGGCTCAGGCTGACGGCAAAATGATGATCGCAATGGAGCATTATCCCGTTCTTGCAGGTCAGCCGATTCTCAATCTTGTCCCCGATGCAAGGCAGAAAAACAGTAAAAAGCTTAGCGAAACTCTTGCAGATAACGGAGTGCATCTCATCTTTACAGGCCATATGCACAACCAGAGTATCAATGAAGTAAAAACTGAAAAAGGCAATAAATTTTTTGATGTCTGTACAGGCTCGCTTATAGGCTGTCCCGCTTTTATGCGTCTTGTTACACTCAAGGACGAAAGCACTGTTGAAATAAAGAGTATTCCTGTTCCCGAATTTGAATGGGACAAGGGTGGCAAGACGGGTGAACAGTATCTTCAGGATCAGTTCGACAGAATGATCAGAACTATGGTAAGCGCAATCGAAAATGACCCTCAGAGATTCTGCGGAAAAATCGGTGTAAAATTCAAACCTTCAATGGATAAGCCGATGCGTTTTATCGGCAAAAAGATTTCTACCGTAACTCTCGGCACGTTAGGAAAGCTCCTTTTCATAAAGGTTGACAAATCAATCAGGGACGTAAGATTTGCTGACTTTGCGGTTGATATCGTGCGTTATGTTTTCTCGGGAAATCAGCCGTTTGTCGAAGGAACACCGAAGGGTGATGTGCTTCTTCGCCTTTTCAAGAAAGTAAAGCCGTTTGTTAAAACTCTTAAAGGCTCTCAGGGTGAAGAACTTGATTTCTACGAAACAATGAAGCACACCGTAGGTAATTACGGAATTGACGATTATAATGCTGAAATTAAACTTAAGTGAGGTTAATTATGGTTTCGTTAGAACTTTTTAATTACGATGTTTTTCCGAAAGTATTCGAGTCTGAAAAAGAAATAGAGGTTACAATTAAGCCTCTTGGCGCACACGTTGAATTTAAAGGCGAATATACAATCCGGGTGAAAGCACTTACTCAGGGCAACATCAGGGACTATAAAGAGAGAAACAACCTTGCTGAATACAAGGTAAGTCCGGATGCTGACGGATGCCTTCGTTTCAGGCATACATACCATGACGAGCAGGAGCATTTCGTTGAAATTTTTAAGGAAGATAAAAGGACAGTAAGACTTTCTGTTTATTCACTTGCTCCTGATATGGTCGGCAGATATCCTTTCAGGGGCGACCTTCATATGCATACCTGCCGTTCGGACGGACACCAGGCACCTGCAATTGTTGCCGCGGAGTACAGAAAAAACGGTTACGACTTCCTTGCGATTACCGACCACGATTCTTATTATCCGTCCCTTGAAGCAATGAATGCTTACAAGGATGTGCCGATTGAGTATACTCTTGTAACAGGTGAGGAGGTTCACCTTGAGGATAACGACATTCATATCGTAAACTTCGGCGGTAAGTACAGCGTCAATGCACTTATGCCGGGCGATCACCATATCGACGTCGGATCCGGTAAGGATTTGCGTTCGCTTGACGGTGAGTGTCCCGAAATTATCAGCGTTGAGGAATATAAAAGGCAGGTTAACGAGCTTGCAGAAACCCTTGATATCCCCGAAGGTATTGAAAAATTCATCTACGCTTCCTGCGTATGGATTTTTAATCATATCAAAAAGGCGGAAGGTCTTGGAATCTTCTGTCACCCGTATTGGATTTCAAATGTTTTTCAGGTTCCCGAAACCCTTGTTGAATATATGATGGAAACTCAGCCGTTTGATGCTTTCGAAGTCCTCGGCGGCGAATCATATTATCAGCAGAACGGTTTCCAGGCTGCCAGATATTATGACGACAGAGCAAAGGGCAGACGTTATCCGATAGTCGGCAGTACGGACAGCCATTCAAGCGTGCATAACGACGGTGCTTTGATTGCTTCGACAATCGTTTTTGCACCCGAAAATACGCGTGAAGGTCTTGTTTCTTCAATCAAGGATATGTATTCCGTTGCTGTCGATACAATCAGCACTGAACACAGACTCGTGGGCGAAACACGTTTTATAAGATACGGCGATTTCCTTCTTCGTGAATTTTTCCCTCTGCATGACGAGCTTGTTTTTGAAGAGGGCAGAGCGATGAAAGACTATGTCTGCGGTGACGAAACTGCGGCAGATATACTCAAAGCAATCAGTGGAAGAATGAAAAAACAGAGAGAAAAATATTTTGCATTTTAATTATCAGACTGGCATCGCTTACGCGGTGTCAGTTTTTTTCAGTAACATAGGTTCAAATTTCTCTTGTAAAAACTTGTCGTTTATAGTAGAATGTAATCAGTATTTGCATCAAAGGAGAGATTGGAATGTTATTTATTTCATTGGGCATTATCGCAGGCCTTGTTATAGGCTTGGTTGATATATTTGTCCTTAAACGCGGAAAAAAACCGATCAACAAGATTTTTACGGTGATCGGTGATGTTCTTGCGTCAAATATCGTTTCGGTTTATGTAATGGACCTGATTCACAGAGTTTTTATGGACTGTTCTGTGTTTAAGCTTGCACCGATTACGAAAGCTCTCAGCTTTGGTTACATGGGTCTTACTGCGGCAATCGGATTTTTGTGGATTCTTACAATTGCTATGTTTGACGGCAGAGTTTTCTGTAAGAAAGAAACTGCTAAATTCAAAAAGACTTTGACTTTCACAAGCGTTCTTTCAGTTGTTCTTGTTGCTTTGGGTATGGCTGCTTTTACGGGTACAACATGGTCAAAGGAAACGTTCGGTGACGTTGACCCGGACCAGATGATTGTCAATATCTTCTCTCCTGCAGAAGGAACAAGCAGTGAAATTATGTCAACTCTCTGGAAAGGTCCCGTTCTTCAGACGGTGGCGGTAACATTCCTCTTTGCTCTTTTTGTTTTTTCAAGCCGTGCATTGTATATGCAGAGTAAGGTCAAAGAAAACGGAAGACGTATTTTTTCAGTAGCGTTCAGAAAGATAATTGCTCTTATTCTTGCAATTGCTTTTATTGCGGGCGGTATCGCTTACGGTATAAGAGAGTTTCAGCTTGTAACTCTTTATGATATGTATTACAGCGAATCCGAATTTATTGCTGCAAATTTCGCGAACCCCAGAGAAGTAAAAATGAAATTCCCAAAGGAAAAGAGAAATCTTATTCACATCTATCTTGAGTCAATGGAAAATACTTATCTCTCAAAGGAACTGGGCGGCTATATGGATGAAAACCTCATCAAACCGCTTTCAGATCTTGCAGAAGAAGGTGTAACATTCTCTCACCTTGATGAAGGCTTTGGAGGTCCTGTTGCAACAATGGGTTGTACCTGGTCAGTTGCTTCAATGGTTAATATGACAACGGGTCTCCCGATGAAGGTTCCGACGGGCGGTAACGATTACGGTTCGCCTAACAATTTCCTTCCTGGTGCAGTTGCTCTCGGAGATATCCTTGAAGCTCAGGGCTATGAGCAGACTCTTATGTTCGGTGCTACGGCGAAATTCGGCGGACTCAATTATTTCTACGAAAGTCACGGCAATTTCAATATGCTTGACTATGACGGAGTAAAAGAAAAAGGCTGGATTCCGAAGGATTATAAAGTATGGTGGGGATATGAGGACGATAAGCTCTATGAATTTGCAAAGAAAGAGCTTACACGTCTGAGTGAAACGGGTAAACCGTTCCATTTCGTAATGGAAACTGCAGACACTCACTGTCAGGACGGATATTTAAGTCCGAAGGCTCCTACACCAAGAGACAGTCAGTATGCAAATGTTATCGCGTACAGTGCAGATGAAGTAACAAAGTTCGTTCGTTGGATTCAGGATCAGCCGTTCTATGAAAACACAACGATTGTTCTTATCGGTGACCATCTCAGTATGGATAAAAAGTTCTTTGCTGATATGGAAAAGTCTTATCTCAGAACGACGTTCAATCTTATCCTTAACCCTGCCAATGATCTTCAGTATATTCCCGAGGAAAGAAAATTCAATCGTTGGTGGTATAACGGCGATATGTTCCCGACAATCCTCGCGAGTATGGGCGTAATTGTTGAAGGTGACAGATTGGGACTCGGTACTAACCTTTTCTCCGGTACACCGACAATTATGGAAGAAAACGGAGAGGGCAGAAAAGGCTGGCACTTCGTAGACGATGCTTTCTCATATAAGAGCGATCTGTATAATGAAACAATTCTTGTCGGTAATAACGAACCCTTTGATAACAAAAACGTTGTTGAATACTAATTTCCAAATTGACAATTTAACTGTATTGTGATAGACTTTCATTATCACCTAATAAATGGAGGTAGGTTTATGAAAATGTTTAAAAAGTTTATGGCGGTTGTACTCGCGCTTGTTTTTGCACTGAGCTGTGTTTCAACGGCTTCAGCACTGTCACTTGAAACAGAGTATGAAACTCTTTGCGGTGAATTTGTTTTCGGTGAAGGTCCCGTTGTAGGTAAGTACTCAATCGATTACAGATATTTCTCACCTGCAAAGGAAGGCGATACTGCAAAGTATCCTCTTGTTGTATGGCTTCACGGTATGGGTGACGGTGCCGAGGACGGAAGGCAGGTTTCGAAGAGCGAAATCGCTTACTGGGCAAGTGACGAATTTCAGGCAAGATTCCAGCCTGCAGGCGGTGCATATATCCTTGCGGCACGTTCACGTGAAGAGAACGGTAAATTCTGGGACAACGACCTTGTTGAACCCTTGAGAGCAGCGATCGAAGACTTCGTTGCAAAAAATAACGTTGATACAACAAGAATTTATGTTGGCGGTTATTCAATGGGCGGTAAGATGACATACAAGATGGCTGTTGCATATCCCGAAATGTTTGCGGCAGCATTCCCGATCTGTCCCGCATGGTCAGTTCCCGAAGAGTATGCAGGATGTCTTTCAGACCTTCCTCTTTGGTTAACATCAAGCTCACGAGATCCTCTTGTTAACTATTATCTTGCAGTTACGCCTACATGGGAAAGAATTATGGCAGCATCAAACGTAGCTGAGGATTGCCGTTTCTCAACTCTTACAAAGGTCTGCTATGCAAACGGCAAAAAGACTTCAAGCTCACATCACGCATGGTTCTCCGTAAACTACGATATGTTCTCAATCGAAAACGGAGATTATCCGAATATGTCAACAGTCAACGGCCTTGGCGAAGAAGTAACTCTTACATATCCCAACGGTATGATTTCATGGCTTTCACAGTTCACTTCAGAATACGACGGTACACCCGTTGAAGGTATGGGTAACCTTGAAGGCGGTAAAAATACTGACGGTATGCTTTATTTTGACAGCATCTGTGATTTCTTTGATGCATTGTTCAATGCAATCAAAATGATTTTTAGTTTTTGATTAAGAAAGGATAAGTACTTTGTTTAACGGTATTTTAAAAACAATTGTTTCAATTCTTACGGCGATTGTGTCATTTTTTACATTCCCGTCAGTGGATGCTGAAAATCCTCTCGTGAATGTTAATCCTAACCCTATCAAAGATGAAGTTGTTGCTCAGGATTTAACGGTTATGACCTATAATCTCAAGTGTAGCGGTGAGGGTAAATATTCACAGGAAAGCAGAAAAGACGGTGTATGCGGTATAATCAACAGCTATTCACCGGATTCTTTCGGTGTACAGGAAGCTGATAAAAACTGGATAGCGCTCCTTAGTGATGATATGCCGGATTACAATTACTTCGGAACATACCGTGATGACGGTGTTTCAGAGGGTGAGTCAAACAATATCTTTTACAAAAAAGATAAGTATGAGCTTATAAACTCAGGCGATTTCTGGCTTTCAGATACTCCTGATGTGCCTTCAATGGGCTGGGATGCGGCTTGCTACAGAATCTGTACTTATGTAATCCTTAAGGATAAAGTAACAGGCTTTGTTTATGCTCATTTCAACACACATCTTGACCATGTCGGCGAAGTTGCACAGGCGGAGTCAATTGCACTTATTTCATCAAAGATAGCTGAAATAGCACCGGATATTCCCGTTGTTCTCACGGGTGATTTCAATTTCAACGAAACCAAAGATTTCTATGACGATGTGCTTTCGTGCGGATTTGCTGATACAAAATATCTTACAGAAGATTATGATATCGGTGCAACTTACAATGATTATAAACTCATTGCACTCGGTCTTAATCCCATTGATCATATTTTTGTAAATGCTTATATCAAAAATGTTAAATCAAGTTCAATTGACAAGTCAAAGCATAACGGCATTTATCCGTCAGATCATTTCCCGGTTATTGTTGAAATGACAATGTTCAATGGATGATAAAAAACGTCGGTGATTTCACCGACGTTTTTTGAATTGTTTTTGCGTTTTCGGGCATACTCTTCATAGAAATATGAAAGGGTGATAATATGATTGAACCGGATACAATAAAGCTTCTTCGTGAATGCGATGCAGGTGTGAAAATGGGGATTGATTCCATCGAGGATGTGGTTGAAAAAGCGGAAGCGTGCGGACTGAAGAAATATCTTGTAAACTGCAAGCGCGACCACGAAACGCTTGACCGCGAAATTCAGGAGTTGCTTAAGTCTTACGACGACGAGGGTAAAGAACCGAGTGCCGTTTCAAAGGGTATGTCGTGGATGAAGACGAATGCAAAGCTCATGATGGATGAGTCGGATGCGACTATTGCAGACCTTATGACAGACGGTTGCAATATGGGTGTTAAATCCCTGAGCAGATATCTCAATCAATATAAAGCGGCAGATGAGCAGTCCAAGGATATTGCTAAAAGACTTATAAATCTTGAGGAACGTCTTGCAATTGATATCCGTCCGTATTTATAATTTTCTCTCAGCTTGCGATAGCTTCGCAGGCTGATTTTTCTGTCTGCCTGCTGTTGACAAAATCACCCTTGTAGTATATAATCTTTAAGAAATTTTTTGAAAATGGTGATAAATATGTCAGGACATTCAAAATGGAGTACAATCAAGCGTAAAAAGGAAAAAACAGACGGCGCAAGAGCAAAGATTTTTACAAAAATCGGCCGTGAAATTGCTGTTGCTGTTAAGAATGGCGGCCCCGATCCTTCAGTTAACACAAAGCTTAAGGACGTAATCGCAAAGGCAAAGTCAAACAACGTACCTAACGATAATATCGAGCGTATCATCAAGAAGGCTGCAGGCGAGGGTAATGCAGATAACTATGAAGAGATCATGTACGAAGGCTACGGCCCGTCAGGTATCGCGGTTATCGTTGAAACTCTTACAGATAACCGTAACCGTACAGCAGGCGATGTCCGCCACTATTTCGATAAATTCGGCGGAAACATGGGACAGAGTGGTTGCGTTTCTTTCATGTTCACACGTTGCGGTGTTATTATGGTAGAGGCTGAAGGCGTTGATGAAGAGAAGCTCATGGAAGATGCTCTTGAGTCAGGTGCAACAGATTTCATCACAGATGAAGAAGGCGTGTTCGAAATTCGTACTGAGGCAAATGACCTCGGCGCAGTACGTGATGAGCTCGAAGCAAAGGGTTATTCATTCCTTCAGGCAGAAGTTGAATATGTGCCCAGCACATACACAAAGCTTACAAACGAAGACGATATCACAAATATGAATAAGATGCTTGATATGTTCGATGACAACGATGATGTTCAGAACGTATGGCATAACTGGGAAATGGACGACTGATTCTGTTTCTTTGATGTGTACCCCGTAAGGTTTTAAATCTTACGGGTTTTTACATTGCTGATTAAAATTCCTATTGTGTTTTTTTACTGTTTGGTTTAAAATAAAAAAGGTGATTAATTATGAATATGAATTTCTTTGTCAACACAAGGCTTATAACGGGTGTTGACTGTGTCAGAAACAATGCGGAAAGGCTTGGCTCATACGGTGACATTTGCCTTATCGTAACGGGTGCTTCATCAGCTAAAAAATGCGGTGCGTTTGACGATGTGGTTAAGGCTCTTGATTCAACAGGTGTAAAGTATGAAATCTACGATAAAATCTGTCAGAATCCGACGGTCGAATCCTGCTTTGAAGCGGGAAAGCTTGCCTGCGAAATGAATGCGGATTTTATAATCGGTATCGGCGGAGGCTCGCCGCTTGATGCTTCAAAAGCAATTGCCGTTGTTGCGGCAAATCCTGATATTACGGAAGAAAAGCTTTATGCTATGGATTGGGCGGAACAGCCTCTTCCTGTAGTCGCTGTCGGAACGACTGCGGGTACGGGAAGCGAGGTTACGAGCGTAGCAGTTATAACAAACAGCAAAGGCTTCAAAAAGAGCTTCAGAAACGATCTTTCATATCCGTTTTTGTCTTTGGGTGACCCGAAATACACTCTCAGTCTCAGCGATTCCTTCACTCGTTCAACGGCGGTTGATGCACTCGCACACTGTGTTGAAAGCCTCTTCAGCCGTTCTGCAAACGATATTTCAAAAATCTATGCAGTTGCAGGAGTCAGAAAACTCCTGAAGGTTTTTGAAAAGATTATTGCTGAATCAACAGAGAGTCTTACTATCGAAGACAGGGAAGAACTTTATAACGCATCCATCCTGGGCGGTCTTGCAATTGCAATAACGGGAACTGCGTTTCCGCACGCACTCGGCTATTTCCTTACGGAAAATTACGGTGTCGCTCACGGTACAGCCTGCGCGGTGTTCCTGAATGAATTTGTTGATTACAATGCAGAAATCAAGCCTGAAATTACAAAAGAGTTTTTTGATGATATACGTATTGATGCTGAAAAATTTAAAACAATGGTGGAGAAAATCACACCTGCGGTTGATGTCAGACTAAGTGACGATGATATTGAAAAACTCTCTGTCCGCTGGGAAAACAATGCGGCGCTCAAGCGTAATTGGGGAAATATTGATACAGCATTTGTGAATTCGCTTTTGAGAAAATTGTTTTAAATTTTCTTGAAAAAGGAAATTTTATGTAGTATAATTATTACACTAAAAATCAGGAGGTAAACAATTATGTTTATGTTAGCAGTCAAATCATCACTTTCAGTTCTCCTTGCTGTTCTTATCTGTATTTCCGGTTGGTTCGGAATGACAGGCGACAAGGCAACAGGTGAAGAAAATTACAAAACTTACAAAAACGTTATTCTTATGATCGGTGACGGCATGGGCTTCAACACTCTTGAGGCTACAAAAAAGCTCAGAAACGTTAATCTCGTTATGGAAACAATGCCCGTATGCAGCCAGTCAGAAACAAGAAGCCTTACAAACAAGGTTACAGACAGTGCTGCAGGCGGTACAGCTCTTTCCAGCGGTATCAGAACATATAACGGTGCAATCGGTGTTTATGCATTCAATCCGTTTGCAAACAAGTGGCAGTATCCTGTTTCTCTTTCTGAGTTCGCTATTGAGCGCGGAAAGGCAGCAGGTGTTGTTACAACTGACGAAACAAGCGGTGCTACACCGGCTTCATTCTCGGCTCACGCAATTGAACGCGGTCAGGAAAAGAATATTTCATATGACCAGATGGAATCAGAACTCACACTTGTATGGGGTTGTGCTTCAGAGAGTGTTACAGCAGAAAAGTGTGCAGAAAACGGCTTTGAATACTTTACAACAAGAGCTGAAATGAATGCTCTTCCTGAGGGCTCACGTTCATTCGGACAGTTCAGCTGGGAAGATATCGCTGCTGTTAAGAATGATTACGATACTCCGTATATCGCAGAAATGACAGCAAAGGCAATCGACATTCTTGATGATGATGCAGAAGGCTTCTTCCTTATGGTTGAAGGTGCTCACATTGATAAATTTTCACACGATAATGATTTTGACGGTTCAACAAAGCATACGGTTGAGTTTGATAAGGCTATCGAGGTAGCTCTTGACTACGCTGCAAAGGACGGCGAAACACTTGTTGTTGTTACTGCTGACCACGAAACAGGCGGTATTCAGTACAACGCTGAAAAGGATGAGTACTACTACACATCAGGCAGCCACACAGGTGTAAATGTTCCTGTTTTCGTTTCTGCAACAGATGCAGGCTTCATTGACGGTAAGGCTTACAAGAACTGTGAAGTTTCAACTCAGCTCGCTCGTGTTATGGGTGCTAAGGAAGATGACTTCCCGAGAATCAAGCTTTAATTATTTCAAAAGGGCTGGCAACAGCCCTTTTTTCTTTGGAGGTAGCTTATGAAGTATACAACTCTTCTTTTTGACCTTGACGATACATTAATGGATTTTAAAAAGGCTGAAGAAAATGCAATTGAAAAATTGCTTTTAAAGTATTTGTTACCTGCAACCGAGGAAAACAAAAGATTGTATTCTGTGACAAACCAATCAAAGTGGAAAGCTCTTGAAAAAGGCGAAATTACGCGCAAAGAGCTTTTTGCGACGCGATTCCCGGACTATTTCAAGGCCCTCGGCGTTGAGGCTGACGGCGCTCAGGCAAACGCGGATTATATGTACTTCCTTTCACAGGGCAGGTTTGTTATTGACGGTGCAGAGGATATCTGCCGTGAGCTTAAAAAGAATTACTCTATGTATATTATTACAAACGGTGCGAAAATCGTTCAGCAGGGCAGGCTTACGGATTTACCGCTTATGCAGTATTTTGACGGCGTTTTTATTTCCGAGGAAGTCGGTTTTGATAAACCGAAAAAAGAATATTTTGACTACGTTTTCGCTCATATTCCCGAAAAAGACAAATCAAAATGTCTGGTGATAGGTGATTCGCTCAGTTCCGATATCACGGGAGCTGTCAATTACGGTATCGACAGCTGTTGGATAAGTGAAAAGGCTTCGTCAGAAATACATCCGACGTATCAAATCAGTAGCCTTAAAGAACTCCTGAATATATTAATTGCATAATTTTCTTTTTGTATATTGATTTTATTTGTTTTTTTTGATACAATCATTTAGTAATAATGGCTATGGAGGTCAAAAATATGAAAATTACAAAGAAATTGTTAGCAGTTCTTCTTTGTGTTGTTATGGTATTTTCTGCTATGACAGCAGCATTTACCGTTTCGGCAAAGGAAGAGGTAGTCCCCGTTGTCTTTGTTCCCGGTATCGGTCAGTCACAGACTTACAAGTATGATGACGAAGGTAACGTGGTAGCAGACTGGAACCTTCTTCACGTTAACACAGATTTTGCAAGCTTCGGCTTGGGAGATTGGATTAACCTTATCAAATTCGTGGCAGAGTTTGTAATGTCAATCGGTCTTCAGAGAGACGTTATCGCTAATTCAAGCATTGAAAACGTTCTCAAGGTTTTATTCTCAGATCACCTCAGCGATGAAAACGGTGATCCTATCAACAATGTTGTAACTCCGCTTTATGAGTATCCTGTTTCTGAATATGATGAGGAAGCAAGAGGCATCTTTGACGACAGAATTCCCTGCGATTTCCTTCTCGAAAAAATCGGTGAAGAGAACGTATATTGCTACAACTATCCTGTTTTCTCAAATGCTGATCAGAACGCTGTAGGTTTTAACGATTTCATTGAAAACGTTGTTCTCAAGCAGACAGGTGCTTCAAAGGTTATCCTTGTTCCTATGAGCATGGGCGCAAGCGTTGTTAACAACTACCTTAATCAGTATCCTGATGCAGGCAGAGTTGCAAAGGTTATCAGTATCGTTGGCGCATGGGACGGCAGTGATGTTTTTGCTGACCTTATGCTCGGTGATTTTGACGACAACGCACCTGCAATGGTTTACACAAACCTTCTCGGTGAGCTTGGTTTTGTTGATCCTTACGTTGGTTCAATCATCAACATCGCTGCAAGAATTCTTCCGAAGCAGGAGCTCAGAAACATTCTTGACGATATTGTTGAGTCACTTGTAAAAACTCTCTTCCTCACAAACACTTCATTTATGTCTCTCTGTCCGTCAGGCAGATACGAAGAAGTTGCTGAGAAGTTTCTTCAGGGCGAAGATATGGCAGAGGTAAAGGCTCAGACGGCAAGATATGCTGAAGCTCAGGCTAACCTTGAAGAAAGACTTATGTATCAGAAGAATACATACGGTACAGAGTTCTATTTCATCAGCGGTTACAACCTTGCTTTCGGTGATGAGGACTACGGTTTCTTCAAGTTCTTTGAAACATACGACACAACAAACTCAGACGAAATCATTCAGATTTCATCAACAGCACCGGGTACATCATACGTTCCTGCAGGTCAGAAGTTTGACGATGCTTACATCGCAGATCCTGCACATAACGTTTCACCCGACGGTTCAATCGACGCTTCAACATGCTATTTTGAAGATACATCATGGTACTTCGAGGGTCAGAAGCACGAGCTTACAGACAATAACACAGCTTTGAGCCTTGCTTTTGAAATCGCTCTCGGTAATATTCATTCAGTTGCAGACTGTGAGGATACATATCCGCAGTTCAACGAATCAAGATTTGTAAGAAGACTTACAAGGGATTACCTTCCCGATGCAGCAACAATCGACCGTTCAACTCTTGAACCGGCAGATGCTGCAAAGCTTGATAAGGCAGTTGCAGAAGCAGAAGCTATGATGGCATGCACTATCAACGACCGTGATGCAGACGATGAAATCATCTTTGCTCTCAAGGATCTTCTTATCGAACTTAACGTTAAGTACAATATCTGGGAAGACAGATATCAGCCCGAGGTTGAAGACCCGACAATGGACGCAGTTGAGCTTGTTCTCGGCGTTGTTTCAGATGTTCTTCTTAAGATTTTCGGCAAGAAGGGCTTCGCAGATTTCTGGGATTTTCTTCCCCTTGACTGATTAAAACTAAACCGGCATCGTGAAAGCGGTGCCGGTTTACTTTTGGTATGACATAAAATGCGACTTTATTCACAAAATTACGTCTTATTTTTCAGTTTTTATTTATGTTTTTATAAGTCGCTTTTCGTTGACAAAAACCCCTTAATATGATAAAATTTTTGTTGATATGAAAACTTTACGTTGTCGCTTTTTAAACGACGGAAGGAGCAGGTTATGGACTACATTCTTAAAGGCGGAAAAGTTTACACCGACGGCAGATTTGAAAAGCAGGATATACTTGTTTCTTCTGGCCGTATTGCCGCTGTTTCTGAATGCGTCGGCTCATTGCCTGCAAAAATAATTGACTGCGAAAATATGTATATTTTACCCGGACTTGCAGATGTTCACGTGCATTTGCGAGAGCCGGGTTTTTCTTATAAAGAGACGATTGAAACCGGGACAAAAGCTTGCGCTCATGGCGGATACACTCTTGTCTGTTCAATGCCGAACCTCAATCCCACACCCGACAGCCTTGAAAATCTTAAGGTTCAGCTCGATATTATTAAGAAAGATGCGGTGATCGATGTCCGCCCGTACGGTACAATCACTGTCGGGGAAAAGGGCGAAATCCTCTCCGATATGGAAGCTATGGCTCCGTACGTTGCAGGCTTTTCGGACGACGGCAGGGGAGTTCAGAGCGAAGAGCTTATGCGTCAGGCTATGCTTAAAGCAAAGTCACTCGGCAAAATGATTGTTGCCCATTGTGAGGATAACAGCCTGCTTCACGGCGGTTATATCCATGACGGCGAATATGCGAAAGCACACGGGCATAAGGGCATCTGCTCCGAGAGTGAGTACGGTCCGATTGCAAGAGATCTGAAGCTCGTAGAAGAAACAGGCTGCAGTTATCATGTCTGCCATATTTCAACGAAAGAAAGCGTTGATATCATCCGTCAGGCAAAAGCAAAAGGTGTTGATGTAACCTGCGAAACAGGACCGCATTACCTTGTTCTTTCGGATAAGGATCTGCAGGAAAATGCACGTTTCAAGATGAATCCGCCTCTGCGAAGCGAAGAGGACAGAAAAGCTCTTGTTGAGGGTGTGCTTGACGGAACAATTGATATGATTGCAACCGACCACGCACCGCACTCTGAAGAAGAAAAGAGCAAAGGACTGAAGGACAGTATGATGGGTGTTGTCGGAATCGAAACAGCGTTTTCCGTTATGTACACAAACTTTGTGAAAACAGGTCTTATGTCGCTTGAAAAGCTTGTTGAAATAATGAGTGTGAATCCGTGCAAACGTTTCGGATTTGCCAACGGTATCAAGGTTGGCGAAAAAGCAAATCTTACGGTCTTTGACCTTAACGAAAAATACACAGTCAATCCTGAAGAGTTTTTATCAAAGGGAAGAAGTACGCCGTTTGAAGGTGTTGAATTGAATGCAAAGTGCATTATGACAATTGCTGACGGTGAAGTAGCATATGAGGAGTAAAAAATGAAACAGGTATTTTTGAAAATTACTGAAAACAAAAAAATTGCAAAAGATGTCTGGCTTATGAAGCTTGAAGGCGATGTTTCAGCCATAACGGCTTCGGGTCAGTTTGTAAATATCAAGCTCGACGGCTTTTATTTAAGAAGACCGATTTCAGTTTGTGACTACGATGAAAACACACTCACAATCATCTATAAGGTTGTCGGTGAGGGAACAGAGGTTATGTCAAAGCTTGAATGCGGAACTCAGCTCGATGTTCTGGTCGGTCTCGGCAACGGATACGACCTTTCAAAAAGCGGAGCGAATCCCGTGCTTATCGGCGGCGGTGTAGGTGTTCCGCCGATGTATAATCTTTGTAAAAAGCTTATTGAAGAGGGTAAAAACGTTAAAGTTATCCTTGGCTTCAACAAGGAAGAAGAAATCTTCTTCGAAGATGAATTCAAGGCTCTCGGTGCTGAAGTTTATATAACAACCGTTGACGGCAGCTACGGCACAAAGGGCTTCGTTACGGATGTTCTCAAAAATCTTGATTATTCATATTTCTTCACCTGCGGACCGATGCCGATGTTCAAGGCTATCGAGGCAACTGCAGTAACAAGCGGTCAGTACAGCTTTGAAGAAAGAATGGGTTGCGGATTCGGTGCATGTATGGGTTGCTCGTGTAAGACAAAATATGGCAACAAACGAATCTGCAAGGACGGTCCCGTGCTTGAAAGGGAGGAAATCATATGGTAAACACAAAAGTTGAGCTTTGCGGAATAACTCTTGATAATCCGATAATTCCCGCAAGCGGTACATTCGGCTTCGGTTATGAATTTGCAGAGCTTTATGATATAAACTGTCTCGGTACATTCTCGTTCAAGGGAACAACAAAGGATGCACGCTTCGGTAATCCTACTCCGAGAATTGCAGAGTGCGACAGAGGAATGATCAATGCCGTCGGACTTCAAAATCCGGGTGTTGATGCAGTTATCTCAAATGAGCTTCCTAAGCTCAAGGCTTGCTTTAATAAGCCTGTTATGGCAAATGTCAGCGGTTTCTCGGTTGAGGATTATGTCTATACCTGCGAAAAGCTTGATAAAGAGGAGCAGGTCGGCTGGCTTGAAGTCAATGTTTCCTGCCCGAACGTGCACGGCGGCGGTATGGCTTTCGGTACATCTGCAGAAGCTGCAGCGGAGGTTACAAAAGCTGTTAAGGCTGTAACAACAAAACCTGTTATCATCAAGCTTTCACCGAATGTTACGGATATCGTTTCAATCGCAAAGGCTTGTGAAGAAGCAGGTGCTGACGGTATCAGTATGATTAACACAATGCTCGGTATGAAGATTGACCTTAAAACGAAGAAACCCGTAATTGCAAACAAAATGGGTGGTTTTTCGGGTCCGGCAATCAAGCCCGTTGCAGTCAGAATGATTTATCAGGTATATGAAGCGGTAAATATTCCGATTGTAGGAATGGGCGGTGTTTCAAGTGCCGAGGATGTAATTGAGCTTATGCTTGCAGGTGCAACTGCGGTTGAAGTCGGTGCAGCAAACCTTATCGACCCGTTTGCGGCAAGAGATATTGTAAACAATCTCCCGTCAGTAATGGAAAAGTATTCAATAGAAAATTTAAGCGATATAATAGGAGGAGCACACTAATGGGTAAGGATGTAATTGTAGCTTGTGACTTTTCGTCAAAGGCAGATGTAATGAACTTTCTTGATAAGTTCAACGGTGAAGGCAGAAAGCCTTTTGTGAAGATCGGTATGGAGCTTTTCTATGCGGAGGGTCCGCAGATTGTTAAGGAAATCAAGGAAAGAGGACACAAAATTTTCCTTGACCTCAAGCTTCACGATATTCCGAACACAGTTAAAAAGTCAATGGCTGTTCTTTCGGGTCTTGATGTTGATATGACAAACCTCCACGCAGGCGGAACAATTGCTATGATGGAAGCAGCACTTGAGGGTCTTACACGTCCCGACGGCACAAGGCCGATTCTTATTGCCGTAACTCAGCTCACTTCAACAAGCGAAGAAAGAATGAAGAACGACCTTCTTATCAATGAGCCTATCGACAAGGTTGTTATGCATTATGCACATAATGCTAAGGTTGCGGGTCTTGACGGTGTTGTCTGTTCACCTCTTGAGGCAGGCAAGGTACACGAAACATGCGGTAATGATTTCGTAACAGTTACACCGGGCGTGAGATTCGCAGACGGCGACATCGGCGACCAGGTAAGAGTTATGACTCCTGCTGAGGCTAAGAAAATCGGCTCTGACTATATCGTAGTCGGCAGACCTATCACAGCGGCGGCAGATCCTGTAGCAGCATACAACAGATGCGTTGCTGAATTTGTAGACTAAGATTATAATTAGAATTTATATAAAGGAGATTAAAACTATGGAGAAGCTTATTGCAAAGGATTTACTTAAGATTAAGGCGGTTTTCTTCCGTCCTGAAGAGCCGTTCACATGGGCAAGCGGAATCAAAAGCCCTGTTTACTGCGACAACAGACTCACACTTACAGCGCCCGATGTAAGAACAGATGTCGAAAACGGTCTTGCAACACTTATCAAGGAGAAGTATCCCGAAGCAGAAGTACTTATGGGTACATCAACTGCAGGTATTGCTCACGCGGCTATCACAGCTCATATACTTGGTTTGCCGATGGGTTATGTGCGTTCAGGCAATAAGGATCACGGCAGACAGAACCAGATTGAAGGTAAGCTTCTTCCCGGTCAGAAGGTTGTTGTTGTCGAGGACCTTATCTCAACAGGCGGCAGTGTTATCGAGGTTGTAAATGTTCTCCGTGAAGCAGGCGCAGACGTTCTCGGTATCGTTTCAATCTTCACATACGGTATGAAGAAGGGCCTTGTTCGTCTTGAGGAGGCAAATGTTATCAACTACAGCCTTACAAACTTCGATGTAATCGCAGAAGTAGCTGCTGAAGAAGGCTACATTGCAACAGAAGATATTCAGAGACTTATCGCATTCAGAAATAACCCGTCCGACGAAAGCTGGATCGGAGGAGTAAAATAATGAGAAGTGTAATTGATATTCTCGATCTCTCTGTTGAAGAGCTTGACGAGCTTGTTGCCTGTGCTAACGATATTATCGCAAATCCCGAAAAGTATGCGCACAAGTGTGCAGGTAAGAAACTTGCGACCCTTTTCTTCGAGCCTTCAACAAGAACAAGACTCAGCTTTGAAGCTGCTATGTACGAGCTCGGCGGTAATGTTCTCAGTATGTCTGACGCCAAGTCAAGCTCAGCTGCAAAGGGCGAAAGTGTTGCAGATACAGCGAAGACAATTTCCTGCTATGCAGATATTATCGCAATGCGACACCCGAAAGAGGGTGCACCGCTTGTTGCATCAATGAACGCAACTGTGCCTGTTATCAATGCGGGTGACGGCGGACATAACCATCCGACACAGACACTTGCTGACCTTCTTACAATCAGCCGTGAAAAGGGCAGATTCAACGATATCACAGTCGGCTTCTGCGGAGACCTCAAGTTCGGCAGAACAGTACACTCTCTTATCAGTGCTCTTTCAAGATATAAGAACGTGAAGTTTGTGCTCATCTCTCCTGAAGAACTCAAGCTTCCCAGCTATGTAAAGAAGGATATAATTCAGAAAAACAATCTTGAATATGTACAGACAACTGACCTCGAATCAGTAATGCCTGAGCTGGATATTCTTTATATGACACGTGTTCAGCGTGAACGCTTCTTCAACGAAGAGGATTATCTTCGCCTTAAGGACAGCTATATTCTCACTCCCGAAAAGCTTGAAACAGCAAAGAAGGATCTTTGCGTAATGCATCCGTTGCCGAGAGTAAACGAAATCAGCGTTGCTGTTGACGATGATCCCAGAGCTTGTTACTTCAAGCAGGTACTTAACGGAAAGTTTATGAGAATGGCTTTGATACTTAAGCTTCTGGAGGTAAAATAAATGAATATAGATTCAATAAGAAACGGAATTGTTATCGACCATATCGCAGCAGGCAAGGGTATGCAGATTTATAATCTTCTTAACCTTGACGAGCTTGATTGCTCGGTTGCTATCATCAAAAACGTACACAGCAATAAAATGGGCAAAAAGGACATAATCAAGGTTGATGCCGACATCAATGTTGACGTTGATCTTCTCGGCTATGTCGATCCCGGAGTTACTGTTGACATAATCAAGGACAGTATTCTTGTTGAAAAAAGAAAGGTTTCCTTGCCTGAAAAGCTTACTAACGTTATCAAGTGCAAAAACCCGCGTTGCATCACTTCGGTTGAGCAGGAATTGCCGCATATTTTCAAAAAGACTTCAAACGGCGAAAAAGCGGTTTACAGATGCATTTATTGTGAAACAAAAGCAGAGTAATTTGTATAATTTTGATAGACAATAGTTAAAACAGAGGACAAACTTTTACACTTGGTTAAGTTGACCTTGACGGCGGTTTTTGGTATAATAAATCCATAATATTTTAAGTCCTTTTGTGACTGACGGAATTGTGGAAAACCACAGGGGAGCAAAAGGAAATTTACAGCCGACCGTCTGGGCAGTCCTGTTGATAATATAGGACTGTCCTGCTTATTTTTAGGAGGATTTCAGAATGAAAAAAATCGGAATTATTATGGGTAGCGACAGCGATTTGCCCGTAGTTGAAAAAGCAATGACAACTCTTGATGAGTTTGGTGTTCCTTATGAGGTTCACGTATTTTCAGCACACAGAACACCCGTTGAAGCAAAGGAGTTTTCAGCAAACGCACGTGCTAACGGTTTCGGTGCTATCATCGCAGCAGCAGGTAAGGCTGCACACCTTGCAGGTGCAATCGCAGCAAACACAACTCTTCCCGTTATCGGTATTCCCGTAAAGGCTTCAACACTTGACGGTCTTGATGCTCTTCTTTCAACAGTTCAGATGCCTGCAGGTATCCCTGTTGCAACGGTAGCAATCGACGGTGCAGCAAATGCAGCTCTCCTTGCTCTTCAGATTCTTTCAGTAAACGACGAGGAAGTTGCGGCAAAGCTTGATGCACAGAGAAAGTCAGCATCAGAAAACGTTCTTAAGAAGAACGCAGAAATAGAGAAAAGATTCAATAAATAAACCCGGCACCGTTTTCGCAAAAATCCTTGCGAACGGCTTTCAACGATAGGAGGTAACCAAATGGGAGGCTTTTTTGGTGCAGCCTGTAAGGAAGATGCGGTCTACGACGTATTCTTCGGAACAGACTACCATTCACATCTCGGAACACGCCGCGGCGGTATGGCGGCGTATGACGAAGAAATCGGCTTGCAGAGAGATATTCATAACATCGAAAACTCACCGTTCAGAACGAAGTTCGAAAAGGTATTCGATGAAATGAAGGGCAAATCAGCAATCGGTTGTATCAGCGATTCTGACCCGCAGCCGCTTCTTGTACGTTCAAATCTCGGCACATATGCAATCTGTATTGTCGGTGTAATAAACAATGCTGACGCGCTTATAAAACAATACCTTGATTTCAGCGGCGGTCAGTTCAATGCGATGACAGGCGGTAAGGTTAACTCAACCGAGCTTGTTGCGGCACTTATTAATCAGAAGAGTGATTTCGTTGCAGGTATTCATTTTGCACAGGAAGTGATTGACGGAACGGCATCAATCCTCATTCTCAAGAATGACGGCGCAATTATCGCGGCACGTGACAAACTCGGAAGAATCCCCGTACTTGTCGGAAAGAGCGATAACGGCTACTGTGTTTCGTTTGAATCCTTCGCATATCAGAAGCTCGGATATGACGATGAAAAGGAACTTGGTCCCGGCGAAATCGTAGAGTTTACCTGCGATTCACTTAAGCAGCTTGCTGCTCCGGGTAAGAAAAAGCGTATATGCGCATTCCTCTGGTCATATTACGGCTATTCACCGTCAACTTATGAAGGTGTCAACGTTGAGGTTATGCGTTACCGTAATGGCGAGATTCTTGCAGAGCACGATATGGAAGTCGGCAATGCTGAGGGTGTTGACTACGTAAGCGGTGTACCGGATTCGGGAACACCTCACGCGATAGGTTACGCAAATAAGAGCCGCATTCCATTCTCAAGACCTTTTATCAAATACACTCCGACATGGCCGAGAAGCTTTATGTCGAGTAAGCAGAGCGACAGAAAAAAGGTAGCAAAAATGAAGCAGGTTCCCGTCTGTGAACTCATTCACGATAAGAGCCTTCTCTTTGTTGACGACTCAATCGTAAGAGGTACTCAGCTTCGCGAAACCGTTGAATTCCTTTATTCAAACGGTGCAAAGGCGGTTCATATGCGTTCAGCTTGTCCGCCGATTATGTACGGTTGTAAGTACCTTAACTTCTCACGTAACACAAGCGACCTTGACCTTATTACGAGAAGCACAATTATGGAGCTTGAAGGCGAGGAAGGCGAAAAGTATCTTAACGAGTACAGTGATTCTTCAACAGAACGCGGAAAGATGCTTCGTCAGAAAATCTGTGAGAAGTTCCACTTCTCATCACTCGAATTTCAGTCACTTGAAGGTCTTATCGAGGCAATCGGACTTGATGAATGCGACCTTTGCACATATTGTTGGAACGGAAAGGAATAAGAATTATGCATACAAACTCTAAATCAGACAGCTACGCAGCAGCGGGCGTTGACATTACAGCAGGTTACAAAGCAGTTGAGCTTATGAAGGCTCATATCGCAAGAACAATCACAAATTCAGTTTCATCGGACATCGGCGGTTTCGGAGGTCTTTTTGAGCTTGACCTTACGGGTATCTCAAAGCCGGTTCTTGTAAGCGGTACAGACGGTGTCGGCACAAAGCTTAAGATGGCTTTCCTTATGGACAAGCACGATACGGTAGGTATTGACTGTGTTGCAATGTGCGTTAACGACGTTATCTGCTGCGGTGCAAAGCCTTTGTTCTTCCTTGACTATATTGCTTGTGGCAAGAACTTCCCGGAGAAAATCGCAGATATCGTTGCAGGTGTTGCAGAAGGCTGTGTTCAGTCAGGCTCAGCACTCATCGGCGGTGAAACAGCTGAAATGCCTGGTTTCTATCCCGTTGATGAATACGATATGGCAGGCTTCTCAGTAGGCGTTGTTGATAAGGATAAGATTGTCAACAATAAGCTTGTTAAAGAAGGCGACGTTATCATCGCTCTTCCCTCATCAGGTGTTCATTCAAACGGTTTCTCACTTGTAAGAAAAGTTTTCGATATCGAAAATGCAGACATTAAAACTCCGCTTGAGGAGCTTGGTGGAAAGTCACTCGGTGAAACACTTCTTACTCCTACAAAGATTTATGTAAAGCCTATGCTTGCTTTGTTTGAGGAAGTTACTGTTAAGTCAGTTTCTCATATCACAGGCGGCGGCTTCTACGAGAATATCCCAAGAAGCCTTCCTGACGGTTTCAGCGCAAAGATTGACAAGGCTTCAATCCGCATTCTTCCGATTTTCGACCTCATCGCAAAGACAGGCAATATTCCTGAGCGCGATATGTTCAACACATATAATATGGGTGTCGGTATGAGCGTTGTTGTTGCTAAGGAAGATGCAGACAAGGCTATCGAAATTCTCAAGGCAAACGGCGAGGACGCTTATGTAATCGGCGAAATCGTTGCAGGTGACGAGAAGATTATCATTGAATAATGGGGGAGAGGCTATGAATACTGCTCCGACAAAAATTGCCGTCCTTGTTTCAGGCGGCGGCACAAACCTTCAGGCTTTGATTGATGCTGAAAAAAGCGGCATTATAAAAAGCGGTAAAATTGAGCTTGTAATCTCCAATAAGCCGGGAGCTTACGCTTTGACACGAGCTGAAAACGCAGGAATCAAAACCGCAGTTATCAACAATAAGGAATACTCAACAAGAGAAGCTTTTGAAGCAGAGGTTAAATCAGTTCTTAAAGAAAACGGAATTGAACTCATTATTCTCGCAGGTTTTATGTGTATTCTTACCGAAAGCTTTACTTCAAGCTATCCGAAGCGAATCATCAACGTTCATCCGTCGTTGATTCCGTCCTTCTGCGGTGAAGGATTCTACGGCCTCAGAGTTCACGAAGCAGCTCTATCTTACGGTGTCAAGGTTACAGGTGCAACTGTGCATTTTGTAAACGAAATTCCCGACGGCGGACAGATTATTCTTCAAAGAGCAGTTTACATCGAGCCTCAGGACACTCCCGAAACCCTGCAGAAAAGAGTTATGCAGGAAGCAGAATGGAACATCCTGCCTGAAGCGGCAGAATTAATATCAAAAGAAATTAAGGAAAAAGGTGAAGATTATGAACATATACAAGGTTAATGACATCGGCGAACTCATCCGCGATAATTCATATGTAGGCAGAGGTATTGTAATCGGTAAAACTGCAGATGCTAAGAAGGCAGTTGCTGCTTATTTCATTATGGGCAGAAGCGAAAACAGCCGTAACCGTATTTTCTCAGAGAAAGACGGAGCAGTTTTCACAGAGCCGTTTGATGCTTCAAAGGTTGAAGATCCTTCACTTATCATTTATGCCGCTATCAGAAAACACGAAAATAAGCTCATCGTAACAAACGGTGACCAGACAGATACAATTTACGAATTCATCAAGGAAGGAAAGTGCTTCAACGGTGCACTCAAAACACGAGAGTTTGAGCCTGACGCACCGAACTTCACACCGAGAATCAGCGGTATACTCAAGTTTGAAAACAACGATTTTAAGTACGAAATGAGCATCCTCAAGAGCCTTGACGAAGAGGGTTCAGACTGTGCACGTTACCTCTTTATGTATCCTTCAAAGGCAGGTCTCGGTCATTTTATCCACACATATGTCTGCGACGGTAATCCGATCCCGACATTCCAGGGTGAGCCCGAAAGAGTTATGATTCCCGACGATATCGACGAATTCACAAACACACTCTGGACAAACCTTAACGAAGATAATAAGATTTCTCTTTATGTTCGTTACATCGACCTTGAAACAGGTGCAGAAGAGAACCGTCTTATCAACAAAAACAAATAATTACAGGTAGGTGTACGAAAATGAAAGAATTTGAACTTAAATACGGTTGTAACCCCAACCAGAAGCCCGCAAAGATCTTTATGAACGACGGAACAGATCTTCCGATCGAAATTCTTGCAGGCAGACCCGGTTTTATCAATTTCCTTGATGCTTTCAACTCATGGCAGCTTGTAAAGGAGCTCAAAGAAGCTCTCGGTATGCCCGCAGCAGCATCATTCAAGCACGTAAGCCCGACTTGTGCAGCAGTCGGCAATCCGCTTCCCGAAAAGCTTAAGAAGGCTTGTTTCGTAGATGATATCGAAGGCCTTGACGAATCTCCGCTTGCTTGCGCATATGCAAGAGCAAGAGGTACAGACCGTATGTCGTCATTCGGCGACTGGATTGCACTTTCTGACGTTTGCGACAAGACAACAGCAACAATCATCAAGCGCGAAGTTTCAGACGGTGTTATCGCTCCGGGTTATACAGACGAAGCTCTTGAAATCCTCAAGACAAAGAGAAACGGTAACTACAATATCGTAAAGATTGACCCTGACTATGTTCCGCAGCCGATCGAGCAGAAGACTGTTTACGGAATCACATTTGAGCAGGGCAGAAACGATTATAAGATTGATGAGTCACAGCTTCAGAACGTTGTTACAGCTAACAAAGAGTTCCCTGAAGAGGCAAAGCGTGACCTTATCATCGCTCTTATTACTCTTAAGTATACACAGTCAAACTCAGTCTGCTATGCAAAGGACGGTCAGGCAATCGGTGTTGGCGCAGGTCAGCAGTCAAGAATTCATTGTACACGTCTTGCAGGTAATAAGGCGGATATCTGGCACCTTCGCCAGAGTGATAAGGTTCTTAACCTTCCGTTCAGAGATGATGTTTCAAGACCGAACCGTGACAACGTAATCGACGGTTATATCAATAAGAACGAAGAAGATGTTTGTGCAGACGGCAACTGGCAGAAGTATTTCACAACTCAGCCCGAACCGTTCACAGATGAGGAGCAGGCAGCTTACCTCGCAACAATCACAGGTGTTTCTGTCGGTTCTGACGCATTCTTCCCGTTCAGCGACAACATTGAAAGAGCAAAGAAGAGTGGCGTTTCATACATCGCAGAGCCGGGCGGCTCAATCCGTGATGACATTGTTATCGAGTGCTGTGACAAATACGGCATCACAATGGCATTCACAGGTATGAGACTTTTCCATCATTAATTTATAAATCAGAGGTTTAAGATGAATTTTTTTGAAGAACTTATAAATTTTGACCCCGAAGTTGCAGGTGCCTGCAGTGAAGAGCTTGAGCGTCAGCGTCATAATATTGAGCTCATAGCTTCAGAAAATATCGTTTCAAAGGCAGTTTTACTTGCGGCAGGCGGTGTCCTTACAAACAAATACGCAGAAGGTTATCCCTCAAAGAGATACTACGGCGGATGCTACTGCGTTGACAAGGTAGAGGAAATTGCGCGCGAAAGAGCAAAGAAAATCTTCGGTGCAGAACACGCAAACGTTCAGCCTCACAGCGGTGCAAATGCAAACCTTGCAACATTCTTTGCACTCGTTAAGCCGGGCGACACCGTTATGGGTATGAATCTTTCAGAGGGCGGACACCTCTCTCACGGTTCGCCTGCAAATATTTCGGGTAAGTATTACAATATCGTACCTTACGGTGTTGATTCAGAAACAGAAGTAATCGATTATGAAGAAATGCGCCGTATTGCACTTGAGTGCAAGCCGAAGATGATTGTTGTAGGTGCAAGCGCATATTCAAGAATTATCGATTATAAGAAGTGCCGCGAAATATGTGATGAAGTCGGTGCATACCTTATGGTTGATATGGCTCATATCGCAGGTCTTGTTGCCGCAGGACTTCATCCCAACCCTGTACCATATTCGGATGTTGTTACTTCAACAACTCACAAAACTCTCAGAGGACCGAGAGGCGGTCTTATCCTTTGCAAGGAAGAATATGCAAAGGCAATCGACAAGGCTGTTTTCCCCGGCACACAGGGCGGTCCGCTTATGCACATCATCGCAGCAAAGGCTGTTGCATTCGGCGAAGCTATGACAGATGAGTTCAAGACTTATCAGCAGCAGGTCGTTAAAAATGCGGCTGTTCTCTGTGATGCTCTCAAAAAGGAAGGCTTCAAGATCGTTTCCGGCGGCACAGACAATCACCTTATGCTCGTTGACTTGCGTGCTTTTGATATTACCGGTAAAGAGATGGAACACCGCCTTGACGAGGTGCACATCACAGTTAACAAGAACACTGTTCCGAACGAAACGCAGAGCCCGTTTGTAACAAGCGGCCTTCGTATCGGTACACCGGCTGTAACATCAAGAGGCTTCAAGGAAGAAGAAATGCTTCTTATTGCAGGCTGGATCAAAAAGATTGCTACAGATTTTGAAGGCAGTAAAGAGCAGGTTACAAAGGAAGTAACAGAGCTTTGTGCTAAATTCCCGATTTATTAATGACTATCCCGGCTGAAAAGGAGAAATCACAATGAAAGTAATGGTTGTCGGCTCAGGCGGTCGTGAACATGCTATTATAAAAAAGCTTAAATTAAGTAATGAAATCGACGAAATCTTTGCACTTCCCGGAAACGGCGGTATGGCAGAAGATGCAACCTGCGTAAACGTAGGTGCAAAGGATATTGACGGTCTTGTTAAGTTTGCAACAGAAAACGCAATTGATTTTGCGGTTGTTGCTCCTGATGACCCGTTGGTACTCGGTGCCGTTGATGCACTCAATGAAGCAGGTATCGAATGCTTTGGTCCTAAGGCAAATGCCGCTATAATCGAAGGCAGTAAGGTTTTTTCGAAAAATCTTATGAAAAAGTATAATATCCCGACTGCGAAGTACGAAGTATTCACTAATATGGAGGATGCTCTTAAGTACATCAAAACAGCTCCGATTCCTACGGTTATCAAGGCTGACGGTCTTGCACTCGGTAAGGGTGTTATTATTGCCCAGACACGTGACGAGGCAGAGGATGCAATCTATTCCATGATGGAAGACAAAGTTTTCGGCGACAGCGGAAGCAACGTTGTTATTGAAGAATTCCTCACAGGTCCCGAGGTTTCGGTCCTCGCTTTTACTGACGGAAATGTCGTAAAGCCGATGATTTCTTCAATGGACCACAAGAGAGCCTTTGACAACGATGAAGGTCTTAACACAGGCGGTATGGGTACAGTTGCTCCGAATCCCTACTATACAGATAAGATTGCAGAGGAATGTATGGAAAAGATTTTCCTTCCGACAATCCGTGCAATGAAGGCAGAGGGCAGAGAATTCAGAGGATGCCTTTACTTCGGTCTTATGATTACTCCGGACGGCCCGAAGGTTATAGAATACAACTGCCGTTTCGGCGATCCCGAAACTCAGGTTGTCCTTCCTCTTCTTGAAAGTGACCTTTTCACAGTTATGAAGGCTACTGCAAGAGGCGAGCTTGACAAAACAGAGGTTAAATTCAGCAATAAATCAGCTTGTTGCGTAATCCTTGCATCAAAGGGATATCCTGTTAAGTATCAGAGCGGATTCCTTCTCACACTTCCCGAAACAGATGAAGAAAGTGAGATCTTCGTTGCAGGAGCAAAGCTCGAAGACGGAAAGCTCCTCAGTGCAGGCGGAAGAGTACTCGGTGTAACAGCAGTTGCAGAAAACCTTGAAACAGCAATTAAAAATGCATATGAACTTACCGATAAGGTTGGTTTTGAAAACGGCTTCTGCCGAAGAGATATCGGCCGTAAGGCTTTGAATGCGGAGGTTAAATAAATGGTATATCGCATCTATGTTGAAAAGAAAAAGGGTCTTGATAACGAGGCAAGAAGCCTTCGTTACGATATCAGACACATTCTCCAGATAAAATCACTTGAAGAAGTCCGTGTTCTCAACCGTTATGACGTTGAAAACATCGACGAAGAGTTGTTCAATTATTCAAAGAAAACTGTTTTCTCAGAGCCTCAGCTCGATATTATCTATGACGAGCTTCCGCAGACTGATGCAACAGTTTTTGCAGTTGAGTATCTTCCCGGTCAGTTTGACCAGAGAGCTGACTCTGCTGCTCAGTGTATCCAGATTATCTCAAAGGGCGAGCGTCCGACAGTAAGCGCAGCAAAGGTTTACCTTCTTTACGGTAATCTTTCAGCTGACGAACTTGATGAGATTAAGAAATACGTAATCAACCCCGTTGAGTCACGTGAAGCATCACTCCAGACAGTTGAAACTCTCAAGGTTGAGTATGAAATTCCCACAACAGTTGAAACTCTCGACGGCTTCAATGACCTTGACAAAGAAGGTCTTGCAGCTTTTGTTAAGGATTACGGTCTTGCTATGGACAATGACGACATCGCTTTCTGTCAGTCATATTTCAAGAGTGAAAACCGTAACCCGACAATCACAGAAATCAGAATGATCGATACATATTGGTCTGATCATTGCCGTCATACAACATTCCTTACAACAATCGATAAGGTAACATTTGAAGACGAGCTTCTTCAGGCTGCATATGACGATTATCTTAAAACACGTGAATTCCTCGGCAGAACAAAGCCGCAGAATCTTATGGATATCGGCACACTCGCTGCTAAGTATCTTAAGAAAATCGGTAAGCTTGATAAGCTTGATGAGTCTGAGGAAATCAACGCTTGTACAGTTAAAATTGAGATCGAAGTTGACGGTGTAAAAGAACCGTGGCTCCTTCTCTTCAAGAATGAAACTCACAACCATCCGACAGAAATCGAGCCTTTCGGCGGTGCTGCAACTTGTATCGGCGGTGCTATCCGCGACCCGCTTTCAGGCCGTTCATACGTTTACGCTGCTATGCGTGTAACAGGTGCTGCAGACCCGTTGAAGCCCGTTAACGAAACAATGGACGGTAAGCTTCCGCAGAGAAAGATTGTTACAACTGCTGCTGCAGGTTATTCTTCATACGGTAACCAGATCGGTCTTGCAACAGGTATGGTTGATGAGCTTTACCACGATGGCTATGCTGCAAAGCGTATGGAAATCGGTGCTGTTGTTGCTGCAGCTCCGCAGGAGAATGTAAGACGTGAGCGTCCCGAAGACGGCGATATCGTTATCCTTCTCGGCGGCAGAACAGGCCGTGACGGTTGCGGCGGTGCAACAGGTTCATCAAAGTCACACACACTCGATTCTCTTGAATCCTGCGGTGCTGAAGTTCAGAAGGGTAATGCTCCCGAAGAAAGAAAGCTTCAGCGTATGTTCCGTAACGGTGATGCTTGCCGTATGATCAAGCGTTGTAACGACTTCGGTGCAGGCGGTGTATCAGTTGCTATCGGTGAGCTTGCTGATGGTCTTGAAATCAACCTCAATGCAGTTCCGAAAAAGTACGACGGTCTTGACGGTACTGAGCTCGCAATCAGCGAATCTCAGGAGAGAATGGCTGTTGTAATCGAAAAGGAAAATGTTGAAGCATTCCTCAAGATTGCTAACGAAGAAAACCTTGAAGCAACAGTTGTTGCAGAGGTTAAGGCTGAACCCAGACTCAGAATGTTCTGGAACGGCAACACAATTGTTGATATCAGCCGTGAGTTCCTTAACTCAAACGGTGCTGAAAAGCATATCACAATCGAAGCTGCAGGCGTAGAAAACTACGATAAAGAAATTGCTGATAATTTTTCAGAAGGCTTCAAGGCTCTTGCAGATGACCTTAATGTCTGCTCAAAGAGAGGACTTTCAGAGCGTTTCGACTCAACAATCGGTGCAGGTACAGTTCTTATGCCGTTCGGCGGTAAGAATCAGCTCACTCCGATTCAGGCAATGGTACACAAGGTATCTGTTGAAAAGAAGCATACAAACGATTGCTCAGTTATGACATGGGGCTATAACCCGTTCATTACAGAAAAGAGCCCGTATCACGGTGCATACCTTGCAGTTGTTGAATCAGTTGCAAAGCTCGTTGCAGCGGGTGCAAAGTATGAGGATGTTTACCTCACATTCCAGGAATACTTTGAAAGACCAAACAAGGATGCAAAGCGTTGGGGCAAGCCACTTTCAGCGCTTCTCGGTGCATTTGAGGCACAGAAGAACCTCGGTGTTGCAGCTATCGGCGGCAAGGATTCAATGAGTGGTACTTTCGAGCATCTTGATGTTCCACCGACACTTGTTTCCTTTGCAATCACAACTGAAAAAGTTGATAACATTATTACAAACGAATTCAAAAAAGCAGGCAGCAAGGTTGTACTTGTTAAGCCTGAATATGATGAAAATAAACTCCCGAAGACAGAATCTCTTCTCGCTCTCTTTGATAAGGTTGTAGAGCTTATGAGAGCAGGCAAGGTGCTTTCAGCTTACACTCCGACTTTCGGCGGTGTTGCGGAAGCAGTTATGAAGATGGCTTTCGGTAACGGCTTCGGCTTCGCATTTGACGGTGCACTCAGCCTTGAAGATATCTTCGGCTATTGCTACGGTTCATTCCTCCTTGAGCTCAGCGACGATACAGAAATCGGTACACTCATCGGTTACGTTACAGAGGAAAAAGCATTCGCTTACGGCGAAGAAAAGCTTTGCGCTGACGAAGTTCTTAAGATTTATGAGGATAAGCTTGAAAGCGTATTCAGCTGCAACATTCCTGCTGATAACAAGGAAATCGAAACATTCTCTTACGAAGCAACAGAGCGCAAGGCTCCTGCAATCAAGGTTGCACAGCCCAAGGTTCTTATCCCTGTATTCCCGGGCACAAACTGTGAATTTGATACAGCAAAGGTTATGCGTGATGCAGGCGCAGATGCTGAAATCATCGTAATCAATAACCTTTCAGCTGACGGTATCGCAAGAAGCGTTGATAACTTCGCTGAGAAGATCAAGTCAGCTCAGATGATCTTCATTCCGGGCGGTTTCTCAGGCGGTGACGAGCCTGACGGTTCAGGTAAGTTCATCACAGCATTCTTCAGAAACGCAGCTATCAAAGACGGCGTAACAGACCTTCTTGAAAACCGTGACGGTCTTATGTGCGGTATCTGTAACGGCTTCCAGGCTCTTATTAAGCTCGGTCTTGTTCCCTACGGTAAGATTATCGACACAGACGAAAACTGCCCGACTCTTACATTCAATACAATCGCACGTCACCAGTCAAGATTGGTAAGAACAAGAATTGCTTCTAATAAATCTCCGTGGCTTTCAGGAACAAAGGTAGGCGACATCTATACAGTGCCGATTTCACACGGTGAAGGCCGCTTCCTCGCAAGCGAAGAGCTTATCAAGGAGCTTGCCGCTAACGGTCAGATTGCAACTCAGTACGTTGACCTCAACGGCAATGTAACAGATGACGTTCACTTCAACCCGAACAACTCAATGTCAGCTATCGAAGGTATCACTTCACCTGACGGACGTGTATTCGGTAAGATGGCTCACTCAGAGCGTACAGGCTACGGTCTTTACAAGAACGTATACGGCGAATATGATATGCAGATGTTCTCTTCTGCTGTTAAATACTTTAAATAAGAGGAGCGAAAAAAATGGGATACCTTACAGATATTGAAATCGCACAGCAGTGTGAAATGAAACCCATTACAGAAATCGCAAAAACAGCCAATATTGACGATAAATATATCGAGCAGTACGGCAGATATAAGGCAAAGGTTGACTATGCTCTCCTTAACGAAACAGAAAAGAAGGAAGGTAAGCTCATCCTTGTAACAGCAATCACTCCCACACCTGCAGGTGAGGGTAAAACAACAACAACAATCGGTCTTGCCGACGGTCTCCGCCGTATCGGCAAGAACGTAATGGTTGCTCTTCGTGAGCCGTCACTCGGTCCCGTTTTCGGTGTCAAGGGCGGTGCGGCAGGCGGCGGATATGCACAGGTTGTTCCGATGGAAGATATCAATCTCCATTTCACAGGCGACTTCCACGCAATCGGTGCGGCAAACAACCTCCTTGCAGCTATGCTTGACAACCATATCCACCAGGGTAATGCTCTCGGTATTGATACAAGACGCATTACATGGAAGCGTTGCGTTGATATGAACGACAGACAGCTTCGTAACGTTGTTGACGGTCTCGGCGGCAAGGTTAACGGTGTACCGCGTGAGGACGGATTCGACATCACTGTTGCATCCGAAATTATGGCTGTATTCTGCCTTGCAACTTCAATCACTGACCTTAAGGAAAGACTCGGCAGAATCATTGTCGGCTATTCATACGACGGTAAGCCTGTAACGGCAGGCGACCTCAAGGCTGTCGGTGCTATGACTGCACTTCTCAAGGATGCTATCAAGCCCAATCTTGTTCAGACTCTTGAAGGTACACCGGCATTCGTTCACGGCGGTCCGTTTGCAAATATCGCACACGGCTGTAACTCTGTTATCGCAACAAGAATGGCTATGCGCC
This sequence comes from Acutalibacteraceae bacterium, assembly GCA_045537435.1. Lineage (GTDB taxonomy): Bacteria > Bacillota > Clostridia > Oscillospirales > Acutalibacteraceae > CAG-488. Next base: position 100,468 of record JAZSPL010000076.1, read on the forward strand.
TTGGCGATTACGCAGTTACGGAAGCAGGCTTCGGTGCTGATCTCGGTGCTGAGAAATTCCTTGATATCAAGTGCCGTTATGCAGGCCTCAAGCCCTCAGCAGTTGTTATGGTTGCTACCGTTCGAGCTCTTAAGATGCACGGCGGTCTTGCAAAAACAGAGCTTGGTACAGAAAATCTCGAAGCACTTGAAAAGGGTGTTCCGAATCTTCTTCGTCATGTTTCAAACATCACAAACGTGTACAAGCTTCCCTGTGTTGTCGCTGTCAACAGATTCCCGACAGACACAGATAAGGAAATTGAATTTATTATCGATAAGTGCAAAGACCTCGGCGTAAACGTTGTTCTTTCAAACGTATGGGCTGAAGGCGGCAAGGGCGGCGAAGAGCTTGCAAAGGAAGTTGTTGCACTTTGTGAAAAGGAAAATGATTTCTCATTCTCATATGAGCTTGACGGCTCAATCGAGGATAAGATTGAAGCTATCGTTAAACGTGTTTACGGCGGTAACGGTATCAGCATTCTTCCTGCTGCAAAGAAGCAGATTGAAACGCTCAAAGAGCTCGGATTTGATAATCTTCCCATCTGTGTTGCAAAGACACAGTACAGTTTCTCAGACGACCCGACAAAGCTCGGCGCACCTGAAAACTTCACAGTAACAATCAAAAATGTCAAGGTATCTGCAGGCGCAGGCTTCATTGTTGTGCTTACAGGTGATATTATGACTATGCCGGGTCTCCCGAGAGTACCGGCGGCTGAGAAAATCGACGTTGACGAAAACGGCGTAATCTCAGGCTTATTCTAAAATTAACAGGGGTGCAGTGTATCTGCACTCCTGCTAAGCATTTTTATAGCAAAGAAAAGGTGATTTTAAAATGGCAATGTGGCAAAAAGAAATTGAAACCATGCCCCGTGAAGAGCTCGAAAAGCTTCAGTCAGAGCGTCTTTGCTGGCAGGTAGAAAGAATGTACGAGCGAGTTGAGCTTTTCAGAAAAAGAATGGACGAGCTCGGACTTAAACCTTCGGATATTCACGGAATCGAAGATTTGCATAAGCTTCCGTTTTCATATAAGCAGGATTTAAGAGATTATTATCCGTACGGTCTCTTTGCAGAGCCGATGGAAAACATCGTCCGTGTTCACGCTTCAAGCGGTACAACGGGCAAAAAAATCGTTGTAGGTTATACACGTAACGACCTTGAAAAATGGGACGATTGTGTTGCACGTATGATGGCTGCAATCGGTCTTGATAACACAGATTTTGTTCAGGTTGCATACGGTTACGGTCTTTTCACGGGCGGTCTCGGTGCACACGGCGGTGCAACAAGAATCGGTGCAACGGTTATTCCGATTTCATCGGGTAATACGGCAAATCAGATTCAGACAATGGTAGACTTCGGTTCAACTTGCCTTTGCTGTACACCGTCTTACGCAATGTACCTCGGCGAAGCAATTGAAGAAGCAGGTCAGACAGATAATCTCAAGCTCAAAGCAGGTATCTTCGGTGCAGAGCCGTGGACGGAAGAGATGCGTCATGCTATCGAAGAGAAGCTTCGTATCAAGGCTTACGATATCTACGGTCTTTCAGAGATTATGGGACCGGGTGTTTCATATGAATGTGAACATCAGTGCGGTATGCACGTTTGCGAGGACATGTTCATTCCTGAAATCATCGACCCCGATACGGGCGAGGTGCTTCCGGCAGGAGCATCGGGTGAGCTTGTTTTCACAACAATCACAAAGGAAGGCTTCCCGCTTATCCGTTACAGAACAAGAGATATCTGCTCTCTTAATTATGAAAAATGTGCCTGCGGAAGAACTCACGTTCGTATGAATAAGCCGCAGGGCAGAAGCGACGATATGCTTATTATCCGCGGTGTCAACGTATTCCCGTCACAGGTTGAGGAAGTTCTTCTCAAGGTTGGCAGCGGTATCACACCGAACTATCAGATTGTCGTTGACCGTATCAACAATAACGATACATTCGAAGTCAACGTTGAAATGGACGAGTCAATGTTTACCGATGACGTTAAGTCTATCGAAAGACTTGAAAAGAGAATTACCGAGGAGCTTCGTTCAATGTTCGGTATCGGCGCAAAGGTACGCCTTGTTAACCCGAAATCAATTACACGAAGCGAAGGTAAGGCAAAGCGCGTAATCGACAAGAGAAAAATATAAGGAGGACTATACTATGTACGTAAAGCAGCTTTCAGTTTTCGTTGAAAACAAATTCGGCAGAATATCGGAAATTATCAATGCACTTGCAAAAAATTCAATCGATATTTCAGCACTTTCACTCGCAGACACTTCAGAGTTCGGTGTTCTCCGTCTTATTGTTGATAAGCCTGAGCTTGCAGTAAATGTTCTTAAAGAGGAAGGCGTAATCGTTAAGCTCAGTGATGTTCTCGCAATTGCTATTGATGACGCACCCGGCGGACTTGCAAAGGCGCTCAGCGTTCTTACAGAAGCAAATGTGGTAATCGAGTATATGTACGCTTTCATCGGCAAGGCAGACGGTAAGGCTATGACAGTTATCCGTGTTGACGATGAACCCAAAGCAATTGAAGCTCTCAATAAAGGCGGCGTAACACTCCTCACAACAGATGATATTTCAGCAAGATAAGTTAAATAAAACAACAAAAGCCGTAGCGGAAAATTCTGCTACGGCTTAAACTTTGCTTAAAATCTGAGAAATCTCAGCCTCCCTTGCCTTAAAGGGAGGGGGACCACGAAGTGGTGGAGGGATTCTAACGCATAAATAAAAAACGGACTTAACGAAGGCGGGTAAGGTCAGCACTAATAAATATTGCATTTAAAAAGTTAGTGTGGTATAATCATTTAGCCAAACAAAATCAAATATTTTTGCACACAATAAAAGTATGTGTATTTTTATACCTTCTGGTAAAAATACAGATGCTCTGTTTCTGCATATACTTTTTTGTGTGTTATGTAAGAGATTTTGTTTGGCGACAGTTGGAGCTATGTATTTTTCGTGCGTAGCTTCGGCTACGCACTTTTTTATTTATGGAGGTAAAGAAAATGAAAAAAACAGTCAAACGAATTTTGGCATCACTGCTTACCGTCGTGATGTTACTTGGTGTGGTTCCGATGACAGGAATTACCGCAATCGCGGCAACACAAAGCGGAACCTGCGGTGATAAGCTTACCTGGACTTTTAACACATCAACAGGCGAGCTTAAAATTGACGGCACCGGTGCAATGTATGATTACCCTTTGGTTGTTCGCCCGTGGGAAACATATGAAGCTAACATCAAGTCAGTTGTTATCGGTAACGGTGTAACCACGATCGGAGATTATGCGTTCGATAGGTGTGGCAGTCTTACAAGCGTAATAATCGGTAACAGTGTCATCACAATCGGAGAAGGTTCGTTCAGAAATTGCGACAGTCTTACAAGCATAACAATCGGCAACAGCGTTACCACAATCGAAGGAGCTGTGTTCTATGATTGTGACAGTCTTACAAGTGTAACCATCCCTGAAAGTGTTACCACAATTGAAACGGTGTTCTATGAGTGCGACAGCCTTACAAGTATAGAGGTTGATGCTGACAATAAGCATTACAGCAGTGATTCTTTCGGTGTTTTATATAATAAGAAGAAAACTGAGCTTATTCAATATCCGATTGGTAATAAAAGAACAGCGTTTACAATCCCTGATAGTGTCACCAAAATCGGAGATTGTGCATTCTATAATTGCACCAGCCTTACAAGCGTAACCATCCCTGACGGTGTCACCACAATCGGTGATCGTACATTCTACAATTGCACCAGCCTTACAAGTGTAACCATCCCTGATAGTGTCACCACAATCGGTGATCGTACATTCTATGATTGCACCAGCCTTATAAGCGTAAACATCCCGGACAGTATCACCATAATCGGTGAGGGTGCGTTCAATGGTTGTAAAAATCTTACTGATGTATACTATAGCGGTTCGGAAAAGGAATGGAATAAAATTGAGATTGGTTACTACAATAACCCTATTATTAAAGCAACAATTCATTTTAAAACAACCGAGTCAAATGCTGTTGGTGATGTGGACGGTGACGGAAAGATAAATTCATCTGATGCTCTTTCTTGCCTGCAACATTCGGTTGGTAAAACAAAATTGACAGATAGCGCGTTTACTGCAGCAGATGTTGATAAAAACGGAAAGATAAATTCTACAGATGCATTGCAAATTCTACAGTATTCAGTCGGCAAAATTGAAAAGCTATAATTAATAAAAGGAGCTGTAAAACGATTTGTTTTTACAGCTCCTTATTAAAATTATAACGGTTAAGCCTTCTCCTCGAGGAGAAGGTGTCACAAAGTGACGGATGAGGTGTAGTTTGCAAAGTGTTGTATTATTACTGCTTTTTTACCCTCACAAAATTCACCACAATCAGCACCAATGCCGCAATTCCAAGATAACCGCAGACGGGATAAACAATGCCAATAAGCTTATCAAACCCGAAAATGCTTCCTGCAAACGAAAGCAGAGAAATAATAACAATCAGAATAACGGAAGCCTTTTTGCTGATTTTAAACCTTGAATTTGCAAACTCATCAATGGCAAAAACACTCGAAACTGATGTGCCGAACATTCCGCCGAAAAGCAGAAAGGCAAAAATGTAAGTGAAAATATCGCTGATACTCTGCGCAGCTGCAAGCATCGGAAGCTGTGCCGTGATTGATTCGGGTGTCATTGCCATTGTCAGCATAATTCCGAGGGCAATCAGCAGAAGCAAAATACCTCCGCCGATGATTCCCGTGTAAAGCGTTGATTTCTTTTGGACAGCTTTTCCTATTGGTGTCAGAATACCGATTGAAGCAAAAAGATTGTACGAAACAAACACCACCGCAGAAATCAACCAATTCTGAAGAAGCGGATTTTCATTTGTACTGAGTGAAAAATCGATACTGTTGAAACCTGATTTTATACCGCATACAGCAAAAACTACTGCCGACATAATAACGAGGGCAGGCACGGTAACCGAGAAAGCCGTAACCATTCCGTTCATTCCGAACACAGCAGTTAATGCTACGAGAAGACCAAAGATTCCTGATCCTATTAACGGATGAAGACCGAAAACCTGATTGAGCATCGCACCGACACCTGCGGTCATAATTACAAACACACCGAAAAGGAAAAATACTTCCAAGGCAACGAAGATACCTCGCAAAATTTTATTGTCTTTTTTTATGACAACCTTGTCCATATCGCTTATGCCTGTCAGCTGTACGTATCTGGTGAGGATTATGCCGAAAGCTGAAAGCAGAACAGCCGCAACAGCCATTCCGATAATTCCTACCGTACCGAAAGAACCGAAAAACTGCCATAGCTCCTGACCGGAAACATACCCCGCACCAAGGAAACACCCTGCAAAGGTAAACATAAGGTTAATTGAATTGATTTTTTTCATTTTTAACTCCAAAACGGGAAATAATCAGCGTTCATTTTTTAATAATGCATAATAACAAGCATCACAAATTCCTTGATTGTTCCAATCGGAACTACGCAAAGTTCCTTCGTATTTCATACCGCACTTTTGCATTACCTTGCCTGAGTTAGGGTTTTTGGGGTCGTGCCTTGATTCAATACGGTTTACGCCTACTGTATCAAACAGAAAATCCATAACGGCTTTAAGTGCCTCAGATGTAATTCCCTGATGCCACCATTCTCTTCCGATGCAATAGCTAATTTGCATTGATGAAACCTCTTCGTTCATAAAACCTACAGCAATAGCACCAATCGGTTCATCTCCATTTGCTTTCAAAACAATACCCCAGTGATAATACTTTTCGTCAGAATACTGTTTAACCCAATCATCCATTATGCTTTGGCTTTCTTCTTGATTTGAATGGGTTTTCCACATCAAAAACTTTGTTACTTCCGGGTCAGATGCCCAGTTCTTATACATCGCGGCAGCATCTTCGCTCACATATCTTCTTAATATTAATCTTTCTGTTTCTAACCTTTGTGTTCCGCAATGCTTCATACTTTTCCTTCCTTTCAGCTTAATTAGTATGTCTGTGAGGCTGATTTTTAAAATTTCAATCAGTAAAACTATGACTTTGATAAATTCGGGTTTGTCTAGTTCTTTAAATAACGAATTTGCTTGATTTTTCAGGCTCCCTTGTGTAAAGGGAGCTGTCGCGTAGCGACTGAGGGATTGTAAAAAATTTTAAAAATCAAACAATCCTCCCGACACGACTTCGTCGTGCCACCCTCCTTTACACAAGGAGGGCTTGGAACTGTGCAAACTTTTAATCACCCCGACAAGCCTGAATTTGTCGATATAATACTAAAAATTATATTATAAATTAAACCAATATTCAAGTTTTCCTATTTATTAAATTTCTTTATTATGCTAGAATTAACTCAGAGGTGAATCATATGTTTATTTTAGCTGATGTTTTTCAGGATAATATGGTCTTTCAGCGACACAAGCCGATAAATATTTTCGGTATTGCACAAGCTGACCAGACATTATATTTTTATCTTGACAATGAGCTGATTTTTGAAGCTGATGTTAAAAAAGGCGATTTTCAGGTTTCACTTCCTGCGCAGGAAGCTATGGAAAATGTGGATTTCAGAATCGAAAGCTCAACAGGGGAGACAAGACCCTTCAAAAATATCGATATCGGTGAAGTATGGCTTGCAGGCGGACAGAGCAATATGGAATTCCTTATGAAATATGAGGAAATTTATGAGTATGAGCTGATTTACTGCGAGGACGAGCATCTACGCTTTTATAATGTGCCTCAGTACTCTTTCTTCGGCGAAGAACACGAAGGCTTCAAGGATAAAAACGGATACAACAAATGGCATAAAGCTAACAGAGAAAATCTCTGGTGCTTTTCAGCTGCAGGCTATTTCCACGCAAAGCATCTTCGCGCTGAGCTTGGTGTGCCTGTTGCGATTCTTGGCTGTAACTGGGGAGGTACATCTGCAAGCGCGTGGATGGATATGGAAACACTCAAAGCTGATTCTGAGCTTTCAATATACTGCGAGGATTACGAGAAAAATGAAAATCTTTCTCCCGATTATGCGGACAAAGAATACCGTAACCGTTGGGTTTCTGACCGTAAATTAACACGTTGGGTGAATGATATGCTGCTCTACGGCTACGGTGAAAATCCCATAGTAAAGCTCTCGTGTGGTTTTGTCAATGCTTTTCGTCCTAAAGATATCGGTGTCGGTTGGCAGTCGTTCCAAAGACCTGCAGGACTTTACACAACTATGCTCAGAAAAATAATCGGCTACACCGTAAAGGGTGTAATATGGTATCAGGGCGAAAGTGATGAATACAGAGCAAATGTTTACTCAAAGCTTTTCTCAAAGATGATTGAACGCTGGAGAAGCTATTGGAACGATGAGTTCCCGTTCCTCTTTGTTCAGATTGCTCCGTTTGAACCGGGTAAGGATTATCCCGAGCTTCGGCATCAGCAGGAGATTGTTGAAAAAACAGTCAAGGATGCTTATATGGTTTCAATCTGTGATATAGGAATGAAAACAGACATTCACCCGAAAAATAAACACGATGTCGGTTACCGTCTTGCACTCAAAGCTCTTGGTAAGGTTTACGGTAAGGATGTCGTCTGTGATGCCCCGTATGCAGACAAGGCTGAATTACAGGGGAACAACATAATTCTTCACTTTGCAGACTGCGAAGAAATAATAATCAGCGGCGGCGCACTCAATGCAATGAAGATTATCAGCGAGGACGGCGCGATTAAAATGAAGTCATGTTCAGTTGACGGCAATATCCTCACACTCAAAACTGAATGTGCAGGGGAGAAAAAACATCTTCACGTTGAATTTGCGTGGACACCGTACCACGAGGTCAACCTCTATAATGAAGCAGGACTTCCTGCAAAACCGTTCAGGATAACAATTAAATAATTGTGTTTTAAAAACTTGTGCAATAAGATGAAGAAGCTGCTTTTTACGATGAAGGGCGTATGTGTATACGCTAAGTCGTAAAAAGCAGCTAAAAAGAAAAGTGATTCACAATGGCTCTTACGCCAATGCAAACCACTTTTTCTTTTGTTCTTCGCTTAGTGCACGAGTTTTTTATGCTGTTCCTTTTTCAAGAGCTCTCTCAAGCCAGATAGTACCGATATCCATAGCGTTGTAAAGACCTTTTTTCTCGCTCTTTTTAACAATGCGCTCTCTCGGACGGCAATCAGGGTCTGTGTTGAGAAGCTGAATGAGCACTCTGTCGGCAACTTCCATATCGTTGAATGTTTTTGTGCTTGTAATCTGAAGCATAATAACATACGGGTCGTTCATATTGCCGTAGTAAATTGTGTTACCGCAACGGACAAGCGGCTTGCCGCGGTATTCAAGGAACTTGTTGTTTTTCTTAGCCATAGGAATGTTCTTCCTTTCTTAGTCTTTAAGATAGTTTTTAACCAGCGACTGAAGAAGCTCATCACGGTCAATTCTGCGGATAAGGCTTCTTGCGTTGTTGTGCGTGGTGATATAAGTCGGGTCCTCAGAGAGAATGTAGCCGACGATCTGACTTACGGGGTTATATCCTTTTTCATTCAGGGCGTTATATACGACGCTCAATGTCTGTTTCATTTCGCGTTCGTGATCCTCTCTTATTGAGAACTGTATGGTTTTGTCTGTCATGGGTAAACACCTCCGAGTGATGATATAAACATTATATACTATCTTTTATGATATAACAAGTGTTAAATATTAAGTAAATGTAAAAATTTTAGCTTCTGAGTGTAATTCCGAGCTCTTCAAGAGCCTTGATTGCACGCTTAACAGCTGAGTCTGCTTCTTCATCGTTAAGTGTATGATCCTTAGCACGGAGCTTGAGGTTGAATGCAACACTCTTCATACCTTCAGGAATCTGTGAGCCTTCATAGATGTCAAACAATGTGATATCTTCAAGAATTGCACCGACAGCTTTCTTGATAGCTTTTTCGAGCGTAAGAACAGTGAGTGCTTTCTCACAAACGAAAGCGAGGTCACGTGTTGATGCAGGGAATTTCGGAAGCGGTGTGTATGTCTTTGTTGCGTTTCTGAACTCAGCAATAACCTCAAGACTTACACTTGCAACATAAACTCTTGTGTTGAAACCGTAGTTTTCATTAACGATAGGATGGATTTCACCGAGAACTGCAAGCTCCTTATCACCTGCGATAAGCTTTGCACAGCGGCCGGGGTGGAATGTCGGGTTATCGTTTACGGGTACAACGTCGTAATCTGTAAGACCAACCTTTGAAAGAAGCTCTTCAACAGTACCCTTGAGTGTGTAGAAGTCAGCGTTCTTGCCGTACATACCGATAACAGCTGACTGCTTCTCGTACGGAAGCTCCTCTGTACCGCGGCTGATATACTCTGTTGAAATTTCATAGAGCGCAGCTTCAAGGTTACGGTTGTTGTAGTTTCTTGCGAGAACCTCAAGCATTGAGGGGATAGAGGTTGTTCTCATAACGCTTGTTTCTTCACCAAGCGGATTGGAGATAACAACGAGCTTGCGGAGTTCGCTGTCCTCAGGAACACGGATTTTGTCAAGTGTCTTCGGGCTTACGAAAGAGTATGTGCAGATTTCAGTAAGACCGCAGGAAAGAAGTGTTGAATCAACAAGCTTTGTAAGTACCTGTGCAGGTGTAAGCTTTGCTTTTGCTTCACCGCGGAGAGGACTGTTCGGAATGTTTGCGTAGCCGTAGAATCTTGCGATTTCCTCAGCAACGTCAGCTTTGTGTTCGATATCATTTCTGAAATACGGAACATAAATTTTTCCGTCCTTAACTTCAAAATCGATAGCCTCAAGCATCTTAATCTGCTCTTCAGCTGAAACGTCAATGCCGATAAAGCTGTTTACCCAATCGGGTTCAAAATCAAGAACTGTCTGCTCCTTTGTAACCTTGTTGCAGTCAACAACGCCGTTTACAACGTCACCTGCATCAAGAAGCTGGATAAGCTCAAGGGCTCTCTGAAGGCAAGTAAGACATGAGTAAGGATTGAGTTCCTTTTCGTATCTTGAAGAAGCCTCAGTTCTCATACCGAGAGCCTTTGCTGTTCTTCTTACCGAAGGACCGTTGAAGCAAGCAGATTCGAATACGATAGTTGTTGTATCGTCCATTATACCGCTGTATTCGCCGCCCATAACACCTGCAACGGCAACGGGCTTCTTAGCGTCAGCGATAACAAGCATATCTTCAGAAAGTGCTCTTTCTTCGCCGTCAAGAGTTGTGATTGTTTCGCCTGCCTTTGCATTTCTTACGATAACCTGATTACCCTCAAGGTAACGGAGGTCAAAAGCGTGCATCGGCTGACCGTATTCGAGCATAACGTAGTTTGTAATATCAACGATGTTGTTGATTGCGCGTACACCGCTTGCACGGAGTCTTTCTCTCATCCAGAGGGGAGAGGGCTTAACGCGTACATTTTCAACAACAGCACCAACGTAACGGTAGCACTTTGAAGGCTCGTCAATCTGAACCTTGAGCATATCGTTAACGTCACCGTGGCCCGGCTTTACAACAGGCTCGTTTACCTTAAGCTCTGTTCTGAATGTAGCAGCAGCCTCTCTTGCAAGACCGATAACTGAAAGACAGTCGGGACGGTTGGAAGTAATTTCAAATTCTGTAACTGTGTCTGTAAGACCGATTGCTTCGCGGATATCCATACCGACTTCTTTTTTGCAATCATCACCGAGAACGAAAATGCCGTCTTCGATAGCATAGGGGAAGTCGTGAACAGTAAGACCGAGCTCAGCAACGGAACACATCATACCGTAGCTTGCAACACCGCGGAGCTTGCCTTTTTCAATCTTATGACCGCCTGCAACAACTGACTTGTGAAGAGCAGCGGGAACATAATCGCCGACCTTGAGATTCTGTGCGCTTGTAACGATCTGCACGTTCTCTTCCTTGCCGACGTCAAGCTGGCAAACCCAGAGAGTATCTGCATCGGGATGATGCTCAATAGCCTCAATATGACCTACTACAATATTCTTAAGCTCTGCGCCTTCGACTTCAAAAGCCTCAACCTTGGAGCCCGAAAGAGTCATTTCATCGGCAAATTCTTTGTCTGTAGCGTTGAAGTCAACATAGTCCTTGACCCATTTCTTTGATAAAATCATCTTTAAAGCACCTCCTTAAAACTGGCTGAGAAATCTTACGTCGTTTTCGTATAAAAGACGCATATCATCAATGTTGAATCTGAACATAACAAGTCTTTCAAGACCCATACCGAAAGCAAAACCGCTGTAAACTTCAGGGTCGATTCCGCCTGTCTTGAGAACCTTCGGATGAACCATACCGCCACCGAGAATTTCGATCCAGCCTTCGCCCTTACACATCGGACATCCCTTACCGCCGCAACGGAAGCAGGAAACGTCGATTTCGCAAGAAGGCTCTGTGAACGGGAAATGGTGAGGACGGAGTCTTATCTTAGTATTCTCACCGTAAAGCTGTTTAGCAAAAGTTTCAAGACAACCCTTGAGGTCGCCCATTGTAATACCCTTGTCTACAACAAGACCTTCAATCTGGTGGAAGAGGGGAGAGTGTGTTGCGTCAACTGCGTCTGAACGGAAAACACGTCCAGGTGCGATGATGCGGATGGGCGGCTGCTCCTTTTCCATAACACGGATCTGCATCGGAGAGGTCTGTGTACGAAGAAGCATATTTTCTGTGATGTAGAATGTGTCCTGAGTGTCACGTGCAGGGTGATCCTTCGGAATGTTGAGTGCCTCAAAGTTGTAATAATCCCACTCAACTTCAGGTCCTGTTGCGATGTTGAATCCCATACCGAAGAAAATGTCCTTAACCTCGTCAAGAACGATTGAAAGCGGATGCTTGTGACCGATTGTGTTCGGCTTGCCGGGGATTGTAACGTCGATAGTCTCTTTTTCGAGAGCCTTTTCCATTTCGATTTTCTTAACTTTTTCTGTTGCTTCTGCAATAAGATTTTCAATGTAGCTTCTTACTTCATTAGCAAGCTGACCCATAACAGGTCTTTCTTCGGGAGTAAGCTTACCCATTTGCTTGAGGATAGCAGTAAGCTCACCCTTTTTGCCGAGGAACTTAACACGTGCAGCGTCAAGTTCAGCACGGTCCTGAGCGTTGGCAACCATTTGGGTTGCCTGAGCCTTGATGTTTTCAAGCTGCTGTTTCATTGTTTTCACCTTTCTTATATCTTAGTTTAGAGTTGAGACGAAAAATAAAAAGACTCCGTCCCGAAAAAGGGACGAAGTCGTAAATTATAAACTCCGCGGTACCACCCTTAATTTTTGCTTGAAGCAAACACTCCTGCACCCTTTAACGGAGGTGAACCGTCACGGCCTACAACACCTGCTTCAGCCGAGCTGCTCCAAAGTGAACTTCTGCAACCTTCCGCATAAGCAGTCTTTCAGCTGATGACCGCCCTCTCTGAATGAATCGGGATGCATACTCTCTTTTTCATCGCATTAACTCCTGATATTCTATCACATACAATTAAATAATGCAAGAGTTTTTTATGTATTAAGAGTGATAATTTACTCTAAGATTAAACAAATCCAAGAATTCTCTGGAATATATTCACTATCTTCAAAAACAGGTTTCTGAACGGTATGAGTATTGTAGAAATAATGCTTACGGAAGAGTTGTTACTGTCCGGTGTTCCGGTAAACGATGAGTGCGTATTACTCATCCAGGAAATTATACCTTTCGAATTTTCAAAACTGACGGTTTCGTCCAGTCCGTTAACTGTTGTTACGTTTTTATAAACCGAACCGTCTTCCATAAAAAGATCATACATAATTGTAGTGTAAAGACGGTGGCTGGAGTCGCCCAGGCTGCCGTCGGGATTAAGAACAACGGAAAAACTTGAAAGACGGCAGTTTGCAGGATTTGAGTTGTGTTTGCAGATAAGACTCCACTGCGGCAGAGTGTTAGCAGCATAATTTATAATCGGGTCAAGTGTGCTTGCAAAAACCCAAACTGAGATATCCGAGGTTTTCTTTATATCATCAGATGTTCTGACTCCCGTTGCCGCAAGAGGGAATATACCTGCGAAATACTCGGGATACTCAATTGCAAGGTCCCAGGTCATTTCACCGCCTGCGGATGAACCGCCTACGAAAATCCTTGTTGTGTCAACGTTTTTATAGTTTTCTTCAATAAAGCAGTCGATAAGAGTGCGAAGCGGATTAATTAAATTTTTGTTCCAATACTGGAGTTTGTCTTCAGGACAACGGGGCAAAAGAATGTATGCACCGCCCGTGTTCCACTTTGCCTGAAGCTCAGCAGATGCCCAGGTTGCCATTGTGCTGTCATCAAGCTGTGAGCCTACGTATGAACCGTGGCCTATTCCGTGCAGATAGATAACAACAGGATATTTTTTGTTATCGTTTTTACCGGCAGGCGAATAATAACAGTAATCAAGAGCATAACCGTCACTTTCATCTGCAACACCGCTTTTGAACTGTCCGCGAAGAGCCTTCAGACCTGCTGAAAGCGGCAAAGCGCCGCGTGTTTCACCCGCTGCATTTGCGTTCATAACAAGAGGAAGAACAAAAATACATACAGCCATAATAACGGATAAAAGTTTATTCGTAGTTTTCAAACCAAACACCCCTTTAAAAGTTTTGTATACCATATAACAAATATATCATAAGTGTAATTGGCTTACAATTTACAAAACCAAGCTTTTGTTAAAAAAACGACAGAACCATGCGATTCTGTCGTTTTGTACTTTATTACGGTTTGCGGATTGAAACATTAAGTCCCAATGCACAGACGGCGAGTATTAGAAGCATAACAAACGGAGCTGTATATCCGCCGCTTGAGATGAGCAGGCTGTTTGAAAAATTTGCAATAAATGCCGCAACAATAAGATTGAAATTCGTCAGGCTGTAATTGACAGAAAAATACTTCTGACCGTAGAATGAAGCCGTGAATGCCGATGTCATAGTCGGGCAGGAACCGTAGGAAAGACCGGTCAGGCAAAGTCCGATAATGCATACGGGCAATGAGTGAATCTGAACCGCAACAAGCGTAATTCCTGCGGCAACGATTGTAAGAATGTTAGAAGCAAGCATTGTTGTACGTCGTCCGAGTGCATCATAAACAGCACCCGTGATGATTCTGCCGAATCCGTTGCATACCGAAAGCACACCGACAAGGGTGGTTGCAAGAGCAGGTGTTGCATCAACAGAAACAACAAGGTCTCTTGCAAAACTGATTACAGAATTTCCGACAGCTGTGATGAATGCCATAAATGCAAATGCACGCCAGAAAGTGAAGCTTTTGAGCATTTCTGCCGTTGAAAAATCACGGACTTCAAAAGATTCTTTGCTTGTGGTTTTTCTTGCTTTTGCGGCAGGAAATGCTGTGTCTGATGACGGGAGCCGTAAAACAAGACCCGCAATAAAGAGAACTATTGCAACAACTGCACCGAGAAGAACGTAGGTTCTTCCCCAACCGACGTTACTGTTTTCGAAAAGCACGCTTATGGTGTTGCCGAGCAGAAGAGTGCTGACTCCGAATCCCATCATAAGACAGCCCGAGCAGAAGCCTTTTTTGTCGGGAAACCATGAGCAGACCGTTGAAACAACGACATTGTATGAAATGCCGATACCCGTACCGGCAAGGACTGCATATGTAAGATAGATAAGGTACGGTATATTTTCCTTAAGAAGACCCGTTGAAATGAATCCTATACCAACAAGAGCGCCTGCGACAAATAATGTGATTTTCGGGCCGATCTTTTTGCAGATAAGGCTGCCGAAAAAAGCACCGAGGCAGAAGAAGCACATCGTTAACGTGAAGTTGAATGCCAGAACGGAATCGCTCCAGCCGAATGACTCTTTGAAAGGAATCTTAAGGATAGACCATGCATAGAGTACACCCGAAAAAAGCATCGTGAATACACCTGTTGCAAGGTATAACCAACGTTTATTAATATTGTTTTTTGCTGTCATAATACCACCGTTTAATCAATATAATCAAGACAAAGCTTGAGCACATTTTTTGCGCTTCGCTGAACTTCACCGAGAGTGATTCCGTTCGGCTTGTCAAGCTTTTCGAAAAGTGTCGGGTCGGGATGCTTCGTTGAGCCGAAGCGTCCGTTGACACCGGGCATAAGCACATCGACCTGAGCACGTACACGGTAAGCATTGTCGCGAAGACCGCGGAATTCAGGGCTCTTGACGTGCTTTGTCCACCAGTCTGTCATAACATTACCCGTGTAACCCCATTCACCGCGAAGAACGGTTGTTACCATATCGTAGTTGTTGTAGCTGTAAACGGAGTTAACCTTGTTGTACGATGTCATAATGTTTTTCGGTGAAGATTCTTTGACAACGATTTCGAACGGTTTGAGATAAATCTCACGAAGTGCTTTTTCACTCACTCTGGAGTCGTTTTTGTTTCGGTTAACCTCCTGATTGTTACAGGCAAAATGCTTCGGACAAGCACTTGCGCCCTTTGACTGCACACCTCTTACAACCGCCGCCGCACACTTGCCGCTTACAACGGGATCTTCAGAGAAATACTCAAAGTTTCTTCCGCAAAGCGGATTACGGTGAATGTTCATACCCGGTGCGAGGAGAATGTTGGAACCGCATTCCTTCATTTCTTCAGCAACGAAAGAGTAAACTTTTTCAATAAGTTCTGTGTTCCAGGAAGCCGCCATACACGCACCTGTCGGAAGAAGTGAACGCTTCTTTGTTACACGTATACCTGCAGGACCGTCAGTTGTGCTGAGAGGAGGAACACCTTTGTCGCGAAGAGAGGGGAGTACACCGCCGAAAACACCTGCGTTTCCGCTTGTGCCGAGAGGGCTGTGCATTGTGTAGTCACCACGGGTTATTGCCTCGAGTTCTTCAAGGTTGAGCTGTGAAACGAACTCGTCCATTGTGATTTCCCCGCTTTTAACGTCAAAAAGCTTGTAGCCCTTGTCAACGGAGTGCGGAAGAGCTTCCGGCAGGTTGTCAAGAATACGTTTTTTCAGGTCAATTTTATTAACGGGAACTTTTTCTTTTGCAAGGTTGCCGTCAGCGGTTCTTGTCATTCTGTCGAAGCCTTTTTTTACTTCACAAACCGGTTCAAGTTTTCTGAGGTAAACATCTTCTTTAAGGCTGTAAACTCCTGCTTCAGCTCCGCCGCGGACGCTGTCAGAAACAAAAAATCTGTAATCGCCTTCAAGAAGGACATAAGCATTTCTGAATCCTGTATCACCCTTGTCGTCGTAAGAAGAAACTCTGTAAAGTGAAAAGTTGAAATTAACTACACAGCTTTCACCGGGAGCAAGCAATTCAGTTTTTGCAAAGTCGCAAAGGACTCTCTTTGCTGTTGCAGTTTTTCCGGCAGGCGGTTCGCAATAAACCTGAATAATTTCCTTGCCGCTTGTTTTACCTGTGTTTGTAACCTTGACTGAAAGCCATACCATAGTGGTGTCACATCTGAAGCTTTCAATTTCTGTTTCAAAAGAAGTGTAACTAAGACCGAAACCGAAGGGATAAAGCACCTTTTCGGGAGCAAAGGTCTCAAAATATCTGTAACCTACAAAAATATCTTCAGTGTAGTTGTTGTATGCTTTACCGCCGAAGCTTTCGGCACTCGGATAATCGCTGTAATCGTAGGTGATTGTGTCCGTCAGCTTTGCGCAGGGATTAACCTTACCTGAAAGCACATCGCAGAGTGCGTTACCGCTTTCCATACCGCCCTGAAAAGCATAGAGAACAGCAGAAATCTTACTGCCGTATGAATCGATTCTTTTCATATCGATAATGTTTCCACAGTCAAGGACAACGATTGTTTTAACGAAGCTCGATGTAACGGTATCAAGGAGTCTGATTTCGTCATCAGTAAGATAGTAACTGCCTTTTTCAAGCTTGTTTTCTCTGTCTTCACCTGCGGCACGGCCGATGATAACCACAGCCGCATCCGATTCCTTGGCAGCAGCTTTTACGAGCTTTTCGTCAGGAATAAACTCAGGAAAATTAAACGGCCAATGTCCCCAATAACCCTCATCGGGAGGATTTTTTTCGGACATTGCACGGTAGAAATTATTAATGTCTTTGTTTAAAATTATTTCGTTTTGGTTATGCAAAGCTTCCGCAAGGCTAATTTTGTAAGGAATGTTTACGTCACCGCCGCTGCCGTATCCGCAGTAAAAATAGTCATACTGACATCTGCCGAAAACAGCAACCTTCTTTCCTGCAAGAGGAAGAGCACCGTCGTTTTTAAGCATAACAATACCCTCGGCGGCAAGCTGACGCAAATCAGCCTTTGCACTTTCGGGTACGTCGTAGGTTTCCTGTGCCCACTGTGCCTGTTCCTGCGAAAGTCCGCCTTCAAAGATTCCGATTGCTTTTCGGATGATT
This sequence comes from Acutalibacteraceae bacterium, assembly GCA_045537435.1. Classification (GTDB taxonomy): domain Bacteria; phylum Bacillota; class Clostridia; order Oscillospirales; family Acutalibacteraceae; genus CAG-488. The sequence continues at coordinate 117,803 of JAZSPL010000076.1, forward strand.
TTATTAAGAATACTTGCCATATTATCAACTCCTGCGTTTATTTTACAATTTAAGAAAAACAAAGTCAATGCAGAAGAGAAAAACTATTGAAAAATCAGGCAAATTATGGTATCATTTCTTGTACGGAGGTGCATTTTAATGATTAATGTAACAGTATGGAATGAACATATTCAGGATAAGTCTGACGAGGCTGTAATCAAAGTCTATCCTGCCGGTATAAATGCCTGCATCGCAGGATTCCTTGGTAAGGACGAAGAACTTAATATCAGATGCGCAACTCAGGATGAACCCGAGTGCGGTCTTCCCGATGAGGTGCTTGACAATACTGACGTGCTTATCTGGTGGGCACACTGCGGTCACGCTGATGTACCTGACGAGCTTGTTTCAAAAATTCAGGACAGAGTACTCAGAGGTATGGGTATAATCCTTCTTCACTCTGCTCATTATTCAAAGATTTTTCAGCGCTTGATGGGAACAACCTGTTCTCTCAGATGGCGCGAGGGTGACAGAGAAAGAATCTGGAATATTAATCCAAACCATCCAATTGCAAAGGGTATCGGCGAGTTTATCTACCTCGATACTGAGGAAATGTACGGTGAGCGTTTTGATATTCCTCAGCCTGACGAGCTTGTCTTCATTGGTTGGTTCGGCGGCGGTGAAGTGTTCCGTTCAGGCTGCTGTTGGAACAGAGGCCTCGGAAAAGTGTTTTATTTCCAACCGGGTCACGAAACAAGCCCGACCTTCCACAATAAAGACATTCAGACGGTAATTACAAATGCCGTTCATTGGGCAGCGCCCGAAAAAATTCAGTCAGAGCCGATTGATGCCCCGTGGAGCGAATCTCCCGAAAAAATACTTAAAGAGAATGAATAACCGTTAGCCTCCCGTCGGGAGGCTAATTTAAGGTAGTGGTTTAATTGAAAATTAATTTCAGCTGTCCCGTATGCGGTGGCGTGCTTGCAGATGACGGCAGAACATACCGATGTGAAAAAAATCACTGTTTTGATAAGGCTAAACAGGGATATGTAAATCTTCTTCAGTCGCAGAAATCTTCAAAAAAACGTCACGGCGATGATGTGCTTATGGTAAAAGCAAGACAGGATTTCCTTGAAAAAGGCTTCTACAACGACCTTTGCAAAGAGCTTATCAATGCAGTTTTGAAAACGGCAAAGGAAGAAACAACGCTTATCGATTTAGGCTGCGGCGAATGTTGGTATACTACTCAGCTTTTTGAACATCTTTCGGAAAACGGAAATAATCCGTCTGTTTTCGGTATTGATATTTCAAAGCAGGCTCTTATCGCAGGATCAAAAAGATGCAAAGATTTAAAACTTGCCGTTGCAAGCACTGCGGACATCCCTATGCCCGATGAAAGCTGTGACACAGCAGTCTGTGTTTTTGCTCCGTATGCAGAGGAAGAGGTACACCGTATTCTTAAAAAAGGCGGTGTGTTCATTAAAGCCTTTCCGCTTGAAAATCACCTGATGGGACTTAAAAGTGCTATTTATGAAAATCCATACAAAAACGAAGTTAACGAGGAAACACCTGCAGGATTTGAGAAAATTGATTTCGTTAAAACAAATGATATAATCACTCTCAATACAAATGAAGATATAATAAATCTTTTTAAAATGACACCTTATTATTATAAAACAGGACGCACAGACCAGATGAAGCTTGAAAAGCTCAGTTTCCTTGAAACTCAGACGGAGTTTGGAATTGTTGTTTACAAAAAAGTGTAAAAAACAGTTGTTTTTATTTGCTATCTATTGTATAATGCTATTGTGTATATTTCTGTGCACAAATGCCTGATTTTCAGGCTGACTCATTTACTTTTAAAGTTTTTGAAATAAAATCAAAGGAGATACCGAATTGAGTTACTACATTGGTGTTGACGGCGGCGGAACAAAAACCGCTTATGCCCTTTTTGATGAGGACAAAAAAATTGTTGCTATGGTCAAAGGACCGGGAAGCAACCACGAAAATATGGAAGGAAGCTTCGACGAGGCGGCAGACATCATCTGGGACGGTCTTAAGAAGCTCACAAAAGAAGCAGGGATTTCAATCAAGGACGTTTCTTTTACTCTTATGGGTCTTGCAGGTATTGACCATCAGTATCAGCACGACGAGATGACAAAGCGCCTTCTTGACTATGGTCTTGAAAATTTTGAAATCTATAACGACGGCTTTATCGTTGTTAAGGCAGGCTCAACAGGTCCTGCAGCAATCGGCTTCAACTGCGGTACGGGTACTTGCTGTAACGCTATCGACTCTGACGGCAAAATGCTTCAGCTTGCAGGTCTTTCAGAATATTCAGGCGACGTAGGTAACGGCCATTGGATTGCGACTCAGACTTATAAGATTGTTTACGATGATGTTTACCTCGGACTTCGTAAGACTGCAGTTACAAAAATGGTATTTGACGAGTATTCAATCTCTTCAAAGGAAGAGTTCCTTTCTCTCGTTTCAAAGTTTGAGGAAGAGGATGCAGATAACTTTATTATGCGTCTTATCGATTTCTTCTTCGATGCAGCAAAGCTCGGCGATAAGGTAGTGCTTGACATCATCGACGAAATGGCAGAAAGAGGAGCAGCACTTATCACTGCTCACCTTAATACACTTAACTTTAGAGATGAAGTTGTTGAGGTTGTTCTCTCGGGTTCAATTCACACAAAGCTTCCGTCAGAAATTTACCTTAAGGCTCTTATGGACAAGGCTGTTAAGGCAAGTGGCAGAAAGCTCAGCTTCATCAAGCTCACACAGCCTCCTGTTACAGGCTGCGTTAACTGGATTTTCCAGCAGTATAAATAAGAAAGGGTTTTTCAGATGAAAGAAATTACAGTTGCTGTTATTGGCTCAGGCAGTACATATTGTCCCGAACTCGTGGACGGTTTCCTCAAGGCTCAGGACACGCTCAAGCTCAAGAAGATTTCTTTTATGGATATCGACGAGAGAAAGCGTAATATAGTCGGCAACCTCTGCATCCGTATGCTTGAAAAAGCAGGCGTTGATTGCGAAGTTGTTATAACAGACGATGTTGATACAGCTCTTCAGGGTGCAGATTTCGTTGTTACACAGATTCGTGTAGGTAAGCTTCCCGCACGTCATCTTGACGAAAGCATTCCGAAGAAGTACGGCCTCATCGGTCAGGAAACAACAGGTATCGGCGGTATGTTCAAGGCTCTTCGAACAATCCCTGTTATCAAGCACATCTGCGAAAGAATCGAAGCAATCTGCCCCGATGCATGGCTTATCAACTTTACAAATCCCTCAGGTATTATTACTGAGTTCGTTCTTAACCATACAAACGTAAAGAATATCGGTCTTTGTAATGTGCCGATTGATATGCTTGACGACGTTAAGGAAATCACGGGCGAGGATGTTGATATCGAGTACGTCGGTCTTAATCACCTCAGCTGGATCACATCCGTCAAGAAGGATGGCGAGGAGCTTCTTCCGGGTCTTATCGAGTCAGGCTTCTCACCGAAGGTTATGGCTAATATCAAGGATGACGGCTTTGATCTTGAATGCCTCAAGGCTGTTCAGGGTCTTCCTTCATCATATCTTCAGTATTATTACTGCAGAGAGGCAAAGCTTGAGCATCAGAGAACAGATGACAAGACAAGAGCAGAGGTATGTATGGAAATTGAAGAGCAGCTTCTTGAGATGTATAATGACGAAGAGCTCTGCATTAAGCCTGCACTTCTTGATAAGCGTGGCGGTCACAAGTATTCACTTGCTGCTGTTTCACTTATCAACTCTCTTGCAAATGACGTAAACGATATTCAGGTTGTAAACGTTAAGAATAACGGTACACTTGATTTCCTTGATGACGATGCAATCATCGAAGCACCATCAGTAATCGGTGCAGACGGTGCAAAGCCGGTTAAGGTTGAAAACTTCAAGAATCAGCACATCATCGCTCTTATGAGAGTTGTTAAGGCTTATGAGAAGTTCACGGTTGAAGCTGCAACAACAGGCTCGGACGAGGCTGCAATCAAAGGCTTGCTTGTTCATCCTCTTGTTGGTGACTGGGAAAAGGCAACAAAGTGCTATGCTGAAATGAAGGAAGCTCACAAGGCTTATCTTCCTGAATTTGAGTTCTAATAATTAAATAAAAACGTAAAACGCAGGTTTCAGATGAAACCTGCGTTAAGTTTTTATTCTTCTTTTCCGTTTTCTTCAGGAGGATTACCTTTTGCAACATCAAACCAGAATTCAACTCCGTCATCAGAATTGGCGACACCGCATTGCTGTGAGTGAGCATCCTGCACCGCCTTTACGATTGAAAGACCGAGACCAAAATGACCTTCCGAGCGAAGACGTGCGGCATCCTGACGGTAGAAGCTGTCCCAGAGCTTCTGTAAATCATCCTGTGGAAGAGGATTACCTGTGTTGAAAACAAAAACTCTGTAACACATTCCGATATCTTCAATACGTATTTCGATGCGTTTTTCTTCACCGCCGATGTATGAAACAGCGTTTGAAATAAGATTATTGAAAACAAACTGAAGTTTGGAAACATCAGCGTATCCGTAAACTTCATCTTTGATACCGTTAACTGCAGAAATTTTGTTTTTCTCAAAGATTTTTGTGTGAAGCTTCATTCGCTCGTCGATGAAATCATTGATAAGAAAATCGTTAAAAATAAGCTCATCGGTATGCTGAATGTTTGAAAGGCTCATCATATTAACGACGAGGTCAGTCATTCTTGAACATTCTTCAATAATTGTATCGCAGTATTCGTTCGCAGCTTGTCTGTCATCAAGAACGAACTTTATACCTTCTGCATATCCTTGGATAATCGAAATGGGCGTCTTAAGCTCGTGAGAAGTGTCTGCGATAAACTTTGCTCGCGATTTTTGCTCGATGTCTTTTTCCTTAAGCTGTGCGGCAAGGAATTCTGATTTTTCAAGAAGCCTTTCCTGTGTAAGCATAAGTGATTCATAGAGTGCGTTGATGTTAAGAACAGCATCTTCGGTTTCGGTACGCAGTATTCCTTTTCGTACGGGAATACGGATGTTTTTATCCTTTTCTTCCGCCATTATTTTTGTACCGTAAACGATGTCGTTAAGCGGCTTTGTAATTCGTGTAATATAGAAATAAACGGCAATTGAAACGGCGATGAAAATAACGGTTGTGATAATTACGGCAGAAATGGAGATAGATTTTGCCATAGCTTCAATAACTGAATATTCAACAGCTGTTACGAAAATATATTCGCTGTCAGCTGAAGGGGTGACAAGAACAAAAAAGCTTTTACCCGAAGTTTTATTTCTTGAAATTCCTGCAACGGTATTGTCGTCATATTCCTGAAAAAGTTCGAAATCCGAAACAGAGTAACCGATAACGGGATTAAACTCTTCCTGTGTATCGTATTCATCCGTTTCATTGAACATAACTCCGTGGTAGCATTTAGAGTAAATATTGTTTGTATATTCTTTTGTAACCTTGTCCTTTGAGTAAATTTCAATCACTACGTCATGGGTGACTTCTGCTTTCAAAATTTCCTCAAGCGCATTGTCCGCAAGCAGGTCAATATCCTGCAAATCCTGTACGGCAGCCCTCATTTCAAACATTTTTGAGCTTTCAATCATACTGACGTAAAACGAGCTTGAAGAAAAGAGGGTAACGGAAATAATAAGAAAGAATATCAGTATAAACTGAACAAAAACCTGAATACGGACATTGGGGAAGAACTTAAAGCGTTTGTGCCTGTAAGAAGCCAAAATCAGTTCACCTCAATTTTATAGCCGATGCCGTAAATCGTTTTAAGGTGAGCAACGCCCCAGTTGCCTAACTTTCCGCGAAGACGTGCAACATGAGAGTCAACGTTACGTGCATCGCCGACGTAGTCGTAACCCCAGATGTCGTCAAGAAGCTGTTCTCTTGTGTAAACTCTTCCGCGGCTTGAAATGAGCTTCTGAAGAATGTTGTATTCCTTAAGTGTAAGCTCAATCGTTTCGTCATCAATTGTGACCTGATGAGCTTCATTATTCATTACAAGCCCGTCAAGGCTGATGATATCTTTTTCGTTTTTTATAACCCTTGAGTTTGCACGTCTTAAAAGTGCATCAATTCTCTTCATAAGAACTGTGGGGCTGAAGGGCTTTGTAACGTAATCGTCAGCGCCTGCATCGAATCCTGTGATCTCATCATATTCTGCACTTCTTGCAGTAAGAAGAATGATAGGAACGGAAGATGCCTTGCGGATTTGTCGGCAAAGCTCCCAACCGTCAATTTCAGGAATCATTATATCAAGAAGGCAAAGCTCGATCTTAGGATCGGTATTGAAAATATCAAGAGCCTCTTTACCTGTTGAGGCTTCAACGGGCTCGTGACCCGAACGTCTTAAAAAGTCGCAGACAAGGCGCCTGAGTTTGCTCTCGTCGTCAGCAATAAGCACTCGTGCCATAAAAACACTCCTTGTATCAATATTACACAGTGATTCTACCATATTTTAAGTTTTAAGACAAGTATAAAATAAAACCGCAGTAAAAACTGCGGCTTAGTTTGGTTTATTACTTTTTAAGAGTTTCTGCAATTCCGGCTGCGAGACCCGCAGTTCCCTGAATTTCAGAAGGAATAATAATTTTTGTTGCCTGACCGTCAGCCGCTTTCTCAAACGCTTCGAGCTTCCTGAGTGTAAGATAGCCTTCGCCGGGGTTAGCCTGGTTGATATAATCAATAGCCTGTGCTTCAGCCTGCTGGATTGTACGAATTGCCTCAGCTTCACCTTCGGCCTCACGGATTTTAGACTCTTTGACAGCTTCTGCGTGAAGGATTGCGGCGCGCTTGTCTGCTTCGGCAGCAAGGATAAGAGATTCCTTCTTACCTTCTGCAACAAGAATCTGACTTGCTTTTTCGCCTTCTGCACGAAGGATTGATTCACGTCTTTCACGTTCAGCCTTCATCTGCTTTTCCATGGCATCCTGAATTTCACGCGGAGGAAGGATGTTCTTGAGCTCAACACGGTTAACTTTAATGCCCCACGGGTCAGTTGCTTCATCAAGGATTCCTCTTATTTTTGCATTGATAGTATCTCTTGATGTTAGAGTGTGGTCAAGCTCAAGCTCACCGATGATGTTACGAAGAGTTGTTGCAGTGAGATTTTCAATTGCAGAAATCGGGTTTTCTACACCGTAGGCATAAAGCTTGGGGTCGGTAATCTGGAAAAACACAACCGTATCAATCTGCATGGTTACGTTATCTTTTGTGATAACGGGCTGGGGAGGGAAGTCAACAACCTGCTCTTTAAGAGATACATTTCTTGCGATTCTTTCAAAGAAGGGGATTTTGATATGGAATCCTGTCTGCCAGGTTGTATGATAAGCGCCGAGACGCTCAATAACATAAGCCCTTGACTGAGGAACAATTTTAACATTTGCAATAGCAAGAACGGTGATAACGAGGAGAAGAAAAGCGATAATTACAATAATAGCAAATTCCATAATGACACTCCTTTACTTTTTAACAATAAGTTTTGCACCTTCAATTGATTCAATGGTTACAACCTCATCTTTGTCAACAGTTGAACCGTCAGAAGAACGCGCAGTCCACTCAAGACCGCCGACAGTTACAGCTCCTTTTGCGTGAATATTGTCGATCGGTTCAACAACAACTGCCTGTTTTCCGATATATCGGTCAGCGTTTGTGGGTACTTTGTGCGGGTCTGTAAACCGTTTGACAAAAGGTCTTGTCACTAAAAGTGTGATAGCTGATACTGCAACAAAGACTAATACCTGAACCCATATTTCTGCATTCAGGACATTTGCAATAAGAGCGCCGATTGCACCTACCGTAAACCATATAGTTACAAGTTGCACTGTTACAGCTTCAATGACTAAAAAAGCCACAATAAGAGCTATCCATAACCACAGCATGCTATCACCTCCGTTCAATTTTATTCATCGTAATCCGATGTTGTTAAAATTATAACACGTTACGGATGTAAAATCAATGAACAAATAATGAATTTTGGTATATATCGTGCTGTATATAATATAAAACCACGATATGTTGTGCTAAGTGGGTGCGGATATACATGGGCTTGTATACTGCGTTTAAAAAATATTTTTTGTATCAGGTTTTTCAGTTGCTTTCACGTGTTCAAGATGGTTTATACATTGGTTCAGCGTTTTGATATATTCCTCAGTAAACCCTTGTTGCATATAATCTTGAAGGCATTTTATTCCGATTTCAATCTCCTCAAGTTCATGATGCGCCAGTGTGGATACAAGGTAATTCTCGTGTCTGTCCCATTCTTCAATGATTTTTTTGGTGCGCAACGGGTCAGTTTTTTCGGTTGCTACGGTTGTTTCGCGGTCAGTTTTCATGAGGCGGATAACTGAATCAATACGGTTGCAAACCGTGAAATAACTTGTAATTGAAAAGGCAACGGTTATAAGGAATATGCACACAGCAATTGTAAATCGCTTCATAAATTTTTATCCTTTCTGATTATTGTATAGTTTCCACGATTGTCTGCCAGCATAAATAAAATTTCATCGAGTTTTATCTTATTATCTTTGAGAATATTTTTTAGCTTTTTTTCATCCATATTGCAATCTTTGAAGGATTTTTTCAATACACTGCCGTCATTGACTATCATACATTGCAAACCCTTGGATTCAGGTTTTGAATCAAGATGCTCCGGCGTAATCGGCTGTTTATCATCCTTGAGCATAACGCTGAGCTGTCCGTTAGTTTCAACAACAGCAAATTTTACATCATTGATGTCAAAAACATCCTTCTGCCGAAGCTGCTCAATCAGATCATCTGAAGAAAAACGAAGCTGCTTCAATTGTTTCTGCTCAACAACTCCGTCACGGATAACGATCATGGGATTTCCTTCAATAATGGTTCGCATCTTTGCACTTTTAAGGCAGATTGCGGAGTTGATTATTTCCAGAGAAACCAACAACAGTACTGCGATAATTGAATTTATAAGCGGAACACCGTTGTCTTCAATGGGAATTGCAGCGATTTCAGAAAGTAGAATTGTAATAACAAGCTCTGTTGGTTGTAGCTCTCCTAGCTGCCTTTTTCCCATAACTCTCATACAGATAATGATGAAAAGATAAAGTATACCGACGCGAATTAATGTAATAAGCATAATATCACCCATAAATATGTTTCTCAGGTCCAAGAAAAAAATACCTTTGTTTGACATTATAATCGGTCAATGGTATAATAAATTGTTAAAATGTGAAAGTAGTTGTTTTGGGAGGTGAATGCGTTGGAAAAGAAAAAAATATATCTCGTGCAGGCCAATTATACTTACTCGGGAAGTGCCCATCTGCCTTATGCAGTCGGTATGCTTCAGGCTTTCTCGATGAAGGATGAGAGAATCAACAATATCTACTCCTTTGAACAGATTATCTTTGAACGCAAGTCACCCGAAGAAACGTTGGAACGGATTTCCGACCCTGCTGTTGTGGGCTTTTCATGCTATGTATGGAATTATGAATTCAATAAACAAATCGCCTCAATGGTCAAAGAAAAATATCCCGAGTGTAAAATAATCTTCGGCGGCCACCATGTCCGTGACGATCATTCTCAGCTTGAAAAATACGGCTTTATCGATGTTCTTATCCACGGCGAAGGCGAGGAAGCCTTTCGTGATGTTCTTCTGTCTTTTGAGGGTGAAAAGGAAATCGAAGATGTTAAAAACATTTCATACAGAAAAGATAATGAGTGTGTCGATACCGAAAAGGCTCCGTTTCTTCTCTGCGATTATCCGTCACCGTATCTTGAGGGTGTTTTCGACTCAATCATAGCTGATTATCCGCAGTATGAATTTATCGCCTTGCTTGAAACAAACCGTGGCTGTCCGTATTCCTGTGCGTACTGTGACTGGGGTTGTCTTGCTTCAAAATTAAGACTTTTTCCGATGGACAGGATTCAGAAAGAAATCGATTGGCTTTGTGACAATAAAATTGTCGGTTGCGGCGGTACGGATTCCAACTTCGGCATAATAGAACGTGACGAAGAAATAACGGATATGCTCGTCGAAGCGAGGATGAAGAGGGGATATCCGAAAAAATTCCAGACCTCATATGCAAAAAACAGCAACGACCGCGTTTTCTGGATAGGCAAAAAATTTGAAGACAGCGGAATGAGTAAGGGCGTCACAATTTCTTATCAGACTATGTCACCCGTAGCCGCAGAAAACGTCCTTCGCAAAAATATTCCCGTTGAAACGTTTTCTCAGCTTATGAATAAATATAACGAGTGCGGAATCCCGACCTATACCGAGCTTATTTTAGGCTTGCCGGGTGAAACGGTTGAAAGTCTGAAATCAGGTATCGATGAGCTCTTAAGGGCAGGACAGCACTATTCTTTGTATATCCATAACTGTGAGCTTCTGCCTTGCTCAACTATGGCAGACCCGGATTATATGAAAAAGTTTGATATCTCCGCAACAAAGCTGCCTCTCAACGAGCCTCACCGCGCGGCTGAGGAGAATGACGGTGTAACGGAGTATTCTCACCTTGTAACAAAAACATACTCAATGACAAACGAAGACTGGATTGAGATGAATAAGTTTTCCTATCTTGTACAAAGCTTCCACCATCTCGGCCTTTTGAGGTTCGTTGCACTTTATATTTATAATTCACTTTCGGTAAGTTATAAGGATTTTTACTCAGCTTTGATGGATTTCCTTTGTGAAAACAGCGAAACCGTTGCAGGCAAGGCAATGAAACTTGTTGACAGTAAGCTTCACGGAGTTATAGAAAACAGTATTTCAATAACACAGGCTGACGAGCGTTTCGGTAGTGTCGAGTGGCCTCTTGAAGAGCTTGTTTTCCTTATGACAGTCTACGAGCGTGACCGTTTTTATGAAGAGATAAAGCCATTTATCTATCGTTTTATTGAGGATAAATCTTTTGCTGATGAGCTTATTGAATATCAGCGTTTTATGATAATGTATCCTGAAATTCTCTGCAAGGAAAAGACCTTTAACTATGATTTTTCTGCATATTTTGAAGCTGTACTCAGCGGAAATAATGCAGAGCTTGACCCAAAAGCAACAAAGATAATTCTTGACCAAAAGGGATTTCCGCTTTCATGGGAGGACTATGCACGCTTCATAGTCTGGTACGGCAGAAAATCAGGAAGCAATTTCTATAAATTCAGAAAGGAAGTACAGCTGTGAAAAATGTATATTTCGTGCAAACGAACTCTGTTTTCGGCTCAGGGGTAAAGTCGGCTTATCTTCCTTATTCGATTGGTACTATAGCCGCCTATGCCTGGGCAGATGAGAGAATCAAGAGCGAATACTGTCTTAAAAAGTTTATTTTTATGCGCGACGAGCCTGAAAAAATTGTTGATTCAATGGAAAATCCGTATCTTGTCGGTCTTTCCTGCTATGTATGGAGTATGGAATTTAACAAGATTCTTGCGCAGAAAATAAAGGAAAAGTATCCCGATTGCCTTATAGTTATGGGCGGACACAGTATTTCTCCTACCGCGGACGAAATGGAGAAATATTCTTATATTGATTTCCTTACACACGGAGAAGGCGAGGTCCCGACGAAAAATCTTCTCCTTGCTCTTTCACAGGAAACTGCGCTTGAAAATGTCAACGGTCTTTCTTTCAGAAAAGACGGTAAAGTTATAACGAATGAACCCGAGCCTGTCTGCGATATTTCAGATTTTCCGTCACCGTATCTTGAAGGCTATTTCGACGAAATCCTTGAAGATACAAGCATCAAATATTCAGTAATCTGGGAAACAAACCGCGGTTGTCCTAACCGTTGCGCTTACTGCGACTGGGGAGTGCTTAAATCAAAAGTGCGTATGTTTCCGATGGAAAGACTGAAGGCTGAAATCGAGTGGATGGCAAAAAATAAAATCGAATATATCTATTGCAGTGATGCGAATTTTGCCCTTTTTGACCGTGACGAGGAGATTACAGACCTTATGATTGAGTCAAAGAGGAAAACCGGTTATCCCGAAAAGTTCAAGACGAATTTTACCAAGAATAGAGATGAATTTGTCTTCAAACTTAGCTGCAAAATGTTTGATGAGGGTCTCGGCAAATCGCCGACACTTTCATTTCAGACGATGTCACCCGAGGCTCTTCACAATATCGGCAGAACGAATATGAGCCTTGAGCACTTCAAAAATCTTATGCAGATGTATACAAACAGGGGAATTATGGCTTATTCAGAGCTGATTCTCGGTCTTCCCGGCGAAACTTACGAAAGTTTTTCAAAGGGAATTGAAACTCTTTTTGAATGCGGTCAGCATAAGAGTGTTATTGTCTACCCCTGCGAGCTTCTTCCGAATTCTCAGCTCGGCAGTAAGGATGCTGTTGAAAAATATAAAATAGAGGTCTGCCGTACGGAATTCAGACAGCATCATTCAGCTGTTGATGAAAATGCCGTCAGGGAATACAGCGACAATATAATTTCAACCTATTCAATGAATCTTGAAGATTGGAAAAAATCATATATCTTTGCTCTCTACGCTCAAGGACTTCACACTATGTGCCTTACGATGATGATTGCTGTTTACCTTTACCACGAAAAGGGTATAGGCTACAAGGATTTCTACGAAGGTCTTATTGAGTGGAGTAAAGAAAATCCCGAAACCCTTTGCGGTGAGCTTTACAAGGAATGTACCCGGTTTGTTGATGACGTTATCGACGGCAGGGATTCGTTCAAAAGCGTATTCGAAGGCTTCGGTAAAACAACATGGGGCTTTGACGAATACATCTTTATGAAGGGTGCCGTAAATCCCGAAAAGTTTTACGGTGAAATCAGGGAATATATTAAAAAATATTCAGCCGATGAAGACATCACAGACAATCTTATAAAATACCAGAATGGTATAATTAAAAAGATGAATATAACAAGTTTTGACATTGAGCTTGATTATGATTTTGAATCTTATTTTGATGCTATTCTTAACAATAGCTACAAGCCTCTTGAAAAACGCAGAAATACCGTCACTGTGACCGAAGAAAATCCCGTTAAAACGATTGATGAATACGCAAGGGAATATGTTTGGTACGGCAGGCGTGACGATGCACCCGTATATTCGGCAAAGAGGAATAATCTTAAAGTAAAATATTGAAACTTATAATCTTTTGCCTTAAAAAGGCAAAAATTTCATATCGGCAAAGCCGATATTTCATATTGCAAAGCAATATTTCACCTGACCTTAGGTCAGATTTCATTGCAAAGTCATTAAGCTGATGACTTTGCTTTTAAGGAGGATGTGCCGTGGAAAAGATATATTTTGTTCAGGCAGGCTTTGCTTTCGATAAATCCGTTTACCTGCCGTATGCAACAGGCTGTTTAGCGGCATATTCGTTACAGTTTGATGATTTTAAATCACATTACGAGCTTGGCGGATTCTTTTATAAAAGAGAACTGACAGATGATATTCTCTCACGTATGGAAAACCCGGGCGTAGTTGCCTTTTCAAACTATGCGTGGAATGTTGAGTTCAATAAGGCTCTTGCAAAAAAGGTTAAAGCAAAGTATCCGGATTGTGCGATTATATATGGCGGACACAGTGTAAGAAACGACAGTACTGAACTTCTTGATGAATGTGATTTTATAGATTACCTCATTTTCGGTGAGGGCGAAGAACCGTTCTATAATCTTCTTATGGCACTTGCAAACGGTACGGATTTAAGCGGTGTTGAAAATATTGCCTACCGCAAAAACGGTGTGCCTGTCCTAACTCCGAGAAGTGCCTGCAAGGATATTTCAGATTATCCGTCACCGTATCTTACAGGACTTTTTGACCCGATTGCAGAAAACGAAACGATTGAGCTTCTTTCTGTAATCGAAACAAACAGAGGGTGTCCGTACAAGTGTGCTTACTGCGATTGGAGCGCAAAAAGCAGGGTTCGCTTTTTCCCGATGGAAAAGGTGAAGTCAGAGCTTAAATGGCTTTCGGATAAGAAAATTGAATACTGCTTCTGCGCTGATGCGAACTTCGGTATGTTCAGGCGTGATATCGAAGTTGCGGATTATTGCATTGAGCTTAAAAAGGCAACGGGATATCCCGATGTTTTCCGTCCCTGCTATGCTAAGGAAAACGATGATAACGTCTTTGAAATCTGTTCCAAGTTCAATGAATATCATATTGATAAGGGTGCAACAATGGCGTACCAGAGCCTTTGCGACGAAGCCCTTTCAAATGTCAACAGAAGCAATCTCACAATGGAGCATTTTGCGGACATCGTGAAGAAATATAACCACGCAAAAATCCCGACATATTCCGAGCTGATTCTCGGTCTGCCGGGTGAAACCTACGATTCTTTCTGTGACGGTCTTTGCAAGCTTCTTGAAGCGGGTCAGCATAATTCCGTCAGCGTTTACCAATGTGAAGTTTTGCCGAACTCAATAATGGGAAGCAAAGAATACATTGAAAAATATTCAATAAAATCAAACAAGGTTAAATTCAACCATATCCACAGCGCAGAAACTCAGGATGAAGTACCCGAATATTCTGAAATAGTTATGGGTACTAACACAATGACCAAGGACATGTGGATAAAATCAAATCTCTTTTCGGTAACTCTTCAGTGCTTCCACAGCCTCGGTCTTTTAAGGTGCTTTGCAATTTACGCACACTACGAAAAGGGTATGAGCTACCGTGAATTTTACGACAGACTGTTCAGCTTCGCTATGGATAACCCCGGAACTGTTTTCGGCAAAGTTCTTGCACGCTATGAGGACAGGCTTACTCATTCTCTTGAGGGCGATTGGAATTATCATAACCCAGTTTTCGGAAATATCGTCTGGTTCTTTGAAGAGGGTATGTTCCTCGAGTGTATGTATAACAACGAAAAATTTGAAGATGAGATTTCGCCGTTCCTCAGTTCTCTTGATATCGAACCTGAAATTTTTGAAGAGCTGAAAGAATATCAGAAAGCCGTTCTTCGCAGACCTAATAAAAACGGTGATGAATTAAATCTTAGCTATAATTTTGCGGATTACTTTGACGATATTTATTCGGGCGAATACAAGCCTCTCAAAAAGCAGGCTATGAGCCTTGTATTTGAGGAAAACCGTGTGTTTGAGGATTGGTACTCATTTGCTAAAAACATCGTCTGGTTCGGCAGAAGAAAAGGTGCTACGATGTACACTTCGGATAAGTCAATGTACCGTGTTGAGAAAAAGGAAGGTGACGCTTGTGAATCGTAAACTTCGCATAGCCTTGCTTGTGTTTTTTGACATAATGGCAACATGGTTTATTATTCCTGTTGTTTTCAGCGGAATTGTGAATATCGGAAATATAACGGGTATAGTGTTGTTTGAATCGTTGTTTTTGTTGACTTATTTTTCTGAGAAGGTTCTGAATTTAATCAGGAAAATACGAAGTAAAAAAGCGGGAAAGATTATCGCAAATTTAGTTTGTGTTGCATTGGTTGCAGTGTTCCTTCTTGCAACGGTTGAAACTGCTTTGATGGTCGGAGCTGTGGCAAAAGATCCCGAACCGTCCGCAACAGTAGTTGTTCTCGGGTGTCGTGTTTACGGCGAACGACCGAGCAGGATGATGGTCGCAAGGCTTAAAGCTGCGCAAAAGTTCCTTGAAAAGAATCCTGATTCCTGTTGCATACTTTCAGGCGGTCAGGGTGAGGATGAAGATATATCTGAGGCTGAGTGTATGTACCGTTATCTTGTTGCGGAAGGAATCTCACCCGACAGACTTTATAAAGAAGACCAATCAACTTCGACACGTGAAAATCTTCTCTTTTCCAAAGAAATAATTGAACGTGAAAACCTCAATCCCAAAATCGCAATTGCTACCAACGATTTTCACGAATACAGAGCACAGCGTATTGCATCTTCGCTCGGCCTTGAAAGCGGAGCAGTTTCGGGCATAACTGAAATATGGGTAGTTCCTACATATCATTTAAGAGAATTGTACGGGATACTTTATGAATGGATAATATAAAAATATGGAGTTACTTCAAATAAGTAACTCCATATTTTTTACCCAAAAAGTCCGAATGAAATTCCGCCGACGATAAGTCCTGCGATAAGAACGCCTAAAGTGATTGCCGGCATTGCACGGCGCAGACGAATGTCCATAAGTGCTGCAACAAGAGCACCTGTCCAACCGCCGGTACCGGGCAGGGGAACAGCAACAAGAACAAGAAGACCCCAGAATCCGTATTTTTCGATTTTACCGCGGTGCTTTTCCGCCTTAGCTTCCATTTTTGCTACAACTTTTGCTGTGTACTTCCATTTCCTCATCCAATCAAAAATCTTGCGGATGAAAAGAAGAATAAACGGCATGGGAAGCATATTTCCCACAAAGCAAAAGAAAAATGCACTCCACACATTCATTTCAAGAAGACGCGCGGCAATAAGTCCGCCACGAAGCTCCAGAATCGGCATAAGCGAAATAACAAAAACCGTAAGCTCTTTCGGGATTGTTGAACCGAACAAAGTAACGAGGGAATCAACTAAACTGTTGACCATGTTTTTCACTCCGTAATAACTTTATTTTTAACGAGGTAATTGTAGGATTTTGTGAGAATAGTTTTGTCGTTATCAAAACGCAGTTTGGTCAGTGCCTTTTCGTAACCAAGCCAGATGTAATCCTCAATTTCTTCTTTCTGGATTATCGTCTGTGTGTCCTCAGTCGAGGCGAGGTAAATCGTAACATTTTTCTCGACTTTGCCCTGAATTGCATATTGACTTTTTGTGATGAAATCAGGATGAATATTGATATGTATTCCTGTTTCTTCAAGCACCTCACGGTAAGCTGTCTGGCTGTCTGTTTCGCCAAGCTCAACGTGACCTTTCGGGAATCCCCAATGTGCACTGCGACGGTTTTTGATAAGAAGGAATCTTATCATTCCGCCGATGTTTCTGTAAACAACAGCTCCGCAGGAACGTTCATACAGACAGTCAAGTGTGTGTTCACGGTCTCTTACCGCGAAGTCGATTGCTTTGATAATATCAATGTTGATAAATCTTGTACTCTTAGGTGCTACAATCCAATCAATTTCAGCGCAATCTTTGTAATGTACAATTCCGATTACTCTGCCGTCAAAGCTGCGTACAGGGTGATTGATACCCATAATGAAGGCGCCCTTAACGGGTGCATTATACTGCTTTGCTCCCTCAACTTCACCGTAGTTGAGTTCATAAGTAAAACCTTGCTCATTGCTGTAAGAATGAATTGGATGAGTCACCTTGATACGAACATATTTTCCAAGCATGTTCCTAACTCCTCCACCGCACCCACAGTGCGGATTTACAGCAGACATTATCAACAAAATACATTGTGCTATATGTCTGCATTCTTTTTACCATAGTATTATACATACTATTCAAAAAAAATACAATAGTAATTTTCGAATTTAACACCTATTTTCGTCATATAATTTGCCGAGGTGAGGAATTTGAGGTGTATTATTATAAGGAAAAATAGGATTTTATTGGTTTTTAACGTCATAATTGCTTTGACTGTTGCTGTTTCTCTTGGTATAACCGTCATAGCTGTCGGAATAAATGACGGCGACAGCACCGTGCCGATAACATCGGTCAGTACTGAAAAGGAGAATGTTGCATTAACGGTGAATGTTTATGAATATACGGATGTTGAAGCCTACCTTGAGATTTTTAAAAAAGCGAAGGCAACATTTTTTGTGAGCGAGGAGTTTCAGGAAACCTGTCCCGAAAAGGTGAAGCTGATTATTGAAAAAGGCCATTCAATCGGAATACTTGAAAATGATGTAAACATTTCAAAAAATGAGCTTTACGACAGACTTGCAACACGAATTGAAAGAATGGCAAGGCTTACTGACAGAAACATAGATTTCATCCGAATAGATGAAGAGGATTGTGATGAGGCTATAATCAAAAACATTTACGCAATCGGTCTTTTGCCTGTCCAATGGTCAGAGGATGACGACGATTTCTCACGGGGAGACATTGTACTCATAACGGATATTAAAACGGCAGAGGAAGCAATAAAAAAATCAGCCGCCGACGGTATTGAAACGGTAACCGTTGACGAGCTGATTGGTGGTAATTAAAGTATAATTATTTTATTTTTTCAAAGTCCGAAGCGCCGTGTTTGCAAAGGGGACAGATAAAGTCTGCAGGCAATTCACCTTCGTGTACATAACCGCAGATTTTACATCTGTATGCGCTTTCTGCCTTGGTTTCAACATCCTGCGGCTTCGGCTTGATGTTCTGATGATAGTAGCTGTATGTTACGGGCTCATCTTTGTTAAGAATCTCGCCGTCAGTAACGTTTGCAATAAACATCGTGTGGGTTCCGAGGTCAACGCAGGAATAAACCGTTGCGCTTAAAAATGCGCAGCTTCCCTGTGTGATGTAAGGAATTTTGTTTGCCGCTGTTTCAAATTCGCTGAAGTCGGCGAATTTATCAACAGCTTTACCACTTTGAAAACCGAAATGCCTGAATAAATCGAACGGCGCATTGACGGAAAGTACGGATACATTGAACTTACCTGAATCAACTATCATATCGTGAGTTTTGTTTGCTTTGTTGATTGTAACAGCGATTCGGTTTGGCGTTGTCGTAACCTGAATAACCGTGTTTACGATACAGCCGTTTTTGTTGCCGTTTACATTTGCGGTGATAACATAAAGTCCGTAGCCGAGCTTGAACATTGCATTGTTATTCATAATAATTCTCCTGTGAATTTATTTAATTTTATTATATATTAAAATTATAAAGAAAAAAAGATTGAAATGAAAAATTTTTTATATTATTATATTTTTATACTTGTAATGTTAAAATTTCAGGAGGTTATTATGAGCGATTTCAGATTCAGACAGGTTCATCTTGATTTTCATACTTCACCGGCAATTCCCGGTGTCGGCGAAAAATTTGATAAAGAAGAGTGGCAGAGGATATTGAAACTCGGTCACGTTGATTCAATAACGGTGTTTTCGAAGTGTCATCACGGTTATTCATTCCACCCGTCAAAGGTGAATGAAATGCACCCGACGCTTAAGTTTGATTTGCTCAAGGCACAGCTTGATGCCTGTGCTGAAATCGGTGTCAAAGCTCCCGTTTATATCTCTGCAGGCTATGACGAAAAGGATGCTGTTGCTCATCCCGAATGGTTACATAGAGAAAAAAACGACAGAAATGTAAGCGGAGATTTCTTTGAAGCAAGATATCATAATATGTGTTTTAACACAGGTTATCTTGATAAACTTCTTGCAGAGATCGAAGAGGTCATGCAGATCTATAATCCTTGCGAGATTTTCCTTGATATCGTAGGTGAGAGAACCTGCTATTGTGCAAAATGCCGTGCGGATATGGCAAAGGAAGGTCTCAGCTACCTTAACGATGACGATGCACGTTTATTCGGCAAAAAGGTTTACCGTAATTACCTTGACAGAGTAGAAGAAGCTGTGCACAAATACAACAAAGATACAGTTATCTTCCAAAATTCAGGTCACCTTACAAAGGGCAGACGAGACCTTGTTGATACATTGGCTCACCTTGAGCTTGAAAGTCTTCCGACAGGCGGTTGGAGCTACGACCATTTCCCGATGTCTGCATCATATGCAAGAACACTTCGTGATGATTACCTTGGCATGACGGGTAAATTCCATAAATCCTGGGGCGAATTCGGTGGCTTTAAGCATCCCAATGCTTTGCGATATGAGGCAGCTCTTTCGCTCGCAGTAGGTGCAGGCTGTTCAATCGGCGATCAGATGCATCCGAACGGTCAGCTCAATGCTTCAACCTTCGGACTTATCGGTGCCGCATATAAAGAGGTTGAAGAAAAAGAGCCCTGGTGCAAGGGAGCAAAAGCTGTTGCGGATATCGCAGTGCTTTCAACCGAGGTTCAGGGCGGAAGTTGGTATTCCGACAGCGTAAAGCCTGACGTGGGCGCAAACAGAATCCTCTTTGAAACACACCGCCTTTACAATTTCATTGACCTTGAGGAAGATTTCAATAAGTATAAATTGCTTATTCTTCCCGATTCATGGAGATTTGACGAAAACCTTAAAAAGAAGGTTGATGACTACCTCGCAAACGGCGGTAAGCTCCTTCTTTCCGGTGTTTCGGGACTTGATGAAAACGGCGAATTCTGCGTCGATACAGGCATAAAGTACAAGGGTGCAAATGAATTCAGTCCGACTTATTATATTCCGGATTTTGAAACAGTAAACGGTACTACGGAGTACCTTATGCGCACACCGTCACATCTTTTCGAAAACATTGATGCAACGGTAGTTGCTTACGGTCAGGACCCGTATTTCAACAGAACACCCGACAGATTCTGTTCTCATCAGCATGCACCGAACAACACGGACTATACATACCCGACAGCAGTTATAAAGGGCAATATCGCATATATCGGCTGGGATGTTTTCGCAGGCTACGGCAAGTACGGCGATTTCCACCAGAAGGAAATGGTAAATCACATCATAAAACTTCTTGTCGGTGACGAGCTTACACTTGAAACATCAATGCCTGACCGCGGTGTTGCAACTCTTATGCAACAGGACGGCAGAAAGATTGTTCACCTTCTCTTTGCACATACAACTAACAGGGGAGATGACACAGAGGTTATTGAGGACATTGTTCCGCTTTATAACATCAAAGTTTCTGTTAAGTGCGATAAGCCTTCAAAGGTTGCTCTCGTGCCGCAGAATAAAGAAATCGATTTTACATATGCAGACGGTAAGGTAAGCTTCACGGTGCCTGAAGTGAATGTTCATCAGATGATAAGTATAGAGGTATAAAAATGGATTTTATTAAAGAAATATTCTTTTCAAATATTCCCGCAAGTGTGGCAGTAATCTGCCTGATAGGTTATTTCTGGGGAATGGCAGTTGTGTTTATTGCAAAGCCACTCAAAAATGCAGAGTCGTTTTCAATCAAGCCGGTTGATAACGCAGGCAAGACAGAGATAAGAGTTTACTACGGCGGAATTTCTTTCGCACTCGGTGCTTTTCTTCTTTATCTTACACTTGCACTCGGCACCCCGGTTTATTCGCTTGTAGGCGGCTTGTTCTTCGCAACAACGGTTTTGCTTACAAGAACAATCTTCCTTTTTGTTGATAAAGGCTGGAAATGCCCCTATACAAAACTTGCAATTCCTGCAGAAAGCTTCTTCGTAATAGCTCTTTGGATTTGTTTTGTTCTTTCAAAAACTTTATACTAACAGAAAACGGGAGCAGCGATGCTCCCGTTAAGTTTTTACTCTTCAATTTTTGTTATAACAGGTTTCCCGTCCTTGTCAAGCAGGGGAGTAAGACCTCCCGAGTAACCTGCAAAATGGTAAAGGTAATTAACACCTGTTTCTTTGTCAATCCAGATTTCGTTACCTTCAAGTTTGCCCTGAGAATAAACCTTTTCAAATCTTTCATTTTTCTTTGCCATAAACTTAACCTCCGCAAAGCCTTTTTCTTATTTTCTCTATCGCTTCGTCACTTACACCTGTACAGCGAATATAATTGATAACAGAACCATATTTACCCTCTATTCTTTCAATAAGAGTTTCCATAGTTTTAGGCAGCGAATAATGCTTTTCACTGCTTACATCCCAAAGAACGTCTTTGTGCTCTTTTATATAAGTTTTTACATAGGTGTAGGTCTGTTGATAATCAGCGATGATATCTTCTTTTGAAACACCGGCAATGCTTAATAAAAGCATTGTGAGAATACCTGTTCTGTCCTTGCCGAAAAAGCAGTTGTAAAGGATAACACCTTCTTTGGCATCGGCAATAACATTAAGGATTTTTGCAATATTTTCCTTGTAATTGTCAACAATCATTTCGTAAGTAGTTGCAAGGTCAAGGTCAATTCCTTCGTTCGTTGCAACATTGAATTCAAAAAGCGGAAGGTTGTAAACGTCAGCTTCGTCAAGGCGGTCAAGATGAAGGGGAGTTTCCTCAGCTTCATAAGTGCCCCTCAGGTCGATCGCTGTTTTAACTCCGAGCATATTCAGTTTTTCAATTTCCCAATCCGCAGGAGTTCTGACAATACCGCAACGGATAAATCTTCCGAATTTGGTTGACCCGTCAGCAGTGGGATAACCGCCGATGTCGCGGCAGTTGAGAATATTTTCAAAAATATGGCGACGCAGAATATTCATAAATTTTACCTGCCGATGAAGTATGCAATCAGTACAATTGCACCAAGAACGATTCTGTAGATTCCGAAAATGTTGAAGTTATGCTTCTTGATGAAGTTCATAAGGAATCTGATACAAAGCAAAGAAACTGCAAACGCAACAATCATTCCGTTAATTAGGATGACAAGCTCCATGACTGAAAAGTTAAATCCGAATTTGAGTAGCTTGAGTGCTGAAGCGCCGAGCATTGCAGGAACAGCAAGGAAGAATGTGAATTCCGAAGCAACTGTTCTTGATGTGCCTATTGATATACCGCCAAGGATTGTTGAGCCCGAACGTGACGTGCCGGGGATGAGCGAAAGTGCCTGAAAAAGACCGATAAGAATAGCATCCTTATAAGTCAGTTCAGTAAGCTTTTTAACACGCGGACGTCTTTTTTTGTTGATGTGTTCAATGACGATAAAGAGAACGCCGTAAATAATAAGAGTGATTGCAACCGTGATGTGGTTGTAAAGATATTTGTCAAGAAGGTCGTCAAAAAGAAGACCGAGAACACCTGCGGGAATCGAGCCTACAAGCACCTTCAGCCAGAGGTTAACGCTTGCCATACGTATTTTTACAACCTTCTGTGTATCCGAAACGGGCACTTTTTTGAACGGCCAGAGCTTGTTCCAGAACATTACAATGACAGCCATAATTGCGCCGAGCTGAATAACGACAAGGAACATTTCAAAAAATTCAGGCTTGACGTCTTCAAAGTGGCAGATTTTTTCAAGAAGAATCATATGTCCCGTACTGCTGATTGGTAACCATTCGGTAATACCCTCAACAATGCCGAAAAGAATTGATTTTAATACGTTGATAATATACATTATAAAAACCTCCTCGGAATATTTTATATTTATACGTCAACAAAGAGAATTATACAACAAACAAGAGGTTTTTTCAATCTTTTTTGCCAAAGAAAAAGAGCGACGTGAAAACGTCGCTCTGAATAGATTTGGTTTAGATTACCACTTGATTTCGTAATTTGATCTTGTACCGAGAGGAATGATTGCTCCTGCCTTGTCAAAGTTAATTGTCCACTTGAGGTCATAGTTTGCTGTAAGAACATTACCTGTTGCAGCATCAACTGTAACAACGATTGTTGATGAGGGGTAATTCATTGCTGCGTCACCTGTAATGCTCTTTGCAATACCGGGGATGTTTTCGTTGATTGTGCCGGGAAGGATAACGTTGTGAGCCTTCGGGTTGTGACCTGTACCGTGTTTATGTGTTGTAGACTTAGTGTCGTCAAGAGTTACGATTGTGATTGTGTAGATACCGTCTTTCTCTGTGCATGTAGCTGACTTAACGTCTGACGGTGTAAGCTGGCTTGCATAGCTCTCGCCTTCAACGGGGAACTTAGCCTTGATATCTGCACCTGTGTATGTAGCAGCACCATGAGACTCCTTCTGAAGAGTGTCATCCAACCACTTATCGCCACCGAGAGTCTTATAAACTGCGTTAAGAATGCTGGGAACTGTGGGAGAAGCAGCAAGGTAGTTTGTAACTGACTTCTGGTTAACTGACTTAGCGCTTGTCTTTACCTTGTTGACAGCTGTGTTGAAGTAGTTGAGAGTTTCAACGCCGTCTGCGGGCTTGCCGCCCTTATCAGCTGAATCAGCGGGCTTGTTTGTGTCTGCAGTGCCTGCGTCACCTGTGCTTGCATCGGGTGTTGTGTCTGTTGCACCTGCGTCAGGTGTTGTGTCTGTTGCACCTGCATCGGGTGTTGTGTCAGCAAGGCTGTCGCCGCTGAGACCTGCGTCAAGGCTTGAACCGCCGCCAACAGATGAGTTTGATGAAGAAGCAACAACTGAATCAGTAGCTTTAACCATTTCAGCGAGCTTTTCGAAAGCTGATGACAGGCTGAAGAATACAAGAACTGCACAAAGGATAGCTGCGATGCACTTGATTGCAAGAGCTCTGTTCTCTGCCTTGATTTCAGGGTTCTTTCTGTCTTCTTGTCTCTGAGCCTTTCTGGCTGCTTTCTTTTCTAATTTCTCGGCCTTTTTAGTAGCCTTGTCTTTTTTTACTTTAGGAGCTTTTTCTTTCTTACTCATAATCTACTACCTTTCCATAGTTTTTTGCTATTATACTACATAAAAATATATTTTGCAATACTATTGTTCACATTTTGTTAAAATTATTAAATAAACGAAAAGTTCAATATATCTGTTAATCTGTTTTTACAAATACAGCATATTGTTAATAAAAAACTTTTTAGAAAGCATTGACACCAACTGTTAAAGTGCTATAATAAACTTTGTTGAATATCTAACATTATCGGAGGGATGACATTGCAGAAACTCAACGATAAGCTTATAAGTACACAGCTTCGCGGACTTTCGCACAGGATTCACCGTTTCCTGGAAAACAGTCCGAACAAAAAGGCTATTGATTCAATAACCGGTACACACGGCTGGATAATTGCTTTTCTTTCATGCAACAAAGATAAAGATGTATTCCAGAAGGATGTTGAACGTGAGTTTGACGTCACGCGCTCAACTGCCTCAAAAGTTATAGATCTTATGGAACAGAAGGGCCTTGTCAGAAGAGAAAGGGTTTCCTGCGATGCTCGCCTTAAAAAGCTTGTTCTTACGGAGGAAGCCGAATCAATTTCAAAGCTTTTTGAAAATGACATAGGCCGTCTTGAAGAAACGCTTACGAAAGGTTTTACAGACGAAGAAAAAGAAATTTTATGCGATTTTATCGTAAGAATGAAAACTAATCTCGAAAAGGAGGAAAAAGAATGCACTCATTAAAAACACTTATGAAGTGTATACGTGAATATAAAAAGCAGACGATACTGAGTCCTCTTTTTATAGCTCTTGAAGTTCTTATCGAAGTTATGATTCCGTTCATAACGGCAAAGCTCATTGACAGCATCGAAGCGAAAGCGGCGATATCCGAAATTGCGAAACACGGCGGTGTTCTTGTATTGCTTGCGGCACTTTCTTTGATGTGCGGTGCCTTGTCCGGTCATTTCTGTGCTGTTGCATCAAGCGGATTTGCAAAAAATCTCCGCCACGATCTTTTTTATAAGGTGCAGGACTTCTCTTTTTCAAATATTGATAAGTTCTCAACCTCAAGCCTTGTAACACGTCTTACAACTGACGTAACAAACGTGCAGAACTCCTTTATGATGGTAATCAGAACGGCTGTGCGAAGTCCGATGATGATTATTTTCTCTGTTATAATGACTATTCAGATAAGCAAAAAGCTTACTCTTATTTTCCTGACAACAATTCCGTTCCTTATCGTCGGCGTGACATTTATCATGAAAAAGGTTATGCCGTTTTTCAGGAAGATTTTCAAAAAGTACGATGCTCTTAACAAGTCAATTCAGGAAAACATCAGCGGTATAAGAGCAGTAAAATCATTTGTCAGAGAGGATTATGAAAAAGAGAAGTTCGGCAAGGCATCCGATGAAGTGTGCGATAATTTCACAAAGGCTGATAAACTTCTTGCTTTTGCAAGTCCAATTATGCAGTCAGCGATTTATGTCGTAATGATTCTCATCTGTTATGTCGGCGCAAAGGCTATTATTACTTCAGGTAATACTGAGCTTACCGTAGGCGGACTTTCCTCGGTTATGACATACGGTATGCAGGTTCTTATGAGCCTTCTTATGTTCTCAATGATATTTGTTATGATTTCAATGTCAGTTACTGCGGCAAACCGTATTGTTGAGGTGCTTGATGAAGAAAGCACGATTAAAAATCCGGAAAAGCCCGTTATGCAGGTTAAGGACGGCAGTATCAGATTTGAAAATGTCAGCTTCTCATATTCTTCGACGGCAGAAAGAAAAACACTTGAAAATATCAACCTCACGATTAATTCAGGTGAAACCGTCGGAATCATCGGAGCTACGGGAAGCAGTAAAACTTCACTCATTCAGCTTGTTTCAAGACTTTATGATGTTACAGAAGGCTCAGTAAAGGTTGGCGGAGTCGACGTAAGGGATTATGATGTTAAAACCCTAAGAGATGCTGTTTCCGTGGTCCTGCAGAAAAATGTTCTCTTCTCGGGTACTGTAAATGAAAACCTCAGATGGGGTAATCAGGATGCAACGGATGAAGAAATACGTCATGCCTGCAAGCTTGCTCAGGCTGATGAATTCGTTTCCGCAATGCCCGAAGGTTACAATACAATGATCGAACGCGGCGGTACAAACGTATCGGGCGGTCAGAAGCAGCGTCTTTGTATTGCAAGAGCTTTGCTTAAAAAGCCTCAGATTCTTGTTCTTGACGACTCAACGAGCGCGGTCGATACAAAGACAGATGCTCTTATAAGAAAAGCATTCAGGGATGAAATTCCCGATACGACAAAAATTATCATCGCGCAAAGAATTGCTTCCGTTCAGGATGCAGATAAAATCATCGTAATGGATAACGGCACAATTAACGGTGTCGGAACTCACGATGAACTTATCGAAACAAATATGATTTACCGCGAAGTGTTCGAAACTCAGACAAAGGCAGGTGACTTTGATGACTAAGAATAAAAAGAATCAGCCGCCTATGCCTCACGGAAAAAGACCGAAGCCGAAGAAGGGGACTCTTAAAAGAGTTATAAAAATACTCTTCACAGAGTATAAGCTTCCTCTCGCAATTGCAATCGTATGCGTTCTTTTCTCAACTCTTGCATCAACGTCAGCAAGCCTTTTCCTCAATCAGATTGTTTCAAGAATTGAAGCAGGACTTCAGGCAGGCTGGACAGCAGAAACTTCTCAGAGTATTGTTTCTTTGTTAGCTCTTATGGCAGGAATCTATGTTGTGGGAATTATCGCAACATTTACGCAGGGAAGAATTATGGCTGTTGTTACGCAGGGCTTCCTTAATTCACTTCGTAAAAAGATGTTTTCGAAGATGCAGAATCTTCCGATTAAGTATTTCGATACACATCCTCACGGTGACACGATGTCCTACTACACAAACGATATCGATACTCTCCGTCAGCTTGTTTCACAGGCTATACCGTCGCTTATTATGTCAGCGTTGACAATAACAATCCTTGTTGCATATATGCTTTATCTGAGTATCTGGATGACACTCATTGTTTTCAGTGCGGTTATTGCAATGACGTTTGTCGTAAAGCACATAGGCGGTAACTCTTCGAAATACTTCCTGCGTCAGCAGAAGGCGATGGGCGAAACAGAAGGCTTCGTTGAAGAAATGATGAGCGGTCAGAAGGTTGTCAAGGTATTCAATCACGAAGACGAATGTTGTAAAGACTTTGATGAAATCAATGACAGACTCTTTGAAGAGGCTTCAAAGGCACACAGCTTTGCAAACATCCTTATGCCTATTATGGGTAATATAGGAAACATCCTCTATGTTATCATCGCATTTATCGGCGGTATCCTTATTCTTTCGCCGAATGTTCATAATATTTCACTTTCGGGTCAGGCACTCGGTCTTGCAGTTGTTATTCCGTTTATCAATATGACAAGACAGTTTACTACTAACATTACGCAGATTTCACAGCACTTCAACCATATAATTATGGCTCTTGCAGGTGCAGAAAGAATCTTCGAGCTTATGGATGAAGAGCCTGAGGTTGACGAAGGTTATGTAACCCTCGTCAACGCAAAGGAAATCGACGGTCAAATCGTCGAATGCGAAGAAAGAACAGGAATGTGGGCTTGGAAGCATCCTCACGAAAACGGCACAACGACCTACACAAAGCTTATGGGCGACGTCCGTATGGAAAATATGGATTTCGGTTACACTCCCGAAAAGCTCGTTCTTCACGATGTAACGCTTTACGCTGAGCCGGGACAGAAAGTTGCTTTTGTCGGTGCAACAGGTGCAGGTAAAACAACTGTTACCAATCTCATCAACCGTTTCTACGATGTTGCGGACGGTAAGATAAGATACGACGGAATCAATATCAACAAAATCAAGAAGGACGATTTACGTCATTCTCTCGGTATTGTTCTTCAGGAAACAAACCTGTTTACGGGTACGGTTATGGAAAATATCCGCTACGGTAAACTTGATGCGACGGATGAAGAATGCATTGCGGCAGCAAAGCTTGCAAATGCGCACGATTTCATATCAAGACTTCCCGAAGGCTATGAAACTATGCTCACTTCGAACGGCTCAAACCTTTCTCAGGGTCAGCGTCAGCTGCTTTCAATTGCACGCTGTGCGGTTGCAGATCCGCCCGTAATGATCCTTGATGAAGCAACTTCCTCAATCGACACGAGAACGGAAGCTATCGTTCAGCAGGGTATGGATGCTCTTATGAAGGGCAGAACGGTATTTGTTATTGCTCACAGACTTTCAACGGTTCGCAACTCAAATGCCATTATGGTGCTTGAAAACGGCGAGATTATTGAGCGAGGTGATCATGACGACCTCATAGCTCAGAAAGGCAAATATTATCAGCTCTATACAGGTCAGTTTGAACTGGATTAATAATGAAAACTATAAATAACCAGGCGGTTCCGATTGTCGGAACCGCCTGTTGCTTTAGTTGTTCAATTCTCGGGCAAGCCTTTTGCTTCAAAGTGTATTTTAGGATTATCTTTCAATTTCTCATAAGGCCATTCTTCCTTTGTTCCCGCATAATAAATATCAATGTCAAGCCGATAGTTTTCTTTGTAACTTGCAAAATTAAAAATGTAATTAGGATAGGTTTTCACAGAGGAGTAGATTTTTTTGATATTTCTGTTACCCAAAAAAGCAAAATCTCCTGTGCGCTCAACCGAATCGGGTATTGCAAACCCGTCACCTGCCTTGTTTGCAGGATAAAGACACAGTTCTGTTTTATCTTTATTATACAAAACCCCGTTTACGCTTGTATAATTTTTGTTGCTTGCGGAAACTGTTATTTCTTCAAGTGAAACACAGCCTGAAAAACCGACTATTGTTTCCGTATTCGCTTCACCGATATTCATATATTCTACACTTTCGCCGACATAAAGTTTCCTCAGGTTTTTGCAATTTTCAAAACAATTTATAATACGGATAACGCTATCGTTAATCGCATATTCTTCTGTTTTTCCGTTTGCCGGAAGAGTTATTATATCTGTCAAATCAGCTGTGCAAAGAGCACCGTATTCATCAATCACAAAGTTTTTATTATCGGGATCAACTCTTATTCTCTCCAGATTTTCACACATAACAAATATGTTTTCGTGTTTCACAGAAAATTCATCATTATAATCGAATTCCTCCAAACCGCTGCCTATGTGAACATATTTCAGGCCTTTGCATACCCCAAAAGCATCATCTTCTATTGTTTTTACCGAGTCGGAAACCGTCAAACTTTCAAGAAACGCACTTCTTATAAAATTTATGCGATTTACCGTATCAGGCACAGTAAATTCTTTATCGCTTTTCATCGGCGGGTACCATATCAGCTCTGTTTTATCTTTATTATATAGAACGCCGTAAAGACTTGAAAATTTTTTGCTTTTCTCATTTACGGTAATTTTTTCTAAGTTCGGAAAGCGGTTCAAATATTCCGTGATTTCTTCGGTTGTTTCACTGAAAACAATCTCGGTAACGGCACTGTTATTTATAATCGGATCGTATGTAAATGAGTTCACCCCTTCGGGGAATTCAAGCGTTTTAAGCTTTGTAGGAACAAAAACTATTTCTTTTGTATCGGCAGAATAAATTATACCCTGTTTATCACAAGAATAATTTTTGCTGTCAGCAGGTAAGGTTACCTCTTCAATGTTATCACAACAATAAAACCAATGGGTAAAATCGCCTGAAAGATTTGCCGGCATATTCAGTTTTTTTAAGTTTTCACATCTGTAAAAAGCGTTGCTTCTGATAGTTGTTACTGTTTCGGGCAAGGAATATTCTTTATTAGGTATGGCAGACGGATAAACAATAAGCTCTGTCATATCTTTAGTAAATAAAACACCTTTTTCATCCGTAACAAAATGCTGATTATCGGAATCAACGGTTATTCTCAACAGATTTTCAGAATCATAAAACATTCTGTTTTCAATTTCTGAAAGTGAAGCAGGAAAATCAATAAATTTTAAATTTTCATAGTTAAAAAAGGTTTGTTTTTCAATTTTTTCAACACCTTCGGTAAGAATAACTTTTTCTATTATTCCTCCGCGACTGTAAATTTTATTAGCCTCTTTCGTAAGTATACCATCTGTTAACACACGGATTTTGCTGCCGTCAATTATGAGGGTGTTATCAGTTTCATTAAAAACTCCGGCGGATGTTGTTGACTCGTCATAACTTGTTTCTTCGCTTTTATAAGTTGCAGTTGTTTCTGGCTGAGGTTGTGTTTTGCTGCAGGAAGCAATCCAAACAACAATCAAAACCATAAGAATAATCGGTAAAAATTTTTTGAATCTTAATTTCATAAACATCTCTCCGCATTTATTATCTTCATTTTGATTCTAACATTCCTTTTTTTACCTGTCAAATTACAAAGTTGTTACCTTTGATTACAGTTTTGTAACGGTTTAAACTGCCCACCGGAATAATTCCTGTTTTTTTGTATTATTTTTTGCTTTATATATATGACAAAAAACAGTGTTTGTTACAGAAGACTTTCCAAAAATTAAAAAACAACTTTTCCGCCAAAACACAGAGCTTGGTTTTGTGCAATTCGACGCAGAAATAAAATGAACCGCCTCAGCCGACTGCTGAGACGGTTCATTTTATATTTAGTATATTAATTCAAATTAAAACTTGTGAACACCTGCGCCGATTTCGGTTGATTTTCCGCCGAGGATAACCGTTGCGGTTGCTCCCTCGGGAACGGTAAATTCATAGGTTGTTACTCCGTTTTCGGTTTTCCACTCGGATTTCACAAGACCCTTGCGTGTTTCAATCGAAGCCTTGACATAACTGAGTCTGCTGTCGGTCAGAGGTGCAAGGATGATATGCTCAAATCCGGGCTTGCTTTCGTCAATCTTAATGCCTGCAGCATCGCCGTAAAGCCAATCGGCAACCGAGCCGTAAGCATAGTGATTGAATGAGTTCATCGATGTGCTCCACATTGTGCCGTCTTCTCTCACGCTGTCCCAATGCTCCCAGATTGTTGTTGCGCCCATCTTGACCGAGAAGAGCCAGGAAGGATATTCCTCTCTGAGAAGCAGACTGTAGGCTGTTTCTGTGTATCCGTTATCGCTGAGAGTATGAAGAAGATAAGGTGTACCGACAAAGCCTGTTTTGAGGTGTCCGCACTCACAAACAAGCTCATTGAGCTGCTTTGCGGTTTCTGCTGTATTATCGGTTATTCCGAAATGCAGAGCAAGCACGCAGGCTGTCTGCGTTGCATATTCGGGCAGAATTCTGCCGTCCTTCATATAATCACGGCGGAAAGCTTTGATTGAAGCTTCTCTTTTTGCAAAAACCTCTGCATTATCTTCGCCGCAAAGTGCAAGTGCCTTAGCATAAATTTCGCTTGAATAAATATAATAAGCGGTTGCAATAAGGTTCTTTTCGGTGCCCTTTGAGCAATCCTCGGGGCTGCTGCCGTCAAGGTTAAGCCAATCGCCGAAATGCCAGCTGTTGCACCAGATGCCGTTATAGCTGTGTTCTTCGATAAACTCAAGATATTTTCTCATTGAATCAAGCGATTCCTTGATTATATCCTTGTTTGCATACGTCAGATAAATCTGCCAGGGGCATATTGTTGCCGCATCAGCCCATGCTGCCGATGAACTGTCATCAGGTCCAAAAACAGCAGGGATAACATGAGGAACCGTGCCCCAATCCGTCTGGTCGGCACGCAAGTCGGTAAGCCACTTTATAAAGAAACGCTCAACATCATAGTTATAAGATGCGGTTTTGATGAAAACCTGAGCGTCGCCTGTCCAGCCAAGACGTTCATCACGCTGAGGACAGTCTGTGGGCACATCAAGGAAATTGCTCTTCTGACCCCAGATGATATTCGAAAAAAGCTTGTTTACTCTTTCATCAGAGCATTCAAAATAACCTGTTCTCTTAATGTCTGAGTGAACAACAATTGCGGTGAAATTCTCAAGCTTCACCTCATCGCTCCAATTTTCAAGGCGGATGTATCTGAAGCCGTAGAAATTATATTCGGGCTTATGAATATGCTCTTTGCCGTCGCAGATAAAAACAGCCTGAGCCTTTGCGCTTCTGAGATTTCCCGTATAGAAATTACCCTCGGCATCAAGCACCTCAGCGTGGCTTATAATTGCTCTTTCGCCTTTGTTGCCTTTTATCTTGAACTCAACATAACCCGTCATATTCTGACCGAAATCAAGAACGGTTTCACCCTTGGGAGTTATTATAATCTCCTTGGGTGCAAGACGCTCGTGCTCAATTACCTTTTCACCCTGACGGTCAAGCAGAACATCTCTCTTTTTCTCAAAAACAAGCGCCTGTTTGGGATTTATATCCTTATATGCAGGGTCGTAAATATAGCCGTTATATAAATGCGAATAAAGATTTTTTCCTTTTTCGCATTTCCAATCGCTGCCGCTTGTGATAATCTCGGTTTCACCGTCGGCATATTCAAGAGTAAGGGCACAGATTGCTGCTGTTTCATTAAAACCGAGCTGAGAATCGCCCGAATGCATTCCGAAATAGCTGAATGCTTTCCAACCCGGTGCAACACCGAGAGTAACGGTATTATTTTCTTTAAGCATTGCGGTTACGTCGTAAGTATCAACCTGCAAACGGTGTTTATATGATGTCCAGCCGGGAGCGAGAATAAAATCGCCGACTCTTTCACCGTTTATCCTTGCAAGATAAACTCCGAGAGCTGTAACCTCAAAATTCGCCAAAACAAGCTCTTTTTTTACGCTGAAATTTCTTGAAAATACAATTTCACGGTCAATCGCAATTGCGGGGCTTTTAATCCATTGAGCATTAAGTATATTTTTCATAAAAATCTCCTTTTCTGCTTTACTGACTCCATTTTATAACATTGTCAGTCGAATTACAACTGAAATTTAACATTTTTCATCTTGAATGAAAATGAATTTGCTGTTAGAATATCATTATCATACTGTAAGGATTGATTTCATGAAAAAAATTGTGAGCATTTTAATGATTTTAACTTTGCTTTTCTCGCTTTGTGCTTGTTCGGGAAAAGGTGACGGAGAAACAACAATGCCTCCTCCCGTAATTGACGAAACCACTCAGCACAAGGAATTTAAAGACAGCACCGGCAGAATTGTTTTCACGGTTGATGTGGTCTTGCCTCAGATATCCAAAAACTGCGAAGAAAATGTCAGAAACTACATAAACAAGCTTTCTTTTAATATTTTTGAAGATGCTTGCAAATTTGCGGAAAGCAACATTGAAAATGCAGCAAAATTTATGGATAATCATAAAAGTGAAAATCCCTGGACCAAGAAAATAACCTTTCAGACCGCATATTCCGACAGCCGATATCTTTGCTTCATAATAAAAGATGCTTTGTCTTATTTCGGCAGCGAAACCGACCCAAAACAAAAAGCAATCTGCTTTGATATTAGGACGGGCGAGGTTTGCAATGCCGCTTCATTCTCTGCGTTTCCCGATGACCCTGCCAAGAGCGAAAAAATG
Source organism: Acutalibacteraceae bacterium (assembly GCA_045537435.1). Lineage (GTDB taxonomy): Bacteria > Bacillota > Clostridia > Oscillospirales > Acutalibacteraceae > CAG-488. The sequence continues at coordinate 151,409 of JAZSPL010000076.1, forward strand.
CTTATAGAAGGTCATATAATTCCGACTCTGAAAGAAAAATATTATCCGCCTGCATTCATAACCGACGAGGTGCTTGAAGCCCTTCCCGAATTCTTCAGTGCCGATGATTTCTATTTTACCGAAGACGGAATGGCATTTTTCTTTATGAAAAACAATATTAATCCCGTGCTTGAAGGAATTTATACCTGTAAATATACCTGGGATGAAATTTCATATATTTATTCTTTACCTGAAGAATAATACAACAAAAAGCCCTGCTCGATTGAGCAGGGCTTTTCTTTTATAAATGCTATCTTAAATCAAAACTTATACGAGCTCGATGATGCACATCTCAGCTGCGTCGCCTCTACGGGGACCTGTTTTGATTATGCGGCAATAACCGCCGTTAACATCCTTATACTTGGGGGCAATTTCATCAAAGAGCTTCTTAGCTACGTCTTCTTTTGTAACGTAAGCAAGAACCTTGCGCTTTGAGTGGAGAGAGTCATCCTTAGCAATGGTGATCATTTTTTCAGCCATTGCGCGAACCTCCTGAGCCCTTGTAACGGTGGTCTCTATTCTGCCGTTTTCCAAAAGATAGGTAACGAGGCCTCTGAGCATCGACTTGCGATGGTCACTTGTACGGCCAAGCTTTCTGGTACCGGGCATAAGTTCACACTCCTTTAGTCCTCATCCCTGCGAAGATCAAAGCCAAGTGAATTGAGCTTTGCAACAACCTCATCAAGGGATTTTCTACCGAGGTTACGAACTTTCATCATATCTTCCTCGGTTCTGTTAATCAAATCTTCAACCGTATTAATCTGCGCTCTCTTCAAGCAGTTAAAGGAACGCACAGAAAGGTCAAGTTCCTCAATGGTCATCTCCAGGACCTTTTCTTTGCCGTTGTCACTCTTAACAACCATAACCTCTGTATCGTATGCTTCTCCTGAGAGATCACCGAAGAGGTTGAGGTGCTCGTTGAGGATCTTGGCGCCGAGAGAAACGGCTTCCATAGCGTTGATGGTTCCGTCTGTCCACACCTCGAGAGTCAGCTTATCATAGTCTGTAATCTAAGTCGGATCGTAGCCATGTCGTTCTGTGAGCCAAGGAGTTGGTG
>JAZSPL010000056.1:0-88420 GCA_045537435.1 Acutalibacteraceae bacterium
AAGGGAGCTGTCGCGTAGCGACTGAGGGATTGTCAAAAATCCTTGAATTATCAACAATCCTCCCGTCACGGCTACGCCGTGCCACCCTCCTTTACACAAGGAGGGCTTGGGGTTACCACTGACTTTCAAACATCCCGACAAGCCCGAATTTTTCGGCATCATTTGCTTACGAACAACTCCGACACCACATTAAAGGCTTGCGCTCTTGATTATTCATTAATTTTTAACATTTTTTGGACAATTTGGTATAAAATTATGTAGATTTTTACTGTGATGTATGATATCATATAGTGTAATAATTCTCGTGGAGGGTTAAAAATGACGGTAAAAGAAATTGTTGAAATTCTTGAAGGTTCAATTATTTACGGCGAGGACTTCCTTGACCGTGAAGTTCATACTGCTTGCGGCAGCGATATGATGAGCGACGTTCTCGCTTACGTCAAAGAGCAGGCTGTTCTGCTTACGGGACTTGTGAATCCCCAGGTTGTACGTACAGCTGAAATGATGGATATGAAATGTATTGTTTTCGTCAGAGGTAAATCGCCCGACATCGGTATGATTAATCTTGCGGAAGACCGCGACATCGTTCTTATCAAAACAGACCTTGAAATGTTCACTTCCTGTGGTCGCCTTTATGCACACGGACTCAGAGGAGGCAGCGGAAAATAATGGAAGAGGTTAAACTTCATTATGACGTCAATGCCTATGACTTCACCTGCGCAGGTGAGGCATCGGGCAAGCTCAAACGTTCCTTAAAGGACCTCGGCTTTGATGCTACACTTATCAGAAAAGTTGCAATTGCAGTTTACGAGGCAGAAATCAATATGGTTATCCACGCTGAGGGCGGTGTTATTGATGCAACAATCACGCCCGAATGCATAACCGTTGTACTTGCCGACAAAGGTCCCGGCATACCCGACATTGAGCTTGCGATGAAGGAAGGTTATTCGACAGCACCCGAAAACGTGCGTTCGCTCGGTTTCGGTGCAGGTATGGGTCTTCCGAACATCAAAAAATACACAGACGAAATGGATATCGAAACCGAAATCGGTGTCGGTACAACAATCACGCTTAAAATCTACAACAAATAATTTTTCAAAAATCCGAAAAGGAGGAGCAAAATGAGTACTGTGTTTCATTCAGTTAGCCTGAACAAGGACAAATGTCTTGGCTGTATGAACTGTATTAAACGCTGTCCGACTCAGGCAATACGTGTTCGCCGAGGCAAGGCAACAATCATTTCCGAGCGTTGCATTGACTGCGGTGAATGTATCCGAATCTGCCCTCACCATGCCAAAACAGCAATGAGTGACCCTCTTTCAGATATTGAGGCATTCAAGTATAAAATCGCTCTGCCTGCGCCGTCGCTTTACGGTCAGTTCAATAACCTTGACGACGTGAACTACGTGCTTACGGCGCTTCTTGAGATTGGCTTTGACAGCGTTTTTGAAGTTGCAAAGGGAGCTGAAATTGTTTCCGACGCAACGAGAAAGATACTTAAAACACAAAATCTTATAAAACCCGTTATTTCAACGGCTTGCCCTGCTGTTATAAGACTTATCCGAGTCCGTTACCCTGAGCTTATCGATAATATGATTACGCTCAAAACGCCAATGGACGAATCCGCAAGGCTTGCACGTCAGGAAGCAAGAGAAAAAACAGGGCTTTCCGACGAGGATATCGGCGTGTTTTTCATAACGCCCTGCCCTGCTAAGATTACGGCTATCAAGTCACCTCTTGCGGCATACAACTCTGACGTTAACGGCGCGATTGCGATGAGCGAAATTTATCCGCTTCTTGTGCAGAAGATGGATAAACTTGACAGAGAAAAGCTTGAAGAGCTTGAGCAATCGGGCAAGATCGGTGTCGGCTGGGCAGCAAGCGGCGGTGAAGCATCGGCATCGCTTTGTGAAAAGTACATAGCAGCTGACGGTATTGAAAACGTTATTCAGATTCTTGAAGAGGTTGAGGACGAAAAACTCAATGACATTGAGTTTATTGAGCTTAATGCCTGCACGGGCGGTTGCGTCGGCGGTTGCCTTACGGTTGCAAATACTTTTGTTGCAAAGACGCGCCTTACTACGCTCAAAAAATATCTTCCCGTTTCGTGCAATCATATTGAAAATGAAATCCCGAAAGAGCTTGGCTGGGACTATCCCCTTGAGCCGCTTTCCGTGCTAAAGCTTGCAGACAACGTTACGGACTCTATGAAGCTTATGAATCAGGTTTCCGAAACCGTTAAATACTTCCCTGGTCTTGACTGCGGTACCTGCGGTGCCCCGACCTGCCGTGCCCTCGCTGAAGATATCGTAAGAGGATATGCAAGCGTTGACGACTGCATTTTCAGAATCAAAAATGAAATGGCTGAAAATGAAATTGATAAACTTATACCTGTACCTTTCAGAGGTATTGACGAGGAGAAACTGAAATGGACGTAAAAAATCTTGTTGAAGAGCTCGGCTTGAAAGTGCTTTGCGGCGAAAACCTTGAAAGGGAAATCAGCGGTTGCTACTGCGGAGATTTGCTCAGCTGGGTTATGTCACGTGCCAACGAGGGCGACGTATGGCTTACCGTTATGGGCAACATCAATTCCGTAGGTGTTGCTGTGCTCGCTGATGTTGCTTGCATCGTGCTGACAGAAAATGCTGCACTTGACGAAGATGCACTTAAAAGAGCAATACAGAATGACGTTATCATCCTGCAGACAGATAAAAATTCATATCAGATGGCAGCTGCCATTTCAAAGCTGATTTAAAATGAAGCTCTACTACGATTTTCATACTCATTCGTGTCTTTCACCCTGCGGTGATAACGATATGACTCCCTACAACCTCGTCAACATGGCAAAGCTTCTGGGACTGGATATCATCGCTCTGACAGACCACAACACCTGCGAAAACTGCGTTTCTGCCATAAAGGTCGGCGAGAGCATCGGTATAACCGTAATCCCCGGGATGGAGCTTTGTACTTCGGAGGAAGTACATGTTGTCTGCCTTTTTGATGACGTTGAAAATGCGATGAAATTTTCAGACTACGTGCTTTCGACAATGCCTCCCGTTAAAAACCGCCCCGAAATTTTCGGTGAACAACTGATTATGGACGAGGAGGATAACATCATCGGCAAGCAGGAAAAGCTCCTCACTCTTGCAAGCTCAATCAGCATCAGCGACGTCTGCAAAACCGTTGAAAGTTACGGCGGTGTCTGCTACCCTGCGCATATTGACAGAAATTCCTACAGTGTACTTTCAAACCTCGGTATGATAACGGAGGATATGGGTTTTTCTGCAGTTGAAATGACGGCAGAGGCGGACAGAGAGTCTCTTTTAAAGATGCATACCATTCTTGAAGGAGTGGAAATTTTCGTCGATTCGGACGCGCATTATCTTGAAAATATCAAGGATGCAGAAAACATAATCGATCTGCCTGAAAAATCTGCAAAGGCAGTTATTGATTACATCAAAAACTTGCCAAAAATGAAAGAACGGATATAAAGCGTTTTGCTTTATATCCGTTATCTTTTTAGAACGAGATTTTCATTATATTTTTGCCGAGTGCCGTTGACTTTGACTCTTTTTCAAATACTGCGTAGTATTTTTTGATATCGTCAACCTCGACAGTTGAAAGAAGAAGCTTGAGAACACGCTCCCTGAATCCTTCAATTTTAAGAAGCTCAAGTGCATTTTCAAAGTCACATCTTGTGCTTCGTGTTGTGCCCCTGATTGAAAGTCCGTGTTCAAGCACCATTCTTGTATTAAGCGGAATGTTATCGTTAGCAACACCGCATAGAATGAGCTTTCCGCCTGAATAAAGCTTGTCAATCGCCTGATTTGCAGCAATTCCCGAAGCATTACCTCCGACAGCCTCAATTGCAACTGTCATTCTCGGCAAATCTTCAATATCATTTGCATAATAAATATTTGCAAAGTCAAACTCGGCAAGCTTTTCCTTGCTGAGACCGATAACATCTACATCACATTCAAGGCTGTATTTTGCAACAAGGGCAATGATATAACCCATAATTCCGTCGCCCCATACAGCAATGTTTTTCGGAGCATTTGTCTTGTCAAGCCCTGCGCGTCTGAGTGCACAGCAACCGACTGAAATAAGCTCTGAAAAAACAGCTTCCGCACCGACTTCGTCGGGAATCGGCACAAGGTAATCTTCGCTGATATCCATAAGTTCTTTGCTGAATCCGTCAAAGTTACTTGAGCAGAATTTTGAATCGGGACAGTAGTTATCAAGAAGATGCGGATTATCTCTTACGCATTCGTCACACTTTGTACCGTCGCAGTCATCAGCCTTTCGGCAGGGCAACATAACAACACGCTGACCGGGTGCAAGCTTTCCGTTTTTATCCTTAACAACAATACCTGTTGCCTCGTGGATAAGGCTCATCGGAAACTTTCTTTTAAGAACATTAAGGCTTCTGTTTCCGAGGTAATAACGGATATCCGCCTTACAAACAGCAAGGTATTCGGGACGGACAAGCACATCGTTATTCTGAATGTCCTCAACAAATATTTCAAATCTTTTCGGTTCGGTTATTTTGTAGCTTTTAGCAAACAAAGTGTTTCACCCTTCCTTATCTGCCTGTTCTTACGATTGACTTAACAAGAAGCAAGTCTTCCATTGTTGTAATCTTCATATTGAGCTTGTCACCCATAGCCATTCCGATTTTAACACCTGATGCAAGAACAAGTCCGCAGTCGTCAGTCATTTCAGGACGCTCATTTTCAGGAAGTGCAAAATAATCGTCATAAGCTTTTCTTACGATTGAATACTTGAATGACTGCGGAGTCTGACCCATATAAAGCTCCTTACGTGCAGGTATAGAATCAAGGCTTTCGCCGTCAACGCTTCTGATAATTGTATCGTGTGCGGGAACAACAGTATCACAAGCTCCGAACTCACGCACTTTCATAATGTTTTCGTTGATAATCTTCTGCGAAATAAGCGGTCTTGCAGCATCGTGAATAATAACATAATCGTCATCGCCGCAGACATCCTTGATAGCATCAAGCGCATTGAGAGAAGACTCCTGTCTTGAAGCGCCTGCATTGGCAATCCAACGCACCTTGCGCACGTCGTACTCCTTGAGCCAGAGTGTAAGGTCATCCTGCCACTCTTTAACGCATACAACACAGATTGCATCGATTTTTTCATTTATTTCAAAAGCTTCGAGTGTATGAATTATTACGGGCTTTCCGTAAATATCAATAAACTGTTTCGGTCTGTCAACCATACCCATACGGCTTCCCGAGCCGCCTGCAAGAACAACAGCTATATTCATAAAACATTACCTCACTTTAAAAATTATACCTTTAAAATTATACTATACACTCTGCTCTTTGTCAACAAAACACAGAAGTGTATATTGAAACAGTGAGAACTATATGCTATAATCGAATCAAATAAATAATTGGGGGATTCAATATGCAGGAACGTGCAAAACAATCCGTTTTAAGCAAATCAGTAATTGTCCTAATCGGTGCATTGCTTATGGGATTTCTCTGGCGTGTGAGAGGCACTCACGGCTGGGGTTCATCGTGGGGACTTCTTAACGCAGGTATAGTTTTCATTCTTTTCATCACAGCGGCAATCGGTGACAGAAAGAAGCTGAACTTCGCCTGGACAGCACTTACATCTCTTTCTTTTATGATTACCGTACCCGCCTGGGGCACTCTGCTTGAGCAGATTACAGGTGTCCTCAATCTTGATGAAGGCTTTGCTTACATATCGCCCTGGTCAGGTGCGTTTATGATGCTGTGCCTCGGTTTCGGTGTCGCATCGGTTTTCGGTGTTATGCTCGGAAGAGGCTTCAGCAACAAGCGTTGGAAATTTTCCCACGTTATAATCCTTGTAGCTGTTTTCTTTGCCGCCTATTATATCGCAATGGCAACGGTTTCTCATTGGATTCTTAAGCTTGTTCAGCCCGAATCGGTAAAAGTTTTTGTCGATGAACTCAGAAAAGTCGGCATTAATGACAGTGCATACGAGGTGTTTATGCAGCACTTTGATAATGATGCCTGGGCAAAGAAATTCACAATGGAAGCACTTGGCAGAACAAGTTTTGCAGGCAGAAACTATTTCCAGGAAATTATGACAATTTCCTCTGCTGTTAGTGCAGTTGCAGTTTTATTAACCGCAAGATTTATTATCAAGGATAAGCGTGCCGCCAATATAGGTTTTGTTACCTGCTGTGCATTTTCACTTTCAATCACGGTTTCCGACCTGTTCTTTTATTTCGGCAACGGCGGATATCATATGCTTCAGGGCAATCTCCTTCCCGCAAACTTTGCGCCGTGGTCACTCTGGGAGTATTTCACAGGTTTCATCGCAGGCGGAATTATTACCGCTTTCCTTGTAAACCTCAAGCCGCAGGATGACTTCTGCGAAATCGCATTTGGTAAGCTGCCTGAAAAAATTGCAAATATCGGTACTTTCCTTCTCGGCTTTATCGGTATGATCGGTATTACCATCGTGCGTCCCGTACTTGAGCGTTTCGACCACTCGGATAATATGATTATCTACACGGTTATCGCTGTGGTTGCAACAATCGTAATTGTAGCTATCCTTGCGAAGAAATTCGGCATCGCTTTGCAGGATATATCTTACGAAAAATTCTGTGTGTTTGCACTCCCCTGTTTTGTTCTTTATATCTTCACGGCATATATGTTTATCGGATGTGCCGAATATCAGAACTTCATGGATCTCGGTGCATTCCACAACATCCTTGTCACGGTATCATTTGCTCTTGTAACAATCTGGAGTTCCGTAAAAATTATAAAAATCAGTAAATAATAACTGTAGCGGGGTAGTTTCCTACCCCGCTGTTTTTAAAGGTCGTCCGCATCCTGAATCGGTCTGCCGCCGTCCTCCGGGTTTCCCGTATAGCTGCCTAAAACATCAAAAACGTCATTCTCACCTGCAGTTTCCCATTCCTCGATAATGGACTCCACAAGCGGTGACAGTTTCCTCGGCTTCTTTGACTTTTTATCCTTCTTTTCCATAAACTCACCTCCGTGTTTATTATCTGCCGTAAAAACACTTTTATTGACACATAGCTGAAATTAATGTATTATTAGTTCCGGAAATTTGAAAAACTGAGGTAAAAATAAATGAAAAAATCACTTTGTATTCTGCTTTGCTGCATTCTGTCATTATTTACGTTTTCCGCTTGTGAAAAAGGAGAAGGTGTACCTTTTCTTACAACAAAAAGTGCTTCAACGACAACTATAAAAAACACCGCAACAGTAACATTCCCCGAAGGATTCACTATCATTCAGATTGCCGAAAGACTTGAGGCAAACGGTGTCTGCTCCAAAGATGATTTTCTTAAAGTCTGCAACGAGCCATACGAAGGAATAACAATTAATAATCCTGATGAGCGTGTTTTCCTTCTTGAGGGTTATGTTTTTCCCGACACGTATGAGTTTTATCTTAACTCCGACGCAAAGAGTGTGCTTAAGAAATTTATCGATAATTTCAACGATAAAATCACTCCCGATATGAAGCAAAAAGCTGTTGAGCTCGGAATGACGCTTGATGAAATTATCACACTCGCCTCAATCATTCAAAAAGAGTGTGACTTTGATATTACCGAATGTGCAAACGTTGCTTCTGTTTTCCATAACAGACTTAAGAGTCCGTCTTTCCCGAAGCTCGAAAGCGACGTAACAACTTTTTATATCAAGAACAGCCTCGGTGACTACCTCGGATACCAGAAGGATGCCGAGGGTAACGGACTTGCGCTTGAAAAGCAGAGCGATGAAATCAAGCGTTACATGAACCTTTACAGCACATATTACTGCAAAGGACTTTCCGCAGGGCCAATCTGTAACCCCGGTTTAAAGGCTATAACCGCAACACTCAACCCTGCAGAAACCGATTATTATTTCTTCCTGACTGACCCGACAGGCGTTGATTTCTACTATGCCGCAACAATTGCCGAGCATCAGAAAAACGGCAGAACAGCCGGATTGTTTTAAAACAGAAAGTTGTAAAAACAACGGCAATATTTTCTTTGATATTTTTCAAAAAATGTTTAAAATAAAGATTGCATTTTCCTGAAATACACGTTATAATTAAATAATTTAAAAAATCGACACAGTTGAGGAGGATTTTGAATGACTTTTGATGAGAAATTTGGTAAAGAAGGTCTTACGTTTGATGACGTGCTTCTTATACCTGCTGAATCGGACATTTTGCCCAAGGATATTGATATTTCGACGAAGCTCACGTCGAAGATTACACTCAATACTCCCATTATGACTGCTGCTATGGATACAGTTACGGAAGCTCCGATGGCTATTGCAATCGCTCGTGAAGGCGGTATCGGTGTTATCCATAAAAATATGCCCATGGAAGTTCAGGCACAGGAAGTTGACAAGGTTAAGCGTTCTGAAAACGGTGTTATTTCTTCACCCTTCAGCCTTACACCTGACCACTATGCTTACGATGCTGAAAATCTTTGCAGAAAGTATAAGATTTCAGGTGTGCCTATCTGTGACGAACAGGGCAAGCTCGTTGGTATTCTTACAAACCGTGATATGCGCTTCATGACTGATTTCAACATTAAAATCAGCGAAGTTATGACTAAGGACAACCTTGTTACTGCTCCCGTTGGTACAAACCTTGAGCAAGCAAAGGCAATCCTTATGAAGCACAGAATCGAAAAGCTTCCCTTGGTTGACGACGAAGGTTTCCTTAAGGGTCTTATCACAATCAAGGACATTGAAAAAAGTGTTCAGTACCCTAACTCTGCAAGAGACTCAAGAGGCAGACTTCTTTGTGCTGCTGCTCTCGGTGCAACGGCTGATGTTCTTGAAAGAGCTGCTTGCCTTGTTGAAGCAGGTGTTGATATGTTCGTTCTTGACTCTGCACACGGTCACAGCCAGAACATCCTTAAGGCTATTGAGAAAGTTAAGGCTGCATATCCCGAAATTTCACTCGTTGGCGGTAACGTTGCAACAGCTGAAGCTACAGAAGCTCTTATCGCTGCAGGTGCAGATGCTGTTAAGGTTGGTATCGGCCCCGGTTCTATCTGTACAACACGTGTTGTTGCAGGTATCGGTGTTCCGCAGGTTACTGCAGTATTCGACTCTGCAAATGTTGCTGCAAAGCACGGCATTTCAGTTATCGCAGACGGCGGTATCAAGTACTCAGGTGAAATCGTTAAGGCTATCGCTGCAGGTGCAAGTGCAATCATGGTCGGTTCACTCGTTGCAGGCTGTAAGGAATCACCGGGCGAAACAGAAATCTATCAGGGCAGAAGCTTCAAGGTTTACCGCGGAATGGGCAGCCTTGGTGCTATGGCAAACGGCAGTAAGGACAGATACTTCCAGGAAGACAACAAGAAGCTTGTTCCCGAAGGAGTTGAAGGTCGAGTACCTTACAAGGGACCCGTTGCTGATACAATCTATCAGATGCTCGGCGGTCTTCGTGCCGGTATGGGTTACTGCGGATGCCACAACATTGAAGAGCTCAAGACAAAAACAAAGTTCGTTCGTATCACAAACGCAGGTCTTATCGAAAGCCATCCTCACGATGTTTTCATCACAAAGGAAGCTCCCAACTATTCAAATTCAAAATAAGATATATGTTAAAAGCCTTGCCGAAACGGCAAGGCTTTTATGTTTGAAAAACCGAAGCGACAGGACGTGAAAAATCCTGTCGCTTTTGAATTTATGCAAGGTCTTTATACTGATATGCTCTTACGTAATCAACAACAAAATCTGCTGAAAGATTTTCGTTCTTTGTGATATCACCTGCCCATGAATCGGGATCCGGCTGACCGTTTGAACCGCCGACTTCAACCGAAAGAATAAGATATTCAGGGCTCTGCGAAATACCGAAGTCTGTTCTTGCCGTTTCTTTGCCGTTGATGTAGAAGATGTATTCGTTCTCGTTCCACTCAAGACCGTAGGTATTGTACTCTTCATAAGGATTGTTTGCTTCATAGATACCCATTTTACCGCTTACCATATCAGCACCGTATCCGTCATAGTAAACATTTGAAGAAATGTAGTTGTGGAAGAGCTTCTGATGATAATACGGAGACTCGTAAATATCTATCTCAGCACCGTCTGCGGGTGAACCGTCAACATTTTCCATTCCTCTTGAATTCATCCAGAATGCTGACCAGAGGCCTGCACCCTTCGGAAGAATACAACGTACCTCAAAGTAACCGTATGTCTGCTCGTGGAGATCACGTGTGTACATCATATAGCTGTAATAACCCGCAGGACCTTCGCCTGTGCCCTCTTCAAGATACTTTGCATAAATATGAAGATTGCCGTCCTTAACCTCTGCAAGGTCAGAGTGGATGTAACCACCCTTACGCATAACAGCTCGTGTAATACCGCCGTAAACACCTTTCCACCTTTCTGCGTCGATTGCATCGCCGTCAAATTCATCGCTCCATGTAAGCGTGAAATCGTCAAGATTGATTTCTTTCTTACCGAAGGTAAGACCCGTGAGATTGGTAATCATGCCTGAAATTGTCATAATGATTGCCATTATGTAAGATATAACTGTTTGCATAAACGAAACCTCCCTGATATTTTAAAATTTATTAATCACCAAGCAATCCGTAATATCTGCCCATCCAATAAGGAAGAAGGAAAACGTACGGCATTGCTGTTGTTGATGCGTTTGCACCTGATGTGCCGGGAAGTGTGCTTGTTTTATTGGTGCGCTTGCTGTTGATGTCAACAAATTCTTCAGCACCTGAGTCGCAAATACACTGGTTACCGTCATAGTTTACAAGAAGTCTTGACCAATACTCAACAGGATACTTGAGCTGTGCAGGTACGCCTGATTCTTCCTGCTCCGTATCCCATACGATATCCTTACGGTAGCTGTTGTAAACAGGCCATCTGATAAAATCAAGATTCATTTCCGAAAGTGACTTTGCAGCCTCCTCGATATCGCAGTAATTGTTTGTCAATGCACCGTAGACGATATTGAAGAACGGTGAACGTTCAATTCTTTCGTATGCCCAGTGATGAGTAAGACCCATCTTGTAGATTTCTGTCTGTGCCGCATTGTCTGTATAAATAAGAAGCGGATAGATATTTACAAAATCAAGCTGGTCGTCAATGTGTGCAACGTGGCCGTCCTCACACTTGTACTGAATAAGGTTCATTGCATAGTGGTGCTTCTTGATAAGCATTTCGTAAACCTTTTCGTACTTCTCGTCACCTGTAACGTGGTATGTTGTCTTAAGGAAAGAAAGCATTTCGAGGGAATTTGTACCGCGCTCATAATACCATCTGTCGTCATTATTGAGAAGGTCGGGTTCCCAGTTTGCCCATGTTGTCGGAATTCCGTCAACATCTGTAAGGTGGAAGTTGTTGTCAATAATATGGTCTGTAATCTTCTTTACAACTTCTGCAATCTTTTTCTTTTCTTTCTTGTCTGCAACAAGGTCAAAGTAGATGCCGTATGCGAAATAGTGACCTGTCATCTCGTCGCTTGATGTTTCGCCGAGCCACTCACAGTCGGGGTTGTCCTCGCAGATGTGCCACTCTTCACGGTTGCCTGTGCCGAAGTTTTCTTCATAAGAATAACGTGTTGCACGTGCGGTAAAGCCCTCTCTGCCTGTAACTTCCGTGAGTTTAATCATAGCTTCGACTGCACGTTTTGCATTTTTCTTTGCCTGCTCGTCACCTGTTACCTTGTAACGGAAGCACTGACTTGCACAGTAAAGACCTGTGAAAAGACCGTCGTTGTCAGAGTTGGGAAGCCAACCTGAATCCATATCACCGTACTTACGAAGCTTTCTGTCAACCTGATAGCCTTCGTTTCTTGTGAAGTATTTTTCATCATATGCATCGATAATTGCAGCCTTTTCACCGAGAGTCATTGTCTTTGCGGTGATATAGCTGATACCTCTCGGTGTTACTGCGGCAATTGTACCCTTATCCGAAACAGTAATCTTTGTAACTGTCGGATGAAGAAGCCATGCGCCGTATGCATAATATGAAATCTTACCCTCGATAAGAGTAATGATACCTGTGCTTGTTGCAAAATATTTCTTACCGTCAGCGGCAAAGAACATATCGTTGATTGCTCCGTCGGGAACAGAATAGAAATCGTTACCGTTGAGCCAGTAGCTTCTGCCGTCGTAGATATTAAGACCGTCGTCAGAACCGACCCAGAGATGTCCGAGTGCATCAAGAGCGATACAGTTGATTTTCTTGCTGAGTACACCTGTAACATCAGGAAGAAGCTCTGACCAATGGCGACGTTTGCCCTTCATCGAAAGAAGACCTTCTACCGTTGAGCCGACAAAAACTGTTTCAGCGTACTTTGCCTTATTATCGAGAGCTGCAAGGCAGATTGTTGCTTCAGGTACTTCTACAATTTTTACAAACTCTTCACCGTCAAGTCTGTAAAGAGCATCCTCTGTGATAAGCCAGAGTGAACCGTCAAGTGCAACCGAGATATCAACTACGGGAGCGTCAAAATCCTGAATTTTCTTTGCCTTACCCTTTTTGATTTCAGCAAGTGAATTGCCGATTGCGGCATAGAGCTTGCCTTTTCTTGTAAAAAGATTTGAAGCCTTGATCGGAAGAAGCTTTGTCTTGCCGTCGGCATATTCAATTATGCCTTCAGGCTGTGCAATATAAAGTGCTTCGCCTTCGAATGCCACTGCTAAAACATTTTCAACGTCAACACCGTTTTCAGCCGTGATAAAAACTTTATCGCGCTGTGTAAATTCACCAAGATAAAAAGTCGGTTTTTTCATAAACATTTTCCTTTTCTGAAAATTTCGGTAATATTTACCGTGTACCTAAAAAGTATAACATAAGAACGAAGCTTTGTCGATAGTGGATTTTTCGAATTAAACTTGATTTTATATGAAGAAGTGATAGAATATAATTATATTTCTGCAAAGGATTGATTACAATGAAAAAACTTCTTTCCGCTTCCGTTATGTGTGCGGATTTACTCAATCTTGAAAAATCCGTTAAAGAGCTTGAAAGAGCAGGAATCGACCTGCTTCACCTCGACATTATGGACGGTTGCTTCGTGCCGAATATCACACTCGGTTTTGATATGATTAATGCAATAAAATCGATAACAGATATTCCTCTTGATGTTCATATGATGGTCAACAACCCTGCTCAGTTTATAGATATGATGAACCTCATCAAAGATGATTACATCTGCATTCACTACGAAGGTGACATCCACGCACAGCGTACACTTGCAAAAATTAAAGATAAGGGAATCAAGGCAGGTCTTGCACTCAATCCGCAGACTCCTGTTAACTGCTACGAACATCTCGTTGACTACCTTGACATGGCACTTGTCATGACGGTTAGTCCCGGTTTTGCAGGTCAGAAAATCTTTGCAGGAGCGAAAGAAAAAGTTGCAAAAACAAGAGAATTTCTCGATAACCTCGGCAGACCCGATATACCGATTGAAGTTGACGGCAACATCAGTCCCGCAAACGGAGCTATGCTAAGCCGGGTCGGTGCAGAAATCTTTGTCCTCGGCACAAGCAGTCTTTTCATTAAGGATAAGGATATGAAGGAATCCGCAGAAAGCTTCAGAGCTATACTTTAAGGAGTAGTTTCTATGTATAAAAATATCCGTGCCGCTGTTGTCGGCAGTATCAATATGGATATAATCCTCAATATGGAAAAAGTTCCCGATATCGGAGAAAACGTGCTCGGCACAAGCTACGGTTATGCTTGCGGAGGTAAAGGCGCAAATCAGGCAACGGGACTTGCACGGCTCGGCGCACAGACGAAGATGATAGGCAAGGTTGCAGACGATGCAAACGGCAGAAAGCTTATTGAGAACCTTAACAAAAACGGTATTGATTCTTCATGCGTTGCAACAGACGGTACACAGACAGGAATGGCTGCAATCATCATTGACGGTGATGGCAGAAACCGCATAGTCGTCTACGAAGGTGCGAACGCTGAAATTGACCCGAAAGATGCCGCCGACTGCATCGACGACAGCCTCGATCTTCTGCTTGTACAGTTTGAAACAAACGAGGATGTTGTCGTTGAATGCGTAAACAAGGCAATCGCACAAAATATCACAACGGTTATCGATTGCGGTCCTGCAAAAAACTTCAATCTTGAAAGGATGCCCGGTGCAACCATTATCTCCCCTAACGAGAACGAAACTGAGGCACTTTCGGGTATTTTCCCTGCCGATGAAGATTCCATTCTTGAAGCTTCGAAGATAATTATGAAAAGAAGCAAGGCGAAGTATGTTGTTCTCAAGCTCGGCTCAAGAGGTTGCAGTGTCTGGGACGGTGTAAAGCTAAAGCTTATCCCGACATACAAAAACAAAGTTGTTGATACTACTGCTGCAGGTGACTGTTTCACCGCAGCACTTGCTCTTGAATATAAAAAATGCGGTGATATTTATACCGCCTGCGATATGGGTAACAAAGCAGGTTCAATTGCCGTCAGCCGTATGGGTGCCGAAAGCTCAATGCCGACGGTTGACGACCTTTTGAATTTCAAAAAAGCGGAATAACATTAACAGGAGTGATTTGTTTGACAGAGCTTTTAGTTAAACTTTTTGTAAAAGACAGCGATAACATTACAAATTCAAAGGTAAGAGGCAGATACGGTATACTCAGCGGTTGCGCAGGTATTGTAGTAAACGTTATCCTCTTCCTTGCAAAGTTTTTGGTAGGTACTGTTACAAACAGTATCGCAATTACTGCGGATGCTGTTAACAACCTTTCCGATGCAGGCTCGTGCGCGGTTACGGTTTTCGGTTTCAAAATGTCAAGTAAGCCTGCAGACGAAGACCACCCGTTCGGTCACGGCAGAATTGAATACATCACGGCAATGGTTGTTTCATTCATCGTTCTTTTTATGGGTTTTGAATTACTGACGCAGTCGATTGATAAAATCCGCAATCCTGAAGACGTCACATTCAACCTTGTCGGTGCAATAATTATCGCTGTTTCAATTTTCGGTAAGCTCTGGCTCGCTCTTTTCAACCGCAAGTTAGGCAAGAAAATCAACTCCCCTGCCATGACGGCTGTTGTTGCTGACAGTCTGAGCGATATCGCGGCAACAAGCGTCACACTCATTGCCCTTGTTCTTTCAAAATTCTTTCCGTCACTTCATATTGACGGTTGGCTCGGTATAATCGTTGCAGGCTTTGTCCTCAAGGCAGGCTACGGAATTTTCAAAGAAACTCTGAATTCATTAATCGGTGAGCCTCCCACAAAAGAAACCGTTGAAAAGCTTGAAGCAAAAATCTTATCTTATGAAAACGTAACAGGCATTCACGACCTGATTTTACATAACTACGGCCCCGATAAATTCTTCGGAAGCGTTCACGTTGAAATGCCGTCCGATTTTGACGTTTTGTATTCACACGATATTATCGACAATATTGAAAGAGATGTTATGGCTGAATTCGGCATTCTTCTGAGCATCCATTACGACCCGATCGAGGTTAACAATACACGAGTTAATGAACTCAGGGCTATCGCAGAAACAGCTGTAAAAAGAATCAGCGAAGACCTTACAATTCACGACTTCAGAGTTGTTGACGGCCCGAGCCATACAAACCTGATTTTTGATGTTGTTGTGCCAAGAAGGTTTCCTCTTGCGAACGATGACCTTATGGCTGAAATTTCATCAGAAATTTCCAAAAACGGAACCAATTTCTTCGCCGTCATGAATATAGAATATGCTTTTGTGTAAACTCAACAAATAAACCCTCATTTTTTGAAATATATTTTTCGTGAAAAATAACCGCTTTTCACTTTAAAAATTTTGTCAAATATAGTACAATGTTGTAGTGATGTCCATTTTACCGTGGACAAGCCCATAACTATTAATGCGAAGGTGGAACTGATTATGAAAAACATGTCAAATTACGACACAATTCCTGTCGGCCAGCTCGGTATTATTGCTTTACCCGGTTGCGAGGAACTTGCCGCAAAAATTGACCATTATCTTAAAACGTGGCGTTACGAAAGAAACAGCGAGCATAAGGACACCCTCGCGTTTGCAGGTTATGAAAAGGATACTTATATCGTTGACATAAACTTCCCGCGTTTCGGTACAGGCGAAAGCAAGGCTGCTCTTAAGCAGACTGTCAGAGGCTACGATATCTTCATTATCTGTGACTGCTTCAACTACGGCGTAACATATAAAATGTACGGAATGGATGTTCCTATGTCTCCGGACGATCATTTCGCAAACATTAAGCGTGCAATCAGTGCAATTGAAGGCAAGGCAAAGAGAATATCTGTTATTATGCCGATGCTTTACGAAGGCAGACAGCACAAGCGCTCAAGCCGTGAGTCTCTTGACTGTGCAATGATGCTTCAGGAGCTTTACAACATGGGCGTTGAAAACATCATCACATTCGATGCTCACGACGCAAGAGTTATGAATGCAATTCCTCTTTGCGGATTTGAAAGCGTTTCTCCTGCTTACCAGATGATCAAGTCAATGGTTCGCAATGTTGAGGATCTTTCACTTGATAAGGACAACCTTATGATCATCTCTCCCGATGAAGGCGGTATGTCACGTTGTATCTTCTATTCAACAGTTCTCGGTGTTGAGCTTGGTATGTTCTACAAGCGTCGCGACTATTCAAGAATCGTTGACGGACGCAACCCGATCATCGCTCACGAATTCCTCGGTGACAATGTTGCAGGCAAAGATGTTATCATCGTTGACGATATGATTTCTTCAGGTGAATCAATGATTGAAGTTGCAACAAAGCTTAAGGAGCTTAAGGCTAACAGAATTTATGTATTCTCAGCTTTCGGTCTCTTCTGCAACGGTCTTGAAGGCTTTGACAAAGCTTACGAAGAAGGACTTATTTACAGAGTGTTCACAACAAACCTTATCTATCGCAGACCTGAACTCAAGGACAGAGAATGGTACGTTGAGGTTGACCTTTCAAAGTATATTTCATATATGATTGATACACTCAACCATGATACATCAATCGGCGAGCTTCTTGACCCGGCTGATAAGATCAACGCTCTTCTTGAGAAAAAGGGACTTAAATAAGATTAAATTAGTAAAAGCAGAGCCGAGGCTCTGCTTTTTTATTTTTTGCACCTGTAATTATATACCGTACATTATTCCGAGGAAAAGCTTCATGTTCATCTCTTCGGAAAGCTTGACGGGCATTGAATTAAACCTGTCAATAACTTCATAAAGTGCGTTTACATTTTCTTCTGTTTTGTTTTTCAGAGTTGCCATAAGCTTTTCAAAAATCTCGCAAGCAACGAAGAATTTTTCGCTCCATTTTGTGAGTTCATTGCATATCGGCAAATCCTGACGGAGATAATCGCTTGTTTCTTTCATCTTTGCGATATATTCTTCAGCAAGCTCGATTGCTTTTTCGCTTTCACCTGTTTTAAGAAGGCGTAAAACTTCAGCAAAGTGCTTTTTCATTCTCCTTGACGGTTCGTCCTTAAGGCAGGAAATATACAGATGGTCTGCGAAAACAGCAAATTTTTCAGCGTCTTCCTTGCCGACAACCTGCTCGATTGCATTCATCCAGGATTCGTCGGGACTGTAGCCTTCGCTGTCCCAAAGGTAGTCCGCAAAGGTTATAAGCGGAATCTTGGAGCACTCAGCATATTCCATACAGTTGGAAATTATACCCTCCGAGTATTTCCACAAATCAGCATCGCGGTTGATTATAGGCGAGATGTGCATTTCGTTGAACATAGCCATATCGTTTACGGGATAATTATCCCAATAAAGCGGTTTGTGGTGAGTGCCCTCAATAAATTTTATTGCATCAGCACTGCGAAGCTCTCTTGAGCAGATATCCTTACCTGTCCAGAAAAGTGAGATAAGCGGAGAAATATTCTGTCCCAATTTTGAGATGTAATATTCATCGCCCTTACCGTTATAGAGAGTAGGGCAAACGGTGAGTTTATTCGCTGAATCCATTTCAAGAAGAGTGCTGTGGTACTTTTCAACAAGAGCGATGTGTGCATTCACTGTTTCACCGTACATCGCCTTGTCGCTTTCAAAAGCGAGTTCTTCTTCAATGTCATCAAGAAGCAAACCGAAATTACGGACACCGATTGAATAAAGCTGTTTTGTTTTAGCAATCAGGGCTTCAAACTCCGCTTCCGATGAATATTCCATTGAAAGCCCCGGTGCAATGCACCAATAAAAATCCATATAGTATTCTTTCGCGAGGTCAACGAGCTCCTTGAGCCTTGCAAGGTCAGCCTCAGGATAAAGGTCACGCCAGAGCTCTCTGTGATAGTCGTCATCCTTCGGCGCATAGTAAACCGTATTCATTCTGTTTTTTGCCATAAGAAGCATAACGGATTTTCTTTTTTCGTGGCTCCACGGGATACCGTAAAAGCCTTCGATATAACCTCTCACTTTAAAAGACGGCACACAGATATACTCGCCTTCGGTAAGAGTTCCGTTATCAATTCTGTTTTTTATATCAATCAAAGCGTAGAAAAGACTTTTACCGCCTGAACATTCGATTTCGATTTTCTTATCTGCCGAAACTTTAAGAATATATTTCTCGTCAGTTACTCTCTGAGTTTTTTCGCAGTAGCAGACACTTCTGTCTTTCTTTTCCGTTACCGTGATTTGTGCATCAATATTCTGAAGAAAATCAGGCATTACAAAATTATTTATCATAAACAACCCTCCAAAAGTTGATTTTTACGGAATTTAATGTTAAGATTTTATAAACAGTATTTTCTAATACAGGAGATTACAATATGATTATAAGACCTTTTGAAGAAAAAGACAAGGAAAATGTGCGTTTTGTCTGCCTTAACAGCGAAGAACCCTGTAAAATGACGCCTGATGAAGCACATTTTATCCTCACAACATACTGCAATTACTACATTGAAAACGAAGGACACAATTGTTTTGTTTGCGTTGATGAAAATGACAAAGCAATTGCTTACATCATCTGCACGGAAAACTTTGATAACTTCCGTGAAGTTTTCCTTCGCGATTATGTGCCGCGTCTTGACGAAAACCTTGTAGTATGGGGCGGCAATGCAAGAAAGGGAGCCGAAGCCTCTTTCAAGCTTCAGGAAAAATATAAAAACGACTACCCTGCTCACCTGCACATTGACGTGCTTCCCGAATATCACCGCAAGGGTATCGGACATATGCTTGTGGATACACTTAAGAACCATCTTCACGAAAAAGGTGTGCGCGGTGTTATGCTGACGGTCGGTTCACAGAATGAAAAAGGTCAGGGATTTTACAACAAATACGGTTTTGATTTCCTCGAAAAATGTGGTGACGATGTAGCTTTCGGTTTGAAGTGTTAAATTTTGGGAGGTAGCTTTATGAAGTATTATCTCGGAATAGACGGCGGCGGATCAAAGACAACAGCCGTTATCTGCGATGAAAAACTGAATCTCGTTTCCCGTTTTGTCGGCGCAAGTATCAATTTCAACTCCGTCGGAATGGAAGAGGCAAGAAAAAACCTCAAGGCTACCGTTGACGGCGCGCTTGAAGGTAAGGATATAAAGCTCAGCGCCGCCTTTATCGGAATGTCTGCAATTGCAGAAAGAGCTGACGATGAATTCACTAAAAAGCTCTGTGACGGAATTATTGACTGCGATAAAATCACAATGGACAGCGATGTTTACATCGGACTTGAGGCAATGCGCTGTGACGGTGCAGCAGCTATGGTCATCAGCGGAACAGGTTCAATGGCAGTCGGCAGACTTCCTGACGGTGAAATCATCCACACCGGCGGTTGGGGTTACATCCTGGGCGATGAAGGTTCAGGTTATGCAATCGCAATTGATGCACTCAGGGCGGCAATCTGCGGTTATGAGGGCAGTGCCCCGAAAACACTTCTTACGGATGCTGTCAAAGAATACTATCAGGTTGATGATATGCTGAAGCTTATCGACATTTTCTATGATCCGCCGATGCCGAGAAGTGAAATTGCCAAGCTTGCTCCCGTAATTTTCAGATGTGCGGAAACCGATACCGTTGCAAACGGTATTATTGAAAACCACGCAAAGCTTCTTGCAGATACAGTTTCCGCTTTACTTCAAAAAATGCCGACGGGAACTCCCCTCGGCCTTTGGGGCGGAATTTTTGAAAACTACGAAAAGTTCAGGTCTGTATTCATTTCAATCATTAATGAAAGATTTCCCGAAACCAAAATCAATGTGCTTGAATATGCACCCGAATACGGTGCAGTTTTTGCCGCAATAAAAACTGACGGAGAATAATTATGAAAAAACATCTTGAATATCTTAATAACCTTTCACGCGTCCTTGACGAAATAAGAGAAAAACAGCTTAGCTCAATTGAAAAAGCTGCTGAAGCATTTGCCGTTGCACTTGAAAACGACAGAAACATCTTCCTTTTCGGTACGGGACATTCGCATATGCTTGCAGAAGAGCTTTTTTACAGAGCAGGCGGACTTGTTAAGATTCAGCCTGTTTTTGAAGAAGACCTTATGCTCCATATCTCAGCTTCAAAAAGCACGGAGTTTGAAAGACTTGAAGGCTATGCGGACAAGCTTTTCAGCGACTATTCGATGAAAGAAAATGACGTTATCGTCATTATTTCCAACTCGGGCAGAAACGGCGTCTGCGTTGATATGGCTCAGCTTGCAAAAGAAAACGGACTGACCGTTATTGCTCTCACTAACCTTAACCATTCAAAGAGTATGTCATCGCGCCATCCCAGCGGAAAGAAGCTTTATGAATTCGCGGATATTGTGCTTGACAATATGGGTTGCGTCGGCGATGCAAGCGTTTATTTCCCCGAAATAAACAGAAACGCCGCCCCCACATCAACAAGTTCAGGAGCAGCGATGCTTAATGCAGTTGTGGCAGGATGCATTGAAAAAATGCTTGAGGACGGCTTTGAACCCGAAGTTTTTTCAAGCAGTAACGTTGACGGCGGCGATGCCGTGAACGAAGCCTACCTTAATAAATACAGAGATACAATCAAATCTCTTTAAACTTTTTTGAGATCTGCTTTTGCAGGTCTCTTTTTTCTTTCGAAAAGAACCTTGTCAAGTGCGGCTACACCTCTGTCGAAAAGTTCTGCCATAATAACAGTTGCAACAAAGCTGAGAATAAAGAAAAGATATCTGTTCGAATCGATTACGTCTATCCTTTTGAAAATTGCCATCGGGAAACGTTGCAGGATATAAACGCTGAAAACGTGGTTCCCAAGCCAATACAAAGCCTTGTTTCCTATCTTTACCTTCATTGTTACAAGAACAACGAGTATTGTGAAAAGCAACGTCCACATAGTATAAACAATAAACGGACGTTTATTTTCATGTGCAAACATAAATGCAACAAAAACAGACACGAGTGCGATATGATAAATTATGTCGTTTTTCATAACGATGCTGTGGATTTTTTCCTTGAAGAACGAATAATACATACCAAGTGGCAGACACATTACCGTGTTGTACCAATACTGTTCCTTACCCGAAAACTCGTGCATAACAATTACGTAAACGCCCGTAAGGAACGTTGAAGCAACAATTGCAAGGAATTTATGCTTTCTGAACAGCATAAACGAAACATAAATCGCAACATACAGAATCAGGACAGCAAACATAAACCAGTTGCTGTTACCTACAGTATCCCAACCAAACAGAGAAAGGAAAATCTGCATAGGTTTCATTTTCACGTTCATTATCAGGTTACGGATGATATAGAGTATCAACGCCAAATCGAGATGCAACAGCGTTTTAAGAATACGGTTGACAGGAAAGCCTTTTATGTAGTCCGTACCTTTTCGCTTCACGCTTTCGAAGATACCGTAACCCGAATAGAAGAAAAACATTACCACAACAAGCTGTCCTATAAACACGCGTATTGCTTTGTACTGCATATCGAAAACATCAACCGGTGTGTAATACTGCAAAAAATGGCTCATAAAGATAAGAAAAACGAAAACACCTTTTACGGCAGTTGTGTTATTAATTGAAATATAATCCCGGTTAAATTCTTTTGGTGCGTATATCTTCATTCCGTAAACGCAGACTAACGCAAGAATTATAAAAAAAAGAATCATTTTACCTCTCCCTCTGCCTTAAATTTTTCTTTCACATTATAATATTTCATCCACAAAAAGTCAATTAAGAGGGAAAATATACCATTCTTAAACACATTAATTGTCAGTTTATATTGATTTTTTCTTCGTCCTATTGTAAAATAAAATGAATAATAATTTAGAAAAGGACTTGTTCAGATGTCGGATTTTGCTTACAAAATTTCAGTTATTATCCCTGTTTATAACTGCGAAAAACATTTAGAAAAGTGTATGAACAGCCTTAATCAGCAGACAATGAGTTCTTCTGATTTTCAGGTTGTTTTCATCAACGACGGTTCTAAGGACAAAAGCGACGAGATTTGTACCCGACTTAAGGAGAGTTGCAGTAACGTGCTCTACTTCAAGAAGGAAAATGGCGGTGTTTCTTCCGCACGTAACAAGGGTCTTGAGCTTGCTGAGGGTAAGTATATCCTCTTCCTTGATGCTGACGATTCTATTTCAAACAACACACTTCTGGACATCTATAACTTTTTTGAAAAGAATTACGATGAGGTTGACCTCGTTACTTACACAATCGACTATCTCAGCGAAACCGGTAAAATTACAACTCACAAGCGTTACGACGTTGTAAATCACACAGGAATTTACGATATCAACACAGACTCTAACCTTATGCAGACAACAATGAACGTCTGCGTTAAAAACGTCGATGCAAAAAACCGTATTCTTTTCGACGAAAGTCTCACGCTCGGCGAAGACCAGCTTTTCATTTTCTCCTGGATTTCACGGAAGCAGAAGTTCGGATTTGTGCAGGAAGCAGTTTATACTTACTTCCGCCATTCAGGCTCTGCAAGTTCAATTTATAACGACCCGTACTACTGTTTTGACCAGTACATTGGTTTTTTCAATAAGCTTCTCAATGTGCTTAAAACTCCTGACGGCAGACCGCATCCGACGGCTCAGGCAATGGTCGTTTACAACCTTAACTGGAGAATCACATCTGACCTTCTTGTTACCCACGCTGACAAAGAGCTTGAAGCAAAGCAGCTCAGCACTATCAAAGAAATACTCAAAAAGATTGATGAGAATATAATCGTAAGTTCAATTTACGTTGATCCGTACCACGTTGAATGCTTTATGCGCCTTAAGGAGCTCGATTAC
Source organism: Acutalibacteraceae bacterium (assembly GCA_045537435.1). Classification (GTDB taxonomy): domain Bacteria; phylum Bacillota; class Clostridia; order Oscillospirales; family Acutalibacteraceae; genus CAG-488. The sequence goes on from JAZSPL010000056.1 coordinate 23,163, forward strand.
GATTACGCTTTCAACAATGCATCGCTGAGCGTATTCAGTAAAAATCAGCTCTGGTTTTCACAGCCTCACACAATTGTTTTTGATACAGTACGTATCATCGACGACAGAATCAACATCTCAGGCTTTGTGAAAACGGGTGTCATTCCCTATACCGAGCTCCGTCTCTTCTACGACGACGGCACAAACAATCTTCAGGAAATCCCGATGACGGATACCCTTTTCAGCTGTTATAAGGCAAAGGGAATAACCAACAACTTCGGCGGATTTGATATTGACGTAACGCTTACAGGTAATAACTACATCGGATTCAAAATTCTTATCGGTGACACATACATTTCACCGTCCGTATTTTTCAGTTTCAAATGTGTAATCAATAACATCAGAAGCGTTGCTGCCTGCGGAAAGTATATTGTTAATTTTGACAAAGCCTCAAGAGGGATAACGGTAAAATCTGCATCAGAGGCTGAGCTTAAAGCAGTATCTAACAAAGCCGACATTGCAACATCAAAGGAAAACAAAAATGCTTTCATTTACCGAAAAGCAGCTAAGCTTAAAAGAAACGGAAAAGAAATCTGGCTTTATTGCGACAGAGAAAATATCTTTGACAACGCTTACCAGCAGTTCATACACGACTTTGAAATCAAAGACGGCGTACAGAGATATTACATCATCGACAACCTCAAGGATAAAAGCAAGTATTTTTCGTTCAAGCACAGAAAATATCTTGTTGAATTCAAGAGTCTCAAACACAGAATCCTCTTCCTCAATGCGAAGAAAGTTCTCACATCCTTCAATTCAATCTCAATCATCAGTCCTTTCGGAAACCTTCCGTTAAGATGGTATTACGACATAATGGACCTTGATATTATCTATCTTCAGCACGGTGTACTTCACGCAAACCTTCCGTTTATGTACACAAAGGAAAAATCAAACGTTGACAAGGTTGTTATTTCCTCTGAGTTTGAAAGAAAGAACTTCTGCGAAATTTACCGATTCAAGGAATCAGACCTGATTTACAGCGGTATGCCGCGTTTTGACACAATCGACGTCACTGTTCCTGCAAAGAAGAAAATCCTCTTCTCACCCTCATGGCGTAAAAACCTCATCGGCGAATACGTTGATAACACACGCGAACTCTTCGTCGACAAATTCCTTGATTCTCCGTTCTACAAGGAAATCCACAGTTTCCTCAATTCAAAGGAGCTTGCAGAAATCCTTGAAAAGCACGACCTTACTCTCGACTTTAAGAATCATCCGATTTTCAGGGATTATGACAAGTACATCAAGGTTGACAATCCAAGAATCAACGTTACTCAGGAAGGTATCAATATGCAGGATTATCTTGCGATGATTACCGATTACTCTTCCGTTGTTTTCGACTTTGTATACCTTAGCAGACCTATTATCTATTTCGTCCCGGATTACGATCAGTTCCGTGCAGGCGTTACCCACGGTTACCACAAGCTCGATCTTCCGCTTGAAGAAGGCTTCGGCGATATCACACTCAGCTCTGCCGAGCTCATTGAGTCCGTAAGAAAGCTTGCTGAAAACAACTTTGACGCTGACCCCGTTTATAAGAAGCGAATGGACGACTTCTTCGGTGAAAGAGATACAAAGCACTGCGACAGACTTTACGAACTTATTAAATAATGCACAACACAGACAGTTTTCCGCTGTCTGTGTTTTTTTCTTTTGAAGAAAATTTGACTTTTTCCCTTTTCTAATATATAGTTGAATTATAATATTTCTTTGGAGGGATTTTTTATGTGGCCAATCATAAGAATAATCGTTTCCGTATTTATTGTTTTTGAAACTGCATTTGCAGGACTTTTCAACGGTATCGCAATTATGCCCGTCGAAATGCCTGAACCGGTCGTCGGCGAATATACACAGTACGTCGACCCGTTTATCGGCACGGGCGGTACTCCCTGGGCTTGCGGTATGCTCAGCCCTGCAGCCTGCACTCCGTTTGGTGCTGTAAGGCTTGGTCCCGATACATCCTTCATCGGCGGTGCATACATATTCAAAACCAACACCTCAGGATATTACTACGAACACGGACATATAAAAGGCTTCAGCCATTCCCGACTTTCCGGAACAGGTGCGGAGGATTACCAGATTTTCCGTATCACACCGACTGTCGGTAAAAGCAAGGTTGACATTCTTCCGTACTCTCACAAAAACGAAGTTGCGGCACCCGGATACTATGCTGTTCACCTCAAGTCGGTAGACTGCCTTGTTGAACTTACGGCAGATAATCATACGGGTGTTCACAGATATACTTTCGGCAACTCCAAAGACGCACGTCTTTTCATTGACGTTACGAGCACTGCAGGAAACTACGGCGCTGACAGCGGTTTTGCAGAATACGATGCTGAATCAGGACTTATTACGGGCGGAAGCGTTATTTACGCCGCCTTTTCCGACAGATATGACGGTCTTCCCGTATATTTTGCTGCCAAAGCAGACAAGAAAATCAAATCCTTTGAAGTTACGGGTGACCCCACAGACCTCGGTGTTGATATCAACTTCGGAAACATAAAGGATGACAGCGTTGAGCTCAAGCTTGCAGTAAGCTTTGTAAGCGTTGAAAACGCAAAGCTTAATCTTGAAGCAGAAACAGGCGACCTTGACTTTGATGGTGTAAGAAACAAAGCCGTTGAAAACTGGGACGAAAACCTTTCAGAAATCAAAGTTAAGAGTCCCGACGAAGAAATTATGAGAGTATTCTATACTGCTCTTTACCACAGTATGATTATGCCGACAGACTTCACGGATGTTAACGGTGAATACCTCGGATTTGATAAAAAAGTCCACGTTGCTGACGGCTATACATACAGAACGGATATGTCACTCTGGGATACCTGCCGTGATACTCACTCGCTTTATACTCTCATAGAACCTGAAATTCAGAACGACTGTCTTAAAAGCCTTGTTGAAATGGCAGAAGCAGGCGGAGTTATTCCGAGATGGCCGATGGGTGCAGGTTATGCTTCTTCAATGCACGGCGACCCGACAAACATTATGATTACAGAAAGCTATCTTAAGGGCTTCCGCGATTTTGATGTTGAAACTCTTTATAATTATATGAAAAACACATCTGAAAACAGCGTAAACCGTGCAGGCAGAAACTTTATCAAAGAATATAACGAGTACGGTTACATACCCGATGACCTTGCCAACGGTGAAGAATCAGTCAGCTTCACACTTGAGTATGCTTGGGAAGACAATGCAATTGCCGTTCTTGCCGAACAGCTCGGAAAAACAGAAGACGTTGCAAGATACAGCGAAAAGGCTATGTATTATAAAAATCTTTTCAACCCTGAAACAAAGTATTTCCAGGCAAGAAATTCCGACGGCACGTTCGTATGGAACTTTAGTCCGTACATAACTGCATTTTACGATGCAGTTATGATCAAAAAGTTTGCATCCTGTTACAGCGAAGGCAGTGCAAGACAGTGGCGTTGGAGTGTTCTTCACGATATCGACGGAATGATTGAGCTTTTCGGTTCTGAAGAGTATTTCGTTTCAGAGCTTAACAAGTTTATGAAGGACGCTTCGCTCAACCGCGCGGCAATCGATCCGGGTCACGGCTTCTGGATAGGCAATCAGCACGATATTCACACCCCTTACCTCTTCGCAAACGCAGGCAGACCTGACCTTACACAGAAATGGGTACGCTGGACACTTGCCGAACGTTTCAGCGACGACATCAACGGACTTGACGGTAACGACGACGGTGGCACGCTCAGCTCCTGGTATGTGTTCTCCGCAATGGGATTCTATCCTCTTGCAGGCAGTGACAAATATTGGCTCGGCTCACCGAATCTTGACAGTGCTGAAATCGCTCTCGGAAACGGCAAGACACTCAAAGTTACAGCTCACAATCAGGGCAAAAAGAATGTTTATGTTGAATCAATCAAGCTCAACGGTGTTGAACTTGACGGTTGCTATATCACCCACGATCAGCTTATGGGCGGTGGCGACCTTGAATTCACAATGACTAATAAAGCGAAATAAGGTGACATTATGTTTGAATACATCAAAGCAATTTTCTGCGTTATTGAAGTTTTGTTCCTTTCAATGGGAATTATCCCGGTTGATAAAAACATCGACTACGGCGGAGGAGTTTACAATTCCCCGTCAGTCACAATCGAAATGGTAATTGTTGGTGACGGACAGTCTGATTATTACATCGTTACGGCTGAAAATCCTGACGAATGCATTGTTACTGCAACAAAAGAATTGCAGACTTACATTGAAAAGGTCAGCGGTGCAAAGCTTGACATCATCACGGAAAACAACCTTCCCGAAGACGGCAAGGCTTTCCTCATCGGCGAAACACAGCTTGAAAAAAGTGTTGTTGAAATTGACCGTTCATCAATCAAATCGGACGGCTTCAGACTTTACTCCGACGGCGATTATTTCGTAATTGCAGGTGCAGACAGCAGAGGTACGCTCTACGGCGTTTACACATTCCTTGAAGAATATCTCGGTGTGCGTTGGTTCACGCCGACACTTGAAGTTGTCCCCGAAAAAGACGATATAATCGTTGATGCTGATATCGACAGAACCATTGAACCGTCCTTTGCCGTAAGAAGAAACGATTGTTCAGGTACAAACGATGCGTACAGAGCACGAACAAAGATGAACGTTTCATTCTGGCAGCCTGCAACGGCACACGGCGGCGCGCTTACCTATGTTGTATGGGACGCTTCACTCCCCTCTCTTGTTCCCGATTCGCTTTTTGCAGAGCACCCCGAATACTTTGCACTTCAGGAGAACGGTACACGCTCAACTGACCACGTATGTCTTTCAAACCCCGATGTTCTTGATATTACAATTGAAAGCGTAAGGAAAGAGATTGAAAAGAACACAATGGGAGCAAAATACGTTCACATCGGTCAGAAGGATAACTCAAATTATTGCCGTTGTGAAAACTGTGAAGCACTTTACGAAAAATACGGCAGTCTTTGTGCCCCAACTCTTATTTTCACAAACAACCTTGCGGATGCACTTGACGAAGATTATCCTGACTTTATGTTCACATTCTTCGCCTATCTTGAAACAGCAAAACCGCCACAGAACTTAAGCCTTAAGTGCAACAAAAATGTTGCGCCCGTGCTTTGCGGACTTCATGGTGCCTGCAGAAGCCATCCGCTTACGGAATGCGGACACGAAGACGTACAGGAGGAAACTCTCCTCACAGCATACGGTGAGTATGAACCGCAGATTGCAAAGGATTTTGAAAACTGGACAAAGGTCGCAGATACAACTTACATCTACGATTACACAATCAATTTCCTCAATGTAGCTCAGTTTTTCTCAAACTTCGGCACAATGCAGTCAACAATGAAGTATATGCACGATATCGGCATAACAGGTTACATTTACAACTGCGGTGACGGACACTATGCTGCTTTTAATGAACTCAGGAACTATCTTCTCACCAAGCTTCAGTGGGACGTTGACTGTGACGTCGAGTATCATATGATGGACTTCATCAAGGCTTATTACGGTGAAGATGCGGCACCGTACATCAAAGAAATCCTCGATATCCAGACAGCGCAGATTGCCGCAACAGCTCACGCTTTCGACTTTGACTGGCATTATCAGTCAGGCTACTATCCGATTCACACAATATCAAAGCTTGACCGCCTTTGGAAAAAAGCACTCAATGCAGACATAACGGACGAACAGCTATTCAACGTTGAGGTTGCAAACTTAAGCTGGGAATATTTCAAAGCAAATCAGTTCCTCGGCGAATACTTCTTCCTCAATCCGTTCAGACTCAAGGCTAACGAAGAGCTTTATGATGCCTTCAAAGCACACGGAATAAGCAGAGTTTCCTCCTTTGGACTTATCCCCGAAAACAAAGAGGACGTTGACTTTATGCTCCGTCCGTTTAATTGGAGATAATTGAATAAAACAAAAAACACTTGTAAAGGCTCGCAATAGCTTTTACAAGTGTTTTTTCGAGGAAAAATTTGAATTCTTTATAGTTCCCACTCACAGTCCGATGTTCGGTACTGCAACCACTTTAAATTCAACAAAAAACTTGACTAAACCACAATATATAGTGTAAAATATAAAATGGTATTTTCTGTAGCCGACGTGATTCAGTGTCGGTGTATATTAAGAAGAAACAAAGGAGTGTAGTTATGGCAAAAAAAGCAAGCTACGGCAATGATGACATAGTTTCCCTCAAAGGACCTGACCAGGTACGTAAACGTCCCGCGGTTATTTTCGGTTCTAACGATATCGACGGATGTCAGCATTCCGTTTTTGAGATTTTGTCAAACTCAATTGACGAGGCTCGCGAGGGTTTCGGAGATAAAATAGTTATTACACGTTACCTTGACCATTCAGTCGAAATTCAGGACTTTGGTCGAGGCATTCCTGTTGACTACAATACAAAGGAAAAGAAATTTAACTGGGAGCTTGTTTTCTGCACTCTCTACGCTGGCGGTAAGTACTCAAAGGGTGGCGACAACAGCTACGGTTATTCTCTCGGTCTTAACGGTCTCGGTCTTTGTGCAACTCAGTTCGCATCAGAATATATGGAGGCTGAAATTCACCGTGACGGCTTTTGCTATAAGCTCAACTTTAAAAAAGGTAAGCTCGTCGGTCAGATGGAAAAAGAGCCGTATTCAAAGAGGGATACAGGCTCTCGTATCAAATGGCGTCCCGATCTCAAGGTTTTTACGGATATTGCCGTGCCTCTCGAGTATTATAAAGATATACTTAAGCGTCAGGCGATTGTCAATTCGGGACTCAAATTCATTCTCAAAAATCAGCTTAATAAAACTCAGTTTGAAACTTTTGAATATTTCTACGAAAACGGTATTACTGACTACGTAACGGAAATTGCAGAGGACGCTGCACTTACTTCTGTTCAGTCGTGGCAGACAGAAAGAATCGGCCGCGACCGTGAGGATCATAAGGATTACAAAGTGCTTATAACTTCTGCTCTCTGCTTCTCAAACAAGTCACAGAAGAAGGAATACTACCATAACTCAAGCTGGCTTGAGCATGGTGGTGCACCCGAAAAAGCGGTAAGAAACGCATTCACATATCAAATTGACTCATACCTTAAAACAAACGGTAAGTATACAAAATCTGACCCGAGAATAAAGTTTGAGGATATCGAAGACTGCCTTGTGCTTGTTGTTTCATCCTTCTCAACCGAAACTTCATACGAAAACCAGACGAAAAAGGCAATCACAAATAAATTTATTCAGGAAGCAATGACTGAATTTTTCAAGCGCCAGCTTGAAATTTACTTCATCGAAAACAGAACCGAAGCGGAAAAAATCGCAAATCAGGTTCTTATAAATATGCGCAGCCGCGTTAAGGCTGAGGTTACAAGACAGACAATCAAAAAGTCACTCACAACAACGAATGACCTTGCAAACAGAGTACAGAAATTCGTTGACTGCCGCGCAAAAAATGCAGAGGAGAGAGAGCTCTTTATCGTAGAGGGTGATTCAGCGCTTGGTGCCTGTAAGCAGGCTCGTAACTCTGAATTCCAGGCTCTTATGCCCGTCCGCGGTAAAATCCTCAACTGCCTTAAGTGCGAGTATGATAAAATTTTCAAAAGCGAAATCATCACCGACCTTGTCAAAGTTCTCGGTTGCGGTGTTGAGGTCAAATCAAAGCATATGAAAGGTCTTGCAGAGTTCAATCTCGACCTTCTCAGATACAACAAGGTTATCATCTGTACCGATGCCGACGTTGACGGCTTCCAGATCCGTACACTTATTCTTACAATGATTTACCGCCTTATGCCGACACTTATTGAAGAGGGCAAGGTTTTCATCGCGGAAACTCCGCTTTATGAAATCAACACAAAGGATCAGGTTTGGTTTGCATATACCGAGCAGGAAAAAACAGCAGCACTTGAAGAAATTGGTAATGCAAAATATACGGTTCAGCGTTCAAAGGGTCTTGGTGAAAACGAAGCTGAGATGATGTGGCTGACAACTATGAATCCGAAAACAAGACGTCTTGTTGAAATTCTTCCCGAGGATGCAGAACGCACGGCACAGATTTTCGATATGCTTCTCGGCGATAATCTTGCAGGCAGAAAAGAGCATATTGCCGATAACGGTTATATGTACATCGATATGCTTGACTTAAGTTAAGGGAGGTGACGGTATGGCAAGAAAGAAAAAAGAGGTTGTAAAAACTGAAGAAGAAATGAATCCGAATACCCACATACTTGGAGCAGGTACGGTTTTAAGACAGAATATTACTGAAACTCTTGAAACAAACTATATGCCTTACGCGATGAGCGTTATTCTGTCACGAGCAATCCCTGAAATTGACGGTTTCAAACCCTCACACAGAAAACTTCTTTATACAATGTATAAAATGGGACTTCTTACGGGTGCAAGAACGAAATCTGCAAACATCGTCGGACAGACAATGAAGCTCAACCCGCACGGAGATGCTGCTATCTATGACACAATGGTACGTCTTTCAAGAGGCTACGAAGCTCTTCTTCATCCGTTTGTCGACTCAAAGGGTAACTTCGGTAAAGCTTATTCAAGAGATATGCAGTGGGCAGCTCCACGATATACAGAGGCAAAGCTTGCGCCTATCTGCGCTGAACTTTTTGCAGATATTGATAAGGATACTGTCGACTTCGTTGATAACTACGACAACACAACAAAAGAACCGACTTTGCTTCCCGTAAAATTCCCGACGGTGCTCACTAACCCGACAACAGGTATTGCCGTTGGTATGGCAAGCTCAATCTGTTCGTTCAACCTTCAGGAAATCTGCGATACTACTGTCGCTCTCATCAAGGATGAGGATACAGATATATCGGAAACTCTTAAAGCTCCCGATTTTGTCGGCGGCGGTCAGCTCGTTTATGACCGTGATGCCATGGATGCAATCTACCGCACAGGCCGCGGCGGATTCAAGGTAAGAGCCAAGTACCGTTATGACAAGGATAACAAGTGCATTGAAATAACGGAAATTCCGCCGACAACAACTGCGGAAGCTATCATCGATAAAATCATCGAAAAATACAAGTCAGGTTCCGTACGTGAAATCAGCGATATCCGTGACGAAACTGATAAAAACGGTCTTAAAATCACAATTGACCTCAAGAAGGGTACAGACCCTGATAAGCTTATGCAGAAGCTTTATAAATCTACCACGCTTGAAGATACATTTTCCTGTAACTTCAACCTGCTTATCGCAGGCGTTCCGAAGGTGCTCGGTGTACGCGATATCCTTCTTGAGTGGATTGCATTCCGTACCGAAGGTGTTCGTCGCAGAGTTTTCTTTGAACTGACAAAGGCAAAGGAAAAGCTTCACTTGCTTGAAGGCTTGCAGAAGATTCTTCTTGATATTGACAAAGCTATCCGTATTATCCGCGAGACCGATGAGGAAAGCGAAGTTGTACCAAACCTTATGATTGGTTTTGGTATCGACGAAATTCAGGCGAATTACGTTGCTGAAATCAAGCTCCGTCACCTTAACCGTGAGTATATCTTAAAGAGAACACAGGATGTAGAGAAGCTCCGTGAGGATATCGAAAGAATGGAAGATATCCTTGCTCATAAGTCAAAGGTAAAGAAAATCATCGTCAACGAGCTTAACGATATTGCAAAGAAATACGGTCAGCCCAGAAAGACTGAAATTATCTTTGCTATCGATATTGCTTTTGAGGAAAAGGAAGAGGAAGAACCCGATTTCCCCGTAAATCTCTTCTTTACAAAGGAAGGTTATTTCAAAAAAATTACACCCCAGGCTCTTCGTACAAGCGGCGAGCAGAAGCTCAAGGAAGGCGACGAAATGCTTCTTGAGCTTGAGGCAACGAACAACACAGAGCTTCTCTTCTTTACGGACAAATGTCAGGTATACAAATCAAAGGCTTCTGAATTTGACCTTGGCAAAGCGAGCGTGCTCGGTGATTTCGTAGCGTCAAAGCTTGAAATGGACCCGGGAGAAAACGTAATTTACATGATTGCAACTCTTGATTACAAGGGTTATGTAATGTTCTTCTTCGAAAACGGTAAAGCTGCAAAGGTTGACCTTTCGGCTTATGCAACGAAGACTAACCGTAAAAAGCTTATCAAGGCTTACAGCGATAAATTCCCCGTTGGTGCAATCCGTCACGTTGTGGAGGACTGTGACCTTGTGCTCGAATCAACTTCAGGCAGACTTCTTCTTATCAACACGGGTGCGATTTCACCCAAAACGACAAAGGATACGCAGGGCGTTTCCGTTATGACGATGAAGAAGGGCCATATCCTCAAGAAAGTTAGGGACTACAAGAAGGGTGAATTCGCAAAGCCTTACCGCTACAAGACGAAAAATCTTCCTGCCGCAGGAGCACTCCTTAGTGCAGAGGACACGGGAGAACAGATGTCACTGATATAATATAAAATGCCACCGGGTGAGCTTCCTCACGACGGTGGCAGCGAAAAAACGAACAAACGCAAACAATCGTTTTCTTTCGCTAAGATTATATTAACCGCTTTTTCTTTAATAATTATCGGAAATTTCTTACTATTTTCTGATTTGATTAAAAATTTCTATTGCATTTTTAAATAATGTGTGTTAGAATGTCTTGGTAAAAATACTAACGGAGGTTTAATTATGTCTGCTATTCAGTACGTTTTAGGCGCTGTGCTTATCATACTTGCACTTGTTCTTATTGTTTCAGTTCTTCTTCAGGAGAGCCGTTCTGCAGGTCTTTCAGGTGCAATTTCAGGCGGTGCTGATACATTCTTCGGCAAAACTAAGGGCAAGACAATTGAGCAGAAGCTTGCAAAGATCACAAAATTTGTTGCAGTTGGTTTCTTCGTAATCGCTCTTGGCGTTTCAGTTGCATTCATGTTTATGTATTAATCTTTACAATTTATGCAGGGTGGCTAAAAACCACCCTGTTTTTTTGTGTTTTTTTTCAAATTTACTGTTGAAATTTAAAAAAGATGGTAGTATAATGGGACGGTATTTTATAGTGTAGCATAAGGGATTTGTCTGAGCATTAAATTCAGTTTTTGTGAATACACATTTAGTTGTGTTATGCTGACTGTTTCAGTCGCCTTTACGTTTTCGCTTATTTTAAGGAGATGACCTCATATGAATTATGTAGAAAGAGTTATTGCACGTGTAGCAAAAGATCATGCAAATGAGCCTGAGTTCGTGCAGACAGTAACGGAGGTTTTGTCAAGCCTCGCTCCGGTTGTTGAAAAACACCCTGAGTATGAAAAAGCCGGTTTGCTTGAAAGAATGGTTGAGCCTGAAAGACAGATCACATTCCGTGTTTCATGGGTTGATGACAACGGTAAGGTACAGGTTAACACAGGTTACCGTGTTCAGTTCAACGGTGCTATCGGTCCTTACAAGGGTGGCCTTCGTTTCCATCCCTCTGTTTACAGCGGTATTATGAAATTCCTTGCTTTTGAACAGACATTCAAAAACAGTCTTACAAGCCTTCCTATCGGCGGTGCTAAGGGCGGTTCTGACTTTGATCCCAGAGGAAAGTCAGATGCGGAAATTCTTCGTTTCTGTCAGGCATTTATGTCAGAGCTTTACAGACACATCGGTCCCGACGTTGACGTTCCTGCAGGCGATATCGGCGTAGGCGGCAGAGAAATCGGCTACCTTTTCGGTCAGTACAGACGTCTTAAGGCAACATTCGAGAACGGTGTTCTTACAGGTAAGGGCCTTTCATACGGTGGCTCACTTATCAGACCTGAAGCAACAGGCTTCGGTGCAACATACTACGCTAAGGAAGTTCTTGCTCATTTCGGTGAATCAGTTGAAGGTAAGACATTTGCAGTTTCAGGTTTCGGTAACGTTGCATGGGGTACTGTTAAGAAGGTTACAGAGCTTGGCGGTAAGGTAGTTACAATTTCAGGTCCTGACGGTTTTATTTACGATCCCGACGGAATCAGCACAGACGAGAAGATCAACTTTATGCTTGAGATGCGTTCTTCAGGCAGAGATAAGGTTCAGGATTATGCTGATAAGTTCGGCGTTGAATTCTTTGCAGGTCAGAAACCCTGGGGAATTCCTGTTGACGTAGCTATGCCTTGTGCAACTCAGAACGAAATCGGAATGACAGAAGCTCAGCAGCTCGTTGAAAACGGTGTTCAGTATTACATCGAGGTTTCAAATATGCCTACAACAAACGAAGCTCTTGCATACCTTATGGAAAACTGCAAGGCAGTTGCTCCTTCAAAGGCAGTTAACGCAGGCGGTGTTGCTGTTTCAGCTCTTGAAATGTCACAGAACTCAATGCGTTACAGTTGGTCAGCAGAAGATGTTGACAACAAACTCAAGTCAATTATGAAATCAATCCACGACTCATCAGCTGCAGCAGCAGAAGAGTACGGTCTTGGCTACAACCTCGTTGCAGGTGCTAATATCGCAGGCTTCATCAAGGTTGCAGATGCTATGATGGCACAGGGCATTATCTAAATCTAAATCAAAAAAATTTAAGGACTTCGGAAAAACCGAAGTCCTTAATTGTTTGTTTAGATAGATTTAAGAAGAGCAGGAAGTCTTGTGAGCGCACCCGGGATTCTTACAAGAATCTTGCAAAGACCCTTGAAGCTTGACTGTCCGTCGTTGAGAATCATAAGAAGACCGTCAACAATTTCAGGTGAGCAGACGCCCATACTCATAGCCATAAAGTTACGGATAGGAATCTGCGTTGCCATTGCAGCAATCATCTTACCGTCGCCGTTTTCAGCAGAGCCGAACTTGGCCATAATTCCTTCGATAGCATTACACATTCTGCCGCCCCACTTTGTGTGTCTTGCATCGTTAAGACAGCAGTAAATGTCGATAGGCTTTGATTCGTCGCGCTTGTTTTCGGGAAGCTTGCTTCCGAGTACAGCCTCAAACTGTGCACCGTTCATACCGTTAACGTCTGCAGTGTAGTAAGCGGGAGCCGTTGCTCTGTAATCAGGAATTTCAGCGTTTACCGTTGACTCAACAGTGATTGTCTTTGAAAGCTTGATGTCGCGGCTTGATGCACCGACGAGGATATCAAATTCGCCTGTTTCAACCATCCAGTCACCGAGCTTGACGTTATAGAAAGCAAATGCTCTCTTTGAAAGCTCAAGTGTAACTGTTGTTTCTTCACCGGGATTAAGGAATACCTTCTTGAATCCGCGAAGTTCCTTAACGGGACGGTAGATTGTTGATTCCTTATCTGCAACGTAAAGCTCAGCAACTTCACCACCGTAAACATCGCCTGTATTTTTAACCTTGAAGGAAACTGTTACTGTGTCTGTATCCTTGATACTGTCAGCAGAAACCTGAAGGTCGCTGTATTCGAATGTTGTGTATGAAAGACCATAGCCGAAGGGGAAGAGAACATCCTTACCTGCCTTGTCATAATAACGGTAGCCGATGTAAACAGACTCTCTGTGTTCACTTGTAACAGGGCCTGCAGGATAGTTGCCGAATGTCGGGTTGTCGTTGTATGAAAGAGGATATGTTTCTGAAGTCTTACCTGAGGGATTAACAGCACCTGTAAGGAGGTTTGCTGTAGCACTGCCGACTGCCTGACCGCCGAGACCTGTGCTGAGAAGACCCTTTACTTCGTTAATCCACGAAAGGTGGATAACTGAACCGCCTGCAAGAACAACTGCTGTGTTAGCGTTAGCCTGTGCAACTGCTGAAACAAGCTTGTTATGGCTGTTCGGCATTTCAATATTCTCTCTGTCGTAGCCTTCGCCTTCGAATTCATCTGTAAGACCAACGAATACAAGAGCAATATCTGCACCCTTTGCAGCGTTGACTGCTTCAGTGAAGAGGTCGTCCTTAACCTCATCCTTATTCTTTACATAACCCGGAGCGTAAACAACATTTACACCAAGCTTCTTAAGCTCATCAAGAGCGTTATCAAGCTTGTTGGGGTTGATAACTGAAGAACCTGCACCCTGGAAACGCGGAGAAGCAGCAAGCTCACCGATAACTGCTACCTTCTGACCCTTCTTAAGCGGAAGGATATTATCGTTATTCTTAAGAAGAACCATTGAGCCTTCAGCAACCTTACGTGCGATTGCGTGATGAGCTTCAACGTCGTATGTATGCTTCTTTGCAAGAGCCGGCTTTGATTTAACGATAAGGTCAACAACTGTGTCAACTCTCTTGTCAAGAACAGCAATATCAAGCTCACCGCTGTTTACTGCTGCGATAATCTTGTTTGTGTTGATTCTTGCTGATGAAGGCATTTCAAGGTCTGTGCCGTTGTAAAGACCGGGAATACGGTCAACTGATGAACCCCAGTCCGTTACAAGAAGACCCTCGAAGCCCCATTCGCCGCGAAGAACTTTTTCCTGAAGCCATTCATTCTGTGAAGAATAAACACCGTTGATGCGGTTGTATGAGTTCATGATTGTCCACGGCTGAGCTTCTTTTACGCAGATTTCAAAAGCTGTGAGATAAAGCTCGCGCATTGCACGCTCGTCAACAACCTCGTTGATAACCATACGGAAAGCTTCCTGCGAGTTACAAGCGAAGTGCTTGAGTGATGTGCCGACGCCCATTGACTGAACACCGTTTACAAAGCTTGCAGAGCACTTACCTGCAAGATACGGATCTTCACTGAAATATTCAAAGTTTCTGCCGCAGGTCGGAGCACGCTTGATGTTTGTGCCGGGGCCGAGAACAACTGAAACCTCTTCCTTAAGACATTCTTCTGCAAGAGCAACGCCTTCTTCCCTGAGGAGGTCTTCGTCCCATGAACAGGAAGATGTTGATGCGGGAGGGAAGCAGGTTGACGGAACTGAATTGCCGAGACCGATTCCCTGAGAAGTCTTTTTGTCCTTGTTCTGTTTACGAAGACCGTGTGGGCCGTCCGTAATCATAATCTTCGGAAGACCGAGCTCGGGTGCTTCCTCAAGATGCCAGTAGTCGTAGCCTGAAACAAAAGCTGCCTTCTGTTCAAGGCTCATTTTGCTAACTATTTCGGGGTGTTTCATATGCTGATACTCCTCTCAATTTTCTACAATTAAGTATTATATACCATTATAATCAATTTTGCAATCCTTGAAATAATACTCTTTGTCATATTCTCCGATTTCTCTTAAAACCTTGCACGGATTTCCTACTGCAACAACACCCGACGGGATATCTTTTGTTACGACACTTCCCGCACCGATGACCGTATTGTCACCGATTGTCACACCGGGGAGGATTACAGCACCTGCACCGATCCAGCAGTTTTTACCTATGCGTACGGATTTATTGAACTGATATGCTTTTTCGCGAAGCTCAGGGTCAATCGGATGTCCTGCCGTCGCGATTGTAACATTCGGGCCGATAAGCGTATAATCACCGACGTAAATGTGCGTGTCATCAACCATGGTGAGGTTGAAGTTTGCATAAACCATTTTTCCGAAATGCACGTGTTTCCCGCCCCAGTTTGCGTGAAGCGGAGGCTCAATATAACAACCCTCGCCGATTTCGGCAAACATTTCCCTGAGCATTTTTTCTCTTTTCTCCTGCTCAAGAGGACGTGTTACGTTGAAATCATAAAGCTTTTCCAGGCACAAAAGCTGTTCTTTCATTATTTCTTCATCGCTCGGATAGTAAATCTGACCCGAATGAAGTTTTTCTCTGTTTGTCATATTTTTTCTCCTTTTTCTTTTTCATTAACATAATAATAGAAAAAGGTGTTTTGGTCAATAATAAAACCGAAATCGCTGACGGCACTTTTGCACCGTCAGCGAATATCTGAAGCAGACACTTTTTGTAAGTAACGGCTCCCCGTGGGCAGAAAAATGCCACCGTTTACCCATATCTGCTGATTTTATTTTTAACATCCTGTTACAGTATATGCCTTCTAAAATTTGTCGGAAACAAATTTTTTAAAATACCCCTTTACAAACAGAGAAATGTATGATAAAATACCTTCGCTATGTTTCCGTTTCTCGGATTTTGGGTTTAACCGCTATGCGGTGTTCACCTGCCTTAACCTGGGATTCAGGAGCATGTAAAATATTTTAAATGAGGTGAAAATAATGACACAGGCAGAGAAGCAGGCTATCATGGCTGAATATGCTCTTCACGAGGGTGACACAGGTTCACCTGAGGTTCAGATTGCTGTTCTCACAAAGAGAATCAACGATCTTACTGAGCATCTCAAGGAGCACAAGAAGGACCATCACTCAAGACGTGGTCTTCTTAAGATGGTTGGTCACAGACGTAACCTTCTTTCCTACTTGCAGAAGGTTGACATCGAAAGATACCGTTCAATCATCGCAAGACTTGGCATTCGTAAATAATTACGGCATTTGGGGCAGACAGCAAATTCTATTTTACTGTCTGCCTTGTTGTGTAAAAAGGGTGACGTTAGCAATCCGAACCTGCCTGAAAGCGAGTCTTTTCAGCGCTTTTCGGCGTTTCGGCTTTGAAAGGCGTAAGCCTGTCGGCACCCGAAACATCCAAAAATCATCTGAAAATCCTCAGCTTTCAGGTTGAAGATTTTTTGTCGGAAAGATTTTTGTGAGTAAAGCTAATCCTATAGATTGGCGCAAGCATTTTAACGAAAAGTGACGGAATTGTCCGACCAAAAACAAGATTCGGATTACTACCGCCACCCTAAAAACGAATCTGTTGTCAGGCAAAAATTTGGGTTTTAGCAGTGAATTGATAGCTTGAAAATCGAGCTATGAGTTTATTGCTAAATCCTTGCCTGACATGGAAATAAAATTTTCAGAGAGGTAAAAAAGATGTTTTTTAAGGATTTCAGAACATTCGAAACAACACTTGCAGGCCGTCCGCTTGTAGTAGAAGTTGGTAAGATGGCTCAGCTCGCAGGCGGTTCATGTCTTATCCGCTACGGCGAAACAGAAGTGCTTTGTACAGCAACAATGGCTGACAAGCCCAGAGAAGGCGTTGATTTCTTCCCGCTTTCAGTTGACTTTGAAGAGAAGCTTTACGCAGTAGGCCGTATCCCGGGCTCATTCCAGCGCCGTGAAGGTAAGGCAAGCGAAAAGGCAACTCTTGCATCACGTGTAATTGACCGTCCTATCCGTCCGCTTTTCCCGAAGGATATGCGTAACGACGTAGGCGTTGTTGCAACAGTTATGTCAGTTGACCCTGACTGCTCACCCGAAATCACAGCTATGATCGGTGTATCTGTAGCTATTTCAATTTCAGCTATTCCATGGGATGGCCCGATTTCAGGCGTATCAGTCGGTCTTGTTAACGGCGAATATGTTATCAACCCGACAGAAGCTCAGAGAGAAGTTTCTGAAATGGCTGTTACAGTTGCTTCAACAAAGGATCTTGTTGCAATGATCGAAGCAGGTGCAAACGAAGTTTCAAACGACGATATGTTTGACGGTATCATGTATGCTCACAAGGTTAACCAGGAAATCGTTAAGTTTATCGAAGACATCACAGCAGAAGTAGGTAAGGAAAAGATCGCATTCGAATCAAACGATCCTGCTCCCGAGATGTTCGAAGCAATCAAAGAATTCGCTATTGAAGACGTTAAGGTTGCTCTTGATACAGACGACAAGCGCGTACGTGACGAAGCTCTTCGCCCGATCTACGACGCAGTTCACGCTAAGTTTGACGAGGTTTATCCCGAAGAAATCGCAAAGATTGACGATTGTCTTTACAAGCTTCAGAAGTTCATCGTTCGCCGTTGGCTTCTTGATGACGGCAAGCGTGTTGACGGACGCGGTATCGACGAAATCCGTCCGCTTAATGCAGAGGTTGACCTCCTCAGCCGTGTTCACGGTTCAGGTATGTTCACTCGCGGTCAGACTCAGTGTCTTACAATCACAACACTCGGTTCAATGAGCAACGCTCAGATTCTTGACGGCATTGATAACGAGGAAACAAAGAGATATATGCACCACTACAACTTCCCGTCATACTCAGTAGGCGAAACTCGTCCGAGCAGAGGACCGGGACGTCGTGAAATCGGTCACGGTGCACTTGCAGAAAGAGCACTTCTCCCTGTTATTCCTTCAGTTGAAGAGTTCCCGTACTGTATCCGTACAGTATCAGAGGTTCTTTCTTCAAACGGTTCAACATCACAGGGTTCAATCTGCGGTTCAACACTTTCACTTATGGCAGCAGGTGTTCCCATCAAGGCTCCCGTTGCAGGTATTTCCTGCGGTCTTGTTACAGAGGGCGACCGCTTTATGACAATGGTTGATATCCAGGGTCTTGAAGACTTCTTCGGCGACATGGACTTCAAGGTAGCAGGTACACATAAGGGTATCACAGCTATCCAGATGGACCTCAAGGTTCACGGTCTTACACCTGAAATTATCCGTGAAGCTCTTGATAAGACATACAAGGCTCGTATTTATATCCTTGATGAGATTATGCTTCCTGCAATTTCAGAGCCGAGAGCAGAGCTTTCAAAGTATGCTCCGAAGATGCTTTCAACAAAGGTTCCTGTTGACAAGATTGCAGAAGTTATCGGTAAGCAGGGCAAGGTTATACAGAAGATCTGTGCAGAGTGCGACTGTAAGGTTGACGTTGAAGAAGACGGTAGCGTATTTGTTTGCGCTCAGGATATCGAAAATGCAAAGCGCGCAATCTTTATGATTGAAACAATTGCAAACGATCCTGAAGTAGGCGCAATCTATAAGGGCGTAGTTACAAGAGTTATGGACTTCGGTGCATTCGTTGAAATCGCACCGGGTAAAGAGGGTCTTGTACACGTAAGCCACCTCGACGTTAAGAGAACAGAAAACGTTACAGACGTTGTAAACGTAGGTGACGAAGTTATCGTTAAGGTTCGTGAAATCGACGATCAGGGCAGAATCAACCTTTCACGCCGCGAGGCTCTTATCGAGGTTGAGGGTCTTGTTCCCGAAAACGAAATTTCCGATGCTCCCCGTCGTCCGTCAGGCGACCGCCGCAGAGGAAACGGCAACAGAGGCAAGAGAAACTAATTGAATTAAACTAAGACCGATGGATTGCTCCATCGGTCTTTTTCTTAGATAAAAATCAAACAACAAATTAAAGTTGAATATTTGTACAAAAAAAGCTTCTTCTTTTTTATAATATAATCGTCAAAATGTATTGATTTTCTGCAAAATAAATGCTAACATTCCAAGTGAAGTGTTTGTTTTTAACGCTTCATTCCGCATAAACTAAACAATATACCCACGTACCTACGGAGGTGCACAGCATGACAATTTTTAATTTCATCTCTCTTTTCGGCGGTCTCGCTCTTTTCCTTTTCGGAATGAGCACTATGTCGGGCAACCTTGAAAAAACAGCCGGCGGTAAGCTTGAAAAAATCCTCAGAGTTATGACGGATAAGCCGGTCAAAGCCCTGTTTCTCGGGGCAGCAATCACAGCAACAATTCAGTCCTCGTCGGCTGTAACTGTTATGCTCGTCGGTCTTGTTAACTCTGGAATTATGCAGTTAAGCCAGGCTGTCGGCGTAATTATGGGTTCCAACATCGGTACAACGGCAACAGCATGGATTCTCAGCCTTGCAGGTATTGACAGTGAAAATGTTTTTGTCAATCTGCTTAAGCCTTCGTCCTTCGCTCCGATAGTTGCCTTCATCGGCGTTCTTATGACAATGGTTTCAAAGAAAAACCGTACCAAGGACATCGGCGGAATCTGCCTCGGCTTTGCAGTGCTTATGTACGGTATGGAAATGATGAGCGACGCAATGGATCCGCTTGCTGAAATGGAAGGCTTCCGCAATCTTATGGTAATGTTTGAAAATCCGATTCTGGGTGTTCTTCTCGGTGTTGTTATGACCGCTGTTGTTCAGAGTTCATCCGCTACGGTCGGTATTCTTCAGGCTTTATCGCTGACGGGTGCAATTTCATACGGTATGGCTATTCCGATTATTATGGGTCAGAACATCGGTACTTGCGTAACAGCACTTCTTTCCAGTATAGGCGTTTCCAAAAACGCTAAAAGAGTTGCCGCTGTTCACGTTTATTTCAACCTCATCGGAACAATATTCTGGCTTGCTCTCTTCTACATTGTAAATATGTTTGTTGATTTTGCTTTTGTAGATTCAGCTATTGAGCCTGCAGGCATCGCTGTTATCCACAGTATTTTCAACGTTGCAACTACTGTTTTGCTCTTCCCGTTTTCAAAGCTTCTTGAAATGCTCGCAAGAAAAACAGTTAAAGATAAAAAGGCAACCGGCAAAAGTGCATTCATCGACGACCGTCTTCTCAACTCCCCTTCCCTTGCGGTTTCAGAAGGCAAAAACTATACAGTTCAGATGGGACAGGTTGCAATTGAAGCTTTGCTCGATTCAATCTCTCTTGTAGAAAAGTTTGACACAAAAGTCGTTGACAAAATTATAGAAAGCGAACAAAAGCTTGACGATTACGAAGACAAGCTCGGAACTTTCCTTGTTAAGGTTTCCGGCCACTCCCTTACGGACGCCGATAACAATATGGTTTCAACCCTTCTTCACGCTATCGGCGACTTTGAAAGAATCGGTGACCACGCCGTAAACATTGCAAAAGCCGCACAGGAAATCAACGACAAAGAGATTAACTTCTCAGAAAACGCAAAAGCTGAGCTCAAGGTTGCAACGGATGCAATCAAAGAAATTCTTGAGCTTACAGAAAAGGCTTTTGCAGAAAACGATTTAGCCCTTGCAAAGAGAGTCGAGCCTCTTGAACAGGTTATTGATGACCTTCTTGCTGAGATTAAATCAAGACATATTGCTCGTCTTACAGGCGGTAAATGCACAATCGAACTCGGTTTTGTTCTTTCCGATTTGCTCACAAACTACGAAAGAGTTTCCGACCATTGTTCAAACATTGCTGTTTGTCAGATTCAGATAAGCAAATCTGTATTCGACACTCACGAATACCTTAACAACTACAAATCATCAGGCAGCGAAACGTTCACAACAAGCTTTGAAAAATACAAAGAAAAATACGTTTTACCTGTCAAATAAAAATTCGAGCTATCTCTTTTCTGAGATAGCTCGTTTTTATTATTCAATGGTTATATTCACTCTGCCGTTTGAAACAACTGAGAGAGTCAATGTGCCGCTTGTTGCGTCCCACTCTTCCTTGAGTTTTGCACCGTTCGTTCCCTCTGCATAAATTGTCGGTTTTTTACTGAAGCCTGAAATTTCAAACGTTGTTTCACGGAAATCTTTCGGATTGTTGCGTTTTCCGCCTGCGGCATATTCACGCATAAACTGGTCTTCGGATTCAAGCCCATTGCAAACTGTATCCGTGTCAAGGCGGAGGTTGCACATATCAATATTTATTTTGCCTTCATCCTCTTTGACGATTGCATAAGTGTGCGATTCCATATGAAGACCGATATCCTTACCGCTGTCGGGTAAAGTATAATACACGCTCTGACGGGCATCGATTGTCTTGTTTTCGTTGCTGTTGAAAGCGTAGATATAATCGTTGATATCAAACAGAACTCCGTCGCCCTTGTATGTTTCTTCATATCTCTTGTTAAAGAAATTCACTTTTATTGAATCGATGAAAAGGAAACGGAAGAAATAATTGAAATCGTTGAGTATAAATGCATCAGGCAATACTTCCTTCGGATTTGAATAAATCGGAAGAATCGGCACTACATAATATCTGCCTGTCGATGGCACCCATGTCTTTGTGCAGTCGTTATAGATATTATTGAATTCGATATTTTCCTGCCAGAAAGTGAAATTGTCGCAATACAGACCCTGAAGAATGTGAGCATCGTTACCCTTGAGCGCAGGTGCAACGGGATTAAGCATTTTATAAGCAACCTTGATCTTTTCCTTTACCTGCTCTTTATTGGGTACTGAGCCGTTCAGGGCAAGCTGATAGAAAGGATAAAGCACTTCATAGAATGTCGGGGTCAAAATAACCTCACCGTCTACGAAATGGTAAAGTCCGCCGCGACTGAAAGTTCCCTCAATCGCAAAAACGGTAGCTCCTGCAACCATATCCGCTATCGTATCGATACCAAAAAGCGCGGGCGGATACTTTGCCGTTGTAATCGGGTCGGGTTCATTAGGTGCTACGCCGAGGTCATCATATTCGATGAATCCCTCTTCATACCAAAGGAAGTTTTCAAGGTTTACGCCCCAGTTTCCGCAGACATCATCAAGCCAACAACCCAAAATATTTGACTGCGAAGCAAAATGTCTGCCGTGGCCGTTATGTTTATCCATAATAATTACGTTTTCAGTATTGCTCTTAAGAAGGTCATAAAGCTCCCTGTCCTTCAGAATGTGGTTTACGTAATTATTCTTTTTCCAATAGATATATTCCATATCCTGCCAGATGAAAAGTCCGCCGTTTTCAGCACAGGCTTTTATACAGGATTTCATTCTTGCAAGGATATTTCGGTTAACGCCCATATCGTTTGTAACTTCGTCATATGCAAGCTTTTCGTTTGTTACACCGTTTGTGGAAAGTTCAACCTGAACAAAGCCCATAAGCGTTGTGTATTTTTCAAACAAAGCCGAAAGCTCTTCCTGTGTGAACGGGTCGCGCTGCTTGTTTGTACAGAAGCATTCTGACTGAAGAACCACCGGAATCTGTGCTTCTTCAAGAATGTCGAGAAGTGCGTACCAATAATCAAGCTGTTCCTGCGGCGTCATATATGCAGGACCTTCATCCATGTAAATAACTGTGAAGTTTCTTATATCTTCAGGAAGTGCGTAGTAAGTTTTGATTGCCGAATCTGCCGCCACTTCGGGTATATTCATATTGGCGGTCGGGCAATTTCTTATCATAAACAGCGGGTTTTCTTCGTCAACGTACATTCTGAGGCCGTCAACTTTTTTACGTGTCCTCGGCTGAGTTGACTGTATCTGCAAATCGGGCAGAACCGTACTCTGTGCAGATGCGCAAACCTCAAGCGGAAGCAACACAAGAGTAAGCACAACCAACAAAACACTTATAATTCTTTTCATAAGGCATCCCTCCGGATTTTATTCTACCACATAACAAATATTAATTCAACAAAAAAGGTGCTGCTTACTGCAACACCTTTTACCTGATTATTTAATTGAAAGGATTCTGACCTCGATTTTATCACGGTCAAGATAAATGCGTGTTATACGGCCTGATGCGATTGTAATCTGTCCCGTAATCGGTTCATCGTAGCCTTCATATTCCTTCACCAAAGAATCAACAAAGCTTTCAACGGTAAGTTCCTTATCGGCTGAAGTTGCAACAGCATTTTCAAGAATTTTTCTTGTGCCCTTATCATTCTTTAAAAATTCGCCGATACACACAGCCAGCTGTTCAACATTAATTGTAAAGTTGTATGTCTTGCCCTTTTCCTTTGAATCTACCTTTTTAACCTTGAGAGCTTCGTCCGTAATTCCTTTTCTGAGGAATCTTTCAACAATCTTCATTGTTTCTTCGTAATCCGGAAGCTCAATATCCATTTCATAGTATGCTTTGAATTCCTTCTCCGCATTCGGAACTACCTGGCTGTCATAAAGCTTTTCAACTTCATCTTCGTCAATCTTTTCATCAACAACAGCATCGAGCACTTCAAAGAAATTAAGGTCAATACCGTAGGCTTCAAGCTCGGCTCTTGCTTCTGACTGATAAATAACATCATCCACTTTGCCATAGTTCATACCGTCAATTTTAATCATACCCTTTGAAAGAGAGAAAATTCTTTCCCGAAGCTTGATTTCGAACTGACTGTCCGCAACACCTTCGCCGAATCTGACATCAGCGGAATAAATCAACTGTTCCTCCGCGGTAAGCTTTGCATCAACTGCGCCCGTCTGAAAAACGGTCTTTTTAAGAGCGTCAAAGGCAACCATCGGCTTTGATTTTGCCGAAACCGCTATTCCGAACACAATCGCAACAATGAGCACAACGGCAATAGGAACAAGCAACTTCTTTATATTATTTTTTTTCGGAGCTGCGCCCGTATTAGTCTGAGTCATATTCATTCTCCTAAACAATTATAGCTTCAGTTTATCATCATCCGCTGCGATTGTCAATTTATATCACATTTTTACCTTTGAATCGCTGACATTAATTGTATCACAAGAATTTGAAAGAGAAGATGTTCTGTGTGAAATAACGATTACACAGCTCTCTTTTGCAATTTCCTGCAACGCTTCAATAATTTTCTTTTCAGCGATTACGTCAAGTCCCGATGTTGCTTCGTCGAAGACAAGAATCTCTCGTTTTCTTAAAAACGCTCTTGCAAGAAGCACCAGCTGAATCTCACCGTCGGAAAGATTCGGACTTTTTGAATTGAACACCGTCTTATACCCGTCCTGACGTCTTGTTATAAACTCATCTGCACCGCTGAGCTTTGCGGCACGCTGAATCTCTTCAAAGCTTACGTTTTCGCAACCGTAAGAGATATTGTTTTCGATCGTATCGTCAAAAAGAGTTGAACCCTGAACGATTATATTGAACCTTGAGAAATAGTCGTCCTTTTTTAACGAAGAAACGTCCTTTCCTTCAAAAAGCACCTTACCCTGCTGTGGCTGATAGAATCCGAGAAGAAGCTTGATAATCGTCGTTTTTCCTGCACCCGTCATTCCTGAAATAACAGTTATTCCCTTTCTCTTAACACCAAAGGAAACGTCCTTGAGGATATATCGGCTTTCTTTATTATACCTGAACGTTACGTTCCTGAATTCGATATTTTGAGGAGATTCTGTCTTTTCAGGGATAACCTCGCCGTCTGTTTCGGACGAATCGATATCAAGAAAATCGTAAATTCTGCCTGCCGAAAGAATTGCTGTGCGCAGAATTCCGGGTATCATTGAAAAATCAGTTGAAGAGCTGAAAAGCTTTCTGATATAAACAAACTGACACTGAAGACCACCGACGGAAAAACCTCCGTCTGCCATCATAAGTGCAGAAGCGACCATAGCAAATACAATGCAAAGCGACACAGAAAGTTCAGAAATACAATTCTGCAAAACAGAAAACTTCTGCGACTTTTCACTTGCCTTTGAAGTATCTTTTATCTTTTCAAGCAGGGATTGTTTTCTTTCTTCAACCTTGCCTGAATTCTGCAAAACTGCCAGACCGTTGTAAAACTCTGCCGCTTCGGAATAAAGTCCGCCCTTGTCCGACTGCTGTTTTGTTGCCGCCTTTTTCTCTCTTCTTTCGGAAATCAATGTAAATCCGAAACCGAGAATGCAGAAAACAATACTGATTATGCCGACAGTAATATTAGTTATCAGCTGAGTTATAATTATTACTGCAAACGTAATTACGGGAGCAACAAATCTCATTAAAAGAAGATTGAGACTCTGATTCAGCGCATCAACATCCTGGGTCATGGCGGAAACAATCTTTCCGTGCTCAGCGCTGTCGATAAACGAAACGGAAAGCGAATCATACTTTTCCATAACAGTCTTTCTCAGGTTAGCTGAATAAGATGTGATAATATCACTTACGATATAACCCTGCAGAAGTGCAAAAACTGCATTGGCAACAAAGAAAATCACCGCAGGAATTGCATACGGGATAATTTCGCTGAAGACACTTCCGTCGCCCAGGCCGAGAAGATACTGGATGATTGAAGACGCAAATGCATCGATGATGTCGCCTATCTTTTGCGGGAAGATGACAAACGTCACGCTGTACAGAAGAGTTACGACCGCAAAAAGAACGAGCTTTACTTTGTAAACAGAAAGGCTTCTGAGCAAACGCTTCTGAATTTCCTTTTTGTTTGCGCGGTCCTCGACTGTTTTCGAACCCGAATCAAACCGGAATTTAAATACTCCGCTTTTTTCATCATTCATGCGCGGTCACCTCCAATCCCTGCAAGGAGGCAAGCTCCCTGTAAAAATCTGAAGTTCTGAGCAACTGCTCGTGCGTACCCTGCGCTTCGATACCGTTTTTATTAAAAACGATAACCTTGTCCGCCTCAATAAGGCTGTTTATACGCTGAGTTACAAGAATTACCGCCGACGTTTTCGAAAGCTTTCTGAGGCTTTCAAGGATGTTTTTCTCCGTCTGCACGTCAACAGACTTCATACAATCGTCAATTATATATATACCTGCTTCTTTTGAGAGTGCGCCTGCAAGAGAAAGTCTGCCGCGCTGACCGCCGCTTAAACGGTTACCGCCGTTTTCAAGAAGCATATTTTCGTTGTCAACAAAATCAACCGCCGCTGCATTAAGTGCTTTCTTAACGGCATTTTTACTGTCCTCTGCCCCGTAAAGGAGGAGGTTTTCCTTAACACTTTTTGAGAAAAGCACAGGCTCACTAAATGCATAGGAAACACGCTTACGAAGGCTGTCTATGCTGATTTCTTCAAGCTTCTGCGAATCAATGAAGATTTCTCCGTCAAAGCTTTCACCGCTTCCCGTAAGAAGACCGAGAAGTGTCGTCTTTCCGCAGCCTGTCGGTGCGGCAATCGCCGTAATCTGTCCCTTTTCAGCTGTGAATGATACATCGGAAATTCCGCCGTTTTCAAAACTAAGACCGACATTCCTGAATTCAACCGTATGACCTCCGTTTTCGCTGAGCTTAAGTCCCTGCGAATTCGGTCTTTCGGGAATCGGAGTGTTCATAACTTCGCTGAAATTTTTAAAGGAAACCTTTGCTCTCGGAGCAAACATTATAATCGCAACAATCGCAGTAAAAGCAGAAACGCTGATTACCGAATACTGCAAAAATGCGATGATATCGCCAATACCGATTCGTGAAGAAAGCAAGCTGTTACCCGAAAGGATTACCGTTGCGGCAACAACAAGGTTTGAGATGAGCGAAACGATGCTCAATCCCGTAAACACAGCCTTAAGAACGTAACTTTCATCCTTACGTACCTTTTCGGTAACATCAGAAAAGCGTTTGGTTTCAAGCTTCTGCGTTCTCATTGTACGGATTGTGTAAATTCTGTTTATTCCGTTCTTTACAAAACGAACAAGAAGTGAATAATTTTTCTGAAGATTGTCGTACTTCGGCAATGCAACCTTATACAGAACGAACAACACGGCAACAACAATAATAACAGTTGCAAGAACAACCATGCTCAAAAACGGACTTATCGTAAACGAAAGCAGAATACCGCCCACGCTGACAATCGGAGCGTAAAGCACAGCCGACATAACGTAATTGATAACCGTGCCGATGTTTGTTATATCGTCAGAAAAAACAGAATAAAGGTCGTTATCGCAGATACGCTTCTGCTTTGATGAAAATTCTGCTGTATGAAGAAGATATTCCTCTCTCATTCTGCCCGTAACCGATGAAGAAAGCTTTGCCGTAATTTTTCCCGTAAGTGCAATGCAAAGCACCTGCATAAGCACGCAGAAAACCATTATTGCACCCGTTCTGAAAATATATTTCTGCTGAATTTCTTCACAGTCGATGCCTGCATCGTCATAAAAATACGAAACCGTAAAAGATGCAAGCTGATTTTTGAGCGCTTCGGGAGCATTCTGTGCCTTTTCGTAAAAGCCAAGAATTTCCTCTTGAGAAAAGGCAGAAAGTTCGTCCGAATACATATACAATGTACGAAGGCTTACCTTTTCAACCATATAGTTGATCTGCTCTGCTTCAACGTCAGGAGTTTTGCCCTGGGTGAGTTCAGTTATGATATAAAAACCCGATGTCATCACGTTTTCGTAAATTCGCAAAGCTTCGGCTTCGTCATAATCCTCGCGGAGATTGTAGACATCACCGTCTGCAGACTTTTCGTAGAAAGAGAAGAAAAGCTTCTCTTCTTCGTCAGGTATAATCTGTGAAAACAAATCAACTGCCCTTGCCTTCATTACTTCGGGCACAGGACTTTCGATACCCTTCTGCTGAATTCCGATGTTTATCATTTCGCCCATAAGATAGGGCACACTCAGACTGAAAACAGCCTGGAAAACAAAAAGAACGGAGCAAAGGAATATTGCCGCCTTATGTGCGCCGAGGTACTTTTTCAAAAACATATTCCTTTCACTCCTTTCAAAAATTATAAATTTAAATTAATAGCCGTATTTTTCTCTGAATTCTTCTCTTGTGTTTCTTGTGAGAAGCTTTTCGCCGTCAAATATGAGGATGCAATATGCGTGACCGCACTTCTTTCCCTGTTCAAACCATTCTGCAAAAGCTCTCTGCATGCTTGTGTTTCTGGGAAGCTCGTGTACTCTCTTGTGTGCATTTTCAACGCCGAAAACTCTCCACGCATCGCCGAAATCGTAAGTTCTTGTAATATCAAGGGGTTCAAAATCAAGAAGGAAATCCCTTACCTTTGATTTTTCCGGAAGGATGTTGAGGTTGTCGGGATAAAGAAGCCATGAACCGCAACATACCACCATAGGCCCACCGTTGAATCTGTCCTTGAAGAATTCATAAGCTTTCTTATAAGAATCCATTCGCGTTTCTTCATCAAGGCTGCCGAGGTGTGACGGAATATGAAGACCGAGAACAAACTGGCTGTCCTTGAGTTCAATTCCGTGCTCGTCATAGTAATCCTCACAGAAATCCGCAAGCTCGTACTGGAATCTGCCGATACCAAATCTTTCAAGTGTATAGAACTGCTTGAACCAACCTTCAACAAAAGTACCGTAAACACCGTAATTCTCTTTACATTCAAGCATCTTGACCTTGAGGTCGATGATTGTATTCCAGTAAATATCCTCGCTGATGTTTGCTTTTTTGTATTCGTTGAGCAAAGGTTTTGTGCAGTTGAGAAGAAGAACAAGCTTCACCGTATGCTCGTTTTCACCGATCATCTCAGCGAGAGCCTTTACCTTATCTTTAAAAGCATCAAAGTTCTTCTTTTTGAGCCAATATGCTCTGTACATTGATTCGTAGAGCTTGTTTGCCTTTTCGTCTGCAAGAATTTTTTCTTCAACCTTTATGATAGCTTCTTTTGCCTCTGCGGGATATTCCTGATTCTCCATAACGAGAAGTGCGTGCTTATAATTTTTCATCGCTTATTTTACCTCCGGGTCATAAACCATATAGTAATTATAAATTTTTTCTCTTTTGTAAAATTCTTCTTTGATTATTTTGAAACCGAGTTTTTCGTAGAAAGGAACATTATCGGGATTCTGCGTTTCAAGACCGATTTTGTAGCCCTGAGCAGTAAATTCCTCGATGCCTTTTAAAATCATTTCTTTTGCAATACCCTTGCCCTGATGCTTCGGGTCAACGAAAACAGGAGAAATAATCTTTGTTTTCTTTTCAAACACCTTTGAATCAAGATAACGGTAAGCCATAAGGGTTTTGAACGTTGCATCTATGTAGTAACAAAGAAAAAACCAGTTAGGACATTTAAGGAAATCGATAACTGTGTATTCATTATGTGCATCTCTCCAGACACAAAGAGCTCTGTTTTCGTCGTCAACGTAGAAAACATCGCAGTTGTTTGAAGAAGTAAGCCTTTCAAGAAGGAAGTGGTAAACAAACTTCTTTCTTCTTTCAACGTTCTTGTTTGCATAGCAATGCACAGGGTCGTTGACAAAGCTTTCAGCCGCCATACGAGCATAAAATTTCAATGTTTCTCTGTCAAGTTTTGTAACTCTCTTCATAGAAAACCTCATAATAAAAATAATCGATATATTATAACACAAAGATTGAAAATTTGCTATATAAAAATGAAAATAAATCGAAGGTTTTTTCAATGATTGCGATGGTACAGTATACGGTCAACTCCAGGCAGTTAGCCAGCCCTACGTACCGTCATCGCAAGGCAGCGACTTTGCTTCCACCGTTTTGATGTGCAAATTCGGGTTTGTCGGGGTGATTTGAATTATGTTTTTGCTTGAATAATGCGAACCTCCACTTGTCAGGGGAGGTGGATTTTGCGAAGCAAAAGACGGAGGGGTAGTTTAGTGAAATGTTAAAAAACAACTGATTTTCGATTTTCTCTCCCTCAGTCTCGCTGATGCTCGACAGCTCCCTCATCAGAAGGAGCTACGCATAAATTAAGACAGATGAATAATTATAACACCCCGACAAACCTGAATTTGTTGTTATATTTTATTTGCAAAAAAATAAAAACGCCCTTTCAGGCGTGACGTAACATAAAAAGATGTATAAAATTGAAATAACCCCTGACCGAATGTTTCTTTACACATTTGAGCCGGTCAAGGGTTATTTCTGTTCATTCTTAATATCTAACATCTTTTTATATACCTCTCTTTCTCAGTTTAGGAATTTCTTTAATAAAACTGAACTTTGTTTTAAATGTTTTTACGGTTATTGATTAAATTCAAGTCACCATTGGCATTTAAAATTTTATTCTGATTTATTAAAGGTTTCAGCCCAATCTTTTTAAAACTTGTTTTGTGTCTTACTTAAAACTCTTTACACCACTTTCTGAGCTATCGTTATGAACACTTGGGTTTTAAGCTTTACTCTTAACTTGTTTTAATCTGATCGGAGCTTTTAGGGTTTTACCTGTTCATTGGTATCACCTGTTCCTTTCTGTGTCTATAATATAACACAGATTCAACCGTTTTTCAATCCGCAATGTTCAATAAACTTAAAAGCTTCAAATTATGCAAAACACAGAAATGTTCCGACAAAGCTCAAAAACCGTTGACACACAAGGGTTTATTGTGTTATGATATATGTGTTGGGCGGCTTGAAGGCGCCTGTTTTTTCTTGATAATGCAACGAACACCCGTCGGAAATGACGGGTGTTTTTTACATATTTATTATATCATAAAAAATTCATAAAAACAAGACTGTTATTTGATAAAGCAATGAGCTATACTTGAAACAAATTCGTACTATTTTTCAGTTTGGAACTATTGAATATAACAATCGTTAGTGCTATAATTTTTCCATATGTTTACGATTACTTTCGGGAGGTTTATGCTATGTCTAAAAAAATCATTGTTGCAGGTCTCGGTCACGGCGGTATCGCTGCGGCTGCAATGCTTGCAGACGCAGGTTATGACGTTACTGTTTACGAAATGAAGGCTGAGGGAACGCTCGGTTACGATTGGACAGATATTTTCGACCCTAAAGCACTTAAAATTGCAAAAATTCCTATGCCCGATGAGGATAAATACGAGCACAAAGAAGATATGACCTTCGTTTCCTCCAACGGTGTTTCAAAGCTTTATCAGCACGTACCCCATGATGAGCTTGAAATCAAGATGGAGCGTAAGGATATCTACGACCACCTTATCAAAAACGCTGTCGATAAAGGTGTTAAGATTGTTTACGAATGTGAAGTACAGAAGCCGATTATGCTCGGTAACCGTGTTGCAGGTATCCGCACTTCAAAGGGCGATTTCTTCGCTGACCTCATTATTGATGCTTGCGGTATGAATTCACCTGTCCGCCGCAACCTCCCCTCTTCTCTTATGATTCAGAAAGAAATCACACGTCAGCAGAAGGTTACAATTTACAGAGCCTTTTATAACAAGGCAAGTGACGTTGAAGTTGCGGACAAGTTCAAGGTGCTTCTTCGTCCTCAGGGCACAGAAAGCATTGCCTGGGTTGCTTCCGAAGAAGAGCACACAGATCTTCTCATCGGCAGATTTGAAGATTACGATATGGATGATGTTGAAGAATTTGCCGAGTGGCTTCGTCCCGATAATCCGCGCCTCGGCACGGAAGTTGTCCGCGGAGGTCAGTTTGTTGAAATCCCTGTTCGCCATCCGCTTTCAGTTATGGTTGCTGACGGTTATGCCGCAATAGGCGACAGTGCATTTATGACAGTGCCTCTCATAGGCTCAGGTATCGCAAATTCGCTCAAGGCTGCACGCATCCTTGCAGAAACAGTCATCAACGACCCGACCCAGGGCTTCGGTGTTGAGGCACTCTGGAAATATCAGGTGCTTTTCTTCAAGCACCTCGGTACAGGTCTTGCTCCGCTTGAGTGCGTTAAAAATCTTATGTTCCAGTTCACTCCCGAAGACCTTGATTACTGTTTTACTTCCGGTCTTCTTACCGATTACAACGTTACAATGACAGCAAACTTCGGAAGCTTCTATGACGTTATCGATTTCTTTGACATCAATGACCTTCTCAATAAAGCAAAGCAGGCTTGCAGTGACATCACATTCCTTAAGAAGTTTATCAATGCAGGAAACAAAATTTCACTTGTAACTGCAACCTGCCTCGCTATCCCGAGAAGATGGGACAGAAAGCTTGTTGAAATCTGGGCAAAGGGTTACGACAAAATTTTTTAAATTAACAAAAATTCCCGCAAAGTAACCGCTGATTAAATCGGGTTGCGATTATCAGCGTGAAAGTTTTTTGTCAGGAATGATAAAAAACGCAGGCAATACTTTGTGTATTAACGAGTATTTTTGGCATTTCTGACGGAAAAGTTGCCGCTGAGAATTGGGACTTCGATTTAATCAGCGGTTACTAAGGGAGGGATTATACTGAAAGCGGTCGATTTCAAAGCAAAAGCACATATTTTCAGGAACACTGCATTCATGCTTAAATGCAGCTTCAAAAGTGCGCCTATTGCAACACTTCTTATTTACCTTGCGTACATAAGCGAAAATGTTTATTATGCTGTTGTTTTCAACGTTATGTTCCTGGAGACAGCGCTTTCAATCATCGAAGGAAACGGAACTTACCGTGAATTTGTCATCAAAATCGGACTTATCATTCTCGGCAAATTAGCCGTTGACCTTTTCGGATATATCGTTTTTCACCCCGTACGCGAGAAGCAGGAAATCAAGCTCGAAGGCTACATAAACAGGATGATTTTTGAAAAGGCTCAGCAGGTTGAGCTCGGATGCTACGAAAATCCTGATTTCTTTGACAGCTACAACCGTGCAACCTGGGTTGTTGAAAAAGGAGCTTACAAAAGAATCATTGAAGGTTCTGCATGGACAATCGGCTCTATTTTCAGCATAATCACCCTGGCGGTTTATCTTTATCAGATTGACCCGATTCTTCTCATCGTCCTTATCTGCCCTGTAATCGTTATGTATTTCCGCATCAAGCGAAACGGCGTTGAGTTCCAAAAAGAAAAGGAAATGACCCCTTTTGAAAGACAGAAGGACTACACCAAAAGAACTGTACTTCTCAAAGATTTTGCAAAGGAAATCAAAACAACAAGCATCTTCAAGGTTGTCAACCGTCGTTTCAAAGAAGCGGTTGATACCAACATCAAAATAATAAAAAAATACGGTTGGAAAATTGCTGTGCTTGAGATGTTCAGCGACTTTTTCGGTCAGGTTATTCCCATTGCAGGCGGATTCGGCTACGGTTGCTACCGTCTTATTGTACGCGGTGATATTCCGATTTCCGAATTTTCCGTTCTTGTTTCCGCCATCACAAACTGCAGAAACAAGCTCAATCAGCTCGGATATTATTTTACAATGCAACAGAAGCATTGCCTATGGGTGCAGAATCTCCGTGAATTTCTCGCATACGAACCCAAAATCCAGGGCGGCGGAATTGAACCCGGAGAATTCGAAAGTATCGAATTCAAAAACGTTTCTTTCCGTTACAGCGGAAACAAGAAGAATACTCTCACAGATGTTTCGTTCAGAATCAACAAGGGTGAAAGCATTGCCGTCGTCGGTCATAACGGTGCAGGTAAAACTACCCTTTCAAAGCTTATGATGCGTCTTTACGACGTTGATGAAGGTGAAATTCTTTATAACGGAATCAACATTAAGGAATATGACCTTCTTAAATACCGTGATAAGTTTGCAAGCGTTTTCCAGGATTACAGAATTTTTGCTATGACGGTTGCGGAAAATGTACTTATCCGGGAGGTTGACGAAAACAACATCAGCCTTGCGCAAAAAGCACTCCGTCAAAGCGGAGTTTACGACAAAATTCTTACCCTTGACGAAAAAGAAAATACAATTCTTACAAGAGAATTTATCGAAGACGGTGCGCTGCTTTCGGGCGGTGAAAGTCAGAAGGTCACAATCGCAAGAATGTTTGCAAAGGATTTTGACATCGCAATCCTTGACGAGCCATCCTCTGCGCTTGACCCCGTTGCCGAAACAAAAATGTACGACAGCCTTATGGAAGGCACAAAAGACAAAACCGTTATTTATATTTCACACCGTCTTTCAAGCGCGACGAGAAGCGACAACATCCTCGTTTTCTCGAACGGATACTTGACTGAAAGCGGCACTCACGAAGAGCTTATGTCTCTCGGCGGTGAATACTGCGAGATGTTTACCTTGCAGGCATCGGGATACAGAGAGGAGGAAAGCGACGATGAAGAATAAAACCAACGAAAAAGTAAACAGCTTTAAAAACTATCTGTTTATGCTCAAATTCGTTCTGAAAAACTCACCGGGGCTTCTTTTTTCCCTGATGCTTTTTGACGTACTTTCAAACCTTCCGTGGATTCTTTCAAACGTCGTTTTGCTCAAGTACATCATTGACGTTGTAACCTCGGGTGTTGCACTTTACAGAATCGCCGTTGCGTGCGTTGCTTTTGCGGTTGTCGTTGTTCTCGGCAACCTCGGCAGCACATTGTTCTACGAAGTTTATCGTCCGAAGCAGGTTGAGAAGCTTAATTATAAGCTTTATTCGATGATTTACGAAAAGGCGGCAAAAATGGACTTTCAGGCTTATGATGACCCCGCCTTTTATAACGACTTTGTTCTTGCGATGAACACTATGAGTGACCGTGTCAACAGTATACTTTCAAGCACGCGTGATTTCGTTACTCATATGGTTTCGATTATTTCCATCACAGCGGTCATTATCACCATTGACCCGACGTGCTTTATTTTCATCGCACTTTGTATCGGCATAATGGTACCCGTCGGAAAGCTGATTGCCAAAGTCAATGTTGAAAAGAAAACGGCGATGACTCCGCTTGACAGAAAAAATCTTTATTTCTCGCGTGTTTTCTATCTTCAGGATTACGCGAAAGAATTGCGTCTTAATCCTGCAGGTGAAATGATCGAAAAAAGATATAACGATAACCTTAAAGACCGTCTTTTTACAATTTCACCTTTCCTTAAAAAGCAGTGGATTCTTTATTTCAGTCAGGAAAGTCTTCCTATGACTTTGCTTATCTGCCTTGGTGTTACTCTTTTTATGGGCTACAAGGCAATTGTCACAAAGGAAATCGGGCTCGGCAGTTTCGCGGCGACATTCAACGGCGTAAGCTCCGTCAGCAACAGCGTTTTCGCGATGACAAGCTGGTTTGCACTTCAGGTCAGAGAAAACGGACTTTACGTTGAAAAGTTCAAAAAGTTTATGGCGGCTGAAGAAAAAATCAAGGACGGAGATACTGTTAAGAAATTTGACAAACCCGTTCCAATCAGGCTTGAAAACGTTTCTTTCACCTATCCCGGCTGTGATGAGCCGACACTCAAGAATATCAATCTTGAAATCAAGCCTTATCAGAAAATTGCACTTGTCGGCTACAACGGTGCAGGAAAAACTACGCTGACAAACCTCATCCTCCGTCTTTACGACGTAACTGAAGGACAGATTACCGTCGGTGGTGAAAACATCAAAAACTGGAAGCTTCGTTCATACCACGATAACTATGCCGCTGTTTTTCAGGACTTCTCGCTCTTTGGTGCGACACTCGGCGAAAACGTTGCGATGAACGACAGTCCTGACAAAGAAAAGGTGCTTGAAGCTCTTAAAGAAAGTAGCTTCAACAAGCAACTTGACAACGGAATCGATTCAATCCTTCTTAGGGAATTTGACGATAACGGTGTTTCGCTTTCAGGCGGTGAGGCGCAAAAGGTTGCAGTCGCACGAGCATTCTACAAAGACTGTCCGTTTGCAATCCTTGACGAGCCGAGCGCAAACCTTGACCCCGTTTCAGAGTATTCTCTTAACGAAGCGATGTCACGCGCCGCAAAGGATAAGACGGTTATTTTCATCTCCCACCGTCTGTCAACTACGGTTATGGCTGACGTTATCTATATGCTTGAAAACGGAGAAATTGTTGAAAGCGGATCCCACGAAGAGCTTATGGCTAAGAACGGCAAGTATGCGTATATGTTCAACCTTCAGGCAGAAAAGTATAAAGAAGAGCAATAAAATAATTGTAAAAAGGTTGTTGCGTAAAAATGCAACAACCTTTTTTATATGCAAAAATTTTCAGATCGGATAACCACCTCAAGACGAATGAAAGAAATTGACAAATTCGGGTTTGTCGGGATGTTTGAAAGTCAGTGGTAACCTCAAGCCCTCCTTGTGTAAAGGAGGGTGGCACGGCGTAGCCGTGACGGGAGGATTGTTGATAATTCAAGGATTTTTGACAATCCCTCAGTCGCTACGCGACAGCTCCCTTTACACAAAGGAGCCTGAACAGGTCATATACATCAAGATTTTAAGAACTCTACAAACCCGAATTTATTGAACAGTTTTTCTGTTTGATGAAAGAAAAAACACTTGTAAAGGCTATGAACCTTTACAAGTGTTTTGTTATGTTTTATTTTAATTTAACTGACAAACCAATCAACCGAAAATTGTTTTGATGAGCCATCTTACAGGAGTGAGGATTCTGTCAACAAGGCTGCCACCGCCGAGGAGGAAGAGTGAACCCTTGCTCATTGCGTATGTAATGCTCTGCCATACGGGATCAAGCGGTGAAGACTCATCTTCAATATTCTCGTATCCCTCTGCACCGACCTTGTGAAGAATTGCAACAAGTCTGTTTTCAGCCGCTTCAACTCTTGCCTGGTCAGCAACTGTCATTTTAAGAACATCTTCAGCCTCTGCGATTGCGGCGTTAAGCTCTGCCTTATCCTCTTCGCTGAGTGTTGACTGGTCAACTCTCTTTGCATCGGGAATTTTCCAACGGCGAAGAGACTGAGTGTAGCAAGGATAGTTATACTGAGGATAGTTCTCCGGGTCAGAATGTACGTCTGTAACTTCACCGAGGATGATAGCTTTTGCGAGGTTAAGAACAACGTCGTTGTAACCTACTTCGTGATGCTGGTCAAGGAAAATCCATGTGTTTTCGGGAAGGATTGCCGTTGACGTATCCACCATATTGTCGGGTGAAACGTGGTTGTGAGTCGGATCTTTACAACATGTGTTCTTTTCATAATCAACGTCAGCAAGTGTCTGGTCGTGAGCTGCACCTGTTGCACCGAGTGTTGTTGAGTTAAGGTTTACAATACCGTCAGAGTTGTGCTGTTCTGCAGAAGCAACGATGTTGAAGTATGTATACATCTGCTCACCAAAGTCAAGGTTTGCACCTGCGATTGAGTTAACTCTTACGCCATCAGCTACAGCATCAAGAATGTTCTGCTTAAGGTTGAGTCTTGCCTGCTGGAATGCGTCTGTTCTTGCCTTGAGTTCGGGCTTGTCGGAAAGATATCTTTCAGCAAGTGCTTCGTATCTGTAAGAGGGGAGCATTGCCCAGAACTGAGGACAGTTGAGCATAAGAGTGTCAAGGATTGCACTCATTGCACCTGAAAGAAGTGCATCAACACCTGAACGCGGAACGATGTGAAGAATTGTGTTGATAAGGTAACCGAGTGTCGGAACGCCTTCTGATTCAACGAAGATGTTTGCGATGAACTGATGATAGAGGTATTCGTCTTCAAGACGCCATTCTCTTGCCATAAAGTCTGCAAGAATATCTGTGCCGTCAAGACAAGCAACAGCATTAACAATCTGGTCAAGGTCTTCGTGGCCATACTTTTCAAGGTAAGCTGTAAGGATTGTGCCGCCGAGGCTGACAGGAAGGAATGTAACCTTGTCGTGGCCTGTCTGCTCTTTAACCATTTCAACATATGCCTTAAGCTCGTCTGCGGATTTCATCGGATCACCGACGAGGTTGAATGTAAAGAAATAAGCGTGGTCTTCACCGATTACGTCAACAAGTGACTTCATCGGCACCATTCTGTATGTCCAGTCAAGGTCATCCTGTGTCATATGTTCAAAAGAATGGTTCCATCTCTGAGTTTTGAGGTTTTCAATATGGTCACCGTTTTCGTCACATTTCTGGAATTTGAAGATTTCAGAAACAAGGTTGTATGCAATCTTGTCAAGGCCGAGATTTGTCTGAAGTGCAAGTGTGCCGAGTACAGCTGCTACAGCTTTTATGATTGCTCCTGCTGAAAGAGCTGCCTCATTGAGGATAATGAGTGTACCACCGACGTGACTGTCGTTGTACATATACGGCTCATCGTTTTCATCGTAAAGATATGTCGGTGAGTGGTTGATACCCGGAAGAACGATTACGGGTGAATGCTTACATTTACCGCCGCAATCAGTTTCGGTTTCTTTAGCGGTTGCCGCAGATGCACCGAGTGCACCCATAGGCACGAGCATAGCACAGCAAAGTGCCATTGCAAGAATCTTTTTGAAAATCTTTTTCATATTCAATGCTCTCCTTAATTGTTTTATATTAATCAGAACAAAGCGGTTCTGACTGAATACCGTAGCAGTTTTCTGCAATAATCTCAAGCTTATAGTCGCCATCGGGCAGATTCTCAAGATTGATTCTTACCGTGTCGGGAACGTTTGCACGGAAATATTTCGGCACGGTTTTTCCAACGGGAACCCTGTTCCCGTCACCGTCAACAGCAACCGCTCTGTAAAGGAAAATCGGCATACCGTCCATTGATTCAGCTGCGTCAAAAGTAACGCTTTTGCCGATTACCTTCATTTTTGCTTTCTTGTCAAAAGCAGGTGCCTTGGACCGAGACAGCTGTTGCTCAGGTGTGTATTGTCTTGCAAGAGGTCCTTCCAGGATGTATTCGCAAAGGTACTCCTGCGCAACAAGGTCAACGGCTCGGAGCCGTATACGATTTTCTGCATCGGTTTCAACAATCCAGAATGTTGAAGCCATTCTGTAGCCGGACGGATGAACCGTCTTTGTGTCGTCAACGGTAACCTCGGCATAGTAAAGACCGCCTGTACCGATTGCTGTATATTCACCCTGCCAGATTGAACGGGGGTCGTTGATCGGATAATGTGAGTGTCCCGAAAAATCGATAACTTGAGGATATTTTTTCAGAATTTCTGCAAAGTCGGGCATTCCCCAACCTTCATAATCCGAGCTGCCGTAAACCGTATTTGAAATATGCTCGTGCTGAAGAACGAATATCGGCTTGCTCGGGTCATCCGCAACAGCTTTGTCAAGCTCTTTAACAAGCCACTCTTTCTGATATTCGCTGTAATGTTCACCTTCAATTTTGGAAGCAGAAATTCCGATAAAGTGGAATCCGTTTATAACACGATGAAAGTCTGTTTCCTGACCCATAATCTTTTCATAAAGAGCAAGCGATTCTTTGCCGAGATTGCGGTCATCGTGCGAAGTTGAAACAGTCGCAAGGAACTGAGTGTCGCCCCTGAGCACGGGTACTGTTGCAGCCTTGATGCTTCCGAATGCAATTTTTGTACCCATATCGGTAACATCGCCTGCAATAAGAACTACATCAAGATTTTTATAATTCGGGTCTTTTTTTGCTTCTCTGTAGCCGAACTTGATCATCTTTTCAAGTCGGCTTGTCTGCACATCTCCGATTGTTGTTATGTGCGAGTCACTTGTGATGATAAAGCGCATAACGGGAGTAAAATCACTTGTATCTGCAGGCGGAAAAGGTTGCATAAAAATTGAAACAATTGAGCCGTACAGCACAAGAACAGAAAGGAAGAATGAATTCATAAAATCCCCCTTTAATGTCTATTTAAATAATTATACCATTGTTACATATATAAATCAATCGGCTAATTGTGTTGAATGTTTAAGCCGGTTATGGTATAATTTTCACAAGATATTGCAAAATTTGACTCAAACAGGTGATTTTATGTTTGCTAAAATTTACGATACTGAAATTAAAATTGACCATAACCACGTTGAAGGTTTTAACCGTTATGCTTCGGATATTATGGCTGAATACAATCAGTCAATTGAAGAAGGTCTTGATATTGAAAAGCATAAGGCTTTGTTTGAATCCGCTGCGGCAATGCGAAGCGGAGAAATGAAGACAAAGCTGAGTGAGCTTATTTTTGAAACAGTTATTAATTCAAAAATCCGTTCGGGATATAAATACAACGAGCCCAATGACCTTGATAAAATCAAAGCACTCAGGGAGGCTTATGATTTCAAGGTAACAGCTCCCGATTCTGAAACTCTCCGAAAAAAGCTTCTCGGTGCATGGACAGGCAGAGCCTGCGGATGTTTGCTCGGAAAGCCTGTTGAAGGAATCAGGAGCGAAGAGTTTATTCCGCTTCTTAAAGAAACAGGGAATTATCCGATGCATCGCTATATTCTGAGCACAGACATAACAGACGAGGTCTGCTCGCATTACAAATTCTTTTTAAGAAACAAGTCTTACGGTGACAACACTGACGGAATGCCCGTTGATGATGACACAAATTATACAGTTCTTGCACAGCGTATTGTTGATGAATCAGGCAGGTGGTTTGAGGCTGAGGACGTTGGTGCAGCGTGGCTTAAGTATCTTTCAATCCTTTCCTGCTTCACAGCGGAACGAATTGCTTATGTAAACGTTATCAATTGTATCGAACCGCCTGCAACAGCGATGTATAAAAATGTCTGCCGTGAATGGATCGGTGCACAGATAAGAGGCGACTATTTCGGATATATCAACCCCGGCAAGCCTGAAGAAGCGGCAGAAATGGCGTACAACGACGCAACGCTTTCTCACGTTAAGAATGGAGTTTACGGCGAAATGTTTATCGCCGCTATGATTGCCTGTGCCGCTGTAACAGAGAGCATTGAAGATATAATCCTCGGCGGTCTTGCACAGATTCCAGCTTCATCCAGACTTCACGAAGCTGTTATGAAGATTTATAACGGTTACAAAAACGGTGTTACTCTTGACGAATGCTTCAGGATTATTCATTCGGATTACGACGAGCACACCGACCACGGTTGGTGTCACACAATTTCAAATGCGATGATTGTTGTTGCAGGCTTGCTTTACGGTGAGGGCGATTTCGGAAAATCAATCTGCACGGCCGTCGGAATGGCTTTTGACACGGACTGTAACGGTGCGACCGTCGGCTCAATTATGGGCATGCGCGGCGGAATTGACTGCATCGGTGAGGAATGGAAAAAACCGATTAACGGCAAGATTCATACTTCAATTTTCGGTGTAGGTACAGTTGAAATTGAAAAGCTTGTTGAGAAAACGCTTGAACATATGTGATAAAAATACCGGGATTCGTAGGAATCCCGGTTATTCTTTTATATTAATACTCAGGTGCTTTTTTCGGCTTTGCAAAGGTCGGCTTTTTCTCGCCTGCGTTCACCATTTCTTTTGAAAGAAGCTCACGCATTTCTTCAAGGATGACGGAATATTTCTCGTTGTCAACAAGATTCACTTTTTCACAGGGGTCGTTGACAAGGTCGTAAAGGAAATCGTCGTAGTATTTTAAACCACTGTGCTTTATCCAACCTGAACCCTTTGCCTTTGCAGAATATTTCCATTCCTTTGTGCGTACGGCTCTTCCGATGTGAGACTCGCTTATCTGCACAAAAACACAATCCCTCACGGGTGCGTCAGCATCATTCACAGGCAGGATGTTTCCTGAATAGCT
The DNA here is from genome assembly GCA_045537435.1 of Acutalibacteraceae bacterium. Taxonomy (GTDB): domain Bacteria; phylum Bacillota; class Clostridia; order Oscillospirales; family Acutalibacteraceae; genus CAG-488. Next base: position 64,497 of record JAZSPL010000056.1, read on the forward strand.
TTCGGGGATTTTGATTCCTGCAAGGTGAAGAAGTGTCGGCGGAAGGTCGATAAGGCTGACAAGGTTTTCGATATTTTCAGTTTTCTTGACTGCACCGCCACCGAAAATCAGCGGAGTATGGATGCAGGATTCGTGACAGCTTCGCTTATACTCTTCGTTTCGTGTCTGAAAATGGCAGCCGTGGTCACTCGTATAAACAATCACGGTGTTTTCATAAATTCCTTTTTCTTTGAGCGTTGCAACAAGTCTGCCGACATTGTCGTCAAGCGAATTTATTGCCGCAAGGTAATCGGGATATTCTTCTTCGTAATTTCCTTTCAGGAATGTCAGGTCATCGGGCAGAGGATAGTTCCTGAAATTTTCAATTTTTTCTGTCGGACCTTCAAAATGTTTATGGTCATTCTGGTGATGAGGCTCAAGCTGAGAAATGAACATAAAAAACGGCTTTTCGCCCGAGTGATTATTTATGTATTCAATTGCAAAGTCGTTGATGCAATCGGCTCTGTATCCATTGAAAACGAGCTTGTTTCCGTCCTCGTCAAAAACGAAACCGTCGTAGCCGTGCGATGTGAATTCGAGCACATCCGCGGCTCTCCAGTATTTGTATCCGCCTTGTCTTTCTTTTGGAACGGCGGTTCTTTCACAATGAACACCGATTCCCGGGTAACGGTCGGACGCAAGATGCCATTTGCCGATGTAGGCTGTATCGTAGCCGTTTTCGTTGAAATGGTCGGCAAGGGTTTTTGTGTCCTCGGGAAGCGCAATCCCGTTCCAATAGCATTTATTCTGTGTTGCGTACTGTCCCGTCTGCAGGCAGGCTCTTGCAGGGCCGCATACAGGCTGACAGGTGAACGAGTTTTCAAAAAGAACACCTTCCTCTGAAAGTTCTGTCACATTCGGCATAAGCGTTTCGTTGACGGTGTCCCATCTTTGTTGGTCAGAAAAATAGAATATAATATTAGGTTTCATAGCGCACCTCGGCAATATTATTGTTCAGATTATAGCATAAAAGAGTTTAACGGACAACCGCAAAGACTCTTGAAAATAGTTTTTTGCAGTGATATAATCTAGTCAGACTTATAAGAGGTGATAAAATGGCAAAGGGAAAAAGAAATACAAAAAATTCACAGGCAGTGAAAAAGCTTGCAATCGGAGGAATCCTGACAGCACTTGTTGTTGTTCTGCAGATGATGGGACAGTTTATCAAGTTCGGACCGTTTGCAATTTCACTTGTGCTTATCCCGATTGTTCTCGGTGCGGCACTCTGCGATTATAAAATCAGCACGTGGCTCGGATTCATCTTCGGTGTAGTTGTTCTTTTTACGGATGCGGCGGCTTTCCTTGCTGTAAGCGTGCCGGGTACAATAATAACAGTTCTTGTCAAGGGCATTCTCTGCGGTCTTGTTGCAGGTCTTGTTTACAAATTGTTTGAAAAGAAAAACAGATATCTTGCAGTTATTCTTGCGGCTATTGCCTGTCCGCTTGTCAATACCGGTGTTTTCCTTCTCGGTTGTGTTGTTTTCTTCCTTGACACAATCAAGGAATGGGGAGCAGCAGGCGGATTCACAAACGTTGCGCAGTTCCTTATCATAGGAATGGTCGGGCTTAACTTCCTCGTTGAACTTTCGGTAAACATTTTCCTTTCTCCGATTGTTGTCCGACTTCTTGATTTCAGCAAAAAGATTAACAAGTAAAATCAATATAAAGAGGTGTTTAACTTGAAAAAGATCTTGGCAATATTATTGTGCGTTATAATGACGGTCAGTTTTTTCGGATGCGGAAAAGAAAAAGAATATTCTGACATCACTTTTGAGGTTATCAGTGCTACAAAAGGAGCAGGTTCGGGAGAAGAAGCAGAAAACCTTTTCGACGGCAATGCAGGTACAAAATGGTGCGTTGTTAATTTCGACGGTGCAGAAGTAGTCTTCGAAGCAAGTGAAGAAGTTAAGATTAACGGATACAGCTTTGTGACGGGTAATGACTGCGCAACCTTTAAAGGCAGAAATCCACGTGCCTGGGTTCTTTCCGGTTCTGACGACAGTAAAGACTGGGATGTTATTACCACAGAAGTGAAAAATTTTGATCTTCCGGATGAAAACGGTGTTCAGCGTGACTTTGAGTTAACGGATGTTGAAGACGAGTATAAATATTTCAAGCTTGAAATTGTTGATGTTCAGTCAGGCAACTGTATGCAGATAAGCGAGTTTACACTCCATTATAACGGCGATGAGTATAACTATCAGCATCTGCCCAACGGTAACACAGAGAAAGCTACCAAAGACAAAAACGAGCGCACTGATTCCGTAAAGTTAACCAACCCGACAATTCCTGACCCCGATGCATATTTCAACAACAGCCTTGCACGCAACGAGGATAAGTTTTTGGAGAAAGAAGGCTTTCATTGTCTGAGCTATGCGACTGACTATGACGGCCAGCAAGCTTTCAGGGACTATGTCGCACTGTTGTCAGACCCTAAATACCAGCTCAAGCTTACCTCAGAAAAAGATGAGACTGTCCACACTGTTAACACGGTTACATATGGTTTTACTTATACTGGTGAAGAAGATGTACCCGACATATATTATGAGTATTTCGATGTAAAAGGCGATCTCTTAGTCTTTATTCAAAAAAACGGTATGAGTGGTGTAGTAGGTTTGTCAATCTATTACAAACCTGATGCTTTCGAATTCAAAGACTTTGGCGACCGCACAACACTCACGTTGAACGATCTTTCGGGTAACAGTAATTCCGGCTCAGACATAGGTTCAGATTCAGGGAACAATTCCCAATCTTATCTTGACTGTATAACTTGCAAAGGCTCCGGTAAATGCAAGAAATGCGGCGGCAGCGGATTTCTGTGGAGCTCTGCTGCAGATACAAAAAACCGTGATTGTCCCAAGTGCCTTTACAATAAAGGTAAATGCTCAACCTGCCACGGTTCAGGCAAACGCTAAGCATCATAGAATAATTACATGTTTAGCAATAGCCGAGAGTCAATAATATCCTCGGTATAGCAGGTGATTACATAATGTATAATAAAAAACCGAAGATGATACTTTTTGATGTGGGCGGAACCTTGTTTGATGACGGAAAGTGCATACCGATTGACGGTCTTTCAAAGCTCCGACAGGCGGCAGATAATCCTGAAATAACTGATGATGCAACACTTGCGGCATTGTGGGATGAATATATGCAGGAAATTTACGGCGGAAAACCTGAATCCAAGTCGGGAATAAAGATGGATTTTCTGCTTTCGGCATCCATAAAGTATGTCACGATGAAAACGGGACTTCACTTTTCCATATCCATGGTTGAGCAGGAAGAGATTTTTGACCGATACAACTCATCAAGAACAGTTATTGACGGAGTGCCTGAGCTGCTTGAAATGCTTGACTCCGTTGGTATCCGTGCCGCTGTAATAAGCAACAATGCAATGAGTGGAGAGAGCCTGCATCTTGCAATAAAAATATGGATTCCGAAAGAAAAAATGGAATTCTGCCTGACGAGTGCAGATTTGCTTTTGCCCAAACCCGAAAAAACACTTTTTGAATGTGCGGCAGCATATGCACACCTTGATTTGTCGGATTGTTGGTACTGCGGTGATGGAAGAATCCCCGATGTTGACGGAGCAAGAAACAGCGGAATGACACCGATTTTGCTCGATGTAAAAGCTGAAAAATCTCTTGAAATGCGAACTGACGGGGGAAACGGGGAGTATATGACGGTGAACAACTGGAATGTTCTCAGAGAACATCTGCTTTCTATATAAAATCTGAAAAAACAAAGGGGCTGTAAAAAAACAGCTCCTTTAATATTACATAATAAAGGAAACATCACGACAAATTCGGGCTTGTCGGCGCAGAATATTCAATTAACATCGTAGGGGCGACCATCGGTCGTCCGCGAAAAATCTGCGTAATGCAACGGACGCGCAATGCGCGCCCCTACGAACAAGATTCAGGCAACTGCGTAGGGGACGACGTCCTCGACAGACACACCTGAATCTGTTTAGTATGGCTCGACGCTTGCAACGTGCCAATATCCTACAAAATTTACGGTGTGTCGCAAGCGTCACGCACTACAAAAAGAATTTAAAACAGTTCCACAAACCCGAATTTGTCGAATCATTTACAATCCTTTTTGTATGGTGTTACGCTTGCGACACACCGCAATTTTTGCAGAATATATCGTCACGTTCTAATCAGCAAAAAAGCTGTTACACTCATCTGAGCGTAACAGCTTTTAATTGTTTAATTAAACTAAATCAAAAGACCAGTCGTAGTCTGTATACCAAACACCTGCGGAGAAGCTTCTTGCGCGGATTTCGACCTTATCTTCATAAACTTCGAAGGTGAAGCCTGTACCGTTTGCAATTCTGCCTCTTATTGTAAGATACATATACTGAGGAAGATTCACACTGTGGAATGAGCCGTCGGATTCAACACTGAGATATCCGTAAACATCTTCCTGACCGGGTTTTGTGAAACCGCTGTGGATATGACCCGTGATGTAGAATACATTGTCGTAAGACTTGAGGATTGCTTCTACCTCTGCCGACTTGTCGCCGATACCACCGTCATCGGGCATCGGCTCGTCGTCACCCCAGGTTTCGGGAAGTCCGTGGCTTTCGTTGATCGGCCAATGGTTGATTACAAAAATCGGAAGACCGTCCTTCGAAGCCTTTTCCATTTCAGCACGGAGCCACTCAACCTGCTCGTCGCTGACAGTTGCATAAACGTGGTCTGACTCACTGCCAAGGACGATGAATGTATATCCGTTTACCTTTGTCGAGTAATAAACTTCATCAATCTCATGTCCTGTGATTTTCTCGTTATACTCGATGAAATTCTCTCTTGAAAAATCGTAGCCGTCATCTGTCCATGTATCGTGGTTACCCTGAGCAAGAATGATATTCTTTGCAGGAGTGTAATCTGCAAACGCTTTTTCAAGATTTTCCCACTCTTCTTTTTCACCGTGGTCTGTAAGGTCACCTGAGCAGATGAGTGCATCAAGAGGACTTGCAAACTCCTGCATATCCTGAAGACCGAAACGAAGCATATCTGCTCTTGCTTTCTCTTCTGTCATATGAATGTCGGAAATCACAGCAAAATTCATTTTGCAATCGTCATAAAGAGGTTTTGTTTCTGCCGTAAAGTTACCGAAAATTCCGAAACTGAAAAAGTTCAGAACGGTAAGAAGGACAGAAAGAAAGCCCTTTGTCAATGCGATAAATTCAAACATAATAACACCTTCCTTTGCGTTATATGATACCAAAAATGTTTTATTTTTACAATAGAAAATAATTTATTTGCCTAAAAAAAGAAAATGTGGTAGGATATAAAAAACAAACGAGGTGAGAAAATATGTTTTTAATTACAATAAGAAAAGTTCTGAGTATCGTTCTTTCTTTCATTTTCGGCTTTTTCACATATCCCGTAAGCTTTCTGCCGATTCTCAACGACACGGATTTTGAAATTTCTGTCGGTGATTTCAGTGCTGAAAGCATCGTTTTAAACGGTGAAAACGAAGCAATTTATTTTGACGGCAATGTTGCTTTTGAAAAAGATTACCTCACGCTTGACGGTAAAAAAACCTTTAGCTTCAACGACATCACTCACGGTTGGTATAATTACTATGGCTTTGTTTACAGCACAGATGCTTACATCAAAGGTACGCTTACCTACCGTTGCGGTGCCATCAAGAAAAGCGAAAACTTCTTCCTTGAGCCGGGCGAAAACAAAGAGTTTTATTCTTTCATCGACAATATGCTCAAGGGAACAAAGGCAAACGCAATCTGCTGTGTTTCTTTTGAGCCGTTAGATAAAGAAAATGCAAAAATAAGAATTGACGGTTTTTCAGTTTTCAACCGCGAAATACCCGATGAAGATATTTTCATTCAGACGGATACTTACAAAATCGGTGTAAATCTCCTCTGGGGCGGTGCGCTCAGCTATATGGAAGACCTTAACTCCAACGTTGAAGCTGTCGAAAAGGACGGACGTATTTTGGTTGACACAGATGCAGGAAAAAGATATAACGCACCTGTTGTCAATTCAAACGTAAACCTCATCAACAGAGCCGATACAGGCAGACTTGTTCAACAGTCGTACTACGGTTCGTTCGACGGACAAGGCTACGAAAAAGGCGAATATATGGGTAACATCTGGGACTACAACCCTGTTCAGGGCGGTAACCAGTATAACGATGCCAGCAAGATTGTTGATGTCCGTTACGATGAGAATTCAATTTACATCAAATGTCAGCCGCTTGACTGGGCAAAAGAGAAGGAACACATTACACCTTCATATATGGAGGCAACATATGCGATTGACGGTGGCCTTGTGAAAGTTTCCTGCAGATTCACTGATTTTTCAGGCTACGTAACAAATCCGCGAGCACAGGAAATACCTGCTTTCTACTGTATTGAACCATTCAACAGATTTGTTTACTACGGAGGAAACAATCCATGGGCAAACGAGGCTCTTACAATTGAACCTGAGCTGATTTTCTGGCCCGACGCAGGTTACCCCAATTTTACATCACCTGAAAACTGGTCAGCCTTCATCGGCGAATTTGACGACAGCTTCGGCATCGGTGTTTATGTCCCCGGCGAAACAACTTTCCTTTCAGGCGTATATATGAGAGAAACAACCACTAATCCTGACCCATCTGTTGACAGCACAACTTCATACATAGCTGTTATCCGTAATATGACACTTAAAAGCTATACACCGTTTGAATATGACTACTATCTTACAACGGGTAACACAACTGAAATGAGAGAAAATTTCAGCACAATAGCAGAATAAAATAACAGTACCAAAAGAACATCGGCTTGCAGAAAGCAATCTGCAAGCCGATAATTTTATTTAGCCGAGTGGCAGGAATCCTTCATCGCACATCCTGAACATCCGCAGGAGCAGGAAGATTTGCCTTTCTTTTTATCTATGATTGCCTTTGCAACGATTCCTACGAACACCGCTACGACAATAGATAGAACTATAAATGTTGGTATGTTCATAAGAACACCTCCGTTTTACTTTGATTTTTTCTGCTCATTTTCGTTCTTTCTGAAAAGCATATAGAGCATAAACACAAGCACTGCAGCTGCGGCAACCGTACCGATTATATTACCTGAACCGATGAACCACGAGCCGAACTGGTAGACCATAAGAGAAATTGCATAAGCGAAAACGCACATATATGAGATTGCGCCGGCTGTCCATTTTGCGCTGTTCATCTCTCTTCTGATTGCGCCCATAGCAGCGAAGCAAGGCGCGCAAAGAAGATTGAATATCATAAAAGAGAAGCCTGCAATTGAATTTCCGCCGAAAATTTCAAATATGCTTGCATCCGCCATTGATGAAAGCGAGCCGAATACACCGACGACCTCTTCCTTTGCAATGAGGCCGAGAATTGTTGCAACAGCCGCCTGCCATGTTCCGAAGCCGAGAGGTTTAAAGATTACTGCAATAAATCCGCCAATCACTTCAAGAATTGATTCGCCTGCGTTTGCTTCAGTTATGTAATGGAAACCACCTTCGAACGAAAGGCTGTTGAGCACCCAAACGATAATACTTGCAGCAAGAATAATAGTACCTGCTTTTTTTATGAATGACCAGCCGCGTTCAGCAGTCGTTCTGATAATATTAGAAGGAACAGGTGCGTGGTAAGCAGGAAGCTCCATAACAAACGGAGCCGGGTCACCTGCAAACGGCTTCGTCTTCTTAAGAATAAGACCCGAAACAATAACCGCCATAACACCAACGAAATAAGCCGCCGTTGCAACCAGTGCACTTCCGCCAAAGAATGCAGAAGCAATAAGTCCTACAATGGGCATCTTCGCACCGCAAGGGATGAAGCAAGTTGTCATAATCGTCATTCTGCGATCGCGTTCCTGCTCGATTGTACGGCTTGCCATAACACCCGGCACTCCGCATCCCGAAGCAACAAGCAAGGGAATAAAGCTTTTACCCGAAAGACCAAACTTTCTGAAAAGACGGTCCATAATGAAGGCTACGCGGGACATATAACCGCAATCCTCTAAAAGTGAAAGAAGCAGGAAAAGTATTACCATCTGTGGAACAAAGCCGAGCACAGCGCCGACACCGCCGACGATACCGTCGGCAACGAGGCTGACAAGCCAATCCGCACAACCGATCGATTCAAGACCGTTTGTAACTGCAGGAACGATAATTTCTCCGAAAAGAGTATCGTTCATAAATCCGACAGTCCAGTCACCGACCGTACCGATTGAAATCATATAAACAAGAAGCATTATGATAACAAAAATCGGCAAAGCAAGAATTCTGTTTGTGACGATACTGTCAATTTTATCTGAAACAGTGAGTCTGTTTGCGTGTCTTCTTTTGTATGTACCGTTGAGGATTTTTTCTATGTAAACGTAGCGGTCATTCGTTATAATGCTTTCTGCATCATCGTCAAGTTCAGCTTCAACAGCTACGATATCTTTTTCGATATGAGCAAGGGTTTCCTTGCTGAGATTGAGTTGCTCCAACACTCTTTCGTCACGTTCAAAGATTTTAACGGCATACCATCTCTGCTGTTCTTCGGGCATATCGTGAACCGATACAGCTGCTTCCTCAAGGTGGGCAATAACGTGCTCAACTGCACCCGAGAAAATATGAAGAGTTGTTACCTTTCCTTCCTTTGCCGCAGCAACAGCAGCCTCTGCCGCCTCCATAATTCCGTCGCCCTTAAGAGCTGAAATCTCGACAATCTTACATCTGAGCTGTGCACCGAGACGCTCGATATCGATTTTATCTCCCCTTTTGCGAACAATATCCATCATATTGATTGCGATAACAACGGGAATACCGAGCTCGATGAGCTGAGTTGTAAGATAAAGGTTTCTTTCGATATTTGTACCGTCAACAATATTAAGAATCGCATCGGGACGCTCACCGACAAGATAATCTCTCGCAACAACCTCTTCAAGAGTGTAAGGAGAAAGAGAATAAATACCCGGCAGGTCTGTTACGATGACGTCCTTGTCTCTCTTGTATTTTCCTTCCTTTTTTTCAACGGTAACACCCGGCCAGTTTCCGACGTACTGATTAGAACCTGTAAGCGCATTGAACAGCGTCGTTTTACCGCAGTTGGGGTTACCTGCAAGAGCAATTTTTATTGCCATAGTTTTTCTCCTTTAGTTAGCCCAAGCTAACTCTAAAATATAGATATACGGGATTATTCCCCGATAAAATCATTCAACTTCAATCATCTCAGCGTCAGCTTTTCTTAAAGAAAGCTCATAGCTGCGGACATTCAGCTCCATGGGATCGCCAAGCGGAGCAACCTTGCGGACATAAATTTCGACACCTTTTGTGATGCCCATATCCATAATACGTCGTTTAATTGCACCTTCTCCGTGAATTTTAACGACCTTTGCTTTATGTCCCACCTTGATTTCTTTGAGTGTTTTCATGCATATGCCCCCTGAGTGAATGAACAGTCTTTCGGTTAGCTTAGGCTAACCAAAAGGTCTGAAAAATCAGTTAGCTCCCGCTAACCATAATTATATTACTTTAAATTTCCTTTTTTGTCAATAAAATTTCCAAAAAATTTTTTCAAAATGAAAGGGACGGTTTTACCGTCCCTTCGTAGCAATGATTATAACATTCAATCAAACCATCCGCGAGGTCCGAAGAACTTGTATGTAACGTCACTTGCAAACTTGAAGATTTTACCGAGAATTTCATTTATCTCGTCATCATTCTCCGGCGGATACTGCTCTCCGCGAGCTTTTGCTCTTGCTGCATAGAACTCTTCCTTTGCTGCATCAAGTGACTCGTTATCAACAACAGTATTCTCAAGTTCTGCTTCTACCTTTACAATAGCAGCCTCAAGCTCTGCCGCAACAGCAGGATCAAGCGCTGAGAAGTCCATAGTCTTTGCAGCATTGATATCATTGATGATACCCTTTGTATTTCTTGCTGTGTTGAACTGCGGATACTTGTCAGGATATGAATAAACGTCAACAAAGTCTTCGTCAGTAAGAAGGTCAACAGCAAGTCTCATTACAACGTCGTTACTGCCTGTTCTTTCGTGGTTCTGATTGTAGAAGTAGAAAGTATGATCAGGAAGAAGACCTGCACGTGCGTCAACGATGTTGTGAGGGTCGATATGGTTATGGTCAGGATTTGTACAGTTCGGATTTTCTGTTACATAGCCTTCGGGAAGCTCAACGTCAACACCGTAGCTTACAGCACCCATTGATGTTGATTCAAGCTGAATGATACCGTCAGCGTTTACATCGTCCCAACTGTCAACGATTGCATAGAGTGAATAGTTATAACCGCAGATATCAAATACCTCAACGCCTGAATCAATTGCATCAAGGATATTCTGATCTGCATTACACTGTGCTTGGTAGAAAATATCTGTCTGACGTCTGATTTCCTTTGTGCTTTCATCTGAGAGATACATCTCTGCACCCGCAGGATAATTTTCTTTCGGGCAAAGACCCCAGATGAGTGTGCTGTACTTGAGTCCATCAACAAGACCCTTTACTGCACTGTCAAGAATGCTGTTGAGAACGTCCTTCGGGAAAATACGAAGTGCGAAGTTAATAAGATAGCTGTACCAATCACCTTCAAGAAGTTTCGGGATCATATAGCTGTAGATAGCTTCGTCATCGTCAAGAAGACCGTATTCGATGATTTCACCTACAAGGCTTGAACCGTTCTTTGCAGGAACAACGTAAACGATTCTGTTGATATCTTCTGAAATATCTCTGCCCTTATCCTTATACATCTGGAGAAGCATATTTGCGATTGAACCGCCCTGGCTGATAGGCACAATGTTGATTTTAGCGTGTCCTGTCTGCTTCTTGATGAGCTGAATGTAATCGTAAAGCTCCTCGGTTGTGTCGATCATATTGCCGAGTGAGAAGAATGAGAAGAAATAGAGATGGTCTGCACCTGCAACGTCAATATACTTCTGAAGAGGAACGTTATCGAGGATATGTTCACGGTCGTGTTCTGAAAGGTACGCAACGCTTGTAGCGTACTTTGTTGCACGGATATCCTTGACAACCTTACCGTTTTCATCGCACATAATGTTTTTCATAAGGATTTCACCGATTGCTTCGCCAACATTAGTTGCAAGCATATCAGCTACATCACGCTGAAGCACGAGCGCCATAATAAGCGGCACAAGAGCTTTTGAAAGAGCGATTTTAACAATGTCCATTGTTGATTCAAGATAGAACGGACCTTCGTACTGCTGGCCGTCAGCATTTACGGCAATTTCACCGTTTTCATCGTAAAGAAAAACTTCTGACTGGAAGATTCCGGGGATGACGAGTGACGGACACTGGTCGCAGTTGCCCTTGCACTCTGTGAGGATTTCCGCATCAGGCGCTGCAAAAGCAGGCACACCAACAAGGAAAACAAGAGCAAGTGCAACAAACACTGATGTCAATTTTGAAAAAACACTTTTTTTCATAATACTACCTCCTGATTTTTATGAGGAAAATTTACAACTTATATAATATACCAATTTGCTAAAAAAGACAATAGAATTGCAAAAATTTTTATGCTAATGGCAATAATTTTTCTTTTCGTCAAAATAATATTATCCAAGAAAAGAGAACGATAAATTCGGGTTTGTCTGGATGTTTTGAATATACGGTTGCGTTGCAACCTACACCTCATCAGTCACTTCGTGACAGCTTCCCCTCGAGGGGAAGCCTTGGACTTGCGAAATTTCTCAGCCTTCTCCTTGAGGAGAAGGTGCCGAGGAACGAGGCGGATGAGGTGGTAACAAAGAAATAGACAAACCCTAATTTGCAGAGTTATATAAAACCAAAAGCAGAGCTGATTTTTATCAACTCTGCTTTTTATAAAAATATTATCCTTAACTGCAAAGCTCCTCACAAAGATCATCAATTGCCGCGATGCTTGTTTCATTAAGAGCAGACTTAATCTGAACAGTTGTTTCTGCAAAGGTAATGTTCTTTGAACCCTCGAGCATTTTGCGCATCATCTTTGCCGCAACGGGACCCCATGAGCCGTTTTCGACAAATGCAACTGTTCTGTTCTGATAAAATCTTTCCGTAAGGTGATTGATAAAATCCTTCATGAACGGGAAAATATCACCGTTGTAGGTCGTTGTTGCAAGAACGAGCTTACCGTAACGGAAAGCATCTTCAATCGCTTCGTGCATATCGCAACGCGCAAGGTCGTTAAGAACAACCTTCGGGCAACCCTTAGCCTCAAGCTTTTCTGCAAGAAGCTCTGCAGCAGCCTTTGTGTTTCCGTAAACGGAAGTGTAAGCGATAACGACACCCTTGCTCTCAACGCCGTATGATGACCAGATATCGTAAAGATTTATATAGTAACCGAGGTTTTCGGTAAGAATCGGGCCGTGCAACGGGCAGATTATTTCAACGTCGAGAGTTGCAAGCTTCTTAAGAAGTGCCTGCACCTGAACGCCGTATTTGCCGACGATACCGAAATAATATCTTCTTGCCTCACAAGCCCAATCCTGCTCGACGTCAAGGGCGCCGAATTTACCGAAACCGTCAGCGGAGAAAACAACCTTGTCCGTTGAGTCATAGCTGACCATAACCTCTGGCCAGTGCACCATTGGTGCCGTGTAGAAGGTGAGGGTATGCTTGCCGAGGCAGAGTGTGTCGCCTTCGTTAACAACAAGACGTCTCTCTGAATAGTCATTACCGAAGAAATTAGCCATCATATTAAAAGCCTTCATTGTTGCAACAACGTGAGCAGACGGATATTTCTTTAAGAATAAATCAATGTTTGCAGAATGGTCAGGCTCCATATGATGCACGATGAGGTAATCAGGCTCTTTGCCGTCGAGTACATTTTCGAGATTAGCAAACCATTCGTCGGAAAAGTTTTTGTCTGCAGTATCTGTTACTGCAATTTTTTCGTCCATAATAACGTATGAATTATACGCGATGCCATCGGGAACATCAAACTGACCTTCAAAAAGGTCTGTTGTATGATCGTTGACACCGATGTATTTAATATCATGGGTAATAAACATACTAAAACTCCTTTGCATTAATTTATTAATTATACAACAAAACATAAAAATTAACAAGACTAAAATTCAGCTTATCAGAATGAAATATTGACAATTTTATTGTGAGAGGATATAATTTTTTGCAGATGTTTTCGGAGGTCATTTCATGAAAATTGATTATATGTTTTTCTTAAACAGTGCGCTTTTAGGTGTCGGTCTTGCAATGGATGCCTTTTCGGTTTCTCTTGCAAACGGACTTAACGACACAAAAATGAAAAATAATAAAATGGTCGGAGTTGCGTGGCTGTTCGCGTTTTTTCAGGCACTTATGCCTCTGATCGGCTGGGTTTGCGTTCATACTGTTATGCAGTATTTCAGTTTTTTTGAAAAGCTTATTCCGTGGATTGCACTTATCCTCCTCGGATTTATCGGCGGCAAGATGATTGTTGAAGGAATCAAGGAAAACAACTGTGATGAAAACGGGGAAAACTGCGAAAGCGCAAAGCTCGGAATCGGTGCTTTGCTCGTACAGGGTATCGCAACTTCAATTGATGCTCTTTCCGTCGGCTTCACTATCGCAGAGTATGACCTTAAAATGGCGATTGTCTGTGCATTGATTATCGCTGTTGTTACATTTATTATATGTTTTGCTGGTATTGCAATAGGCAAGAAATTCGGCACAAAACTCGCAGGCAAAGCAGGAATTTTCGGCGGTACAATCCTTGTGCTTATAGGTTGTGAAATATTTATTTCAAATGTGTTTTTTAAATAAAAAATTCGCTCTGTTCAGATTCGAACAGAGCGTTTTTTGTCAGATCACCATTTCATATTCGCCCATATTTCCGTCCTTGAAATAGCTGTGAAGGTCATACGGAGTGTAAATTCCCGTGTCCGTAACAACACCGCTTACAAGCTCGGGCGGAGTGATATCAAAAGCAGGGTAGTAACCCTTAAGACCGTCTGCGGCAGTTTTGACACCCATTGCCTGAAGCACGAAATCGGGATCTCTCATTTCAATTTTAACCGTATCAATTGTCGGGTGTCCGTGGTCGGGAGCACCGGTTACAAAATAAGGGATACCCGTATATTTAGCCGCAATTGCTATCTGATAAGTGCCGACTTTGTTGACAACGTGTCCGTCAAGGCAGATTGCATCTGCGGCGGAAGTAAACACATCAACGTTCTCTTTTTTCATAACGTAAGCGGGCATATTGTCTGTGATAATTGTTGTGTCAAATCCCATTTCGTTGCAGACTGTTGCGGTAAGTCTTGCACCCTGGAAATACGGTCTTGTTTCGGGGCAGAAAATACGGATGTTCTTCTCGCGCTCTTTTGCTACCTTGAGCATCATTCCGACGATAGTTTCTCCGAAGCACTGTGTCATTACAGTACCGTTTTGCGGAAACATATCAACAAGGTGTTCCGCCATAAGATTTACTTTACCGTAACGGAGGTTATTAGCCTTTACGGTGTATTCAACGATAGCTTCGCTTACGTCTGTGCCGTTTTTAAGGGCAGCTTTTGCCGCTTCAAGGCAACCGCCCGTAATCAGCGACATTCTTGCTACCGTAGTAGGTCTTGCGTGTGAAATGTTATCGGAAGCAGCAAGAAGATATTCAAGCTGCTTGTCCTCTGTCATATTTCTGCATTCATAAGCGGCAAGTGCCATACCCATAGCCGCTGCAGTGTACGGCCCTGCACTTTGAGTGACCATGTCACGTATTGCCTGCGTAACCTCCTCGTGAGTGTTGCAGACAACAAATTCAACTTTGCGCGGATAAACACGGCGGTCAAGGATACGCACCTTACCGTCCTCATACCACGCTATATTTTCGTATCGGAGCATAAAAGCAAGTCCGTTATCAGCTCTTTGCATTTTTGTCACCTCAGTATAATTTCTTGATTGCTTTTTCAATGTCAAAATAAATTTTTTCTTTATCGAGAGTTGTGTATTCTCCGTTTTCGTAGAGTATTTTACCGTCAACCATCGTCATACAGACATCACTGCTCTGTGCAGAATAGGTGATGAGAGCTTTTTCGTCAATCACAGGACGAAGGTGAGGAGCGTCGAGTGAAATTGCGATAATGTCAGCCTTGTTGCCGATTTTTAATTCACCGCAGTCGTTTCTGCCCTGAAGAAGTGCACCGTTGAGAGTAGCCATTTTAATAACTGTGTCAGCATTCATAACTGTTGCATCCTGCAAATAGCCGTTGTGAATGATTGAAGCAAGGTGCATTTCCTCTATCATATCAAGATTATTATTACTTGCGGCACCGTCTGTACCGAGAGCAACGTTGATTCCCATATCAAGCATTTTCTGCACTTTTGCAAATCCGCTTCCGAGTTTCATATTGCTTGACGGGTTGTGTACAACATTTACACCCTTGCTCAGAAGAATTTCCATATCGCTGTCTTCAAGAGTAACGCAGTGTGCCACAAATGCCCTTGAATCGAAAGTGCCGAGGTCGTTGAACCACTCGGTCGGAGTTTTACCGTATTTTTCTTTACATTCGTTGTGCTCTTTCACTGTTTCGGAAAGGTGGATGTGCATAAGTCCGCCGCGTTTGTTGCACTCTTCGGAATAAGCGCGTGCGATTTTTTCTGTGCAGGTGTACTCCGCGTGAATTGAAAAGTCAATAAGCACTCTGCCGTCAGCCGCATTGTTCCATTCGTCATAAAGCTCAAGCGACTGTGCGATTCTGAAAGAATCCTTTGGCTCTTCGTTCGGGTCAAAGCTCTGTACAGGACGTGTAAGATTAGCTTTCATACCTGACTCAGCAACAGCCCTTGCGGTTACCTGAGGCTCAAAGTACATATCGGAAAAGCTGACAGTACCGCAAGCGAGCATTTCAAGCAAAGCAAGGTTTGTGCCTGCATAGATTTCGTCGGCTGTGAGCTTGTCCTCAATCGGGAAAACCTTATTGAAAAGCCACTCGTTAAGCGGCAGGTCACTGCCCACACCGCGAAGAAGCACCATAGGGCAATGGTTGTGACAGTTGTAAAGTCCGGACATAAGAAGCTTTCCTGTCATATCTTTTACAGTGTCAAAATCACCGTCAGGCATATCTTTTCCGATATACGCAATTTTGTCACCGTCAACGGCAAGGTACGCGTTTTTTATAACATTATAAATTCCGTTTTCAAAAAGAAGAATATCAGCATTTCTGAATAATGTTTTCATAATCCACCCCGAAAGATAATTGATAAATATATTTTATCACGATATTGTGACTAAATCAACAAAAAAGAAAGGTGCAGTTTCCTGCACCTTAATTTATTTACCACTTGAAATCTGAAAGCTCAACCGCTGTGTGAGCCTTGCCGTCAGCTTTTTTTACCGAGACAATCGTATATTTAATACTTTCCATTTCTACTGTCCAGTCATAAGCGGCAGTAAGAGAAATAAGTTTACCTTCGGGGTCAATTACTGCAACAAAATTTATGTTTGAGTTTGTCGCCTTAATTGATTTAACTGAAACATCTTTGACACCGCTGATACTTGCATAAACGCAACCGCTGCTGAGGTAATCGTAATTGGGATCTGCGACATCGCCTGTGAAAAGTCCGCTTCTTGCAAGGGCAGAACTGTCACTTTTTGATTTTGCTGTTGCTGAACTGCTGCCGTTTTTCAGACTGAGTGTAACAGTGTAATTTTCTCCGATTTTTTCACACGTTGCAGACTTAAGGTCAGTTTCCTTAAGAGAAGCTTTCATAAGATATTCTGCTTTACCCTTGCTGTTTTCATACTCTTTTGTACCAACACCGAGGAAGTCGTTAACCATGTCGACAACAAGCTGAATTTTGAGTAATGCACCACCGTTCATTTCAACGATAGTTGTAGTTCTTTCCTTCTTATATCCAGCCTTCTTGTCAACAACCTTGTTTACGGAATCATTATACAAAGCAACGATTTCAGCTGTTGTAGCCGGTACTGTGGGTTCGTCGGGAGCTTCCGGCTTATCCGGTGTTTCAGGTTCTTCCGGCAACTCTTCCTTTTCATTAATACCGACGCTTACTTTAAGAATTGCAAGTGCATCGGACGAGTTGATGAGCCCGTCCGCATCCATATCAGCGGCCTTTTCGTTGATTTCCTTGTCAAGTCCTACAGAATAGCGAAGGACTGCAAGTGCATCGGATGAATTGATGAGGTCGTCACCGTTGATGTCACCCTTATACGCTGCGAATGCGACTGTTGTGAGGCTTAAGGCTAAAATTACTGCAAGAGCCAAAGCCACAAATCTTTTTGTTTTCATTTTCATTTTCCTCCTCAGTTTTTTCTCAGAATAATCCCTTGAAATAATATTTTTTATCTCTTGGCTGTGCATCAACCATAGAGATGAGATCCAGATAGAATTGACGTGCTTCTTCGGTTGTTACACCCATGCCGACGACTGTGCCGTGATGACCCTTCAGCACAGGCATTACATTCCATTTGCCTTTGACGATGTTTTCGCTGTCATAATCCTGCCATTCATCAGTGAACGGATACTTAGCGGAAATAACATTTACCATGCCGTCGTTTTCAAGCCATGTCTTATCAATCGGATAGTCTGAAACTTTATTTTCTGAATATGAACCGATCATGGTTGCAGGAAGATAAAGAATATCCTTAAATGTCAGAACCGAGCTGTCGGGCAGCTGCACGCCGAAGCTTTCCTTGGTTGCAGAATAAGCATACGAGAAATAATAGACATTGTCAACCATTTTTATCGTTTTATTAATTTCTGCTGCTCCGTCAGGTGAAAGGTCATAAGCCGCATTATCTGTACCGTTACCGAACACTGTTTTTATAATGGATGTTGCATCCTGACTATCGTTTTCAATTCCGAAATGTTCAAGGTGGAAGTCGTAATATTCTCCAAGCTTGATACTGTTTGCAAACTGGCTGCCGTAAAAGACTAAACCGAGAGCAGAGTCGATAATATTGTCATTCAGTGAAACACAGTAATAAAGGGTTGAACCGTTATGCGGTGAACAGAGTGTTGTTACGCTGTTGATAAGGTTATCTTTACCTCCCTTGAAAAGCTCGGAAACATCATCGGGACTTGCTTTCATTTCTTCTTCACTTCCGTAAGCAAGAAGGGAAGTGAGCATTCTTACCGTTGCACCGCCGAAGCTGTGTCCGACGAGATTGAGCTTCATAACCTGACCGCCCTTGGTTTCCGAACCCCAATCACCTGCGAGTTTAGTTTCATATGTTCTTCCGTAACGGTCGTGGTTGTGAGCCTTACTGTGTGCTTCGCCGTAGTCAACCGTTGTTCCCATAAGCTGAGCGTAAAGCTCACAGACTCTGTCCCATGTGCTTGAAAAAGGACCGACGGAAGCTTCGTAAACTTCACAACCTTTTTCTTCGCGAAGATAGGTTGCAACGTTACCCGTCACACCGCCCCAATACGGAGTTGTTTCGTTGATTTTTGATTCGGCACCGTAACCGCCGAGACCGTGAACAAGAACGTAAGGGTATTCAATCGGTTCTTCAAAAAACCACTTTTTGTAAAGTCCTGTCGGGATAGGAATGATAAGAGCAATCACAAGTATGATTGAAATTACTGCCGCAACAATTTTCTTTACGGGAAGCTTTTTCTTTTTTACGGGTTCAGTATACTCAGGAACAGGAGCAGACTCGATTTCTGTCGGTACGGGTTCTTCCTCTGTATATTGAACTTCTTCTTCAAAATCCTCGGGTATAACTGCCGTTACATACTCCTCAGTATCACGAAGAAGAAAATCCGTTGAAACATTAAAAAGCTCGGAAAGAGCAAGCACCTTGTCTGCGGCAGGGATAACCTTACCTGATTCCCAGCCCGAAACAGTTTGTCTTGAAACTTCAAGCTTTTCAGCAAGCTCCTCCTGCGACAGGTTTGCGTTTCTTCTTAATATGCTTATTTTTTCATTTATTGTCATAACAGCACCTCTTTCATAAATCGATTAAGATATGCCTTGATTTTAACCTCATTATACACTAAAGTCTATCAACCAAAGTTGATATTTCGAAAAAAGATGAAAATTTTGAATGTAAAGCCGACTTTACATCAGATATTTGCGATGATTTTTTTTACGTAAGAAGCGAATTTATCTGCAATTTTAGCCGCCGCAATTCCGACTTCTTCGTCTGAAAGCTTGCAGTCGAGAACGCCTGCCGCCATATTTGTCATAACAGAAAGTGCGAGCAAAGGCATTCCGCAATGCGCAGCTGTCAAGGCTTCTGTTACGGTTGACATTCCTACTGCATCAGCGCCAAGTATTCTTGCGGCACGGATTTCGGCAGGAGTTTCAAACTGCGGTCCTGTGAAAAACATATAAACGCCTTCGTGTGTTGTCAGTCCGCTGTCCTTTGCACATTCAAGTGCAATTTCACGAAGCGACTTTGTATACATATCCGTAACATCGAAAAATCTCGGACCGAATTCTTCAATATTTTTTCCGCAAAGTGGACTTGCGCCGTTGAACTTGATGTGGTCCTTTACAATCATAATATCGCCAACATTGTAATCTGTGTTAACGGCACCTGCGGCATTGGTGAGAATAGTCTTTTTGACACCGATAAGCTTGAAAAGCCTGATCGGAATTACAAGCTGTTCGTAATCGTAACCCTCATAGAAATGAAATCTGCCTGCCATACAGACAATTTTCTTTCCCTCGAGCTTACCGAAAATCAGCTTGCCTGCGTGCGACTGTACAGTCGACACAAGAAAGTTCGGAATATCCTTGTAATCGATAACGATGGGGTTTTCTATTTCATTTGCAAAATTGCCGAGTCCCGAACCGAGGATGATTCCAATTTCGGGTTCATACGAAACAATAGATTTTACGTAGTCTGCACTTACTTTGAAATATTCATAGCTGTAATCCATAAAATCACTCCATTCATAACAATTTTATCATAAAGGACAGATTAAATCAATGTTTTTGATTGCATACTTTAATTACCAACAACACATAAGTCTGAAATACAATATATCACGCACATTCGAACAGTTTTCTCTTTGCCATACGCACGTATGACTGCATCGAAAAGCTGTCCGACTGTACGTAATCTGTTGCATTTCAGATGCGAAGCAGTTTTGAAAGAGAAGATTTTTGTCTCGGCGAGGCAAAAATCTGAAGTAATACGAGGTTATTTCAAAGATTTTTAACGAAGCCGAGGCGGAAATATTCCTTTCAAAACCTTATGGCTTGTTGGTAATTAAAGTATAAAAAAACCGCCCGCGGGCGGTTTTTGAATATGTGTTTTAAAATAAACCTGAAAGCTGACTGTCGATGAGGTCTGAAAGAATGTCTCCGAACGGATCGGGATATTCATTATCCTCCTGTGTCGGTACCTCTGTCGGAAGGGTTGTTGTTTCCTCAACCTCCCAAACGAAGAGAGTAACGGTATGACCACGGTCATATTTTGCGCCCTCTTCACAGTTGTGATCTGCGACAGTTTCTGCAACGTGATTGCCGATATTCTGCTTATAGATTTTTGTAACATTAAAGCCGAGACTTCTGAGATACTTTTCAGCGTTTTCATAACTCTGACCAACGATTCCTGCGTTCGGGAAAACGATGCTTTCCTTGCCGACACTTACCGTGAGGATAATTGTTGAACCCTTTGGTATCTTTGAACCGATGGTTGCGTTCTGTGAAATGATTGTACCCTCGCTATGGTCGCTGTAGGCATCTCTTTTCTCAAACTTAAAGTACTTGAGATTATATTCGTTATTTATAACGTCTGAATAGCTCTGACCGATGAACTCCGGAACATCAACAAGTTCCTGCTGAGCTGCAGCGGTTGTAGTTTCTCCAGAGAAGATATTGATCTTACCCGTAAGTTCAAGACCGAGTATAACAGCAATAACAACAATGATAACAGCTGCCGCCGCAACGATTGCCGTTGTGAGATTATGTCTTCTCTGTGCGGCTTCGCGCTTTTCATAGGTGACGTCGTTTTCTTCCTTTTCAAAGTCAAGACGCTGAGCAACTGAGGTGTATTTCGGCTGCTGCGCGGTTGCTTCCTGTTTTCTGGCATCGGGGGTGATTATGTCGCGTGAAGCAACAACAGCACTCGGTGATGCTGAAAGCTCGGCACGAAGTTCCTCAACACTGCGTGTTCTGTCCTCGGGAAGAATCTGCAAAGCGTTTACAAGTCCGTTTATAACGTAAGCCGGAAGCTGTTCTGCAAATTTGCCGGGAACCATAAGGCGGTCATTCGTAACTCTCTCTTTTGCATCAATCGGATCAGTACCGATAAGCGTTCTGTAAAGAACTGCACCGAAGCCGTAAATGTCTGTCCATGCGCCTTGTCTGCCGTCAAAGCCGTACTGTTCAAAAGCAGCGTAACCGTTGAAAAGCTGATGCTCAAGCTCGCTTTTGGCGGAACGCACCTGA
The DNA here is from genome assembly GCA_045537435.1 of Acutalibacteraceae bacterium. Classification (GTDB taxonomy): domain Bacteria; phylum Bacillota; class Clostridia; order Oscillospirales; family Acutalibacteraceae; genus CAG-488. Next base: position 85,879 of record JAZSPL010000056.1, read on the forward strand.
CTGATGCTGAATCCTGTGATTCTGATTTTTCCGTCAGGAGCAACAATGAGCGTCGACGGAGAAATTCCGCGATGAATGATACCTGAAGAATGAAGTGTGCCGAGAGTGGAAAGCACAGGCATAAGCAGGGGACGGGCTTTTTCCCACGAGATATATCCGACGTTGTTGCGAAGAAGATATTCACGCAGGGTAATACCGTCAACGTTTTCCGTAATTGCGTAGCAAGTGCCGTTACCTTCAAGCACATCTTGCACCTTGATGAGCGCAGAAAGACCGCTGAGACGCATAAGCTTTCGCCACATTTCAACGAAGCTGTGAAGACACTCGTTGAAAAGGCTGCTGTGCTGTTCTTCGGGAACAACTGCGAAAGTTTTAGGCTGTCGGCTGACAATACCGATCGGGAAAAATTCGCGGATATTAATGGCTGTCCTTGTTGAAAGGTCAAAGCCTATGTATGTTGCGCCGTCACCGTTATAGCTGAGAAGCTTTCCGACAAGATATCTGTTTCCGAGAACAGTTCTTATCGGCAGGTACGGCTCAATCTGCTGAGTGTCGCTGTGAAAACCGCAATGGGGACAGGTTTTAAGGTTGCCGATGTCCTTCATACAGCTCATACACAAATTGTCTGAATTGATCATTAAGTCTAACCTTCTTCCGATAATTCAAGTACAATTAATAATACCATATATTGCGAATTGTTGTCAAGTTAAGGCAGGTTACAATAGGGTTACAATAGGTTACGAAGGCATACTTTAATTACCACCAACACACAAGTCTGAAACGAAACATATCACGCACATTCGTGTAGTTTTCTTTTTGACATACGCGCGTATGACTGCATCGAAAAGCTACCCGACTGTACGCAATCTGTTGCGTTTCAGATGCAAAGCAGTTTTGAAAGAGGAGATTTTTGCTTCGGCAAGGCAAAAATCTGAAGATATACTGACGTATTTCAAGGATTTTTAACGAAGTCGAGGCGGAAATATACCTTTCAAAACCTTGTGGCTTGGTGGTAATTAAAGTATATTTTACTATTGACAAACCGAACAAATGTTCGTATAATTAGGGAGGAAATCAAGGGGGCGAGAGAGTGGAAAGGGTAATTCTGCATTCGGATCTGAATGCCTGCTATGCTTCAATTGAATGTATGCTTAATCCTGATTTACGCGGAAAACCTGTTGCCGTTGCCGGTTGTGTCGAGGACAGACACGGAATAATTCTTGCAAAGTCGCAAGAGGCAAAGGTATGCGGAGTCAAAACGGCAGAGGCTGTCTGGCAGGCAAAACTCAAGTGTCCCGATCTGATTTTAGTTCCGCCTCATTTCGATGAGTATATAAAATATTCCTCAATGGTGAGGGATATCTACCGACGGTATACGGACCTTATCGAACCCTTCGGTCTTGATGAAGCGTGGCTTGACGTAACGGGAAGTCAGCGCCTTTTCGGCAACGGGGAACAGATTGCTCACAGCATCCGTGAAACTGTAAAGTCAGAACTCAACCTCACTGTTTCAATCGGTGTTTCTTTTAATAAAGTCTTTGCAAAACTCGGAAGCGACCTGAAAAAGCCAGACGCTGTCACGGTTATAACACGTGAGGATTTCAAAGAAAAGCTGTGGAAGCTGCCTGCCGTTGAGATGATTGGTGTGGGCAGAGCAACCTTTCAAAAACTCAACAGCTTCGGCATATACACAATAGGCGACCTCGCAGAATGTGACAGGGACTGGATAACAAAACAGCTTGGAAAATGCGGAACTGAACTCTGGATTTTCGCAAACGGACTTGATTTGTCACGTGTCAGACCTGACGGATACAGAGAGCCGATTAAAAGTGTCGGTCACGGTATAACCTGCTCGGAAGATCTTGTCAATAACGAAGAGGTGTGGAGAGTATTTCTGTCTTTGAGTCAGGATGTTCAACGGCGTCTGACGGGTTACGGTCTTAAAGCCTGCGGTGTGCAGATAACCGTCAAGGATTGCAGACTTTTAAACGCTCAGTTTCAAAAAAAACTCGCAATCCCGACACGCAGTGCATCCGAGATTGCAAGAGAAGCGATGGATCTTTTTATAAAAAGATACGATTGGAAAAATAATGTACGCGCTTTGACAGTCAGGGCGATTGACCTGTTGGAACTTGATGCTCCTGCTCAGCTTGACCTCTTTTCAGATGTTGCAAAGCATGAGAAAATACAGAAAATTGACGATACCGTCCTTGCCTTACGACACCGTTTCGGCAAAAACGTAATTTTCAATGCCTGCCTTATGCAGGAAGATAAGATGCCGCACGGTCACCCCGAAGAATCTGTAATGCCGATGAGAATGTACAGATGAAATAATCTGAAACGATTAATAATATATTTTGAAACAATACCCATCACGCCATTTGAAATGAAATGTAAACATATCGATAAATTCGGGTTTGTCGGGGTCTTTGATTTCGCACAATCTATCTCTGTGCGCGTAGGGACCGGCCTCCCGGACGGTCCGCAGATTCTGCTGAGTTAACGGACGGTCGAGGACGCCCGTCCCTACGTAGTTATTTTG
>JAZSPL010000068.1:0-26006 GCA_045537435.1 Acutalibacteraceae bacterium
ACAAATTCGGGTTTGTCGAGATTAATATTCAATCTACATCGTAGGGGCGACCATTGGTCGTCCGTGGAAATTCTGCTTAATTCAACGGACGCGCAATGCGCGCCCCTACGCGCACAGAGATAGATTGTGCGAAATCAAAGAAGCCGACAAACCCGAATTTGTCGGGGTAATAAAAAAAGGAAACACATTCACGGTGTTTCCTTAATTTTTGTATTAAACTTAAACGTTGAAAAGGAAGTGAACGACGTCGCCGTCCTTCATAACGTATTCCTTACCCTCTGAACGGATAAGACCTTTTTCTCTTGCGGCTGCGAGAGAACCGTTTTCCATAAGATTTTCAAAGCTGATAACCTCAGCACGGATGAAGCCTTTTTCAAAATCGGAGTGGATTTTACCTGCTGCCTGCGGAGCCTTTGTACCTTTTCTAATTGTCCACGCTCTTACCTCGGGTGTACCTGCAGTAAGGTATGAAATAAGGCCGAGAAGGTCATAGCTTCTCTGAATAAGAAGGTCAAGACCGCCTTTTTCAACACCGAGCTCGGCAAGGAACATTTCTTTTTCTTCCTTGTCAAGGCTTGCAATTTCAGCTTCAAGCTCAGCACAGATGGGAAGAACCTGGGATTCATCTTCCTTTGCGATTGCGCAGACTGCGTTGAAACGTGCGTTTGATTCGATGTTGTTTGCGAAGTCATCCTCGCTCATATTACAAGCGTAGATAACAGGCTTTGATGTAAGAAGTGCGATGTCTGCAACGATTGCTTTTTCGTCATCGTCACATTCGATGCTTCTTGCAGATTTACCCTCTTCAAGATGCTCCTTGAGTTTTTTGAGAAATTCGTATTCTTTTGCAAGGCTCTTGTCGCCCTTCATAGCCTTTGCGGTTCTGTCGATACGGCGCTCAACCATTTCGATATCAGAGAAAATAAGCTCAAGGTTGATTGTTTCAATATCTCTTGCAGGGTCAACACTTCCGTCAACGTGAATGATATCGTCATTCTCAAAGCAACGTACAACGTGGATGATTGCATCAACCTCACGGATGTGTGAAAGGAACTTATTGCCGAGACCCTCACCCTTTGATGCACCCTTAACAAGACCTGCAATGTCAACAAATTCAATTACTGCGGGAGTAATTTTTGCAGGGTTATACATCTCTGCGAGCGCATCGATTCTGCTGTCGGGAACGGCAACAACACCGACGTTCGGTTCAATTGTGCAGAAAGGATAGTTTGCAGACTGTGCACCTGCATTTGTAATAGCATTAAAAAGTGTGCTTTTGCCGACGTTCGGCAGACCTACTATACCAAGCTTCATATTTTTCTTCCTTTTTTCAAAATATTACTGATACATTATAAACGCAAGAAGCCGAAATTTCAAGTGAATATATTTAATCGTTGAAAAAAGTGATAAAAAAATATATAATCAGAAGTAAGATGTTTTGTGTTTTGATAAATTCGGGTTTGTAGAGCTCTTAAAATCTTGATGTATCTGACCTGATCAGGCTCCTTTGTGTAAAGGGAGCTGTCGCGTAGCGACTGAGGGATTGTCAAAAATCCTTGAATTATCAACAATCCTCCCGTCACGGCTACGCCGTGCCACCCTCCTTTACACAAGGAGGGCTTGGAACTGTGCAAACTTTTAATCATCCCGACAAACTCGAATTTGACAAACGATTTTTCAATTAATAAAAAACTGAAAGCAGGTGAACCATGTTTAACAGCGGTTATTCAGGAAAGCTTATAGTTTCACTTTTCACAACGGGATTGTTGGTATACATTATGCTCAACACAACAAGCCCGAAGATAGTGTTTGTTCCGTTTCTGATTTGCGGTATATCAATGGTAATGAAAACTGTCGGACAGATTTTTGAAAAAGAAAGAATGATTTTCTTTTTCGATAAGCTTTTCAAAGGCGGATTTTTTCTTTACGGGTTTGGTTTTCTGATTATTTTCGATTACTTAGCTTTAAAGGATAAACAGTACGGTCTGGTGGTTTATTCCTTGCTGTTCTGGGCGGTTTTATTTTTTGTTTTTAAAAGAATATTCTTTAATGATAACAAAGAAGTTGCAGAACCGCCGAAGTTTAATATTGCAAAGATTGCCGCCGCCGGGTTAGTGATTGTTTCATTTCTTGCAGGTGTTGCTTTGTTGATTTTCGGAATCGGCAGAAAAGAAGCAGGGCTGATTTTCATAGGAGCATTTTTTGTTTTGGTTTCTTCTGTATTTATTTTGTTCCACTTATCAGCCTCGGGATTTTTTGACAGATTCAAAACAGATTTATTAGGTCTGTATATAGGTATCGTATTTGCACTGGTCGGAATGGGAATACCGATAGTAAAATTTATGGAAATCCTTTCTGTAAAGGGAACAATCAAGAGCTTCGGATTATGGATTTTTGTGCCGATAATTATGTTTTCGGCAGGAGTCTTTCAGATTGTTAAAACTATAAAAAACAGAAAAAATAAAAATTAATTTATCAGGAGAAAAGTTATGGTAAAATACGGAGTAATCGGCTCGGGTTGGATTGCCGAAGAATTTGTAAAAGGCGCACAGAAAGTTGAAGGATTGTGCTTTGCGGCAATGTATTCGCGTACATACGAAAAAGGAAAAGAATTTGCGGAAAAATTCGGCTGTGACAGGATTTATACGGATATAAATGAATTTGCGGAAAGTGATATTGATGCGGTTTATATCGCAAGTCCGAATCTGCTTCACTACGAGCAGAGCAAGCTTATGCTCCAAAACGGAAAACACGTTCTTTGCGAAAAACCGATAACGATAACTCCGGGCGAATTTGCGGAGCTTTTTTCTCTTGCGAAGGAGAAAAAATTAGTCTACACTGAAGCAATAATGATGATGCATTCTCCGCATACGGAAACGGTGAAAAAAGCACTCGGAAAAATCGGTAAAATAACAACGGCACACTTTGATTTTTCTCAGCTTTCTTCGAAATATAAAGCTCTCCAAAACGGAGAAAATCCAAACATTTTCAATCCCGAAATGAAGACAGGTTGCCTTCGCGATTTAGGAATTTACTGTTACTATCCTGCGCTTGAATTTTTCGGTCTGCCGCAGAAAGTAACTGCATCCGCAGGCTTCATCGAAACGGGGGCTGACGGTTACGGCACGGCAATCCTTGATTATTCCGACAAGCAGGTAACGCTTACATATTCGAAGATAGGTCAGGATTATTGCGGTTCGCAGATTTTCGGCGATGAAGGAACAATCAGCATTGAATCAGTTTCAAAGCTTACGGGGGTAAAAATTCATTTTGCTGACGGAAGAAAAGAAGAAGTTCAGGGCGAAATTGATAAAGATATTTTAATGGGTTACGAGGCAAAAAATTTTTACGATTTCATCACGGACTATGATAAAAATACTGAAAAATATTTTGCAATAAATCAAAGAATTTCTGAAGTAAATCAGCTTCTTTTTGAAGTGAAAAACCTTTGCAAAATTCCATAACGAAAATTAAAAATTTTATATAAAAATTCTCACGATTTTTTGTGAGAATTTTTTTGTTTTTAAAGAAATTTTTTGTTGACTAATATTGTTTATTGTGTTAAAGTATTATATGTATATTAGTGTCTTTATGTGTAGAGGTGCCGCTAAAAATCAGTCACCGCCGAAACGCAGAAATTCGTATACATTTATAATATATATAATAATCAACCGATAACTTTGGAGTGTGTCGCTATGGCAGAGAACAAAAAGAATCCCGCATCCGGTTCACGAATGAGAACGATAGAGCTTTTCTACAGACCGGTGTTTGACATTCATCTTAATATGGCGATTGATTTCGAAACGGTAATGAAAATCAACGACAGAATTCAGGGAGTAATTCCCGAAAAGGTTTTTATGCCCGTTGCGGAAAAATCCAACCAGGTTGTTCAGCTTAATCTCTGGGCTGTCGAAGAAGCCTGCGAAGCAATCAGACGCTGTGCCGAGCGCGAGGTTGATATGAACAGTGTTATCATCTGGGTGTCGGTCAAAACACTTACGAAGAAAAACTTCGTAACTCAGGTAAAGAAGATTGTTGATAAATACGATATTTCGCCTGACAGCATCTGCTTCAACATTACCGAAAGTATTCTTGAAGCCGTAAAGGATAAAGTCAAGGAAACAATCGACGCTTTGCGCGAGCTTGAATTCAGAGTTTCAATCGACGACCTCGGCCTTGAGTACACTTCACTTTCAAATCTTGCTCACTATGACCTTGATTACATCGGCATTCACGAGAGTATGATTGAAGATATACTTTATAACGAAAAGGTTCAGAATACGGTTCAGGGTATCATCGACTTCTGTAAAAAGATTGATACTCAGGTAATCGTTAACGGAATCGAAACAAAGGAAGTTTTTGATTTAATCAACAAGATGGGTGCTGACCGCTTCAGCGGTCCGTACTTCGGAGAGTTTGTTAAAGATAAACAAATAAATTAAGGAGAGGGTAAGCTTGGCTAAGAAAAAGAAAAACGCTTCGCCGCCAGGGGTCGACATTCTGCAGGAAAACGACGCAATGGGTAAATACGGCGTAAAATCCGAATCCAAAAAAGTCAAAAAAAGAGAAGCTTTAATCCGTATCCTTACAATCATTCTTGTTCTAATGTTGCTTTTCCTTTCCTTGATGTTCGCTTGCTCATCATACGTGAACAAAGCAGGTGACTTCACGGTTACAATGGATAAGGATGCGTACAACATGGGCATCATCCTTTCGGAGACACCGGACTTCAGTCAGTCTTCACGTTTCCTTACGGGTGAAAAATGTGAAAACATGGCGGACTGTACACTTGCGTGGCTGCCCGACGACATCGATGATATCGACGGTTCACATAACCGTTCAAACGGTGAGGAGTTCCTTGCATATACATTCTATGTAAAAAATGCAGGTAACGTTGATGTGGACTACGAAGCAGAGATTCTTATAGATGCTGTTTCGCTCGGTGTAGATGAGGCAATGCGCGTAATGATTTTCCACAACGGAGAGCCTACGATTTACGCAAAGCCACAGAAGGGTACTACGGATAAGCGCGAAGAAAATCTCAACGATAACGGAGAGAGCGTTTATTCCGTTGATAAAAACTTCGTTTCAAACACAAAGATCATGCAAAACGAAGTTGAAATGTTCAGAGCAGGCGATGTCGACAAGTATACGGTTGTCGTCTGGCTCGAAGGTTGGGATCCTGAATGTGTTAACAAGATCCTTGAAGGCGAAATCAAAATGTCTATGAAATTCCTGTGCGAAGAAGCGGATGGTAGTGACGGATCATCTGAACAGGCATAAGAACAGACAGTAGATTTCAATTTCAGGTCTCAGACACATTTGAGATATATATTATGACGGATTACCGTACATAAAATCTAAGAAGGAGGTAAAGAAAAGGACTATGTTTAAGAAGAATCAGAAAAACCGTGCATTCTTTGCAGCTATCGCAATGCTTCTTCTTTCTGCTATCGTTATAACGACTGCATCTTTCGCTTGGTTCTCATTGGGCAGAAGCGCAATGGCAAGTGACCTTGATCTTAAGGTTACAAAGCAGGGCGAAGGCATCCAGATTTCTGCAAATGCTTCAACATTTACTGATACGTTGACATTTGAAGATCTTAACGGTACAGCTACCACAGGTTTCCAGGCAGTTTCAGAAGATTATAACTTCTTCCCTGCAATGATCGAACCTGCATCTTCAAGCTTTGCTCTTAACTCATTGCCGGCATTCTTCACAGGCGGCGTTGACAGAGCTACAAACACACTTGAAAGCCTTGCAACAACATCTGATAACGGTGTTGACGTTTACGGAAAGTCAGGCGTAGCTACACCGGCAGGCGGTAAGCAGGCAGGTTACTATGTATTCGACGTTTTCGTTGATTACACAGGCGGCGAAACAGCTCAGCTTAAAATCGGTCAGTCAGAAATCACTGTAAAGGATGATGCATCTGACGGAACAACAGCTATAGCTGAGGCAGCAAATGCTATGCGTATCGGTTTTGTAAACTGTGGCACGGTGACAAAGGGATCAACTCCCGCACAGGCTACAAGCGGTTCAGAAGCAGTCATTTTCGCTACCAATGAAGAAGCACGCAGCACTCAGCCTATAACAAGCACAGGTATGAGTGGCACGCTTGCAGAGGGCGCTTCAACTGTTCCTTCATCAGCGCAGGGCGCGATTTCTCTCGCATCAGGTTATGACTGTGCTGTTGATACAGGTGCAGAAGATGCAGTTATCAACATTTCATCAGGTGTCAACCGCATCAGAGTTTATATCTGGATGGAAGGCCAGGATGCTAACTGCACAGACTCACTCCAGAGTCAGCTTATCTCTGCAAACCTTGTATTCACATTGGTTTAATTCCCAGGCATTTACTAACTTCTGATTTATGTTTCAGTTACTCCGGGAAGTGTTCGGCTGTAAGGTAATATTCAGCTGAAAATTTGGGAGATGCAATTCTTGCAAACCGGGTTACTGGGAAGGCCGTAATTACTCCCGGTGAATGGAACATTAATTGGAAACTCAATTGTGCGTTTGGCGACGCGTTAACGGTCGCTAAAGCATAAAATCCTTATGGAGGTAAAGAAAAAATGAAAAACACATTGAAAAAGCGTACCTTTATCTCTGCCATCGCTATGCTCGTTGTTTCAGCAATCGTGTTGACATCATCAACATTTGCTTGGTTCTCAATGGCTAAGAGAGTTGAAGTTGAGACAATGGAACTCAACATCACATCTCCTGACGGTGTGCAGCTTTCAGGTAACGCTAATGCATTCACAACAATGCTTACTCTTGCTGACCTTAAGGGCGAGACAACAGCTCGTTGGGCAGCATATGAAGGCAATGAAAACAATTTCCCTGAGCTTGTTGTTCCTTCATCATCAACACTTTTCGTTGATAGATCATTGCCTGTATTCTATTCAGGTTCAATCGATGATTCAGGCCGTATCGCCGCTACTCAGGTAATGTCTGATGTGGGCAGCGGTTACGTTGCATTTGACCTTTTCGTTAAGGTTGGTGCAGACCAGAAGGTTTTCTGGAGCGAATCATCAATCAATTGCCCAGACAACCCGGAAGTTGTTTCAGCAATGAGAATGGCAGTTATTAACTGCGGTACAGTTGCTGCAAAGGCAGAGGCTGCTGCAATCCTTGCAACAGTTCCTCAGAATGCTCTCCAGAACCGTGTTGCTATGTATGTTCCTAATGCGGACATCCACACAGATGCTTCAGGTTATGAAGACGGTGCAACAGTTCCCGATGTTTATATCGATGCTCCGTTCACAAACCGTGTACCGACAGGTAACGGCAACAACATCATGCAGGAAGCTCAGTACTCAAGTGAACCGATTGGTACAAAGGTATTGGACGGCAATATGGGTACAAATGCTTATTTCAACGCAGTAACAGGTGTTAACCGTGTTCGTGTATACCTTTGGATGGAAGGTAATGACGTCGACTGTGAAAACTCAGTAGCAGGTGCAACACTTAACTTCAATCTTGTGTTCACAATCGTATAAGATTAAGTTACTTTAAATCTTTTCCGCAGGGCAGATGCTCTGCTCTGCGGATTGCCGTCACGACTAACGGGTGACGTTAAACCCGTCACCCGTATAAAACCAAAAACCGAAAGGCGATTTATGAGCATTCGCTGAGTGCTTGTAAATGACCTTTTAGTCAAATAAAATCAGGAGTGAATGTAAAAAATGAAAAACAAATTGAAAAAGGTGCTTGAAGTAGTTTCGGATATACTTCTAGTCTTTATCCTCATTATTGCGATTGTCATTACTGTTATGACTTTCACATCAAAGAATTCAGACGTTGGCGTAGGTAACGTTTTCGGTTATACTCCCTTCACAATCCAGTCAGACTCAATGAGACCTGCTTTTGAGACAGGCGATATGATTATCGCAAAGGAAGTCAAGAACGTAAATGAGCTTAAGATCGGTGACGTTATTACTTACACAACCGTTCTTACAGACAGCGAAGGCAGAAGTATAAGAGGTAACAACACCCATAGAATCCTCGACATTGTGTATAACAAGGACGGCACAATCAATAACTTCGTCACAAAGGGTGACGCGATAGATATGGAAGATACCGTTCCTGTTACACCGGACTCAATCCTCGGTAAGCAGATTAATTCAGGTTACGACGAAAACGGAAATCTGAGAGAAGGTCTTAAGATTGTCGGTCTCGGCCATGCACTTGAGTTCCTTCAGAGCCGTACGGGATTTATGATTTGTATCATCATTCCGCTTGCTCTTTTCTTCATCTGGCAGATTTATAAGCTTATTATGATGTTCATGGAAGCTAAGGCTGAGGACATCGATGAAGAAACAAAGCGCCGTGCGATTGCTGAATACCTCGCTGAGCAGGAAGCTCTTAAAAAGGCAGAGGCAGACGCAAAAGCATCAGATGAAACTGATAAATAACATTCACAACCTGTATAACATATAACTCAGATTTTAATTAACTTTTTAAAGGGTGACTGAAAGATGATAGTAACAAAATTCATTGCAGAGTTCTTAAATCAATTTTTCATAAAAGGTGTTTGGGGAATCTTTAAAGGTATCGGCCTCGGCATTGCCAATATCTTCAACGTTCCCGAATACATAAGCATTTTCAAATCATGGTCAGGCGACTTTACTGCCGTTGACTGGATTCTTGCAATCCTTACGGTTATCGCAACTGTTGTTGTTCTTGCGGCGATTGTAATTCTTGTTGTTGTGCTTGTTAAAAAGTACATCAGAGTCCGCAGAACACTTGTTGACCAGGAAGAGCTTCTTAACGAAGTCGGAAACCTTAACAGAGAAATCATCAAGCTTCATAACGAAAAGGAAAGAATCCTTGCTATGAAGGTTTCTCAGCTCGGTCTCAAGCCCGGCGAAAGCTCATTCATTGAGACAGAAGAAAACGCTCAGGGCGAAGAAGGCGAAGAGAAGAAGGCAGAAGGCGAAATCGACAAGTCAGCAGACGACTACAGCCGTTTCTACAAGTGTACTCAGGTTGACATCGAGCTTGAAGATTACGTTGCTCCCGAATACGACAACGAAATCACACTTCCCGAAATCTGTGATATGTTCCGCAACTATGCTTGTTCAAGACTTGGTCTTTTCTACGAAATCAAGGTTATCCGCCTTTTCCTTTCAGCATTTGCTTCAACACGTCTTATCATCCTTCAGGGTATTTCAGGTACAGGTAAAACTTCACTTGCTTACGCTTGGGGTAAGTTCCTTCAGAACCCTGTAACAATCGCATCAGTTCAGCCGTCATGGCGTGACCGTACCGAAATCTTCGGTTACTTCAACGAATTCACAAAGCGCTTCAACGAAACAGAAGTTCTCAAGAAGATGTATGAAGCTACATTCAAAGAGGATATCTTCATCACAGTTCTTGACGAAATGAACATCGCTCGTGTTGAGTACTACTTCGCTGAGCTTCTTTCAATCCTCGAAATGCCGTCACGTGATGAATGGGTTGTTTCACTCGTTCCCAGCGTATGGCCGACTGACCCGAAGCACGTTATCGACGGTAAGCTCAAGCTTCCTGAGAATATGTGGTACATCGGTACAATCAATAACGACGACTCAACATTCGCCGTTTCCGATAAGGTTTACGACCGTGCTATTCCCATCGACCTTAACAGTAAGGGTAAATTCTTTGAAGCACCGTACACAGAAAACCTTACACTCAGCTACAAGCACCTTGAAGATATGTTCAGAGACTGCCAGACTAAGTACAAAGTTTCTGACGAAAACCTTAAGAAAATCGAAGAGCTTGACGACTATGTTATCGAACATTTCCGTCTTGCATTCGGTAACCGTATTGTTAAGCAGCTCAAGGAATTTGTTCCTGCTTACGTTGGCTGCGGCGGTACAGAAATCGACGGTATCGACTTCGTTCTTGCAAAGAAAGTTTTCCGTAAGTTTGAAAGCTTGAACCTTTCATTCATCCGTGATGAAATCGACGGTCTTGTTACTTACCTTAACAAGCACTTCGGTAAGGCTAACATGAACGAATGTAAAGAATACCTCCAGCTTCTTAAGAGACTTATGTAATTTTAAGCTAATCAATTCTCAAAGGGGAAATAATCCATGGAAAAATCTTATCTTGAATTATATCTTGAATATAAGGATTCCCTTGCTTCTCTCACAACGGACAATGTGTTTTACGATGCTATGGAAAACTGCATTGATACCGGTGAGAATAAGTATTCCTTGTTCAACAGATATTTTGAAAAGAAAATCGACCTGAAATGGGTCGAGGAAATTGAAGCATGTATCATTCCCCTTGATAACATTATGCGAGTTCCTCGTAAGTTCATCGTTCAGGAAGAGGAAATCGTTCCCATCGAACGCGCAAGAAAGATTACAAACGAATCAATCCGCCACCTTGCTCAGCATACTAATATGATTGCAAAGGTTGAGGGCGACGACGTTACTCCGAACCAGATTCTTAACGTTTTCCGTGAAGAAAGCTTCGAAGTTTACGAAAACAGATTTGTTTATACTCTTATGCAGAACCTCATCAGATTCATTGATGTTCGTTATAACGTTCTTTTCAATGTTTCCGATGACGATAATATGGCTTCTCTTAAAATGGAAAGTGACTTCACCCGCGGCAGAGAAAAAGTTACTTACAAGCTTGAGGTTGCCGCACAATCGGGCGGCGGTGAGCTTGATAATACCGCAACGGGCCTTGAAGGTGAGAACGCATCAGCTTTCCAGCGTATTGAGAGAATCAAGAAGATTATCAATGAATACGCACACTCTGCTTTCATGAAAGAGTTGCAGAACTGTGTTCCCGTCCGTCCTCCGATTATGAGAACGAACGCTATCCAGAAAAACCCGAACTTCAGAGCTTGTCTTAAACTCTGGCAGTTCATTCAGTCATACACTGACCTCGGTTACGAGATTACCGTTAAGGAATCCAACGATATGGTCAGCGACGAGTACAGAAATCAGCTTAACAGAATGATGGCGCTCAACTATATGATGCTTAAGGCAAACACACTTTCAGAGGATGCCGTAGGTAAGCAGAAGCGCCGTAAGCTTAAACCGAAGCTTCTTAAGAGACTTGCTGAAGAGCTCGTTCTTGATTACGATATGGAAGACATTGAAATTCAGCGTGTCTTTGTTGAGGAAGTCAAGCGAGTCAGCAAAAAGAAGATGGAAGGCGAAAAGAAAATTCAGGAAGCTATCCAGCGTGCTCTTGATTCCGAAAATGTACGTAAAAAGGCAATCGAGGACAAGATCAAGGCACAGATCGCTCACGAAAAAGAGATGGAGCGCCGTCGCATAGCACGCGAAAAAGAAAGAGAACGTCTTGCAAAGCAGAAGGAAAAAGAACGCATTGCAAGAGAAAAGGCAAAAGAGAAGGCAAGAAAAGAAAAAGAACTTGCTCTTGCCAAGGAGCGTGCAAGAAAAGAGAGAGAAAAAGCCCGTCTTGCAAGGGAGAAAGAGAAAGAACGCATCCGTCTCGAAAAAGAGAAGGAGAAAGCAAGAATTCTCAAGGAAAAAGAAAGAGCCGCAAAGCTCCAAGCTGCAGAGGAAGCAAAGCTTGCACGGCAGAAGCAGCGTGAAGAAGAGCGCAAAGCAAGAGAAGAAGCAAAGCGTCTGGCTCTTATCGAAAAAGAAAAGGCAGCAAAAGCCAAGGCTAAAGAAAAGGAAAGAGCCGCGAAAGCTCTTGCACTTGAAAAGGAACGTGCTGCAAAGCTCAAGGAAAAAGAGCGCGTAGCAAAGCTGAAGGCAGAGCAGGCTGAAAAAGAAAAGCTTGCCCGTGAAAAGGCAAAGGAAAAAGAAAGAGCTGCAAAGGCACTTGCCGCTGAAAAAGCAAAGGCAAAGGCTGCTGCAGAAAAGGCGAAGGAAAAAGAACGCCTCGCAAAAGCTAAGGCTATCGAGGAAGAAAAAGAACGCATCGCCAAGGAAAAAGCAAAAGAAAAAGAGAGAATAGCAAAAGAAAAGGCTGCCGAGAAGATGAAGGCAGACAAAGAAAAAGCTAAACTCAAGGAAAAAGAGCGTCTTGCAAAAATGAGAGCTGCACAGGCTGAAAAAGACCGTATCGCCAAAGAAAAAGCGAAGGAAAAGGAACGCCTTGCACGTGAAAAAATCAAGGAGCAGGAACGCATCGCCAAGCAAAAGGCAAAGGAAAAAGAACGTATAGCACGTGAAAAAGCCAGAGCCAGGGCGAAAGAACAGGAAAGACTTGCCCGTGAAAAGGCAAAGGCTAAAGAAAAGGCACTCAAAGAGAAAAACACTCAGACGAATGCCGAATAATTAGTAAACTCACCGTTACGACGGTTTCGGAGGAAACGAAAGTATGTTAAGAAGGAGATTTGAACAGGTTGCGGTTATGCTCCTGAGCATTGTAATGCTTGTGACATCAACCGGAATAGTGTCATCATTGGCGACAACTGACGCCAGTGAGTCTTCTGCTGCGCCTTCAACTTCCTCCACCCAGTCTTCGACCTCAACAACGTCTTCCTCAACAACCACTTCAACAACGACCTCAACGGTTACTCAGGAGGGCGGAGAAATCACACCTCCTTCAGTTGAGCAGGAAGGCGGAGCAATCGTCGTAATCGACGAAGGTAACGGCACAAAGGAAAATCCGTTCAAGATTTCAACAACAGAACAGTTCCTTTCACTCGGCGGTAAGGTAAACAACACGGCAAACGCAGATAAGCACTTTATTCTTACTGCAGACATCGACCTTTCAGGTGTAAGCGGAAGCGAATTTGCAAAGAACGGCGGTTCACTCGTCGGCATCGATAAGAAGCTTGCATCAACAAGCGCAAATGTATTCATTAACCTTGACGGTAACGGATACACACTCAAGGGTCTTGATGTTGAAATCGCATCGGGTAATGCCGCATCAATCTTCGGCACACTCAATGAAAAATCAACTATCAGAAATCTTAAGATAGAAAAGCCCGTAATGAAGTCAACATCTGCTGAAATGGCGGATATTGCTCTCATCGCAACAGAAAACAAGGGTACTGTTTCTAATGTTACGGTTACATATCCCGTACTCACTGCTGAAAAAGCAGTGAACACAGCGTTCATCGTTGCTGAAAACTACGGTACTGTTTCCGATGTAACAGTAAAGGGCACGCATACTAACCTCAGCGCGGCTTCAGCTGAAAATCACACAATTTCTGCAACAGGTAACGTCGGTGCGGTTGCAGGTCTTAACCACGGTACAATCAGTAATGTTTCTGCAATCAACGTCGGAATGTTTATTCCTGCTGACGAAAAGGCTGTCGTATACGGCAGTATCGCAGGTTGCAATTCAGGCTCCGTTCTCAACAGCGTTGCAACAGGTAACGCTATGGGCGGTAAGCCAGCAGATTCTGTCGGCGGTGTAGTCGGCAAGGCTGTGAAGCCTGTTTCGGGTGCGGAAATCACCTCAACTCTTACAAATAACTATTCACTCGTCGCAATTTCAGCTTCAGTAACAGGTAACGGAATCATCGGCACTGACGGCAAGGCTGAAATGGTCAAGGATTGTTTCTGGTCAGGCGAAGTGAGTGGCAAGGATACAATGCTCGGCGACTACGGTTGCGGTGTCAATGAGCTTGACTTCCGTCAGTTTATCCTCATTCCGCAGGGTAAGAAGGCTGTCCTTTCATCAAGCGACATCAAGTCAACGTCATGGGGCAAGGCAGCATTTGAGCTTGACGGTGAAATCTCCGTCAAGGGTGACGGCGTAAGCGCATCTGCAAACGGCGGAGCAGTTGAAATTACTGCAACGGCTCAGGGTAAGGTTGCAGCAGCAACATACTATGCAAAGGTAACTCTTCCTGCAAACGTAGGTTCATCCTCTGCAGGCAACACTCTTAAGCAGTATTTCCGTGTTGAGCTTCTCACGGTTGCAAAGGATGCAAAGGGTGACGGCTCAGCAAATAATCCGTTTGTTGTTATGTCGGCAAGCGACTTCAATCTCCTCAGATATGCTCCGGGAATGAACATCGTTCTCGGGAAGGATATTACAGCCAACTCACGTGCAACTGCAATCAAGGGCACGGTTGACGGCAACGGCTTCACAATCAACACAACGAAGCCTCTTGCAAGTGCTGTTTACGGTAACGTTAAGAATCTTAATGTTATCGTAACGGCTGACCTCTCAACAGCTGTTTTCGGCGATGCAATTGATGCGTCTGTAAACAACGTGAGAGTTGCAATGGCTGAGGGCGTTTCGCTCAAGGCTGATGCAAACAATACAGGTATCCTCTTCAACAGAATCGCCGCAGGTACGGTTATTGATTCTGCTCTGGTCAAGGGTAATGTCACAATCGTTAAGGATAAGATTTCTGCAATCGGTGCATTCGCGGGTCTTATCGACGGCGACAAAGTTATTATAAGAAACAGCGGTGCTGTTGCGGATATCGCTGCAGAAAAGGATATCACATCTGCAGAAACTGCAATCTTCGCAGGTAAGGTTACAGGAAACGAAGTTTCAATTACTGACGGTTATGTCGGCGGCGAAAACCTTGCAGGCAAGTATGCGTTTATCGGTTCTGTAACAGGTAAGAAGCTTACGGTCAAGAATATTTATACAGACCTTGATTCTTCTGAAATCGCATCATTCGACGGCTTTGATAAGAACCAGTTCAAGGCTTGGTCATTTGACGGCGGAAATGTCGGATTCTTTACAGGAAACGGCGGAAATTTCACCGCAGCTCTTCCGGCAATCAAGGCATTCAGCGCAACAGACGGCGGAGATTATTCCGTAATCTGTGACGCTTCAAAGCTCATCGCAACAGTAAACGTTGACGGCGGTAAGCTCGTTCTCAGCGTACAGCGTGCGGACGGTGTTATAACCGTTAAGTCAATCCCTGTAACTGTTGTGAATACAAAGACAGGTCTTTCTGCAACAATCAACGTTTCAAACGGGCTTGAAAAAGATGCAAGCGGAAGATATGTCATCAATTCAGCATTTGATCTCGCTTACGTGAGTGAAAATATTGCCGAACTCAGCAACGCAAGCTTCATTATGAAGAGCGATGTTGATATGGCAGAACTCAGCTCTTTCGCACCGATCGGCTCTGCAGAAGTAAGCTTCAGCGGAACATTCGACGGTAACGGTAAGACTGTACGTAATCTTGCAATCGACGGCAATGCAAAGGTCGGTCTTTTTGCAGTACTTGACGGCGCAACAGTGAAGAATCTTACCTTTGTTGATGCAAAGATTTCTTCGGATGGCGGTTATGCAGGTGTGCTTGCAGGTCAGGTTACAGGCAATGCAAAGATCAGCGGTATCACCGTTGAAAATGCAGAAGTAACCTCAGCTGACCTTTATGCATCAGCAGTTATCGGCGCAATTGACGGCGCAGAAAACACAGTTTCAGTTTCAGATGTAACTGTGAAGAATTCTTCCGTCAAGTCAGAATCAAGCTACGTCGGCGCAGTTGCAGGACGTATCAATGCAAAAGCACAGACTAACACAATTGTTGTTGACTCATTCAAGGCTGAGGGTGCAAACTACATTTCAGGTGTTGCAGGACTTATCCAGGGTGAAGTTTCAATCAGCAATGCGAATGTAAATAGGGCTGAAATCAGCGGTGTTTCCGAGGTTTCAGGTATCGCAAGCGGTAACGGTACAATCAAGTCCGTATCCGTTAAGGATTCAAAGGTTTCAACAGTTGCAATCTCTTCTGCATATACTGCAGGCGGTATTTCCGCAGTATTCGCAGGTACGGTTGAAAACGCAACAGTTGAAAACGTGAAGGTTTCTGCAGGTGTTGCCGCAGGTATCGTCGGCAAGACAACAGCAGACAGCAATCTTACAATTAAGAATGCAAGCGTTAAGGTTTGTGAAATAACATCAGCAGAAGCAAACACTGTTGCTGCAGGTATCCTCGGCGTTCATAACGTAAACGGAGCTGTGGCAATCAGCGGTGCAACAGTCGATGATGCTACTGTAATCGGCGGTGCGGCTGTTTCGGCAGGTCTTGTCGGTGACTGTTCAGGTGCAAAGAGCACTCTCAGTCTTGAGGATTCAAAGACTCTTGCAACAGTAAACGGCGCAATGACAGCGAATGCAGTTTCTGCGGCAGGCGCACTCGGCAGAATCGGCATGTCTGCTGTGAACAATGTTACAATCAGCGGTGTCAAGGTCGGCGGTAACGTAAGCGGTGCAGGTGTGCTCGGCGGTATCATCGGTATCATCAACGACGGCACAGCATTCGAAGCATCAACTCCGATAGTTTCCGACAGTATTGTCTTTGCACAGCTTTCAGAAGAAAATGCAGAATCTGCAGCTCTTATTATCGGTGCTGTTAACGACGATATTTTCGGTTCGAAAGATATTTCATCCGCAATCAACGGTGTTGTTCTTTCAACATACGGCGGTATGAAGGCTTATTCTTCAGAAGCTCTTGACGGCGGATACACAGATATGAACAGCGGTATCACACCGTCTGTGGAAGCTCTTGAAACAAAGAGCGAAACAACGGTTACTCTCTCAGGACTTCCGAAGGTTAACGGATTCGTGTTCGATTCCGCAACAGGCTGGATTTCAGAGTCAGAGGAACGAATCAGCGTTGTTTCTTCAACAGAGGATTCTCTTGTGCTCAAGGCAAACCGCCCGGCGAACATTTCAATCAGGGCTTATTATGTTCTTGCAGAAGATGAACAGATTCGCATCCCGGTTGAATTCACAATGGTTGCAAATGTTTCTGAGCCTCTTGAGGGCAAGGGTACAGCATCAATGCCGTATCTTATCAAGGATGCGTATGACCTTGAAGCAATGGCAGACTACGCTGACAAGAATGCATACTTCGTTCTCGCAGAGGATATTGTACTCACGGATGCTGATTACGAATTCGGCGGTTCGTTCTACAATGTCGGCAACGGAATTGTGACAATCGGCAATGCCGAGGTTGCATTCGACGGCAACTTCTCAGGTCTTTACGGCGGAAAGATTCATTCAATCACAGGTCTTCGTATGAACGGCAAAACCTTCGGCGGTCTCTTCGGAGCAACTGACGGTGCAGTTATCACAGACCTTGTAATAAACGGTGCGGACATCACAGCTTCGGCTGACGCAGGTGTACTCATCGGACGTGCAAACGATACAACAATCAAGAATGTGACAGTAAACTCTGCAAAGGTTACAGCAACTCAGGCGGGCGCTGTTGCAGGTGGTCTTGTCGGTATTGCACAGTCAACAATTATTGAAGACGTAATTCTCAACAACGTTGAGGTTTCAACAACACTTGACTCAACAAGTGCAACTCTTGAAATTGCTGGCGGTGCAGCAGGTGTATACGACGGCCTTATCAAGAATTCGAAGCTCAACAATGTTTCCGTTGTTTCGGGAACTGTCGGCGGCGGTGTTATCGGTGCGGTCAAGGCTGAGCCGGCAAACATCGTGAACGTGGATGCTGATGTAAATGTCAGGGCTGACTTTGCAGGCGGTTTCGCAGGCAGAATTTCTGCTCCGAAGGCTCTTTCCGTAAACGCTTCTGTTGTACGCGGTGAGGTTGACGGCGCAAAGGTCGCTTCGGGCGTAATTGCACAGATTTCGTCAGAAAACGCAGGCGACGCATTTGATAAGCTCAACCGTAACTTCGTAACGGAAACTGTTATTGGGGCGGATATCAAGGGCGGCGACATTAAGGCTCTTGTAATCGGCGAAGTTTCCGAAGCAGTTGCCGTTGATAATGAAAATGTGAAGAATGATGTATTCCTTAATGTTTACTACTCTTCATATCAGAACGATCTCGGTGCATTCGGCGCTGAACAGTTCAACGCTTACCGTAACAGCGAATATGCAGTAACTGACCTCAGCTCACTTGCATATAAGGTCGGCGAAAACGTTTACGAAACTGTTGAACTCACAACAGAGTTTGTAACGCTTCCCGAAACCGGCATTGTTCTTAATAATGCAACCGGTACTTACAAATCCTTCACGGCAGGCGGAAGAACATTTACTCTTGAAAATATCACTTCCGACGTTGAGGGTCTTGTTGAATACAACGCAGAGAAATCTGCAGTAAGACTTACTTCAACAGTCCATGACTCAGCAAAGCTCGTCTTTGTATACTCAGGCGGTCTTGAACTTGCAATCGGAATCACATCCGACGAAGCACTTCAGGGCAGCGGAACAAAGGAAAATCCGTATCGCATCGCAACAGCGGATGATTTCGGATTTATGCTTAATAATTCAAACGAGGGTAAATATTACATCCTCACAAATGATATCAGCCTTGCAGGTTTTGAAGGCGGAGCAGATTTCGCGGGAAATCTTGACGGTAACGGCTTTGTTCTTTACGACTATTCGGGAGCAAGCCTCTTCGGCAGAGTAAGCGGTGTGGTTACAAACGTCGGCTTCGCAGGCTTCAATGTTACGGATAATGAATCAGATTCAGTCGGCGCAGTTGCTGCTGTAATTGACGGTGGTACTGTTGAAAACTGTTTCGTAATCGCTCAGGTTAATGCAAACGGCACAAAGCAGGATGCAGGTATCCTTGCAGGCCGTGCAATCAACGGCGCAGTTATTAAGAATACTGTAACAAGCGGTAAGGTTGTCAGCGAAAACGGCTTTGCAGCAGGTGGCGTTGTCGGTTCTGTAATCAATGCGGAAATCCTCAACGTAACGTCAACTGCATATGTCCTCGGCGGCAAGGCTGTCGGCGGTATTGTCGGCGAAGCTTCATTCGCAACTCTTGACGGTGTAATCTTTGCAAATATGGTTGAGTCTGACGGCAAGTCAGGCAACATTATCGGCACGGCAAACGAAGAAGTGAAGCTTGCAAACGCTTACAGCGATTCAAGAACTTCAAGAACAGAAGCTGAAAAGGCTGTTACTGCTCTTGAAACTGAAAAACTTGTCAGAGCAAATGTAAACGGATTTGTTTCACTCGGCGGTTATCCCGTACCCGAAACAGTCGCAAAGGACGGCTCAGCGAAGTTCGCAACAGGCGTTCAGTTTGCTGCAATGACAGTAAGATACCTTGCAGGTTTAAGTGCAGGTACAGTTTATAATTACACAGATATAGTTGTTGATTCAGCAGTTAATTCAAACGAAGTCAAGCTTGAAAAGACTCCGGACGTTAAGGTAACACTTATTCCGACGGTCGATTATGCCGGCACAAAGAATGAAATTGCACGTTATATGAATCCGCTTGAATCAGGTGCGGTTGACGTAAGCTGCACAATCGTTGCAGACGAAAAGTCAGAAATCGCAGACGAGCTCATCGGTGTAATGCTCAAAACAAAGGTCGGCTCAGATTCAACGGCGTTCGACTTCTTCACAACAGCAGAAGCTCAGCCGGTAGATATCGCAGCTGTTACTCTTGCGGATGGCGCACTTTATGTAAATATGCACCTTCCTGCAGGCTACGGATTCAACGTTGTTGCCGTTGACGAAAACGGTAACACACTCGCAACACAGGATGTTGCAAACGAGGGTATCCTCGTAAACGCACAGGGTGCAAAGGCAGTTTCTCTCACACTCTCACTCATTGAAGAGGAAGAGGATTGGGGTCTCAGAAGCATCTGGAGTGCAATCGGAAAATAAATGAAAGGGGGTTGGTGTTACGGTGAAAAAGCATGCAAGCCTTTACAAAAACATAATAATGGTCGTGGCATCAGCCCTTACTCTTGTTGCCGTTTCTTTCGCATGGTTTACGAGCAATTTCTCAACAAACCTTGACCGGTATGAGGCGGTTGTCGGCGGAGATGCAATCAAGATAGATTATTATCAGCTGGATGATGAAGGTGTTTATCAGCCGTTGAGTGGCGATATCGAACTTAAAGATTTTGTTCCGGGAACTTACAACAAATATAAGTTTGATTTAACAACAAAAACTGCAGATAAGCTTAAACTGAAGTTCGAGATTACAGGTATTCCGGTGGATATGCCGGAGGCACTTGAAGAGGCCGTTCAGATAAAATACTCTCTCTGGTCGCAGAAAAAACAGACAAATGAAGACGGTTCAGTTACATATGTTGATTTTGAGCATATTTCGCAGTCGAAGGATTATGTATTGCTTTCCGAAATTACAGACGGTGTGATTATTCCATCTCTCTCTCTCGAAAATCATCAGAAAACAGCATCGGACAGATTTGCAATCTATTACGAAATTGGTCTTTCGGAGAATGCATCGCCTGACGTCGGCGGTCTTGAATCCTCTCTCGGAAGTATTAAAATAAGCGCACAGCGTATCAGTTAAAAGATGAAGAAAGTTAAAAGCATTTTAACCCGTATTTTTACCGCCTTTTCGGCTCTGCTTTTTGTTTTCGGTCTTGTTGTTTTTGTTTGTGTCCTTAATGCATCCGCAGGCAAAGTGCCGAGCGTTTTCGGCTTCAGCCTTCTTCAGGTGCAGACGGGCAGTATGATTCCCGAATACGAAATCGGAACAGTGGTCGTAACAAAAAAAGTCGATGCAAGAGAGCTTGAAGTCGGCGACGTAATCAGTTTTTACTCAATGGATAAGGACATTTCGGGAAAGGTTAATACCCACCGTATTGTTGAAATTGAGCACGGCGGTGACGATAACGCACCGTATTTTACAACGAAGGGCGACCATAACAATGAGGTCGACAAGCAGAAGGTCTGGCCTGCACAGCTTGTCGGAAAGGTTGTTTATAACCTTGGCACGGTAAGCGGCTCGGTAATCGGTGTTTTCCGCAATCCGAACGTAATTTTCTTTGTTATTGTTCTCCCGTTGATTTTCATTACATTCGGCGAAGCCGTTAATCTTGTCAGCTTGATTGCTGAAAGCAAATTTCAGAAAAAGGAAGAGAGAAATGGCGACCCCGAAGAAAAAAATTAGCGCAATGTTGACGGCGGTTGTTCTGCTGTTTTCGCTTGTTGCGGTCGGCATAGTGTGGTTTCCGTCAATCCTTGGTTACAAGGCATACGCAATCGAGACGGGAAGCATGGCGCCGATAATTCCGGAAGGCAGTATGGTTTACGTTAAACCGTGCAGTAATTTTGAAGATTATCAAGTGAACGATATCGTCACTTTTACAGATACAGTTAAAAAGCAAAGCTTTACCCACAGAATTGTTTCAATTGATAAGGAAGATTATCTTTTTACAACAAAGGGCGATGCGAACGAAATCGAAGACCTTGAACCGACGTCGGCATCGTTGGCTGTCGGAAAGGTGAAAATGGCAATTCCTCTGCTCGGCTATGTTGCTTCTGCTCTGAAGCACACGGCGGCAAAAATTATAATTGCAGTTTTCTACGTTGCTTGGGCAGCGATTGAAATAGAACTATTTTTAACGGAAAGGAAGAAAAGATATGATTAAAAGAATAATAATACTTGTTGCTTCCTTGGCCGTTGTGCTCGGGCTTATAACATCGGGAAGCTCTTACGCTTGGTTTGCATCTTCATCTCAGCGTAACCAGAGCATTTCCGTTTCTGTCGTAAGCAATTTGTTTTCATCAAGTCTTTCAGATCTGATTCCCGCTGAAAACACAATCATTATGCAGGGCGATAACCTCATCAACCTTGACGGAAACTCTGCAAATCTTCAGATCGAAAACCATTCAACAACAGACACGCAGGTACGTGTTTCAATCGAATACACAAGCTACCGTACGGGCAGTCCGAGGCAGGTTGTTTACTCTGCAAGCGAGGAAGACGATATCATCGTTGAATTTGCAACGGATGCGTGGGCGAAGGATGTCAATATCGGCGGCGTAAGCTATTTCTATTATGTCGGAAATTCTTACGGCTCAGACACGGTTTCGGATATCGATTCCTTGCCGGCAATCTCTTCTCTCGTCGGCAAAATTCCCGTAATTTCAAAAATTGCCTATAAGGACGATATCTCAGATGCGTACTCAGGCAAAAAAATAAACGTGAAGGTTTCTTTCGAATCCAAACAGGCTGAAAATGTAACATGGTCTTCAATTGACAGCTACGACGTTTCAGGTATCGGCAAATAAGGAGCGCTGGAAAGTGAAAATCCGTATCAGAAATGTTTTGTTCAATTTTTTTGCAATCCTGACTTTGATTGCGGTCGTGTTTGTGGGCTTCAATCTTGTTTCAGGCGCAAAGGGTTATGCCGTAACAAGTCCCAGTATGGCGGAAACGCTTGTCCGCGGTGACATCGTTTTTGTAAAGGATGTAAGCTTTGATGAGCTTAAGGTCGGCGATGTTGTGACTGTGCGCTCAACGGACGGAAAGTATTTTTTCACTCACCGTGTTGTTGAAATCGACACTGAAAACCGAATGGTGACAACCCGTGGCGATGCGAACAATTCGGACGATCCGATGCCGAGCGAAGAAGAAAGAATAGTCGGCAGGATGTGGTATAAGGTTCCGCTTCTTGGCTATCTTTCAATCTTTTTCCTGAATTTCTCACGGGCGACGGGATTGATAATCCTTGCAGTGGTTGCTGTTGCGCTTGTCGCAATCAACTCTGCGCTCGTAAAAATAAAATCCAAAAAGAAGCGAGGTGACAGCGATGAGTAAAATAAGAAAAATATCTGCCGTGCTTATGGCACTTGTTCTTGTAATGTGTGTCGGATATTTTTCCTTGATGTCAACAACATCGGCATGGTTTTATAACAGCGGTGTGATTGACAGCGGAGATACATTTGTTTTCGGTGACTTGTCGGTGGATACCTCTTTCAATACAAAATCAAAAGTCGTGTTCAACGGTGCAACAAAATTTGCAGACAAGAACGAAGTACTTTTTGACAAGGTTGTAAATGTCGAAGAAATCTCGGTTTACAATTCAGGTACAATTCCTGCACGAATTTATGCAGATGCTGTCAACACAGGAAGCGGTGAAGGCTTCCGCTGGTTCTTCTTCTCGGATACAACAGTTGTTGACGGCAGTGTGAAAAAGACAATTGAAGCTTCTCTTCCCGAACTGACGGACGAGGCGCTTAATGCATATAACGTCGGCGAAGACGGAAACGGCGGACACTATATTCTTCTTAATCCGGGCGAAATCACAACGGTGAAAATCGCATCGTGGATTGAGTACGATGAAGTTAAAGATGAGCTTGAAGGCTCAGCTACCCTCGACTCTTACGATATTGAATTCACTTTGATTTCAACTCAGGATGTTGACGGTGCGGCAGAAAGATAAAAGCGAGGTGAACAGGGATGTTGCATAAACTTAATAAAAAGGCAGTTGTAATAATCGTTGCAATCGTTGCGCTTGTTGCTGTTGTCGGCTCTTCATTTGCTTGGTTTGTATCGCGCACATCCTTGCTTCAGAATTTCAGCCTCAGCTCTTTCGAAGTCAGTGCAGATGTCTATTTCCTTGACGGTGACGAAAAAGTCAGCGCTGACGAATACAAGGACGAAAACGGACTTTATATACTCAGCACGAACAAGGATGATGTGAATTATCTTGGAAACCTTCGTGCCAACATTGCCCACAGCGGTGCAAAGGCTTGTGTGCGTGTTACGATGAACCACCAGTGGACTCTTGCGGACGGAACAGTTGCACAGAATGCAGTTGCAGTTCCTTACGTGTTTGCAAAAGAATGGTTCGATAACCGTGATGCGGACTATTCGGTTTACTATGCAGGCGAGGATAAGACGGGCGAAGCTTCTTTCAGAACTGCAGAATTCATAACAGGCTTTGATGAAAAAAGCTTTGATGCTTCTGCGATTGTTGAAGGTGTAACGCTCAAGGTGCTTATTCAGGTTGATGCAGTGCAGGTTAACCGTTATCCGCAGATGTGGAATATCGAAAAATTTCCTTGGGAATAAGGGAAGCTGATTTTTATGGCGAATAAGAAAAAGAAGCCTGCGGCAGGTAAGTCTGTCGCAGGCGCAACTAATTCAGGGAAGAATGCCCCGAACAAATCAAAAAGAGAGCTTGAAAAAAAGAAGGCCGAAGCCGCAAAACAGGCACAGCGAGTGCAGGAAGAAAGGCTTAAGGCTGAGCGTGAGCGTGCAAAAAAGAGCGAGGACATCCGCAAACGCCGCGAAAAGCAGAAGGCAAAGGACGAAAAAAACGAGAAGAAGATTATCTATAAAGAAAAGCGTTCAAGCGAACTGAAAAAGCTTGCGGAGCTGTTTAAAAAAGTCTGGACGAAAGTAAGCTATTACACAAGTAAGGAATTTCTCGGCTCGTTCAATTATACGCGAATAATCCTTTTTGTCATTTTGCCGATAGTCGTTCTTGTTCTCGGAATTTTATCTCTTGTGCAGACAACATTTTTTAATGTTCCTTCCGAAATCAGGGATTATGAATTCAACGGAAGACTTGAAAGCAGTGTTGTTGCGAAAGATTCTGCGTTCAATTCTCAGCAGCAGAGCGTTTTCATCGAAACTCTTGATGCGCACGGAAGCAAGAAGTTTGATTTTTATATCAACTCTTCAATTCCCGTCGGAGATAATGGTGAAATAAAGGAGCTTTGCTTCGGCAATCCTAACGAAGAGGATTATGTTCTCGTCGCAACTGTTTTCGACAAGGACGGTGCGGTGCTTTACCGTTCGCTCGGCATTGAAAGTGAAAAGGAAATCAACGAAGTAAAGCTTTTCAAGGAAGTTGCGTACGGTACACACAGGGTGAAGGTTGCCGTCAATGCATACGACAAAGAAACAAATAAAAAGATCGGAACAAAATACGCTCACATTAAACTGAGTGTCGGTGTTGATGAAGATGTCAGATAAAAAACCAAAACTGAAAATTGCGGTCGTCGTTGCGGTTTCGGTTCTCGCAATCGTTTTGTCAACGCTGACCCTCGTGCAGGCAGTGCCGAAAATACGGCTCAGCTTGGCACAGGGCGGAATGGTATGTGACGGTGTCCTGCCCGATGTTGACGAAAGTCTGCATATAACGGAAGTGCCCGAAGGCGAAATCCGCTATCTTATAAATAAAAAGATTGTTTTTGAAAATCCCTATGCCCTCGGCGACGTGATGCTTGAAAATCCCGAAAGCTGTGCTTATGACTTGCAGTTTATGATTTACAATGCGCAGGGCGAAATGATCTACACTTCTCCGATGATAAAACCGGGACAGTATCTTGAAAAAGATAAGCTTTCCGCAGCAATCGGCAAAGGTGAATTCAAATGTTCATATACCGCACAGGCATATGTCGGTGGCGAATATCAGGGCGAGGTCAACGGTGTTCTGACCGTTCTGGTAAAATAAAGAAAAAGGAACTCGGAGAAAATCCAAGTTCCTTTGATTTTTTATTGAGTTGATTAAGCGAGGATTTCGCCCATCATGCCGGGTGTTGCGAATGCTGCGTTTGACTCGTCTGTGTCAATGTGCATTGCAAGTGCATAGTTGGGGTTAACACGAACGATAACGTCACCGAAAACAAGTGTACGTCCGTCAGACTCAACCTTAACGTCAACGATCTGCTTGTCGCAAAGACCGTACTTCTCTGCATCAGCAGGAGTAGCATGGATGTGACGCTTTGCAACGATTGCGCCTTCCTTAAGCTCAACCTCACCCTTCGGGCCAACAAGCTTGCAAGCGCCGCTGCCTGCAACATCGCCTGATTCACGGCAGGGAGCAACAACACCGATTGAACGAGCATCAGAAGCTGAAAGCTCAAGCTGAGTGTCAGGACGTGTGGGGCCAAGGATAGAAACAGCGGGGAAGCTGCCCTTTGCGCCGATAACCTGAACTCTCTCTTCACAAGCGTACTGGCCGGGCTGTGAAAGGTCCTTTTTCTTTGTCAATTCGTAACCTGCACCGAAAAGTGTTTCAAGGTCAGCCTTTGAAACGTGAACGTGACGTGCAGATGTTTCAACTAAAACTTCTTTTTTCATTTAGAAAACCTCCGTCAATTTATTTGATTTTTTAACCGATAAGATTATAAGACAATATGCGGCAAAATGCAACCCCTGCAAAAAATTTTCAGAAATATTACAAATATAATAATGTGTTATAGAAGAAATCGACTCCAAACTATATATAGGTGAAAATGAAAAAATAAAAATAAAACCAACATATAGTATCCCTGGGTGGTATAATATTCAAGATATCGACAGAACGCGCGGGAGGGTTGAAAGAGTGAAAAAAAGAATAAAAAAATATTAAAAAAAGTGTTGACAAAGGAGGGGTGGTTTGATATAATG
>JAZSPL010000065.1:0-2919 GCA_045537435.1 Acutalibacteraceae bacterium
TGCCTCTCCGTAGTCAACAACAGTACCCGTAAGCTGTGCATAAAGCTCGCAGGCTCTGTCCCACGCGCTTGAAGTGGGCGCAACAGAAGCGGCATAACAATCGAAACCTTTTTCATTAAGATAGTCCATAAGATCGCCGCCGAACATACCCCAATAAGGCATAATTTTATTAGCGAAATCGTATTCGCCCCAACCCATAAGACCGTGAACAAATACATATTTGTAGTTTGTGTTCCATTCGCTGCTATCGGCTTTCAGACAATCGCTTGAATATCCGAAAATCGATAAAATCGAAAGAATAATACTGATAAGCTTGTAACTTATCTGATGAAATATTGCGCTCATAAAATTTCCTCTTTTCTTTTCAATTCAAGCATATGTAAATTCGACAATACATCTTCACACAGCCTATGCTTTTATTATAATACAAAATTTCCATTTTTCAAGAAAAATTTTTCATCTGAAAAAATCTCTATATTAAAGCCGGGCTACATGCTTTGTTGATATTATTTTAATAATCTGCATATAAGCACCGATAACAAATGAATATATATATTTCCGAATTGTAAAATTATTTCCGTTTAACTTGAAAAAAGACTGTTTTTGTAATATAATTTCAAAAAAAAATACATAACGAGGTGTCTGTATGAATAAAAAGTATCCGAATCTTCTGTCACCGGGAAAAATCGGAAAGGTTGAACTTAGAAATAAAACTGTTATGGCTGCTATGGGTATGAGCCAGGCTGAAAACGGTTTTGTCAACAAAGCCGTTCTTAATCACTATTCCGAAAGAGCAAAAGGCGGAGTTGGTGCAATCATAGTTGAAGTTACGTGTGTTGACTCCCCTCTCGGACTTAACACAAAAGGTATGCTCGTTATTGACGATGACAAATACATCCCCGGTATGACACAGCTTGCTGATGTTATTCACAAAGGCGGTGCAAAAGCATTCTTGCAGATTTCTCATACAGGCAGAGGTGCACGAAGAAAAATCATCGGCGCTCAGCCCGTCGGACCGAGCGCAGTTGCTATGCCTTATTCATATATGATGGGACTTGCAAACGAAACACCCCGTGCGCTGACAATTGACGAAATAAAGGCTATTGAAGAAAAATATGCACAGGCTGCCCTGCGTGCAAAAAAAGCGGGATTTGACGGAATTGAAATTCACGCCGTCGGATACTATCTCGGTCAGCAGTTCCTTTCCAAAACAGCTAACATCCGAACTGATGAATACGGTGGAAGCAAAGAAAATCGAATCCGTTTCCACCTTAACATAGTTAAAAGAATTCGCGAGCTTTGCGGAGATGATTTTGCAATTATCGTAAAGCTTTCCGTTATTGAAATGGGCAAAGACGGCGGTATATCAATGCCCGACGGTCTTTATTACTGCAAAAAGCTTCAGGAAGCAGGTGTTGATGCAATTGAAGTGCTTGCAGGTATCTGGTCAGGAGAAGCAGGTAAAAATCAGAAACCTGAGTCTGCATATTCCGACTGTATGGCAGTTGCTCTTTGCCTTGTTATGAAAATCGGACTTATGCTCACCGCAGGCAAAAAGAAAGTAACGCTCATCGGCGGCGGACGCGCGCAGAATCCGGTTGCTTCGGAAAAAGCGCTTAAATCAGGTCAGTGTGATCTTATTTTTATCGGTCACGGCTTGCTCGCTCAGCCTGACCTTGTAAACCTCATCAACGAGGACAGAGAGGACGAAATCCGTCCCTGCATCGGTTGCGGTCACTGTGTTGATCATCAGCTTCAGCACGGCGAAAGAGCAATCTGTTCAGGTAACGCAGTCCTTGCACGCGGCGATAACGATTACAGCATCAAACCCGCTGCAGTAAAAAAGAAGGTTGTTGTTATCGGCGCAGGTGCGGCCGGTGTTGAAGCTGCGAGAATTGCGGCAATGAGAGGCCATACAGTCGACATTTACGATATGGATAGCGAAGTAGGCGGACAGATGAATCTTGCCTGCAAGCCGCCTTTCAAACAGCATCTCGGGCTTATGAAACCGTATCTTGAAAGACAGCTTGAGCTTCATAAGGTAAATGTTCATCTTGGTAAGAAAATAACAAAAGAAGATATACTTAACATGAATCCCGATACTGTTGTCTGTGCAACAGGCGTTAATCCAATCACATTGAGTATTGAAGGTGCAAAGAGAGCTGTTACGGCAACAGATGTCCTGAAAGGAAAGCCATGCGGTAAAAACGTTGTTGTAATCGGCGGCGGTTCAATCGGTTGCGAGACTGCAGAATTCCTGGCAAAGCAGGGCAAGAAGGTCAGCATCATTGAAATGACAGATACTCTTGCAGGTAACACAGGCAAAACTGACCAGACAATTCTCCTCGGTCATCTTAAGGGTTATAAAGTTCAGCTTCTGACAGAATGCAAGGTTGAGAAAATCACACAAAACGGTGTTGTTTACAAAACAAAGAACGGAAGCAAAAAAACAGTTAATGCCGATACGGTTGTATTTGCTGTCGGTGGCAGACCCGAAACAAGTCTTTACGATTCTCTTAAAGATGAGGTCAAGGAAATTTATAACATCGGTGATTCAAACGGTGGCGGAATTATTCCGAACGCTGTTTATGAGGGATATACCGTAGGAAACAAGATATAAGCCATAACCACGCCCAAGAGGGGTGGCATGTATAAGCCCTATACAGACATAAATTGAAAGAGGTTGCTTTTGCAACCTCTTTTTTGCTTTAACTAAAAAAAGCGGTATGGTTTTTAGCCATACCGCTTAATTTGTTGTTAAAAGTTTAGATTGCTACACCCTTACCTGTTGTCTGGTCGATTGTCATTGTACCGCCTGCAACTGATCGGATTACTGTAGCATCCTTTGCGTTGATTGTTGCTCTTGTTCCTTCAACGTTTGCTGCAAGTTTTGCCGCACCTGTAAGTGACTCTGTAACA
>JAZSPL010000022.1:0-20687 GCA_045537435.1 Acutalibacteraceae bacterium
CGCCCCTACGAACCCTGTTTCAGTCAACTGCGTAGGGACGGGCGTCCTCGACCGTCCGTTAACTCAGCAGAATCTGCGGACCGTCCGGGAGGCCGGTCCCTACGCGCACAGAGATAGATTGTGCGAAATCAAAGAACCCCACAAACCCGAATTTATCGGGATGTTTAAAACCTACTTGTAGGGTGTGACGCTTGCGACACACCGTAATTTTTGCAGAATATCGGCACGTCGCTCTCCGTCGTACCCTACAAAACATTTTGAGGAGTGTACGTAGGGCGGTGGCTTGCTGCCGCCGTTAAATCCTTTACGTTTCTGACGGTCGATTCGTGAATCGCCCCTACGTTTGTTATTTAAAAACACACCGTCAAAC
The DNA here is from genome assembly GCA_045537435.1 of Acutalibacteraceae bacterium. GTDB lineage: Bacteria > Bacillota > Clostridia > Oscillospirales > Acutalibacteraceae > CAG-488. Next base: position 371 of record JAZSPL010000022.1, read on the forward strand.
CTTGATTTAAATCGAGCGAGTAGGGACGGGCGTCCTCGACCGTCCGTTAAAGTCAGATGTTTTTTTCGGACAGTCCGGGAGGCCTGTCCCTACGCACACAGAGGTAGATTGTGCAAAATCGTATCATCCCGACAAGCCCGAAAAATCCATAAAATTTTCCTTTTCCGCAGTATAAATGTAAGAATTAATAAAATTTTTATATATTTCCGAAAATTACTTGAAAAAGCTTTTTTGTTGTGATAATATGATATCAAGTATAGGTGTCACTATAAGCATTTCTGTCTATACAAAAATATTATTTGAGGTGATAAAAATGAAGTCTATCAAACGCTTTGCAAAGAAAACATTAAGCCTGGTTCTTTGCCTTGCTATGGTGATGACTACGGTAATCTTCTTTGAGATCGGTATCCCCAAGACGCAGGCTAAGGTAACTAAGGAAGATACGGACATGAACGATGTCCTCTTCTATGTCCCCGAGGCAATCTATCTGCGTCCGCATTCGGACTCGTGGACAGCGGGCACGACATCGACCTTCCATTTCTTTATTGAAAATAATGTTACGAACGGAGCTAACCTTGTTACATCTCCGTCACCGAACACATCTACCCCGACGACGGGTAACGTTTATTTTCAGTATGCTGACGCACAGGATGACGATGTCTATTCTGTTCAGCTTTCCTACCGTTGGCTGAGTTCTGATTTGAAGACAGCTCTTAGCGGTAACGGAATCCGTCTCGGCTCGTCTGATGTCGGTGTTAACCAGAACCTTGTTCTCAGCAAGGCTTCAGGTACAAATTACTACAAGACGACGATTGCGGCAGCAAACTCAAAGAGCCCGCATCTCGCAGCAGGCGAAACAGGCTGTTATATTGAATGGACTGCAAAGTTCCACGATAATGCAGACAATCTCGATAAGAGTGTAACTGCGTATACATATGTATATAAGCCGAATGTTGTGCCTCTCGGCGGTGCTGCTTATACAAAAGAAGCTGAAGGCGGCAACTCATTCCATTCGTCGCTTTCATGGCTTACAGGCTTCCATAGCATTAAATCTTCGGCAACAGGTAACGGCGGAACATACTACGGCCGTTATACGACGACTGCGTTGGGCAGCTTTGGCTTTATGCCCTTCCAGACGAGAGCCGGCGCAGAAGCTATCAATGACAATACCGCAGGCGCAGTCGGCTCAGTGCAAGCTTGGAACCTTGGTGACAGCAAGATCAGTGAAAAGAGCAGTCTTGCAACTCAGGATGCTCTCTATTTCGCATCTACAAATACTTCCTATGCATATTTCAAGGCTAACCAGGCAAATAGTGGCTTCTCAAATGTTGACTCCTTTAACTGGGCAGCAAACGATGCTGTTGCAGGAACTTCAGCAACGGGTGCAACGACTTATTCAGTCAAAAACTTTGTTCACACGAACCAGCAGTCAGACTCTTCGGACTCTGATAACAGGAGACGTTCAATCTGCATTGATAATAATGCTGTTGCCTCGCTGGTAGTTGACACCTCCCGTTATACAAACCTTGCGTATGTTCCTAACCTCGGTGTTGGTATGCTTTACTGTAACGACGAAAATACCGACGGCGGTATGTGGTATGTTGCCGACTACACGGGCAGAACAAATTCTCAGCCCATGCATGATTACAGCTCAGGCGGAGACTATGCTTCAACGGCACTTCAGAATAACTGGGATGACCACGGTAAATATATCATCCGAGTCGGTAATGTTCCGAACGACAGACCCTCAGACGGTGCCTATGGTATTGAAGAAGAGGGCGTAAAGTATTCAGGTGCATGGGACAGTGCGCTTTCTGATACAGGTCTTGCAACTGCCCTTAAGAGACATAAGGTAAAGACAGCTACCTATACACACGATGACGGTGAAGAAGGTTCATTGATTACTGTTGTCTTCAATATGGATGTTCAGCAGTATAACAAGTCCATGCTTCGTACAGCCGTTGCAAACGCTCAGAAGGAGTTTGCTCTCCTTGGTATCTATGATAACAGCTACAACAGCCATTATTATAACAACACAGGCGCTTATACAACGTTTATCGAAGCTTATAAGAATGCTTGTCATGCTCTTACGGCAGTTAACACAACTATTACAAACCCCGATAACCTTGCAATAGCTCTTAACAATGCTCTTTCAGCTCTCAAGGCAGAAAAAGATGTGTACGAAACAGACAGTAACGGTAACGTTGTTTATGATGAAGACGGCAATGTAAAAATGACAACCGATTCTTGCCGTAAGTCAGGTATTGCTAATCAGTTCAATGTAGGTCTTCTCAGAAATAAAGACGGCTCATACAGACTTATCAGCATTCCCGGTGCAGAGAGTCCCTCTGTTCCGTACAATTATCGAGATAAGCTTGAATTCGAAGCTGAAACATACACAGGCTACAGTTATGCAGGTATGTTTAAGCTTTCAGCAGGTACAAGTGTTGATGCTCTTCTTGAGGAAGCATACCGTGTCACCACTTATCCTGAGACGTGGACAACGGCAGACTTCAGATATGATATTGATGCAAAACAGAATAGCGACAAGACAACTTCCTTTATAAGCACAGGCAGAATTACAGCCGCAACACAAGTCGCAACTTTCAACGGCTCAACGGTAACATATCCGTATGCTCACGATGCGGAGACAACCTATATGTATGTTTATCTCCTGGATGCAGGTGAAATCCTCTTCGATAATGAATTCGATTTCGACGATACACGTTGGAATAAGCCGACAGGCGGTACTCAGGTTGTTGACCATGTAAATAATACGGTTACGCTGACAGGTACGGCAGATAATGCATATACCGAAACATATAAGATTGCTGATCAGAGAGGCTATATGCATCTCGCCCCCGGCAGAAGCTACAGATACTCTGCTAAGTGCGAAAACCTTTCTGATAAAGAAGTAAAGATTCAGATGTTCTTCTTTACATATGCAAGTCCTGATGCAGCCGAAGGTACACAGCACGTGTCTGAAATAACACTTCCTGCAAACTCAACGATGTATATCAAGGATGCTAACAACACTAACTATGTAACGGTACCTGATGCAAACCAGTATGCAACTCTGCGCGTAGGTTTCCTCAACGGTAACGGTGCAACGGTCAGATTCTCAGATATCTGCGTACGAGATATCTCAACATTCATTGATGATAAAACTCCTAACACTATCTATCTTGATGGTGATTCAACTCAGGATTATACAAAGATACCTCTTAACGTAAATGCTCAGCCGTTATCTACAGTTGAAGTAAACTATGAAAACGGCACAGCACCTAAGCTCAAGCGTTCAGGTTACCAGTTCGCAGGTTGGTCAACAGTCCGTGCTGCAAACGGTAACGGTGATATTGATTATGCAGTAACAAGCACAACGATTCCCGAACACGGTAACAGAAAGCTTTATGCGATATGGTTGACTAATACAATCTACAAAGCGCCAGAAGGTGAAACTCTTCTTTACAGAAAGTCAGCAGACCCGATGCAGACGAGCTATCAGGTAGAAGGCAGATGGAATATGAGACCGGGCACATCAGTTCCCGTTTCAAACCGAATCTCTCAGGGCCAGACGGGCTGGAACAGCACAGATGTAAATTATACATATGTACCGTACAAACCGGGTTACAACTTCAAGGGCTGGAAAGCAGTATCAATTGACCCGTCAGTAAACGGCAATGTATACTGGCCGACACAGACAGTTGTTACAAACGCAAATGTTGAGTTTACGGCACTCTGGGAAGCAGCACCCGCAGTAACACTCAATGCAACAAACCGAATCACATCATCAAGTAACGACGGTAACAGAGCATTCTACCCCGGTCAGGTACACTTCTACAAGTACACCCCTGCAACCAACCAGTACGCATCAGCATATACATATAACTCAGAAGGCGACCTTGATATGCAGGCATTTGACGGTGCATTCAACTTCGTCGCAGAAAACGATAACCACGAATATTCATATGGTATTCAGGATATCGCAGAAACAGACCCGATGATCACGATGACTCTTGAGGCAGGAAAAACCTACTATGCAGGTATCACGATGCATTCAATCACGGGCACAATCGCAGGCGGTACAAACTTCCGAATTCAGGAGCATACAGTCGAGTATACACTCCATCCGAGCGGCGGTCTTATCAACGGCTCACAGGAAACACAGATTGTAACAGGTTACGCTAATGTTGATACAGTTCTTCCGTCAAACGGTGAAAAGCACGGCTACGACTTTGATAAATGGACATCAGGCGAAACTCCCGAAAAGGAATATGCAGCAGGTGCGAAGATCCCCGGTGCAGATAACCATGACAGATTGGACGGGTACACAGAGAGCCTTACAAAAAAAGTTAACCTCTATGCACAGTGGAGTCCGAAACCGTTCAGCATAATCTATAATAAGAACATCCCAGCAAATGCAACACCGACAGACGCAAGTCCGATGCCTGCAACAGGTACACTCAGATACGCAACAGACGGCTCAATTTCCGAAATCGTACCGTCAATGGCAGGTTACACATTCAAGGGATGGGCAACAACATCTGAAAAGATAGAAGGCGAAAAGCTCTATCAGAAGGGCGAAGCAATTACTGCAAGCACAGCAACAGCATTCTTCGATGCAAACAATGGTGGAGCATTAACCCTGTATGCAAGATGGGCACCGAACCTTATTATCGTAAGATTCAAGCCGGGCGCAGGTACAGGTACAGAATTCACACAGAATTTCTGGTACGACCAGGAACAGAAAATCGATACACAGAACTTCGACCCTGAAAAGTACAGCGTAGGCTTCTACGAGGTCGGCACAACAGAAGCAATCGAAACACACAAGGCAGACCTTGAATTCGACGGTTGGCAGGATGTGCTCACAGGCACACCGAACTACACATATGCAAACGGTGCAATAATCAAGAACCCGAACGGCGTAACAGGTACAAGTGACACAGTAGGTACGGAAACAATCCTCTACGCAAAGTGGAAGGGCGGTTCATCAACAGTCACAACACCTGTGTGGACCAGTAGAGCGGATACACACGTGCTTTTAGGCTGGGCAAACCCGAATGACGATACACCTGATTACGAAACAGTTGACTACGTAGCAGGTGAAGCATTCGCACCAAGTGGAGATATGAAACTCTACGCAGTATGGTATCCTGTAGAAACAGCAGAAACCAATATCAACAGACTTAAAGACTACGAAGGAACTACATCGGTAGTAACAGGTGTCGAATTTACAAATTCAGACCTTACAGAGTATAAGGCAATCGAAAGCCCGACAAAGTATCCTTTGTATGATACAACAGAATACAAAGCAGCGGTGCAGAGATACGAGAATGCAAGAGATGCTCTGAAGAACCATGCAACAAAGGAAAACAACACTGAGTATTATGCATCAATCAAGGCGGTCGAGGAACTTGGCACACCCGAAGCACAGGCACCTATTGTATCGTATACAGAACAGTTTACGATCAGCTATGCAGACGGTGTAGAAGGTAAGGTAGCAGCAGGTGAAAACTACAAACTTGCAGATATGAACCTTAACCACTACTCAACAGATGTCCTTGATGCAGCGCTCGCAGCATGGAACAGTGCACGAGGTGTAACAAACAGACTCGGACAGGGTGAAATCAACACCGCTGTTGCAACTATGGCAAGAGCGTATGCAAGCAAACAGGATCTTAATACAAAGCCTGTTTACAATATGTACGACACTGTAGATACAATCAAGGAAAGCAATCTCATCGAATCAGAAGACATCACGGCAATGAATTATGTATACACAGGAAAGGGTAACTACACATATTACTGCTATACAAATTCAAAGACACCGACAATTCTTCTTACAGTTGATGATGAAAAGGTAAACAACAGATACTGCTATCCGACAACATTCGACAGCAGCGCAACAATAGTATCCTCAACAAAGGGCGCAGAAGCAGAAATGCCTGAGTACGATTCAGTATCAGACTCACTTGCAAAGAGCAAGTATGACAAGTACCTTGCAGTGAGTATCGGTTTAACCGCAGAAGGAAAGGCATTGGATGCAAGCTACTATTACCAGAAGGCAATGGTAGAGCTCAAGCCAGACTTCTCAAATATTACTGAGGGCGTAAATAACGCAACAGTAACCTACACATTCTCAGCACGCGATGACGCATTCGCAGGTCTCAACGGAGAAGATATCAACTACGCAGACTCAGCAAAGCTCGCATCAGGTGCAGCAAAGGGTGAAGTAGCAAATATCCCGAATACTGATAATGCAGTAACACCTGAAAACACAATCACAATCATCGTTGACTACCATGAAGGCGCAGGCTTCGATGTAACAGGACAGCAGGTACAGGATGACGAATGGCTCAAGCAGTATCACCTTGCAAGAAGCTCAGGCGGCGCAAGCAACTGGGAGCTTCCGGTACCGGGCGACAGCGTATACACAGTATATGACGAAACCTACGGACAGACAGACTACGGCTCATTCACATACACATTCGTAGTAGGTGAAGCAAATGATATCGCAAACTGCGTACTTACATCATCAGATGTAAATGACGTAATCGGAATCGTGAAAGAAAATTACGATGCAATGAAATCCGTACCGTTCGACGGAGCACAGGAAATCTGGCAGTGGGCACACGATAAGAATGACGGAAACTTGTTCAAGTATATGTGTACACACGAAGCCGGAACAGGACTCGGCTTCAAGTCATGGCCGAATACAAACTGGAGCTTTAACTATTATCCGCTCAGTGGTGCATATACATATGTGCATCTTGTAGACAGATGGGGTAATACGGTAGATAAGGTAATTCAGGTACCGAACCTTGACGGCTCAGCAACTCAGCTTCATACAAATTCAGCAGGTAAGGTAGAAGCAATTGAGATGGGCGGAAGCGGAATTGATACAATGAGCTTCTCAGCACAGAGCTTCGATATCATCGCAGAAGAAGGATCAACATTCGACGGCGAAACATACACAACAACAGGTAACACGATCAAGGTATACACAGGCGAAGCAAACAAGAAGTATACACTTGAAGCAAACGACGTTGCAACAAACAAGACAACAGAAAATGTAACGACGGATGCAGAAGGTTACCTTACAATCACAGTTGAGGATAAGGCGTTCGATAAGGAAAGCGGAGCATACACATTCTCGCTCAACGGAATGGAGATAAATCTCTATGCAGAAGTAGAAAAGAATGTTATCAGTGCAACAAGCGATCCTGTTGAAAAAGGCCAGTCAGCAATAGTTGAAATTGTAACAAGTGCAAAGGTAGAGACAGTACAGCTTGTTTCAGAAACAGGTACAACCACAACAATAAGTAAGTACACTGAGGATGAAGACGGCAACCGTGTATGGACAGCAAAGAAGAATAAGGAAGTAGGCGAATACGAATACAAGATCAGGTTCAAGGCGGACGGACGCTGGACAACAGAAGGCGATACAGTAACCGTAACAGTAACAGAACCAATCATCTTTGTAGGCGCGGTAACGAATGTTGAATACACACCGTCAACAAGCACAAGAAATGAGTTTATGTTCACGGTAACAGGCAGACCTGATAAGATACAGGTAATCGAGCCGGACGGAGGAACAAGAACATACGACAGATACCATGTAAAGGTAGTAATTGTAAGCTATGACGAAAACGGCAATGTAGTGGGAGCAATGAGCAGAGAGCTCAGCTACGAGGTATGGACAATTGAAATGAACGTACCGGCAGATATGGAGCTTACAGCAGTAGCGAAGTACGGCAAGACATGGAGCAAGGAAGCACCGTATAAGTACACGGTAGTGCTTGCAACACCGGAATTTGATGATGAAGTATACTCAATGAGCCTGGCGGCAGAAGAAGGCTGGCAGGGCAGAGTAGCGGCAACGGTAGTGACAGGACTTGATGTTAAGGGAGTACAGTTTGTGATGGACAACAACACCACGGCAACGTACTACAGCTCAACCGAAGCAGACGGCAAGCTGACATATGTCGGCAATGCATGGATAAACCACAGCGGTGAAAACATCATCATCGTAAAGATTCGTGTCAACAACGCATGGATCAAAGCCGGCGAGCTTAATTACTACGCTATCTGACAATCTAACACAAAACCCTCCGAGTAATCTCGGAGGGTTTTTCTTGCTATCTGTAACGAAAAATGATACTATTATAAAAAGGAGTGATAACAATGCTTTTAATCTGGTATCCGAAATGTACAACTTGTCAGAAGGCGAAAAAATGGCTTGATGATAATGGCATAAAGGTTGAAACAAGACACATAAAAGAAGAAAACCCGTCCTACGACGAGCTTAAAATGTGGTATGAGAAAAGCGGTTTGCCGCTTAAAAAGTTCTTCAACACAAGCGGTTTGCTTTATAAATCTATGCAGCTTAAGGATAAGCTTCCGACGATGAGCGAAGAGGAGCAGTTAAAGCTACTTGCAAGCGACGGTATGCTCGTCAAGCGCCCGATAATCATTGACGGTGAAACTGTACTTACGGGCTTCCGCGAAAAGGAATGGGAAAAACTGAAATGACAGGCGCAGAAAAATATGTCCGTGAAAAGCTTTTTTCGATGCAGGATTTAAGGTATAAAGAATTTCATTCGAAGCTTATGCCGACGGTTGAAAGCGACCTCGTTATAGGCGTACGAACGCCCGAGCTCCGTAAATTTGCCAAAGAGTTTTTAAAAACAGATATGGCAGGGGCGTTTCTTCAAACCTTACCGCATAAATATTATGAAGAAAACAACCTTCACGCGTTTATGATTTCTTCCCTGAAGGATTTCGACGAAACGGTAGAATATCTGAATGTTTTTCTCCCCTTTGTTGATAACTGGGCGACCTGCGATATGATGCGCCCCGCCGTGTTTAAAAAGCACCGCCCTGAGCTTCTTGCGGAAATTGAAAAGTGGCTGAAAAGCGATGAGCCGTATACCGTCCGTTTTGCAATTGAAATGCTGATGGTGCATTTTCTTGAAGAGGATTTCAGCATTTTTTATCCGCAGAAGGTTGCAGAAATAAGGTCGGATGAGTATTATGTTAAGATGATGATTGCGTGGTATTTTGCAACGGCGCTTGCATACCGTTATGAAGAAATCCTGCCGTTTATCGAAAATAAAAATCTAGAACCGTGGACACACAACAAGGCGATACAAAAATCGGTTGAGAGTTATAGAATAACAACAGAGCAGAAAAAATATCTTAAAAAGTTGAAGATAAAATAAGCATCAAAAAACCTCCGAAGTTTCCTTCGGAGGTCATTTTATTGATTAGCCTACAAACTTGATTGTAAGAATCTTTTTGCCTGTGATTTCGAAATCTACGAAGCCGTCATCCTTCATTGTAAGCGGTTCGATGTCCTTTTCTTCAAGGCTTACGAGCTTAACCTCGCTCCACTTCTTGCCTGAGTATGCAGGAAGTTCAAATTCAGCCTTCTGTCTTTCAACAGGTGACTGTGCCTTTTCAATCGGAGCCATGCCGCCGTTAAGACGGATTGATGTCTTCACAGCGTTGTCTGACGGATTGAAGATACGTACAACATAGCCTTCGCCGTCCTCGCTGAGCTTAACTGCGCTGACGTTGAGCTTCTCGTTTTCAAGCTCAAGGAATGAATGAACAAGACCGTTCTTACCGTGCTCTGTCGGTGCAAACTGTGCAATACCGAAGCTGAGGTTGAAGCGCTCTGATTCGCCCCATACGTTGCCCTCTTCCCAGTCGCCTGCGTGCGGCATAAATGCGTAACGGTATGTGTTCTTACCGATGCACTGTGAGCCCTTGTCAACTTTGCTGTAGTCCTGCATATCTGATGTTACGCAGATACGAAGCGGATAAGCACGGAGAAGTGAAAGGTAAACTGTACCGCACTCGTCGTCGCTTGCTTCATAAGCCTTAAGACCTGTGTTAAGAAGTGCAACACCGTTTGTGCCGTCTGTAACGTCAACGAATGAGTTCATCGGATGCTCTGTCATCGGGATTTCATCGTAGATTGAGTAGTCAAGCTTTGCAACCTGACGCTTAACAACGTCGAACTGACCCTGAGCGTATGAGAACTCTGACTTGATATCTGTCGGGAATGCAACCTGGAGGTAGTGGTCCTCTGACTGGTTGTCGATTGTTGTTTCGATTTCAAGATATTTTGCGCCCTTGCGAAGAGTTACGATGTTGACAATCTTGCACGGGTTGAGGTGCGGTGAACGTGTCTTTTCGTCCATGCTTCTTCCCTCGGGAAGTGCCCAGTCAATTTCGATCTTGTATGAAACTTCAAGCTCACCCTCGTGGAGAAGTGTGATCTTTGCTCTCTCATTAAGAGTTGTGAATGTTTCATCGTTTTCGGGAACGATGTGCTCCCAGGGATTACCGATTTCGCCTGTATCCTTGAAGTAGCCGAGGCCTTCGTATGACTTGCCGTTAGCCTTGTCAAGAACATTGTATGTACCGTTTGCGTTGAATGAAACTCTGAGGTATTCGTTCTCCATAACCTGAGCTCTCTTGAGCATAGTTTTCGGAGTTGTTGCACGTACATTATAGAGAGGCTGGAGCTTGAGTGTTCTGTAACCGAAGCCCGGAATGTCCTTAACGTCAACAACGATCTTGTACTGCTGAGTATGAAGAACGTTTGCAACGTCGTTCGGGTTCTGGATAATCTGTGCAACGTGCTTGTTTGTTGCAAGAACCTGATATGTAAGAACTTCGCCGTCAACGTCTGTGATTTTGAATGAATCTGCCTTCCATTCCATCGGAAGCTCGATTGTCATCTGAACGCTCTCGCTTCTCTTGAACGGTGCAGGGTTGTAAACAACGATAGCTGCATCGTCACGTGTGAAACCGTCAAGCTTGATGTCACCTGCAACGTCCATAAATGCACGCTCGTAAACGCAGTTTGAAAGCTCCTTTGACTGTCTGTAACGTGAAACAACATCTTCGTAAACGATATCACGTCCGCAAGCACCGATGCTGTCGTGGCCGTGGTTCTGAAGAAGATAGTTGTATGAAAGGTCAATGAAATTCTTCTGGAAGGGTGCGCCTGCAAAAGCCGAGAAAACTGCAAGAGGCTCAGCGTAGTTCATAAGCTGAGTTTCTGTCTTGAAGTTGTCCTGCTTGATGTATGTTCTTGCAGAAAGAATCCAACCCATAACGGGGCTTACGCTACCCTTTGTGAACGGCTCACGCATTTCTCCCTTGAGTACGGGTGAATTCTCGTCAAATTCATCGATGATGCCCTGTTCCATTTCTTTGAGTGTGCTGTGGAAAACTTCTGCGTTCGGAAGAACAGCATCAAGGTCCTTGATCATCTCAACCTCACGGATGTCGGGGCAGGATGAGTCGTGGCCGAGAGACCAGAAACGGTGAGAGGTTGTCCAGTCGCCGTCCTGCTCGCGCATAGCCTGCTCAGCGCGGTCTTTGATGTTTTCCTTGTGATACTCAAAGAAAGGATGAACGTACTGATAGTCGAGCTTCTGATTCTCGTTATCTACAAACTTGAACACACCGTTGTTATCGTTCCAGACCATATCACGGTTGTTTTCGTTTGACTGGTTGTAATAAACAGGACGCTGAACGATGTACCAGATGTTGTAACGAGGACGCTTTGCAAGACGTGAAGCATAGATACGTGTTCCGTCCGGGCTTTCCCAGTAGAACTCTGAACGCGGAGCTGTATACTCGTTAACACCGCGGTAGAAAGATGCGAAGTGGATGTCAAAGCCTGCATAAATCTGCGGAAGCTGTGAAATCTGACCCCAGCCGAAGGGTGAATAACCTGTCTTGCTGATACCGCCCATTTCCTTGCCGATTCTGTGGCCGAGGAGAAGGTTACGGATGAGTGCTTCGCCGCCGACCGTAAATTCGTCGGGAAGGCAGAACCACGGACCTACACCGATCTTACCCTCAGAAACAAGCTTCTTGAAAAGCTCCTTCTTCTCGGGATAAACCTCAAGGTAATCCTGAACGGGCATTGTCTGTGAGTCAAGGTGGAAGTGCTTGTACTCGGGATTCTTTTCGATGATGTCAATGAGCATATCGAGCATATAGCCGAGCATATACTGTGTTCTTCTTGCGGAGAAGCGCCACTCTCTGTCCCAGTGTGTGTTGGATATAAAGTGGCAGCTTATTTTCTTTTCGTTATCCATTTGCTGTGTCTCCTTCTGTAGTTTCTGCAGTTCCCTCTGTGGGAGCTTCTGCAGGCTGTTTTTTCAAGGTTTCTTTAAGTCTGATGATACTTGCGTCGACATCACTTTTGTATGTAAGATATTTGTCGGCAAGGCAAAGAGCAAAAAGTGTAAATGAAACTACACTGATTACGTTTTTCGCTGAAAAAATCTTCATCAACCAATCATCCCTTTATAATTTTTAAAATATCTTCAAAGCTGTCTTCAAAATAATTACAAACAGCCTTTGTTCCGCTTTCAACGATATTGCCGCCTGCAATACCGATTGTTGTGTAACCTGCAAGACGAACTGAGCAAGCGCCTGCACCGCTGTCTTCAATACCGATAACGTGGTTACGGTCTGCAAAAGCTTCGCCGAGACCAACGATTGAAGTTTCTGAATAGAGCCACGGGTGAGGCTTCGGTGAAAGCTCGCCGAGAGTACCGACAGAACCCTTACGAAGCGGGAAGCCTGCAGAAATGATTGCATCGTAGAAATCCTTCGGGTCGCCCATACCGAGTGTCTTGAATGCTGAAAGGATTTCAGGCCAAGCCTTTTCGTAAAGACCTGATGTAACAAGACCGATTTTAACACCCATATCCTTGAGCTCGTAAAGGAAATCCTTTACGCCGACTGTCGGAGTGAAGGCACCGTCCTTGCCTCTGCCTGCCATAATTTCTTCCATCTCTCTGTGTGTATGCTCAAAGTAGAAATCACGAGCCTTGTCAAGAGATGCACCGGGACAGTATTTATCGATACAGTACTGAAGGTGCTCGGAAACAGAGTGGCCTGAAACGAAGGGCATATCAGCCTCTTCAAGCTCAAACTTCGGGTTGCCGAGAAGGCTTGCAATACTCATCTGAATAATCCAGATCCAGAATTCTTCGCTGCGGACTGTTGTTCCGTCAAGGTCCATAAGAACAGCCTTTACAGGCATATCGAGCTGAACGGGCTGAACGGGATAGTATGTCGGGTAAGCAATTGCTGATTTAACACAAGCGAGAGTGTGTGAGCCGAAAGAAACGAACTCAACCTTCTGGTCGCCTGTTGCAACGATATCGATAACACCGTTTTTGCCGACGGAGAATCTTCCGTCCTCTGTTGCCTCAAGCACGTGGAAGCCGCTGTCTGCTCCGATGTCGCCCAGATCGGGAATGTGAATTGTTTTGTCAAGTAACATAATTAACGTCCTCTTTTTCTAATATATAGTCAATCAATTTATGTTAACAAAACATCGTTTAAAAGTCAATGCAGTTTATCGAAAAAAACTGTGTTTTTTGAGCCTTTTATAAGAGGTTTATTTGTTGACTTTTTTCACAATAAAAAGTATAATTATCCTATTATTCTACAATCTATGTTCACAGGGTGTGATATTGTGCAGAATGTGTTGATCGTAAGCCATACAATGGAAATCGGAGGAGCTGAAAAGGCTCTGTTGGGTCTGCTCGGCGTTTTCGACTACACAAGGTACAATGTCGACCTTTTTTTATATCACCACGAAGGTGAATTGATGCGGTTCATTCCGAAAGAAGTCAACCTTCTTCCTGAAAATAAAAGTTATGCTTCGCTTGCAAAACCCTTGAAGCAGGTTATCAAAAACAGGGCTTTCGGCACGCTTCTCGGACGCTATAACGGCAAAAATGCCGCTAACGAATACATCGTGAAAAATCATATAAAAGACGGCAGTTACGTCTTTATTGACTACAGCCACAGGTTCACGAAACCTTTTATGCCTAAGATTTCCGACAAGGAATACGACCTTGTTATAAGCTTCCTCACTCCGCACTATTTTGCGGCGGAAAAGTGTAAGGGTAAAAAGAAAATTGCGTGGATTCATACGGACTATTCGCATATTGAAATTGATACGGTGTCCGAGCTTGATATGTGGTCGAGATATGACCACATAGTGTCAATTTCTGAAAAGGTTACGGAAGCGTTTCTTTCAAAGTTTCCGAGCCTTGCGGACAGAATTGTTCTTATCAAAAACATTCACCCGTCAGAGCTTGTTAAAAAGCAGTCAGTTGAATTTGATGTCAGCGATGAAATGCCTGACGACGGTTTCGTAAAATTTCTCTCCGTCGGAAGATACTGCGACGCGAAGAATTTTGACAATGTGCCTGATATCTGTTCGCGGCTTGATAACGTGAAATGGTATATCATCGGCTACGGTCCTGATGAAGAACTTGTAAAAAAGAAAATTGCAGAAGCAGGAATGGAAGACAGGGTTATTCTCCTCGGCAAGAAGGCAAATCCCTATCCTTATTTCAAGGCTTGTGATTTTTACATTCAGCCTTCGCGCTATGAGGGAAATTCCGTTACGGTAAACGAAGCATTGATTCTCGGTAAAAAAGTTGCAATAACAAATTATGCAACGGCGAAAAGCCAGATTGATGACGGAGTTAACGGAGTTATCGTCCCGCTTGAAAATGAAAAATGTGCGGCAGGACTTAAGGCTTTTATTGAAGATAAAGAGCTTCAGGAAAGAATATCGGAAAACATTAAAAATTCGGATTTTTCAAACTCCGATGAATTTAAAAAAATAGTTGAGGTTGCGGAGGGTTGACTATGGATAAGTTACTCGACAAAAGAATACGCACGATGATTGAAGAGCTTGAAGGCTTTGTAACTCCTGCACGTCTTGATGTTACAGGCTGGAAAACTCTGCCTTGTGATTATAAAAAAGACAACGTTGTTCCGTCTCCTGATATGGACGGATGGCAGGATTTCGGCGTTACCCAGACATGGGGTGATCAGCCTGAAGAGCATCGCTGGTTTTATAAGCACATCGAAATTCCTGAAGAGCTGAAGGGTCAGGACGTTGAGCTTTATGTTTCTTCAACACCGCCTCACGGTCATCAGTGGGATCCGCAGTTTATCGTTTACCTTGACGGTAAAGAAATCAGAGGTATGGACTCAAACCACCGTTACATTAAGCTTGACAGCAACAAGGACGGCTATGATGTGCACCTTTATGCATATTCAAGACCTTTCGGCGAAAGAGCATATTTTTACAGCCAGCTCTGCGTTTTCAACAGAGCAGTTGAAAAGCTTTATTACGACCTCAAAGTTCCCTACGAGGTTATTGAATACCTTGACGACAGCGACAAAAACCGCGGTGAGCTTATCCTTATGCTCAACGAAGCACTTAACAAGCTCAACTGGTGCGCTCCGATGAGCGAAGAATTCCTTAAGTCCGTTGATGAGGCAAATAAGTTCATGGACGAAGAATTCTACGGCAAGTTCTGCAAGGAGCAGCCTGTCAAAGTCAGCTGTATCGGTCATACTCATATCGACGTTGCATGGCGATGGACACTTGAGCAGACACGCGAAAAGGTTCAGCGTACCTTCGGCAGCGTTATCGAGATGATGAAAAAATATCCCGATTATAAATTTATGTCAAGCCAGCCTCAGCTTCTCAAGTTCCTTAAAGAGGATGCTCCCGAGATGTACGAGGAAGTAAAGCGACTTGTCAAGGAAGGCAGATTTGAGCTTGAAGGCTCAATGTGGCTTGAGGCTGACTGTAACCTCTCAAGCGGTGAGTCACTTGTCCGTCAGATTATGCACGGCAAACGTTTCTTCAAGGATGAATTCGGCGTGGATAACAAGACCGTATGGCTTCCCGACGTTTTCGGCTACAGTGCAGCAATGCCGCAGATTATGAAGAAGAGCGGTATTGATAAATTCGTTACATCAAAAATCGCATGGAACGAAACAAACCGCCTTCCCTATGATACATTCTCGTGGCAGGGTATCGACGGCTCAAAAGTTTTCACATATTTCCTCACGGCTGTTGAAAGAACAAAGAATTACGAGAGTATGTACTGGCGTTCAACCTATACTCCCGATACTACTCCGTCATATGTTCAGGGCACCTGGGACAGATACGAACCAAAGGCACTCAACGACGAGCTTCTTATGCCCTTCGGCCACGGTGACGGCGGCGGCGGACCGGCAGACAACCATATCGAATATTTCAACCGCCTGAAGCACGGCATCAACGGCTGTCCGCAGATTAAGTGGGAAAAAGCAGGCGATTTTCTTGAAAGACTCAAGAATAAGCTTGAAGGCAACAAGCGTCTTCCGACTTGGGTAGGCGAGCTTTACCTCGAATTCCACAGAGGTACATACACTTCACAGGCAGCCAACAAGAGAAACAACAGAAAGAGCGAGCTTCTTTACCAGAACACCGAGCTTGTAAACTCAATGGCAGGTAAGCTTCTCGGCGCGGAATATCCGCAGAAGGAGCTCAACGACGGTTGGGAATGTATTCTTCTCAATCAGTTCCACGATATTATCCCGGGTTCGTCAATCCACTCGGTTTATGAGCGTTGCAACGAGGATTACAAGAAGATTATCGGCTCAGCAACCGAGCTTGAATCAAAGGCTTACAAGTCACTCCTTCAGAACATCGGCACAAAGGGAGGCGTAGCTGTTTTCAATCAGAACTCGTTTGAATCAAACGGTTACGTTAACCATAACGGTAAGACCTACCGCGTGAACGGTATTCCTGCAAAGGGTTACAAGGTTGTTGATTTTGCTGATGCAGACCCCGTTGTTTATGTTAGGGATGATAAATATCTTGAAACAAGCAACTATATTGTTGAATTCAACGACGAGTACGTTATTACACGTCTTTATGACAAGGTGAATGAGCGCGAGGTTCTCCGCGACGGCGGCAGAGCAAACTACATCGAAGCATTCGAAGATTATCCGTACGAATACGATGCTTGGGAAATCTCCAAGTATTACACAGAGAAGAAGTATGAAATCAGCGACGTAAGCGACGTAAAGTTCCTTGACGAAGGCTCACGTTTCGGTTTCGAAATTACAAGAAAGTTCTACAAGTCAATCATCAAGCAGAAGATTTACTTCTATGACGGTTCAAACAGAATTGACTTTGATACATACGCCGACTGGCATCAGGAACATCTTATGCTTAAGGCAGCATTCGACGTTGACGTTAACTCTGACAAGGCAACTTATGAAATCCAGTTTGGCTCGGTTGAACGTCCTGTTCACAAGAACACAAGCTGGGAGTCAGCAAAGTTCGAAGTCTGCGCTCATAAGTACATCGATTATGCAGATTACGGCTACGGTGTATCTCTTCTTAACGATTGCAAGTACGGCCACAACATTGAAAACGGCACAATGAAGCTTTCAATGTTCAAGTGTGCAACATCTCCTGACCCGGATGCAGATAAGGGTGACCACTTCTTTACATATTCGCTCTTCCCGCACGCAGGCAACTTCCGTGAAAGCGGCACAGTTCAGCTCGCTTACGAGCTCAACTGCCCGTTGAAGGCGTTTGATATCGAGGCACAGGAAGGCACACTTCCCGAAGAGTATTCATTCATCTCCTGCAATGCAGATAACTTCATCGTTGAAACAGTAAAGAAAGCAGAAGAAGACGATGCACTCGTTGTCCGCGGATACGAAAGCTACAACAAGCGTACAAACGTTAAGCTTGATTTCGGATACGATGTTAAGAAAGCATACATCTGCGACCTTCTTGAAAACAACATCGAGGAAATCAAGGTCGAAAACAACAGTGTAGAATTCACGGCAAAGCCGTTTGAAATCATCACAATCAAAGCATACTAATATTTAACAGAGGTTATTCTTTTGAGAATCATAAAGCGAATTGCGGCAGTTTTTGTTGTATTGTCTTGTGCAGTTTCTTTCGTCTGCCACGCATCCGCAAGACAGATTGATTTTGCGGAGTGGAACAACCACGAAGAGGTAATTGTTATCGCGGACAAGGATGCGTACAGCAACTCGGGGCTGAAAAACGCTCAACTCAAGGTAAAATATGACTATCCTTCTCACCGGATGAGATTGTTCTTTCTTCTGAAGTTCAACAGCTTCGGTGAAGAGGGCAATCCGGGTATCCGCTTCAGCTTCAACGGCGAAGAGGAAATCTCAATTAACCTTAACGGCGAAACGGAATATAATGAGGATAAATACTATCTCGATTTTATTTCTCACACAACTCCCGTGAACGGTGTCGTATATTTTGAGGTTACTTTCGGTGTGAAGGAAGGTATTCCTGACGAAAAGATTCTGTCTGTAATCTTCTGTGACCCTGACGGTATTCTTTCAAATACTTATGCCGTTGACCTTGCCGAAGGTGAACAGGCGGATTCCGAAGATGAACCGACGAGCGAAGAGGAATCAAAAACGCAAAAGACTAAAACAACAAAAGCGAAAACGACAAAAACCAAAACAACTAAATCCGATAAAACCAAAAAGACAAAAACGGAGAAAACGGCGGCAGATTCCGCAGAACAGCAAACTGAGGCAGAACTTTTCAGAAACGAGGAAAGTGAGTCGCCAAGCCACTCCGAAAATGAAAAAGTCTTTTTTGTATCTGCAGCAGCCGTTGTATCATTGGGGTTGATACTGTCGGGATGTCTGCATTTCCTTAAACGCAATAAACACAAAGGGGACAAAGGCTGATATGAAAAAATACGGTTTATTGGGAAGAAGGCTTCTGCATAGCCTGTCACCGGAAATTCACAGAGAGCTTGGAAATTTCAGTTACGAGCTTTTCGAGATAGAGCCCGAAAAGCTTGCGGAGTTTTTCGCCAAAAGAGATTTCGCAGGCCTGAGCGTTGTTTTTCCTTATAAAAAGGAATCAGTAAAATACTGCGACGAGTTAACTGATGTTGCACGAAAGCTTGACTGTGTTGATACAATCACGGTTGACGAAAATGGCAGACTTATCGGCGATAACTGCGAGTATGACGGTTTCTGCCATATGATTACCAAGTGTGGCATTGATGTCAAAGGCAAGAAGGTTCTTCTCCTCGGAAAAAACGCATCTGTTATCCGCGTCGTTATCGAAGATATGGGCGCAAAGGAGATTGTTGACGTAACGGTTGACGGCAAAGTAAATTTTGAAAACATCTATGAGCATACGGATGCAGAAATTCTTGTCAACACAACCCAGACAGGCATGTATCCTAACAACGGCGACAAGGTTGTTGACGTAAAACGTTTTCCGAAGATTGAAGGCGTTCTCGAGGTTATCTACAACCCCCGAAGAACAAAGCTCATCTGCGATGCGGAAGACCTTGAAATCCCGAATTCCGACGGACTTTCAATGCTCGTTGCACGTGAATATCTTGCGGAAATCCGCTTCGGCAGAATCGAGCCTGATGAGGAACTCTTCAAAGCAACATACAAAACAATGAGCGACCGCAGAAAGAATATCATCTTTGTCGGCTTGCCCGGTTGCGGCAAGACAACTATCGCAAAAGTTGTTGCGGCAAAGCTCGGCAGACCGTGTATCGACGTTGACCGTCTTATCGAAATGAAGGCGGGTGTCCCTGTTTCAACAATTTTCTCTGCTTATGGCGAAAGATATTACCGCGAGCTTGAAACGGAAACTCTCCGTAAAATCACACGTAACGGCGGTCAGGTAATTGCAACGGACAGCGGTGCGGTAATGAGCCTTGAAAATCAGTATTACCTTCGTCAGAACGGTTATATCGTATGGCTCTCACGTGACCTCAGCGAACTCAAACTTAACGGAGTTTATCTTGCAAGAAACCGTGAGGCTCTTGAAAGAATTCACGAGGAACGTTCCCCGATTTATAAATTCCTCGCAGATATCAATGTCGAAGTAACGGACAATGCAGAAAAAACCGTATTCGAAATAATCGAAAGAATGAATATCAAGCAAACCCCATCAGCATTTTAAGTTCAACACCCACTCACAGCCGAGTGGGTGTTTTTGTATATAATAATGTATGCGTATAATCATTGCCCGAAAAAGATTTTGAGGCGTGTCCGTAGGGGAGCATATTATGCTCCCGTCAGAAAAAAGTGTAAGATTAACGGGAAGAAGATATCTGCCCCTACAAACCCTGACTCAAATTAAGCGAGTAGGGACGGGCGTCCTCGACCGTCCGATAACATAAATAAAATCAGCAGTATGCCACCTCCGAAAGAAAAAACAAGGCATACAAACGAATAAAAACAAAAGAATTTAAACCAACAAGATATAGAGCATAAAGACGAAAAAGGGAATAAAACCAACATATAGTATCCCTGGGTGGTATAATATTCAAGATATCGACAGAACGCGCGGGAGGGTTGAAAGAGTGAAAAAAAGAATAAAAAAATATTAAAAAAAGTGTTGACAAAGGAGGGGTGGTTTGATATAATG
>JAZSPL010000019.1:0-34344 GCA_045537435.1 Acutalibacteraceae bacterium
TGTTGTCTTCCTAAGACCGCTTGGCCTCCGACTTAGCTGTGCTTCCGGCTTCTTTGTGGTTTCCACCTTGACAATCCAGGTAGCCTTTCTGCCTTCATCGGTCAGCAGGCCGAAGTTGGGAACAAAGCCAGCGATAGAACCCATGATGTCCATGATACCGGAGTTGCGGTTGCAGCGGGCACCCAGTACAGAGTTGGCATACACGACAGCAGACGATTCTGCCCAGCTGAGAATTTCGCCTTTTTCCGGCTTGTTGCCAACCTGATCCAGGTAGCAGGCGCAGGTAAAGGCGTCTTCATTCATCAGACCAAGCTTATCGAGCTGCTGCTCATAGCTTTCCTGCTTTGTGTACATGAATTTGTTGAAAACAAGTTTTTGCAGTACATTGGCCGGAACGTTCTTATCCAGAGGACGGGGATCTACAGAAAACTGCTGCTGAGAAATTGCTCCGGCATCAATCAGCTGCTGCATCAGATCAAAGACAGGACCCATCATTTTGAGGCCGAAGGAAGTGACCAGATGGTTGTATTTGGAGGTTACGGGAACCATTTTATCTGCGCCGAATACATCGCCGTACATGACCAGCGTTTTCATAACTTTGGCCATCGTTTCGCCTTTGGCGCCGTTCAGTATGGCCTGTTGTTCGTCTGTTAAATACATAGTTGCTCCTTTCCTGTTTGCGGAAATCTCTTACAGCTTCATGGCGACATCCCATGCCTGCCAGATGACAGTACGCAGGTTGCCGACCTTGCTGGCATCGCCAACGATGTGAACATGTCTGCCCTTCTCAGCCACAGGCTTCGGCTTGTAACCGACAGAGAGAATCACATTGTCCGCATCAATCTTGAACTGTTTGCCGCTCTTGTCCTTCACCACAACACCGTCATCCTGAATCTCACAGACTCCGGTTTCCAGATGGACGGGAACGTTGTTGGCCTTGAAGAAGTCGCGGAGGAAGCTGGTATTGGCCAGACAGATGCCGGGCGTACAGATCAGATCGTCCAGCATTTCGACGATGGTAGGCTTCTTCCCCTGCAGATACAGCTCGTATGCAATCTCACAGCCGGTCAGACCGCCGCCGATGATCGTCACATTTTCACCAACATCGTGTTTGCCCAGCAGGAAATCGACAGCCTGAATGCCCTTTTCGACACCCTTGACCGGAATTCTGTTGGGTGTAGAACCGGTTGCAACAATGATCTCATCTGCTTCCAGCGCTGTAATGTCCTTGATTTCCGTATTCAGCTTGACATCGATGGGATACTTGGTCATTTCACGGCGATACCATGCGATCAGATCGCGGTCTTTTTCCTTAAAGGAAGGTGCAGCCGCAGCGAGGAAAACACCACCCAGTTCGCCGCTCTTTTCATAGAGGGTAACCTTGTGACCGCGCTTGGCGCAGACAAGAGCAGATTCCATACCGCCGATACCGCCGCCGATGACAGCAATCTTCTTCTGCTTCTTAGCGGGAATGATCTTGTACTTCTTGGACTGCATTGTCTTCGGGTTGATAGCGCAACGTGAAAGACCCATTGTATCAAGAAGGTCCTGAGTATTAGCGTGACCCTTTGAAGATGAGAAGTTGAAGCAGCCTGCGTGACAGCAGATACAAGGTTTGATGTCTTCTACTCTGTCTTCGATGAGCTTTGTGATCCATTCGGGGTCAGCAAGGAACTGACGAGCAACGCCGACACCGTCGATCTTGCCTTCTGCAACAGCCTGAGCACCTACATCGGGTTCCATACGACCTGCACAAACAACAGGAATGTCAACAAACTTCTTGATGTGAGCAACGTCGTCAAGGTTACAGTTCTGAGGCATATACATCGGCGGATGTGCCCAGTACCATGAGTCGTATGTACCGTTGTCAGCATTGAGCATATCGTAACCTGCATCCTGAAGGTACTTTGCGGCCTTCTCTGATTCAGGCATTGCACGGCCGACTTCTGTGTAGTCTTCGCCGGGCATTGCGCCTTCGCAGAAGCCCTTCATCTTTGACTCAACAGAGTAACGGAGTGAAACGGGATAATCGTCACCGCAGGAAGCCTTGATAGCCTTAACAACCTCAACTGCGAAACGATATCTGTTTTCAAAGCTTCCGCCGTATTCGTCAGTACGCTTGTTGAAGAATTCGATTGCGAACTGGTCAAGAAGGTAACCTTCGTGAACAGCGTGAACTTCAACACCGTCAACACCTGCATCGCGGCAGAGCTTAGCTGTCTTTGCGAAAGCTTCGATGATTTCGTGAATCTGATGCTTTGTCATCTCCGGACAGATAATGTCGTGAGCCCAACGTGAAGGCTGCGGGCTGGGAGATGCCAACTCGTGTGATGTATCAAGAATAGGCTTAACGAGAGCACGAGTAAACTTGTTTTTGTGAAGAGGAGCAACAAGCTCTGTGATAGCCCAGCTTCTGCCCATACCTGCAGTAAGCTGAACGAAAAGCTTTGCACCTGTCTTATGGATTTCGTCCATAAACTCTTTGAGCTCTTCAAACATCTTCGGGTTCTGCCAGAGCCATTTGCCCCAGAAAGTATCGCGAAGCGGTGCAATACCGGGGATGATAAGACCAACGTTGTTGTTAGCTCTTTCAAGGAAAAGCTTTGCAGCTTCCTTGTCAAAGTGACAACCGCCGAGCTCGAACCAGCCGAACAAAGATGTACCGCCCATCGGACACATAACGATTCTATTCTTGATTTCAACGTTACCTATCTTCCAGGGGGTAAATAAAGCTTCGTACTGTTTGTCCATTAAAACACTTCCTTTTTATTAGTATAAAAATTCATACATAAGTATAATAAAATAAATTGTTCACAATGTCAATCGGTATTGTTAATTAATTAACTGACAAATTGATTTTTTACTGCGTTTTTCCTTAAAAAAGCAAACGGCAAAGTTCCAAAGAGGGACAAGGTAAAGGTAACAGGCGGTCAGTATGCATACGGACGGTGCATCGATTGAAGAAAGCGGCACGGTAGCAGCAATTGACCAAGGGACAAGAGGTGCCATAACAACAGCCGTATTTTCAAGGTAATATGCCATTTTATTGTTGTCTTTTTCAGTGTCTCCGCAGAGCTGATGCGCAAGCATTATTGCGAGTGTCTGATTGCAGGAAACGATGCTTGAAAGGATGGATGTAATGAAAACGCTACCGAAAGGAGTAAGCTTATGGCTGATTTTCATAAGTGCATCATGGACGGAGTGAAGCAATCCCGTACCTTCAAACATACCCGAATAACAAGCCGAGATGCATACAATCAGAAAAGCATTTGCCATTGAAACCATACCGCCGCCGGAAAGAAGAGTTGCAACGTCAGGCTCAACGGGAGAATAACCGAAAACGGACATACGGAGAATTTCCGCAAAAGGAATGTCCTGAACAAAAGCGCATACGAACATAGCACAGATTATACTTACACTCATCGTGATTTTTACGTTTATTTTAAAAAGAGAGAATAAAATAATGATAACAGCCGGAATAATCACTGTTGGGTGCAAGTTGAAGTTATCAATAAAAAGATTTTGAGTTGAGCTTATGTCAAAGTCAGACTCAAATCCGAGTCCCATAACAATAAAAACAGTGCAGGTGATTACAAACGGAACAACAGATGTTTTGAACATCATTGCGATGTTTTTAAAAAGATTGGTCTTTGTAAGTGAGCTTATAAGCAAAGCACTGGTGCTCATCGGCGAACACCTGTCGCCCCAGAACGCTCCCGAAAGAACGGCTCCGCCCGAAAAAAGAATGGGTATTCCCATACTGTTGGCAATGGTGATACAGATTACTCCCATTGTTGCCGAGGTGCCGAATGCCGTACCCGTCAGAAAAGAGATAAGGGCGCATAACAAAAAGCATAGAAGTACCATTGCAGAAGGGTCGCAGACCTTGGTTGCGTGGTAAACGATATAAGGAATTGTTCCGCCTGCGCGCCACACGGCAGTAATTATACCTATCAGAACAAAGTTTATAAGAATATTGCGTACTGTTTTAATCCCTGAGAAAGCAAGAGACAGCATTTCACTTACACTGTGCTTTTTGTAAATTCCGTAAAAGAACAGCAGAAAGAAACCGCAAACCAGTGCAATCAGGATCGAGATATCAAGACCGACACAAAGCAATAACGAAACCGTAAAGACAGAAAGAATACCTATTTCAAGCAAAAAATCACCTCCTGAAACAAACACACATACTATATCACACTCAGAGGGCGATTTCTACAATTTGCAAAAAATAAAACTATGATTTTTTTCCGCTTAATATTATTATTCTTGAAACCGCCGTGATCCTACAGTCGTTTCTGTATTTTTGTATATTACATTTTTATTGACACTGAAAACCCACGGCGGTATAATTGTTGCGCACACAACTAATTCGGGAGTTGCAACAAAGAATGAAACGAATTTTATCTTATCTCAAGCCCTTCCGCTTGCGTATGCTCGTCGGCTTCACAATCAAGGTGACGGGCACGATGGCGGAGCTTGTTTTACCGTACATTTTAACATATATCCTCGAGGATGTAATCACTGAGCTGAATGTCGGCAAGGTTGTCGGCTACGGCGGAGTTATGGTCTTTTTCGCTGTTATAGCGTGTCTCGGTAACATCACGGCAAACCGTATGGCGGCAAGGGTTACGACCAACTTCTCAAAGGCGATGCGAAAGGAGCTTTTTGAAAAAACGCTCTATCTTTCATCTGCCGATACGGATGCATTCACGATTCCGTCGCTTGAATCACGAATAACAACCGATACATACAACGTTCATAACTTTATCGGTATGATGCAAAGAATGGGTGTCAGAGCGCCGATTCTTCTTCTCGGCGGAATTTCGCTCACTCTGATAATGGACAGAGCATTGGCTCTTGTTATGATTGCGACTCTGCCGATAATCTTCGTAACGGTTTACGGAATTTCACGCAAAGGTGTTCCGCTTTATACCCGCGTTCAGAAGTCGGTTGACAGCATGGTACGTGTTGCAAGAGAGGACACTCAGGGTATTCGCGTTATCAAAGCCCTTTCAAAGAATGAACACGAAAACCGCAGATATGACAAGGTCAATGCCGAGCTTTCCAGGCAGGAAAGACACGCAGGAACGATTATGGGTATAGTGAATCCCGCAATGACACTTCTTATGAATCTCGGTATTGCCGCCGTTGTTGCGGTTGCGGCACTCCGGGTGGATAAGGGCTTGTCCTCGCCTGCAACGGTTATTGCATTTATGCAGTATTTCACTCTGATTTCAATGGCAATGATGTCGCTTTCAAGAATGTTTGTTATGTACACAAAATGTGCTGCTTCCGCTAACCGAATTGCCGAAGTGCTCGACACTCCCGATAAGTTCGATGTTGTCGAAGATAACGGCAAAAACGACGGTATACATATTGCTTTTGATAACGTATCGTTCTCATATTTAGGCAAGAAGAATAATATTCAGGATATTTCGCTCTCACTCAGAAAAGGCGAAAGGCTCGGCATTATCGGTGCAACAGGCAGCGGTAAATCGACCTTTATAAAGCTGTTGCTTCGCTTCTATGAACCCGATTCGGGCGAAATCCGTATTAACGGCAAAAACATCAAGTCCTACAGCCGTGAACAGCTGACATCAATGTTCGGCGTTGCATTGCAGAATGATTTCATTTATGCCGACACAATCGAGGAAAACATCCGTTTCGGCAGAGATATCTCAAAGGAAGATATAATCAAAGCTGCAAAAACTGCACAGGCACACGATTTTATTACTGCCACGGCGGACGGGTATTCCCATATGCTTTCATCAAAGGGAACAAACCTTTCGGGCGGACAGAGGCAAAGAGTGCTTATCGCACGAGCTATTGCATCGGCTCCCGAAATACTCATTCTTGACGACTCATCCTCAGCACTTGACTACAAAACCGATGCAAATCTTCGAAAAGCGCTTGACGAGGATATGTCAGATTCAACGGTTATCACCGTCGCACAGCGTGTAAGCTCAGTCAAAAACTGTGACCACATCATCGTGATTGAAGACGGTGAGGTTATCGGTCAGGGCAAGCACGAGCACCTGCTCGAAAACTGTGCAGAATACCGTGAAATCAGCAATTCCCAGATGGGAGGTGCCTTCGTTGAGTAAGACAAAAGAAAACACAGTCCACAAAAGAGACAACAAAGGCATAATGCTCAGGCTCGGCAGATACGTAATCAGCCAGTGGCATCTGTTCATTCCTGCGGTAATTTTCACACTGCTTTCGAATCAGCTTTCGCTTCTCGGTCCGCGCTATTCGGGGGCGGCTATTGATGCAATCGAAGCCGTATCGGGTGTGGATTATCCCGTCGTGTGGGAAAACGTTATCAAAATGATAATCTGCTACGCGGCATCCGCGGTGCTTGCATATATTCTTGCGGTGGTTATGATTCACCTTAGTCAGAAAATCACTTATAAAATGAGAAAAGAGCTTTTTGAAAAGCTCAACACTCTGCCCGTCGGTTACTTCGACACCCACTCAACGGGCGATATAATCAGCCACCTGTCATACGATATTGACACAATTAACAGTACACTTTCGCACGACCTGGTGCAGGTAATGACGAGCGTTTATACGGTGGTCGGCTCGCTTGTTTTTATGTGGCAGATTTCAAAGGTAATGCTTCTGATTTTTGTGTTCACCGTTCCTGTTTCCGTTCTTTTCACCCGTTACCGTTCAAAAAAGGTGAGACCCTTGTTCCGCGCAAGGTCAAAAAAATACGGCGAGCTTAACGGATACGCAGAGGAAATGCTTTCGGGTGCAAGGACAATCGAAGCCTACGGCAGACAGGACGTTATCTCAAACCGTTTCAACGACCGAAACGAGGATGCGATGAATGCCTACTACAACGCGGAATATAACGCAGCCTTGCTTTTCCCGACGATAAATCTTATCAACAATATCTCAATAGCTCTTGTGGCAATCTTCGGCGGTATACTTTATATGTATTCGCAAAGCGGAACGGTTGAGGCAGGCACAATGTTCTTCATCTCCCTCGGCGGTGTCGCACAGTTTGTTCAGTATTCGCGTAAGTTTGCAGGGCCTATAAATGAATTTTCAAATATTCTGCACGAGTTTCAGTCCGCATTTTCTGCCGCTGAACGTGTTTTCAGAATCCTGGACGAAGAGCCCGAACCCCTCGACTTGCCCGATGCAAAGGAGTTAAAGGAAGTCGAAGGGGATGCAGAGCTCGACGATATCACATTCGGCTATACTCCCGAAAAAACGATTCTCAAAAACGTTTCGGTCACCGCATCAAAGGGTCAGACCGTTGCAATAGTAGGGCCGACGGGTGCAGGAAAGACAACGATTATCAATCTGCTTATGAGGTTTTATGACCCGCAGTCGGGCGAAATACGCATCGACTCAAACCCTGCACTTAAAATAAAACGCTCAGATTTACGACTTGCATTCACTATGGTTTTGCAGGATACGTGGCTTTTCTACGGCACGGTTTATGATAATATCGTCTACGGAAAAGAGAACGCAACAATGGAACAGGTCAAAGCGGCAGCCAAGGCGGCGAAGATTGATTCTTACATCGAAAGCTTGCCCGACGGCTACGATACCGTGCTGTCCGATGACGGTGTAAACATTTCAAAAGGACAGCGACAGCTCATTACGATTGCCCGTGCGTTCCTTTCGGATGCCCCGATGCTTATTCTTGACGAAGCGACCTCGAATGTTGATTCAAGAACCGAGATTCAGATTCAGAGTGCGATGAACGACCTTATGGAAGGTCGCACCTGCTTTGTAATCGCGCATCGTCTTTCGACCATACAGAATGCAGATACGATTCTTGTTGTCAGGGACGGCGAAATCACCGAGCAGGGCACTCATGATGAACTCATAAAGCTCGGCGGATTTTACAGTACACTATATAACTCACAGTTTTCATAATTTCTTTCGGTTATAGTCTAAAACCTTACCATAAAACAAAACCACCCGAAAACCTTACGGCTTTCGGGCGGTTGCTTTTTATGGAATTATTCCCACTCACTTAAGTTCGTTATTTTAAATTTTATGAAACCGCGTAAAATCAAGCTTTTTTAAAAGTCGGAACAGGGGAAAAAGACCGTTTTTGACCGCTTGATACTGCACTTTCAGTATCACCGACACTTTTGCCGGGCCGAAAACCAACCCCACCAGCCTGAAAATATGTATTTCACGATTGCAAATGGATTGTACCACACAAAAATATAAATGTCAACGCTTTAAAGCGATAAAGTACAATCTCTTAGTGTTTTGTTGTTATATCAGTTTTAGTTTTATAAAAGCTGTTGTTTTTTCGTTTGGCTTTGAATTTTGCATAGCTCTTGAAACGGCAATATTTCTGCCGAATTGTTAAAAATAATCACGATATTATTGTATTTTATTTTATATTGTGATATTATCAAATGGGTATCTGTATTCAATAGTATAATAAGGGCGATGATTCTGTGACTGATAAAGAATTAAAAAGGTTAAGCCGACTTGAATTGCTGGAGCTTCTTCTGACAGAGACTCGTGAAAACGAAAGACTCAGAGAAGAACTTGCAAAAGCAAAGAAAGAAAACAGCATAGAAAAAAGTGCAACACTTCTTAATGAAACTGCAAAGCAACTGGATGAAGCTTTGAAAAAAGTTTCTTCGATGAGCAACATACCGACTGATGCAGGCAGTACCGCTAAAAAGTCTTTCGCGGGACATAAGATTTTCTCAGGTAATAAACCGAAATTGCTTGATGTTTTTTCAAAAGATATATTCAAGTTAACTGCAAAAGACCGTAAGATTAAAAGCCAAAAGAAAACAAAAGCGAAATGATTACGATTCTTCTGGTATATTAACGGAGGACATTTTTGTAAATGGCATTCAAAAGAAAGAAAAAAGAACTTCAGTTTCCCACGTCAGGGCAGATTGAAAAAGCAATTGCCAAAGAGCAATACAGCCGCAAGTATAAAAAGGTGCTAAAAAGTACACTTTCTTCACTTATAGTTGTGGCAGCGATTGCCGTGCTTATTGCAACTCTTGCGTTGCCTGTTCTGCAGATTCAGGGAAGCAGTATGGAACCAACACTCAATGACGAAGAAATTGTTGTTCTTATAAAAACACCAAACCTGAAAAGGGGACAGCTTTGTTGCTTCTCCTATCAGAATAAACTTCTTATAAAACGAATAATCGGTATACCGGGAGATACAATCCTCATTAACGAAAAAGGTTTTGTTTATGTTAATGATGAATTGCTGGACGAACCGTACATTCTTGACCGTGCTCTCGGTGAATGTGATATCGATTTTCCGTTTCATGTAACCGAAAATCACTACTTCATTCTCGGTGACCACCGTTCTACATCAATCGACAGCCGAAGCTCAGTTGTAGGACTTGTAAGCTCCGAACAGATTGTCGGCAGGATATTCTTCAGAATCTGGCCTTTTGAGAAGATGGGCGACATAGATTATGAAGAATATCAGGAAAATATCGAAAATCCTGATGAACAGAAAACCCAGGAGTAAATTGCTGAAAAAATAACAGAAAGGGGGAAAGCAATTATGTCAGGTGTGAATCATGAATATCTCAAAGACCATAAGTTGTTCAGAGTGCGCAACAAAAGAATAGTTGCTTTGTTCCCTGTTATTGCTGTTATTGTTGCAATTGCAGTTTTCTGGTGTCTTAAGCTTGTCGGTATTACGATTACGAGTGACGCATTGTGCGAGCTTGATGAGCATACTCATATCAGCAGCTGTTATTCGGGTGACGAGCTTGTCTGCCTTAAGCCTGAGCATACTCATACTGCAGAATGCTTCCCTGACAAGACAGTTGATATGGAAACAACAGCAGACTGGCTGAAAACCTTAGAACATATAACAATCACAAACAATCTTTCAGAAAATCTTGTTGCTGTTGCAACGTCGCAGGTCGGATACAGCGAAAGCGACCGCAACTATGAATACAATGCATTCGCTGAAAAGAATAATTACACCCGTTACGGTGAATGGTACGGAAGTCCTTACGGCGAATGGAACACGATGTTTGTTTCTTTCTGTATCGATCACGCTAATATCAACAATTCGGATTTGTTAACAAGTGCTTCTGCAGAATCGATGCGACAGGCGTGGGATAAAAAGTATGTTTATTATTCAGCTGAAAGCTATGACGGTGAAAGAGGCGACGTTGTTTTCTTCGATACGGATGCTAACGGTAAGGCAGACCGCACGGGAATTGCAATTTACAGAAGCGATAATCTTCTTATGGTTATCGAGGGCGATGTTGACGGCGAGGTAAAGAAAGTCAACTACACCAAAACTGATGATGTTATCGGATATGGTAAAACAAGCAAGCTTTATGTTGCAGAACATATCACCTCGGTTGATAAAGGCGAGTCGGATATTGGTACTGTCAGGCCGATACTTGAGGGTAAGCTTAAGTATTACATCCCTAACAGTGTTTCACAGGCTACCTACAATCTCAGACGTTCAGCTCCGCAAAGCGTTTACGACAGTGAACCGCTCATTATGATGGCAGCAACGAACCAGGATATTATATACACCTCACATCTTGAAGATGAAGTTGTTAATGCTGTGTTTAAAGACCTGAACGGCAATGTGCTTGGCAGCGGTTCAACTGTTCATATAGGTCAGTCTTACGTTGTTTCGCTTGAATTCAGCGAAATCAACAAGGGCAGTCAGTGGATTCAGTTTGAGCACAATGATGACGGATATCTAACATATCATATTCCGTCAAACCTCCATTGCGATGAGTTTGACAGCTGGCATAAAATTTCAGCAAAAACCGAAGCAGGAACTGTTGAAGATGTTGGTGAATATTATGTTGACGGCAACGGATTGTTGAAAGTTAAATTTTATGAAGATGCCAATGGTGTCAACTTCGTTGATAAATACGCTAACGTTGACTTCACTATCGATTTCAGTGCAACGGTTGATGCAACACAGTCAGGCGATTCTACAGAAATAAAATTCAACGACGATATTAAAATTAACCTCGAAATCGATGGCGAAGCAGGTATTATTGTTACAAAAACTCACGGTGAATACAACGAAGACGATAACACCCTTGAATATACTATCAGGGTCGATGCAACGCACGGCCTTGTTAAGGATCTTGTTATCGATGACCAGATATGGGAAAACCATTATGCATTAAGAGATACAATCGTGGTAACAGACCTTGACGGTAATCTTATTGTTCCGCAGCCGACAGTCAGCGATCATCCTGATCAGTACGCGAACTCAGGCTTCAGGCTTTCCGGTTTTCCTGATTTTTCAGCGGGAGAAGGTTTCCTTATCAAATACAAATCAACTCCGTATGAAAATCTTCTTTCCAACGATTTCGTTGATATGTGGAACGGTATCGACGCTAACGGTAAAAATCCGAATGGCGGAAATGTTTACGACTGGGGTGAAGACTGGATAAAGGTTGAATTCACAAGGATTGAAAAAGACGGTAAAATGGTCGTTCTTACCGATGCTCAGGGCAACCAAATTCCTGTTATCGAATGGGGTGTCGGAATCCGAAAGACAGCCGAAAACCTTCAGGGTACTGTTATTATCGATACCCTCGGTGAAGGCCTGGCATATTACACAGACCAACCGATTACGATCAAACGTTATGATGAATGGGGTAACAGACTCCCCGATACATACCTTAGTTGGGATCAGGTAACTATCACAAATACTAACGGTAAAACTTCAATGCAGTTTGCCCTTCCTTCGGGTTATGCATTTGATCTTATTTACTACACCACTTTCCCACCGTTGGATGAAGGTGAAACAAATACCCATACAAACAGAGTTGAAGCAATTATCAACACAAGACCTGAGGGTACTGAAGGTACGGCAGACGTTATCGGCTTCGTGCCTCACGTTGAGAAGCACGCAAGCGGTAATGACGGTGAATATATCAACTTCGAAATTAAAGCGGAAGTTTCCGGTGCGATCAAGGATTGGGGTCATTTTTTCATCACTGACCTTGCAGCTTTCTGGGGATACAACAACGCAGAAGGATATCTTTACGTTCAGAACCTTCCCGAAAATCTTGTTGTAACCGCAACAACCGAAAGCGGACAGGTTATAACATTCACACCTTATGTAGAAGGCGGTCCGACAGAAAATACATATATTCTTGTTGCTCCTGCAGAGGGTAATCAGCACCACAGCTTCAATATTCTGTTTAACACAGCGGACACGAATCCTGACACAATGTTCGAATCATCAAAGTGGCTTTTCCACGAAGATGCAACACTCAAGGTTACCTACAGACTTCCGTTTGATGCTAAAACAGGTACTGAATGGATCGGTGAGCTTACAGGTGATAAAACTCTCGAAGATGTCCTTCTTGAAGGCTACAAAATGTCAAACGAAGTTTATATGAACTTTACACAGGCTATTCAGGGCGTTGCAAGTTCACAGTACGAATACTCCCCGATGATAACCAAAAAAGGTTATGTCAATGATAACGGAACGATTGATTACAATGTTGTGTTTAATAACTCCGTTCCGGGCTCGGGCGGTCACAGCGGATATCTTAATAACCAGATATCAAACGTAGTGTTCCACGATGATTTTGACGAAAAGCTTGAATATGTTAACGGTTCGCTTGTTGTTACTTGTTATTCACCGTATAATGCAAACACATGGCTTGCGAAGTACAGGTACAACGGTACAGTATCAGGCAATTCCTTTGACATACGTGCAGAAGATTTCCAACTTGTTGAATACAATACCGAAGCCGGATGGGGCGGACTTGCATATACTGCAAATTTAAAGGATTACTATGAACACATCAACGCCGGCGGTAAGTATGTTTTTAACTATCAGCTCAAGGTTAAGGATGAGCACCTTACCACAACCGACCATTCAAAGTATCAGCTTGATAACGTAGTTGAACTTACTTGGGGCAGAGACAACACATCGGGTCCTGCACACGAATCCGTAGAGTTTGAAACGGGACTTCTTGATAAGACGGTTGTTCAGGAAGATTCAAAGCTGTTGTTCGGTATTCACGTCAACCGCGGTGCGCGTGACATCCTTGAAGGTGCAGACACACTGACGATTGAAGACGTGATGACAGAAAATCTTTCCGTTTATTGGGATTCAATCAAGCTCAAGTATGAGGACGTTCAGGGCAATTGGGTTGATTTTAATACCGAACAAAGCGAATATGAATACACAATCACATACGACCCTGCAAGCAATAAGCTGACTTTTGTTGTTCCTGATGAGCTTCATATTATAATTGATTATCAAACACTTATTACGGAAAGTGGTCTTGTTTCTGTCAGCAACTCAATTGTTGTTGACGGTAAGGCTGAAGTTTCCGATATCGTTGATGCTATCTTCCGTGTTGAAGACTACAGTGGTGATGCATCAGGTTCAAACCAAGAGATAACTCTTATCAAGCAGGACGGCATTACGAACCATCCGCTTCCGGGCGCAAAGTTTATGCTTTTCGGCCCGATGGGTGATGCAAATGCACCGCTTCCGCCGGGTGTGACCAGCCGTACAATCACTGCAGAGGACGGCACGGTACTTGACTACATTGGCACTTACACAACGGGTACAGACGGAATCTGCAATATTGAGACACAGTATCTTACTCAGGGCGGTCCGTATGCGTTTGTTGAGCATACTGCACCTGAAGGGTATGATCTTTTGGATAAGCCCGTATATTTCTATTTCTACGATACGGATCCCGAAGGTTTTATCCAAAGCGTTACCACCCTTATCGCAATTGAAAATTTCAAGGGTTCCCCGATAATTTCGGAAACCGGCGGTAACGGTGTTTTATATTTGGCAATGATCGGTTTTGCCTTTACGGCTTCTCCGATTTTGTATAGTTTTATTCGTCGCAAGAGGAAACTGAGGTTTTAGGATCTCAAGGCCTAGGGAAACAGTGCAAATCCGAACCCGTCTGAAAGCTGTTCTGGTCGTAGCTTTTTGGACGAATCGGGTTTGAATGGCGCAAGCCTTACTGTATCCCATAAGCCACCGAAACGCCAAGAGAATCTTATTTCGGAAGTGAAGATTTTTACGGAGCTTTTCGGTACATAACTTCAAAACGCAACAGATTCTTTTGAATTTGCAGAAGTTTTAACGAAGGGACGGCAGAAATCCACCCAAAACAAACGGGCTCGGATTTTAACTGTTTCCCTAAGCTAAAACCGATTGCGGCGGAAAAAACAAAAATTGCAAATTAAATTATAGAAAGGAAGTAAGATTATGAAAAAATTATTTGCAGTTTTAGTAGCAATGGCTCTCGTTCTCACAATGGGAACAACATTCGCATTCGCAGCGGGTGAAACAGGCACAATCACAATCAACCATGCTGTGACAGGCGCTGTTTACGAAGCTTACAAAATGCTTGACTTTGAACCGTCTAAGACAGCAGACCAGGGTATCTACACAATCGCAGATGATAAGTGGGATGCATTCTTCGAAACAGGAGAAGGCGCAAACTACTTTGATGTAACAGTACAGGGCGATGATAAGGTAGTTACACTCAAAGAAGATGTTGACGAAGTTGACCAGACTCTTGCAAAGGCAGCAATTGCTTACGCTAAGGCTAACTCTATTGCTCCTACAGCAACAGCACCGGAAGATGCACCGGCAACAAGTCCGGAGGAAACAAAAGTAACATTCGAGAATCTTCCGCTCGGTTACTATGCAATTGACACTTCACTCGGTACTCTTTGTGCAATTACAAACACAGACTCAGACGAAGACATCTGGGAAAAGAACGGCCAGCCGGGTATCGACAAGTACGTTCAGGAAGACAGCCTTGCAACACAGCCCACAGGCGGTTGGCAGAAGGTAAACGATGCTGACATCGGTCAGGTTGTTAACTACAAGTCAACAATCACAGTTGGCGAAGGCGTTACAAACTATGTAATGCACGATAAGATGGAAGACGGTCTTACATTTATCGAAGACAGTGTAGAGGTTAAGATCGGTGACCAGGTTGTTTATCCGCCAAACTACACAGTAGTTGTTGATCCTGATGACGGTGACACCTTTGATATCGTGTTCGAGGATGAGTTCATTCTCGGTCTTGAAAAGAATTCAACATTCACAGTTTACTACTCAGCAACTCTTGATGAGGACGCAGTTATCGGTAACGTAGAAAACGGTAACGAAAACGAAGTTTACCTTTCATACGGTGAAAACAACAGATGGGAAACATCTAAGGATAACACATCAACATTCACATGGAAGATTGATATCTCCAAGGTTGACGGCGAAACAAAAGACAAGCTTGCAGGTGCTGAATTCGAACTTTACAACACTAATCCTGAGGCTGAAGGCGCAACACCCATTAAGCTTGTAAAGATCAGCGACGGTTCTGTTGCTGAAGACGGCACAGTTACACCCGCAGTTTACGAAGTTTATGACGGTACAGCTGAAGTAGAAACAACTACTACAATCGTAACTGATGCAAGCGGTGAGTTCTATGTACAGGGTCTTGACGAAGGTACATATTACCTCAAGGAAACAAAAGCTCCTGAAGGATATAATATGCTTCCTGACCCCGAAACAATTACAATCGCAAGCACATACAATGAGGCTGATAAAGCTAACCTTCAGGCTGACTACACAGTTAACGGAAGTACTCCTGCAGTAATTGAAATTGAAAATAACTCCGGTTCATTGCTTCCTGAAACAGGCGGCATCGGTACAACAATTTTCTACGTTGTAGGCGGTCTCCTTATGGTAGGTGCTGTTGTATTCCTCGTTTCCAAGAAGAGAATGGCAACATTTGCTTGAAAGGATAAAGAATCGGACGATTCTGAGGAATCAGAAGATTCTGATACTTCCGAAGAATCCTAAGATTCCCGCAGCAGCTGCTGCACAGTAAAAACTCAACCCCTGCCGGCCTTGTGCCGGTGGGGGCGAATGAAAAAACATTTAAAATTCTGACCGTTGTTATCGAATTCTCGGTGGTAACGTTGAAAATTTTAAAATGAATCAAGAGATAAGCTATGGAAGAGAAAAAAACTAAAAAGAAAATAAAGAAGAAAAAAGCCCCGAAAAAGAAAAGCGGACTCACCTCTACAATAGTACTGGTAGCAATCTTTTTTATCGGGTTATGTGTTCTGCTTTATCCGACGATAAGTGACTTCTGGAACGAGAAAAGACAGTCCAAGGCAATTATGAACTATGATGAGTTGCTTGTTGACCTCACTCCCGAAGATTTTGCGGAATACTTTGAAAAAGCAGATAACTATAACCGTAAGCTTCGTCGTATGAACGCACCGATGTCGGGTTATTCCGCACTTGAAAAGGAATACTACTCAACGCTCGACATCAACGGTGACGGAATGATGGGTTACATCACTATTGAAAAAATCAAGGTGCAGCTGCCCATTTACCACGGCACAAGCGCAAAAGTTCTTAACTCTGCTGTCGGTCACGTTGAGGGCACAAGCCTGCCTGTCGGTGGCGAAAATACGCACGCTGTTCTTTCTGCTCACCGTGGTCTGCCGTCTGCAAAGCTTTTTACAAACCTTGACAAAGTCGAGGTCGGCGACGTATTCACAGTAACAATCCTCGACCGCACAATTACTTACCAGGTTGACCAGATACGTGTTGTTCTGCCGAACAAAACAGAGGATCTTCAGATTCAGAAAGGTGAAGATTTCTGTACCCTTGTAACCTGTACGCCTTACGGTATCAATACTCACCGAATGCTCGTCAGGGGAACAAGAATTGAGAATATCGAAGAAGCAAAGAAGATAAACGTTATTACGGAAGCTTATCTTGTTGACCCGTTCATCGTAACTCCTGCCGTTGCAGCTCCGATCCTCGGTGCTCTCCTCATTTTCCTTATGATCAAATCCTCTAAGGAAAAGAAAATTAACGAGGCAAAGCAGAGAGAAAAGGTTAAAAACAACGGTCAGGAACTTCCGGAAGAACCGAAGAAAAAAGAAAAGAAATTAAAGAAAACAAAAAAAGATAAAAAGAATGAAAAATAAATTCAAAAAGAAAGGTGGCTAAAGGAATGAAAATCAGAAAGCTTGTATCGCTTGTTGCAATACTTATATCTTTTGCAATGGTTGCGTTTACTCTGTCTGCAACAGCTGCCGCTTTTCTTGACAAAAACGGAAGCGTAACTCTCCGCGTTACGGATTCAGAAACAGACATACCGCTGAAAAACGTAGCGTTCCGTCTTTACTTTGTTGCACGTGCATATGAAAGCGGAAACTCAATTCGTTATGAACTGATTCCACCGTATGACGAAAGCAAAATCGGAATAGACGATCTGCAGGACGCATCCTTGCCCATTCATCTTGCATATTTCGCAGAGTCCCGTTCTTTGCCATACACAGAAAAGAGCACGGATGAAAACGGTGTTCTCGTTTTTGAAGACCTTACACCGGGGTTGTATCTCATAGTTCCTGCTCAGGAGATTGAGGGCTGTTATATGCCGTCGCCGTTTGTTGTAAGCGTTCCCGAATACGACACAGTAAATAAAACTTGGGTGTTCGATGTTGACGCTTCTCCGAAAATTATCGGAGGTGTCGTTGACGGGGATGAGGATACTTATATAAGCGTTGTTAAAAAGTGGAAAACAGAAAAAGAAATCCCCGAAAAAATTACAATTGTCCTTCTTCGTGATTTCAAAGAATTTGCAAAAATCGAGCTGAACGAAGATAACAATTGGCATTACCGCTGGGACGGCCTTTCAAAGGATTTCGTCTGGAGTGTTGTTGAATCGCAGGTCCCCGACGGATACAAGGTTTGTTACGAAACCTCGTCTAACACAGTTACAATCATCAACAAGTATAACGAAGAAGGTACAACCGAACCGGGTGAGGGAACGACCCGACCGTCAGATGGCGAAGAAGATGACGACGGCAAGGATGACCTCGCTGATACGGGTCAGCTCAATTGGCCGATACCTGTTTTTGCAGTCGCAGGACTTTTACTCTTCAGCATCGGCTGGGCTGTATTGAATTTCGGTAAAAAAGAAAACGAATAAACAGAAAGGGGAGCAATTGCATGAAGAGAAAAGTCGGTATTTCGCTTATAACGATAGGACTGATTCTCATTTTCTGTGCGGCAGCTCTCCTTGTTTACAACAATTACGAAAACCGTAGAGCCAAGGAGCATACAGATGCTTTGATGGGTTCTATTGCAGATGAAATCAACAGCAATCATTCAGGTGATGTTGACCCGTTTGATAAGGAAATGAAGGTTGTTGACATCAACGGATACGGATATATCGGATATATTTCTGTGCCTAACCTGAAAATCGATCTTCCTGTTATGTCTGAGCTGGATCAGGGACGACTGAAAATAGCTCCCTGCCGCTATTACGGTTCAACAAAAACAGATAATCTTGTTATCGCCGCACATAATTACAGAAGTCACTTCGGATATCTCGGAAGACTTGATATCGGATCTGCAATTTCTTTCACTGATATGGAGGGGAAGAAAAAATCTTACACCGTCACATCGGTTGAAATCCTGCAACCTTCTGATTCCGATAAAGTAAAGGATACGGGAGACGATCTTATTCTGTATACCTGTACGTACCGAGGTGTCAGCAGAATTGTTGTAAGGTGTTCTGAAGTATAAAAACAAACAACCGAGATCGTTAGATCTCGGTTGTTTGTTGTAATGAAGAGCTTTGTTATACAAAACTCATTCCCACTCACTTAAGTTCGTTATTTTAAATTTTATGAAACCGCGTAAAATCAAGCTTTTTTAAAAGTCGGAACAGGGGAAAAAGACCGCTTTTGACTACTTGATACTGTACTTTCAGTATCACCGACACTTTTTCTGAGCCGAAAACCAACCCCACCAGCCTGAAAATATGTATTTCACGATTCCAAATGGATTGTACCACACAAAAAACCAAATGTCAACACTTTAAAGCGATGAAGTTTTTACTAAATAAATATCCATTATGTGTCTGACCAATATTTTTTGGCTGCCCAAGCCATTTTTTCGCAACCTTTTCTTAACTCCTTCTTTGTCAAACCAAGACTTTTTAATGCATCAGGCTTTTGTTCAAAAATTTGTGGCAAAATATCCACTTTCGTATTAAGTTTTTCCTCCCATTTATCATCCCATTTTCGAGAAACAGCTTCTCTGCAAGAAAAAGGGATGTTAGCAAAATTAGGATGTATTTTACCAAAAGAAAAATCGTGTTTTAATATAGTTTTTCGCAATGAAAAACCAATCAATTTTTGAGATTCTGGTCCCAAAGCATGCACACCAGAGGAATTACGGCTTTGATTGCGGATTTTCCAATGTTCAGATGTTAAATTCCCAAAAGACTGAGGTTTACATCCATAAAGAATCTTTTCTGCAGATATTAATTGTAATACATTTAAATATAGCACTTCGGTTTCATTGACAAGAGTAACATATTGTTTTCCGCTATAATATGGATACATTTTTGTATCATATATAACTATAAGATGGTGAGGTGATATAGGAAACAACATAATCAGCCCCATACATCCATATCCAATAGTTTGAAGATGAAAGGGATTTATGGATATAACCGGTACATCCGAAGAAAAAAGCTCTTGCTTAGTATCATATTCAATAACTACTATACTTAAATCGTCTATTTCTTTCAAATAATCTACTGCAAATTGTAATGATTCCGCAGGAGCAATTGATTCTTTCGCACGCTGTAGACATATCTCCTCTACAGTTTCTTCATTACAAACCAATCCTTTATTTGCAAGAAAAACTTTTGATTGCTCAACTAACAACGCTTTTCTTGATTGTATAGAATAATTTTCTTCAGCTAAAGTACGCTGTCTCTGATATAAAGCAAATTTCTTAATGGATTCCAAATCTGAATATGTTAATACTTCTTTATTTAACGCCTTTTTTATAATTATGGACCATTCTGTTTCCATATCTGAAAGCTGATTTTCCCACACACCATCCTTTCCATAAAAATAATCTTTATAACAATGATCATCATACGGAACAGGATAAATTATCTTTTTAGTTGCAATATTCTGAACAGCAAACATTTTGTTGTCTGCTGTAAACAACCTCAGATAAAACTTTGGTACATAATGCTGTTTTTTCTTTTCTGCCATCGACAATTTTTCTCCACATATAGTTTACTTCTTAGGAGGCTGTACACCTGAACCTACATTGGGAGGTTGTGTAGGTTTTGCTTTGCTTGGTTGGTATCCACCAATTGGTTTTGGTGGCTGATGACCTTTTGAAGGTTGATATCCGAAATCAGTTTTCTTGTTATCCATAGTTTTAACGTCCTTTTAAAAATTCAATAGTTTTAATTTGTTCTCTAGCTATATAAATGCCTTCATTTTGCTCATTTTCAATCCAAAGATTATCATTACTTAAACAATATATTTTTTCTATAAACAAATCTCTTTCTTCGGATTCAGATGATGCGAAAGATTTGGTCGAGAACGAACCATATATGACACGATCGTCAATCAATGTTACTATAACCCAAGCCGATTCATCTCGTGAAAAACAATAATCCCACGCAGTTGGAGTGGAAGGAAAAATATTAATTTTAAAGCGAGACAGTATTTTTCTGATAATCTGATTTTTTTGTATCAGACCTATGATTATTGCAAGCAAAGATGCGGCAATAGTTGTGGAGATTACCAAGAGAAACCAATGTGTTTTGGGGTATTTAAAAGCTATTTCAAATATGATTTTGTACATCCAACTCCATATTGCACAATGCACTATGCTATAGGATAAACATTTAAGTAACAATACACCTTCGGAAATTCTTTTTGTAGGATTAAATGTTGCTATTATGCCATTTATTATAAATCCGGGAAGAACAAATATTGCAGTGTAAAACACTACATCAAATGACTCGATGAGCATTTGTTACACCTCCCACACCGTTTCATCACCGCAGATGTTACGGAGCTTGATACGGAGAGGTTTTTTGTCACTGCGGACTGTTCCGTTCCAGAAGTTTTTGGTCTTTTCACCGTTAATGATAACAAAACTATTTTTATCAATTTTGATTTCACTGTTGGAATGCCATTCACCCTCGGTTGCAGTGCAGTCAAGACTAATGAATTCAATCAGTTCAAGACCTTCTTCACTGATTTCAATAGGCTTATATGGCTTCTTCTCGGATGAATTAAGCAACGCCTTCTGATTGAACTCATCAATTTTTGAAAGTACACGGTCACTGATGAATTTATCAATAACAACAGAATAACCACCGAATAAATCTTCTGTGATTTCATCAATATGAAATTCTGCATAATCGCCAATAACAACATCATCAAGGACTGTTTTTAAATCACGAAGTTCAATTTCAACAGTTGTACTGTCATCTTCTTTGATAAACTGCATAATTCCAGCTTCATCAGTAATGTCTATGTAATAAACAATAACCTTTTTGATATTGCTGTCAAGTTCAGGAATTGCCTGATGAATAATGCGGTTGATTGTAACTTTATCAAGCAGTTTTGATGCACTGTCCATGAGGTTCGGAATATAAACGGGAACAGTACCAAGCTTGCTGTCGGAAATTGCACCTTCCCAGAATGAATCAAGAGAATCCTCGTTTTTAAGACCGGGAATCAACAACTTAATTTTATCCATTGTCTGAACGGGATTACGGTAAAGCTGAACACCGTCTTTAATTTCAAGCACGTCAAATTCCGCACCGTCTGCTTTTAAACGGTCACGGGTGGTCTGAATAGAATTCAAACCAATATCACAATGAATAAATCTACGATTTAGTTTATTGGCAACCGCAACAGTAGTTCCGCTTCCTCCAAAAAAATCTGCTACAATTAACCTCTCGCTTGAAGATGCATGAATTACCCTTTCAATTAACGCTTCGGGTTTTTGTGTAGCATAACCAACTGGTTCTTCTTTGTCGGCCGGCTGCAACATAGACATTCTCCAAACATCGTCAATCGTCTTTTCGGATGATTCTTGATAGATTACTTTTCCGTTTTCATCCTTAGCATTGACAAGCTTTTGCGTTTCAGAATCCCATACTCGTTTAATCTGTCGAATGGTTTCTTCTCGTTTTTCTTTAACTGAAGCAAAATTATAAATATCACTTTTTGTGTAAACAAAAATCACATCATGAT
Source organism: Acutalibacteraceae bacterium (assembly GCA_045537435.1). GTDB lineage: Bacteria > Bacillota > Clostridia > Oscillospirales > Acutalibacteraceae > CAG-488. Next base: position 22,069 of record JAZSPL010000019.1, read on the forward strand.
TAGATGCAAATCTGTTTACATTACCCTGCATTTTATTATAGTAATGCCAAACAATCTCATTAAGAAAATGAGATTCACCAAAAACTTCATCTAATAAGATTTTTACATAATGCCCTATATGCCAATCAAGATGAACATATATGGAAGCTGTTTCACTCATAATAGATTTAATTGCCATAAGGTTTTCGTACATCCAGTTGAGATATTTTTCCTTATCCCAAACATCGCCATACATCTTTTCTTCAAAAGCTTTGAGTTCCTCAACATCAAGTTCCTGTTCAGCTTGAGCAATGGCTTCTGCCACTTTTGGATTACGGCGAAGGTAAACCTTCTTTGCATAATCGGCACCGCTTGCAAAAGGCGGGTCAATATATACAAGGTCAACCTGAATACCTTGCTCTTTCAGATATGCACACGCAGACACACATTCGCCACGGATAACCATATTACCGTCAGCATTTTCACCAACAGTTTCAAGCTTTTCTATTTCATACAAAGGCATACCACGCTGAAGCACCATTGAAGTTTCATCAGCACCTTTGTATTTAAGTATTCTGTTAAAATTACCAAGCACAGCCTGTCCTTCAACGGGTTCCGGTATAAATGGTACATATTTAATCGGCATAATCTTTCACCTTCTCATAAAAAATATTAAATCGATTTTGCATTTCAAAAATATGTTCATGTGCTTCATCGTGAGTAGCAACAGCGTGATCATGCTGTTGATTTTTCTTGCTATGTTCTTGCAAAAATATCGAATTTACATATTGGGAACTTAAAACAACGAGAAAAGCAATGATAGAAATTATGTCTTGCACCTTTCCAACCATTTCGGCAACATTGGTGAATGTAATAATACATAAGAACGATAGGAAAGCTAAGAATGTCAATATATCTGATATAAAGGAATACTTTTTTTGCTTTTTACGTTTTAAAGCAGTACCATCTTTAAACAAAAGAATATACTTTTCAAATTCAATATATCCATTTTTAGCAGCTTGAAAATTTTTTTCTTCTTGCGCTACATCAATACCTTTATTTTTTAATTCGGTCAGTTTCATACAAATGTCTTCAACAATTCCTTTTTCTTTTTCGATTTTTTTACTTCTAGCAAAAATAAATCTATCGGCCATATCGCAGGAATCAGCATAATATTTCGAATGAATATGAAAGAAATCCGCATACGCTAAAAACGCACTAGCGACAGCAACCGCTGAAATTATATAATTCCATGTTTCAAACTCTGTAAACGATCTAACAACAAGGCATATAATAGTAAAAAATATGTATGTAACTAATAAAAGATTGTGTCTTTTCATTATGTAGTTACCTCCGCTTTTTTTATAGATATAACCATTCTGATAAGCACGCCTGTTTGATAAAGCAGAAATTCAAGAAGTTTTTCATCAACAGCATCATTATGTTTAGCAATTCTGTCATTGATGTTTTTGTATGAATTTATCAATGGTTGGAATAATCCTGTAATGCCGGCATCTACACCTTGTGTTCCAAGATATTTACATATTTCCGTCTTGTTTGATTCGAGATTTTTAGCATTGCCAAGAAATCCCTGAAGAAATTCTTCAAGTGCTTTTCTGAGATTATCCGCAACATCACGGATATAAAGTCCATCAGAATACTGTTTTAATGCAATGCAGTATGTTTTGTGAGCTTGAGGATAATCTTTTAACCACACTAAGGGCTCTGATACTAGTGCATCGTCAAGCTCTTTAGCACCTTTAGGAACAATAAAACAACCGCTTGAATCCTCGATTATTTCATATTGAATGTGTAAATTCTCTAACTCCGTAGGTAGAAAGTTTTTTATAATATCAATAATTGTTTTGTTCGATAAATGTTTATGGGCAGTGTTTGAAAAAGCTATGTATTTACTTATCAATTCGGTTAGTGTATTAGCACAATCCATACTCTCTATTACACCAATAATATTTTGAGAATTTGTTACATAACCTACCTTTACAAAATAATCTATAAATGTGTTGTTCCTGTAATCTGAAAAAGATAATTGTTTTGCAAGGTGGTATAAAAAAATGTGTATCTTATTCTTTAGTAACAGAAGTTTTTGATCATCGTCAAAGGACATTCCTAATTTCTCATTATAATCTAACCAGTCCACATCTATTCCTCCTCAAAAAACTCACATATCTTTTTCTGTGTTAACAAGATTCTGTCTCTATCCGGTAAGGTATCTTCCAAATACAGATAATCAAAACGCTCATAACCAAACGCTGTGTTATTCTGCTTTGAAAACTCTGTTTCCATAAAGGTTCTTTTTTCTTTAAAAGTCGGGTCATTAGCATAAATCTGACCTTTAGTTTCAACAATTATGATTTTGTGAATCTGATCATCCTTGCGTTTAATTATCAGAAAATCAGGAGTATATAAACCTACATAACTCCATCTGCTACCGCTTCGTTTATAACACTTTATTTTAAATTCTGTCATTCCACGGTCACCGTTATAATAAACTTCAAGACCGAGATTTTCCATTTCATCAAAAGACAATACTTCTTTCAGGAAAGTCTGTTCAAAATTACTGTCAGTACGATAAGGCAGATAATGGAATGACCTGTCTTTGTTAATATGCGAGGTGGTTTTTGCTTTTAAAGCAGCAACGATTGCATCGTTACCTGTTTCTACAGCAAGGTCAATAAGCTGTTGCGTTTTTGCGTCAACTTTAAGTTTACCCTTGTCATCTAATATAATGTTTTCAACCGTTTTCTGTTCAGGATAATAATCCTGAGGCTTGTCCGTTGATATTTCAGTTGTGAAATTAGTAATATTAAGAAGATTTGCTTCTTCAGGAATACACTCCTCGCTTGTATTGAAATCTTCTTTATTGCAGAAAGCTATACGTATATTGGACTCAACAGCAGTTCTGTTATATTTTGAACTGTAATATCTTGAACCATCTTTTTCGTATGTAATTCTGTCATATATCGCCTTTAAAAGTTCTTCATACAGCATAAGTTCATCCAGAGTAATTGAACCAAAACCGCCTTTAACGATGCCGTATATCCACGAATTAAAGGTTGCTGGTTTTGTGCCGCGCTCAGTATCATCAACAGAAATAGTTGTGTTTTCCTGACTCATAGAAAGGTCAGTTGTTCTGACGATTTCTCCTCCAATATATGCGGAATCAGCGGATAAAGGAATATCTGTTTCAGGTTTTGCTTCTTCAACAACAAGCGTTTCATAATTGATTTTTAACTGATAAAAATCAACCTTGGGCAGTTTAAGGTAATCCATACGGTTATAACGCTTCAAAGTAATTCTCTTATCATTACCACTCTCAAACTCTTTAAGAGAAATATGGTGCTGTTGCTGAAGCTGAGTGTTAAGTTTCTCTGCATTAAATTCATTAAGATAAATCAAAGCGGTTTCAGGCATACCTTTAACAACCTGACGTAAGCAACGGCAAGAAGTCTGTAAAACCATATTTTTAGGACAGTCACCCTCTTGTGAAAGTATGATACCGGTAAGACTGCGACAGTCCCAACCTTCTTTACCAATCTGAACAAGAAGCACTATTCTGATTTTTGAGATAGATTTATCAAGAATATCAAACTGCATCTGACTGTCAGCAGGCATAGGATATTGCTTGTTGCCTTTATGGAATTTAAGGATGCAATCAGAGCCAAGACCATATTCGGCCACTATTCTCGAGACAAGCGGATAAACTACTTCTTCAAGTTTTTCGATTTTACCACAGTAAATACCGAGCTTTGCTACAAGTCCACCTTCATAAACAGTATCTTTGTAGTTATCTAGGAATTCTCGGACACCATTTTCAATTATATGTATGCTATCCGCACTATCGGAAATCTTCACAACAGGACGTTTCAAAAAATTACCAACACCGTCAATTAACGGATAATAGTAAACTATATTTGTAATTTCTGCTGTTGCAACGGTAAGTTTATCAACAACATTTATTTTTTCTGATTTTTCAAGATAAGGAGTGCCTGAAAAACCAACAACCGAATTAACCGTTCCGTTTTCGGCCCAATTATTAACAACCGCACGAAGTTTAATTTCGTCACTTACAGCGTGATGTACTTCGTCAATAAAAATTGAAAGAGAAGGAAGTTTGCCTATAAGATTACGAAGCTCATTAGCTTGTCTGTCTTTATCGTCATCACTTTCTTCAAAGAAACTCAACTGTCCGTTAGATTCCTGAATTCTGTCAAGGATGACCTTTTCTGCATTTGTGACGGCAACTAAGCCAAACAACTCAGAAAGTGGCTGATGGTTAGCAATTTTCTGAACATTCGGGTTCTTAGTTTTATTTGATTTATTTGCAGTTTTACTCTGGTCAAGCACCTCAAAAGATATTAATCTTTTAATTTCTGTTGCGGCAGGTTCAGGAATAATCCACGCAGGATTAAAATTCTGAATAGTTCTCAAACTAGGAACAACAGAAGATTTAAGACCAGACGGAGCCAAAACAATGAAATTGTGTGCAAAAGCCGGATTGGTCGGCTCATTAATGGCGAAGTATAAATCAAGATAAATGAAAGCTGCCATCAAATATGTTTTTCCTGCACCCATAGGTAAACTGAAAAGGTAGTCAGTATATGAGACGCCATAAAAAGCATCTATAAAAAACTGATCATAGTCAATGATTTCGGGGTTACTTTTTATTGCTTTTTCAATTTTGTTAGAAACCTGCTCACCTTTGTCGTTAGTAAGACAGGCAAACTCAAGCAAAGCGGTAGCGGCTGCATTATCTTCTAAAAAATCTCGAACAGTTTTAGATAACTCTACTTCATTCAGGTCAATAGAATTGAATGCTCCGTTTCTAAATAAAATATCCAAAGGCTTGCATTCACAACCGATTTTCAAGAACAGATAAGTTTTAATAGCATCAATCTGTGCATCTCGCATTTGACCTGTTTTTTCAATATATTCAATTAGGTTTTTAACAGTGCAATCGTCCGATCTATACCATTGATTACACTTGTTTTCTATCATTTTATAGAACATAACGTTCCTCCGAATTTCAAGTTTTTATATCCTAATAGTAATACAATATCATTATTAAGCTAATAAGAATATAAAATTATAAACCCTTATAATATCTCTCAATCAAAGCAGCCATTAACTTACGACGCTCACGAAGAAAATCATCATAAGAAGACACATTCATTGTTTCGATGCCATTTGGGATACAGTTTTCTGAAAGATTGGAAGCAAGAAGTGTTTCATCCGAAATGTTACCTAAAACAATATTCTTGGTAATGCACTGCTGTTTTGCCTTTGTAAAGTAAACAGCAGGGGCATCATCACTGATTGCTTTATTTACCTGTGTATCAAGATAAATGTAGTTTGCAACCTGATTATATTTAGTCTTATTAGTAACACCATTATTTTTTAAATATGCACGAGGGAAAATATGATGAACATCACCTGATATTGTGACTAAATCAGAAACCTTTGTTCCATTCATAAGCATCGAATTACAATTCAAGTTTATCTGAGCCGCAATAAAAGTGTTAAATGCAGGACTGTTGACAGAAGATGTTTCCAAATTCTGAGGAAGAGTAACTGTCCAATATGAATCTGAAAGTGACGATGCTTCTACATCAGCAAAGAAGTTCAAAAAACCTTTTTCAGCGATATTTCGCATATCTCTATCCATTACTGTTTCAGGAGAACCTATATAGCGAGATGTAAGTGTTGACATAACAAACCACTTTTGAACATACCGCTTAATCTGTGCATTCGGAATTGTAGGATCATCAAGCAGCATAAGATATAGAGTATATGCAAAATCAAGGGTCATTGCAGAATTAAGCAATTTAGGAGAAATGAAACCTGCACCCTTAATTGCCATTATGAACTGTGCAAAATTATACTCATTTATAAAATTCTGAATACCCTTATCAAGCTTACGATAGGATTCATCAACAATTTCATCACGATATTCTTTTGTTTCGAAATCTCTACCCGAAAGCAAACTTACAAGGTCAGCAAGTTTTCCTCTGCGGAACTGATGCATAAAAGAAACACGAAGCATATCTCCGTAATCAGGGTCATAGATGTCATCATAATCCTTAGCAAGCCATTTAATCTTTTGTGCGTATACTGAGTTTTGAAATTCAGCATCGTGTACCAAATGAGAATAAAACTCGGGTTTAACTGCAAGATGGCAGAAATAATCAACAGTTTTTCTGAGCATATTTCCACCATGTGCCGTATCAGCCGCCATTTTTGACATTACAAAGTCTGACTGACTAAGAGCAGTACCTTTGGAATTTATACGAATAAAAATCTCCGTAACTTCATCTATATCAAGAGAATGGTCAAGCTCAATTACACCAATCTGACGATTTGCTATTCCTTTCAGTTTGCTAAGTATTTCAGACAATTCGTCCAAATCGACACCTGGATTGGAATTTAAATACTCATTTTCAAATGCTCTTTGCTTAAAATCATTTGCAAAGATAATGGATATGTCGGGTATCCATTTTTTGTCCTTCAAGTGTGAAGCATCCTGAACAGCGAATCTTTTGGTTTCATCAGCTGCAATAGGATTAAAAGCAATTTTTATTCTATCCTTATTAAAGTCTTCATCAAGGACTTCTTTACCGGAAATGGCCGCCATAAGAGCAGTAACACGCTGTTGACCGTCTATGAGAACCTTTTTACCATTAGCTTTTCCGCCATCCTTTGTCTGAACATCAGGGTTCTTCCAAGTGATAATATATCCGGTAGGATAACCATTGTATAGAGAGTCAATTAAATCTCTTACTTGACTTCTTTTCCACACAAAAGGACGCTGTATTTCAGGTATAACAAAGTCCTCGGCTTCAATTAAACCAAGTATCGCACTAATTGAATATTGCATTAATGTAAATTTTTCACCTGTCATAATTATAACTCCTCCGCCTTAAATGTCGTGTAACCTTCGTAATAGTAGCTATGGTCGATGCCTTTCATGTAAACCTCACGATCGTTAACCTTATCTGTCAAGGCTTTTTTGAGAACATATTTAATCTCAAGATCTTTAATAGGGCTGCGCTCCATAGCTGAGAGATATTCTTCCTTGTCAACCCGACTCCAATCAACAACCTTGCCTATTTCCTTTTTAAGGATGCAGTCAAGCCAAATGCGTGTGCTTCTTCCGTTGCCTTCACGGAAAGGATGAGCAACATTCATCTCAACATACTTTTCAATGATTTCATCAAATGTTGCCTGCGGCATAGCTTCGATATTCTGCAACGCAACCTCAAGGTACATAATAGGAGCGAAACGGAAGTTGCCCTTTGATATATTTACTTTGCGAATTTCACCGGCAAAAGGATAAATCTCATCAAAGAGATATTTGTGTATTGCCTGAAGAGATGCAGTTTTTCCTGCTTCAAGTTTATCAAGCATACCGCTTTCAAAGAGCTCTACAGCTTTTTTCTTACTGATTCTTTCTTCGGCTTCTGCAAGCTCAGGAGCAGAAGTGATTCCTAATTTATTTTCAAGCATCATATTGCCTCCAAATTTTCATTGATTAATGTTTAAAACTAAAACTGCAACGACAGCAACAAGAATAATACCGATTATAAAAGTAAAACAACCTATATATTTATGCGATGTTTTCTCGTATTGAGACTCAACATAGACTGATTGTTCGTCTATATCATTTTGCTTGGTTCTCTGAACTTCAGAACGTCTTTTAAATTTTCTGTATTGTGCAAGAGGGTCATTTGCAGACATAATGCGTGAGTGAAAGTCATCAATCCATTGTGTATCTTCAGGTGTACACATATTTTCTTCTGAACAATTCGGCTCATGTACAATCTGATTTCTAAGCCAACGATAATGCTTTAGTTGTTTTAAATCTTCGTTCCACCCAGATACACAGTACGAGCCGTCAGATTTTTTAACCATTTCATCTATGTAGGCTGAAATACCATGATTGTCGCCGTAAACCTCACTACACAATTTCTCAAGTCTTTTATACGAATCAATAAATCCCATTATTAAGCCTCACTGATTTCCTTCAGAAACAAATTCCATAATATCATCTACACCACAGTTCAATGCAGCACAGATTTTACCAAGAGTTTCAACAGTAACGTTCTCACCCTTGCTCATTTTTGTGATTGTGTAGTTGCTGATATCAGCGACCTTTGCGAGGTCTTTTTTCTTCATATCGTGATCAATCAGAAGTTTCCATAATTTCTTATAACTTACAGACATAATTACACCTCAAAAAGAATATAGTTTTACTTATATATTATACTCTTTCTGAACGGCGTTTGCAAGAAAAAATGAAGCGAAAACTAAATTTATATTTAAAAGACCTATAATATGCAGATTTATTCCTTGTGGGTAAATAGCAAGCGCAAAAGAATTTATAAATTACGTTCTTTGAAGAAACTTAAAATAAATACCCTCCCTATAAATATAAATGACAAAAAACGCAAAATGTCACATGGGATTTTTATTTTCTTACAATATTCTACCTTTTACACAGTACAATACAATTCATATTGTACAGTATTACGACACAAAACGACACAATCGGCAGAGAGAGTATTCTCCCTGCCGATTGTGGTTATCAGTTATAAATTGAAAATATTTTGATGTAATTAGCTTTCTTGATTTTTATTTCTCTCGATTATCTCATTCGCACACTCAATAAACTTGCTGACATCTGCTTCATGCAGAGTATCATACATTGACAATACAGTCGAAACAGAGAGTCCGTACTTCACAATGTCTTCAAAAGTTTGGTTTGTTTTCCATTGGTAATAGGCGAGAATCCAGCCTGCCCAATATTCTATGCCAAAGGCCGTTGGCGTTGTGGGCTCTTTAAACTCATAAGGTATATTCAGCTTTCTGAGTATCAATAATGCGAGTTCATAACCTGATATACCAGCAGTATATTGAGGATTGCCATGTCCAAATAACCGGGCATATCCTGATGTGATAAATAGGTTGAAGAATTCGTCAGGCTCAAAGCCTAAGTCGCAAACGACATATTCAATCATTACACCGAGATTTTCCATTGCTTCATCTATATATAATTCGTTATAAGCTTCCATTTGAATATCCTTTCTTGGTTGAGGAGTAGCAGCGTTTTCTGCTACTCCCGTTTTGGTTAAACGTAAATCAGTTCTCTGTTCACAACTTCGGTTGCGCGTTGGTAGATGTTATTCATTCGCTGAACCCATTCGAGTTGGTTTGTTTCCTTGAGTTCCTCGGTCACATTTTCGGCTTTTGCGATTTGTGTTACGAGGGTATTGAAAAGTTCTTCTGCCTGCTTGTCAATCTCTGCGAGATGACTCCAGAGTTTACCTGCCGAGAAGAGCTGAGTAAAAAGCACCTGTTTATTTTTCTGCAGATACAAACCGTGAGCTCGTCCCCATTTACTGAGTCTGATTTCCTTAGCTTCGGTTGGTAAGGTGAGATTCGGGATTTTATAATCTCCGACCTGTCTGTAAGTGATGTTCATAATTTTCTCCTTTCATTTTACAAATACATCGTGTGTGAATTTTGCTCCGAGTCTGAATCCTGAAATAAAACTGTCGGCAATACTTATGCTGAGAAATTCATTGTATGAATTTGTGTATTGCTGAAACATTTTCTTTTCTTCGTCGGTTAGTTTTTCTCTGAACTCATCTTCGTTTTTTACGAGTGAGTTCAGTTTCTTTTTAAGGGAAGAGCCGAGCTCAGAACTGAGCTCCTGCGGTTCTATGTTACCGTAATAAAATTCTTCAATGAAGCTTTTCATACCAACCTACCTTTCTTTTCGTGGATTTGGTTTTCTGTAACGAGCCTGACGTGACGCTCTTTCGGTTTCTTTTGCTTTGACTACAAGTGCATCAATCTGTTCATTACCGAAGATTTTGCGAAGCAGTTTGTAATTCTGAACATCTCTGTTGAGCTTTTCATTCTGTTCAGTTAAGGTGCGATTTTCAGCCAATATTTGCCCTGCATTGACTTTATCAGCCTTACCCCATAACTTTATACTGTTAAGCTGAGTCTGAAGCTCAAAACACTTTCTTACCGCAGTTTTTGCAAGGTCAAAAAGTTTTCTGAAAAGAGGTTCAACAAATTTTGACTTATAAACTTTTGCTGTCATCAGAGGCGGTGGTTCAGGCAATTTAAACTCATCGTACTCATAAAAATTTTCCGCTATCTCGCTGATATTACTTTCAAACTGCATCAAAACTTCTGCCTTTTCGGTTAGTTCTTCAACCTTTAAATTCAGCTTTTCAGATTCTGCCGTGAGCTTTTCAACCTCCTGAGAACGCATTTTCTTTTCGTAATCATAAACAGATAAGTGCTTTTCGTGAGTGCCTTTCTGCTCCCATTCAACACCGTACCGTTCCATAACTTTTGAAAGTGCTTCCTTTTCAGACTCTACCCAAAGACTCCATTCAGTTTCATGTTTTGAGTTGCTGGTGAAACCTTGATTAGCCAAAGCCTGTTTTAGTGAAACTCTTGTGTCAAGTCCTCGTTTACTTTTTGTAGTGAATGGCACAAAATCAATATGCAAATGTGGTGTTGCTTCATCCATATGAAGATGAGCAGAGAAAACTTTAAGGTAAGGATTCCTTTTCTGAAAATCCTGATAATACTCATCAAGTATTCTCTCGGCAAGCTCACCGTCAGGAGATTTTGAATTCATATTATCACAGTTACCAACTTGGATGATAATCTCATGAAACGGTTTTTCCTGCTTGCCCGAACGGATTTTTTCATAGTAGTTTTCTATTTTTCTATCGGCTCGTTTTTGTTTATCGTTATATCTTTTAAGTGCTTCATCAAACAGTTGATGATACACATTTTTGATTTTTTCATTGCAGTATTCGGTGTTCATATGAGTTCTTTCGGGGTCTGTATTCTTTGCATTGAACTTACGGCTGTTGTGTTTCACCGAACCTTTACCTACGCATATACTGATTGTTCGTCTTATATAATCACTGTCCTTCTTTTTTATAATCAATCAAACCTTATAAAAAGTTCTGTTACTCTTGTCAAGAGTAACGCAAAAGCACTTTTGACATCCATAAGGCTATCAAAAGATGCTATTGCGCTCTCCGAGGGGGTTATAGGGCTTTGCCCTGCAATTTGCGAATTGCCACCCAACAGGGCTGTTTTTGTAAAACCACCCTGTACCCCGTAAAACTTTACACTCACCATTTATGAACCATACAGATTATTCATAAACGGTGATGCCGTCGCCTCTATGCCAATGAAGCCTCTTACTCTGCGATGCTCTCTGTTGTAAACATTATTACTGCTTTTAATACCGTACTTATTTTCATTGGCAATCAGAAAGTCGCTCAGGCTTCTTGAACTCATAGGCGACAAGGCATTTTCTTCGCACCACAGCTTGTAAATTTCATACAAATCCTTTGAGGTTATGCTCTTATTTTCAGCGAATGAGAAGTAGCCGTCTGACTCCATAAATTCGACTGCATTGACATTATTACGCTTGACGGTTTCCCGGTTACTTATTGCCCGTTCACTCTCGGTAAACTGAAAGTTATTTGAGAGTAATCTCTGCAAGCCTTCAAAAGCCCATAAGAATATGCCTTCAATTTCCTCACGCATTTTATCTGCTATATGAGGGTCATCTATTCTTGCTTCATCTTTATCCTTGGTTGTCAGTACAAGCTGTCGTCTGAAAAAGCCGTCACTTTTATCAAACATAGCCTGCAAGTCTCCGTTGCTGAAAGCAAGAAGTCTCGCATACATATAGCCCTGATAGCTTTGCTTGTTCTTCTTTTCCAGGTCCATTTTTCCTTGTGCGGTTACTATAGATTTGACATAGTTGGTATGCTTGAGTCCCTCCATGCGAAGATCATCATCGATACACAGCAGAACATGCTCAAGGTCTGCTCTTGCAAATCTGTTCTCTGAGATTTTGCCTATACTTCCGTCCTTCATATTTCTGCCGAAAAGTGTTGTAATAACAGCACCTATCTGCGATTTACCTTCACCGCCGTTACCTTTGATAACCATCATTCGCTGACCTTTATTGCTCGGTATAAGGCAATAGCCTAAGAACTCCTGAAGTGTGGGTATATCCTCGGGATGCAGAAGATCACCGAGAAAAGACAACCACACTTTTGGTACCGGAGCATTGGGATTGTAGCTTATGGGAAGTCTGCTTCTTACGATTTCCGACTTGCTTTCATCAAAAGTACCGTCAATATACAGCGTGCCGTTCTGCAGGTCTATTCTGTCGGTTTCAGGTGCAAAGGTTTCATCAAGTGCCTGTATTTTTAAAAGCTCAACGATATT
>JAZSPL010000058.1:0-10849 GCA_045537435.1 Acutalibacteraceae bacterium
ACGGGACGTCGAGGACGTCGTCCCCTACGCAGTTGCCTGAATCGTGTTCGTAGGGGCGCGCATTGCGCGTCCGTTAAATTAAGCAGAATTTCCGCGGACGACCGATGGTCGCCCCTACGATGTTAATTGAACATTTTGCTCCACAAACCCGAATTTATCAAACTCTTTTAATTTAATAATAACACATCTTTTTCGCTTTTCTGAATATCCATATATTAACAAAATAAAAAAGGGGTATTATATGGCTTTTCAGCAATTCGGAGTTGATTTATCAACATTTCAGCAGGGGATAAGCTTTGATGTGCTCGTCAGTGAGGGCGTGGAATTCGTAATCCTGCGCGGTGCTTATCATCTGACAAAGGACAGCGAATTTGAAAACTTTTATGCTCAGGCAAAGGCAAGAAATCTTCCAGTAGGAGTGTATCTTTATACAATTGCAACAACACCGCAGGAGGCGAGGGAAGAGGCAAACTTTCTTATTAGTAACGTGCTGAGAGGCAAGCAGTTTGAGTTGCCCGTTTACATCGATATTGAAGATGAACGATATTATTCGCGGCCGAAAGCAAGTAACAGCGCGGTTGTAAAAGCTTTCTGTGACACTCTTGAAGCAAACAATTACTTTGCAGGGGTTTACGCATCAACATATTTCTTTGCGACGTATCTCGACGATTCGCAGCTCAAGGTATATACTCATTGGGTTGCACAATGGTCAACACAGCTTACTTATCCTGATATGAGCGTTGTCGGAATATGGCAGTTCGGCGGAAGCACAAACCGCCTGAGAAGTCCGGTAATTGCAGGTTTTAACGTTGATCAGAATTATATGTACAAGGATTTCCCGTCGATAATAAAGTCTTACGGTCTGAACGGTTTTGAAAGAGAGGGAACACCCGTAATAAATCCCGTAACACCACCGACCAATGTCGGCATAATCAGAAAAGGGGACAGAAACGCAGGCGTATATCTTCTTAAGCAGAACATTCTTCTTCTGCGAAAAGCAGGTGTTATAACACAGAGTGTAGACGACAATAACATTTTTGGTGACGGTACGGAAATTGCGGTAAAACAAATCCAGCGTGCCGCAAGAATTACGGAAGACGGTATCGTAGGCGTACAGACGATACGGGCAATCCGTACTCTGCTTGATGCAAACTTAAGATAAACGAATAACAGCAAGGTGTGATTTTGTTGCATCCTTGCTGTTTTTTATTTTCAATTACTCATCATACCGTTGATTTTCATCCGACGTGTTGGTATAATGAAATTAATAAAAGCAGAGGAGAGGTAACGTGAATTTAGTTAAAAAATTATTGAAAGACACTCCCGAAGGCTGGGCAACAAATTCACTCGAAAGAAAAAGCTACTATGCTTTTTTTATCGGCCAGAACGCAATTTATGCCCTTGTAACGTCATATCTGACGACGTATTTTATGCTTATCGGTGTTGACCTTACACAGGCAACGGGAATTATGCTCGCAATCAAAGTGTGGGATGCTGTCAATGACTGTATTTTCGGTGTTGTATTTGATGCGGTCAAGTTTAAAAGCGGAAAGAAATATCTGCCGTGGCTTCGTGTTTCACTTGTGCTGATAGTTGTAACGACGGTTCTTATGTTTTCGGCACCGTTCAACTCAAGCGGTACGACAAAGCTTGTATGGTTTGCAATCAGCTATCTTATCTGGGATACCGTGTATACTCTTTGCGATGTGCCGATTTACGGTATCATCACGTCAATGACGAAAAACATCTCAGAGCGCAACTCAATGATGGCTTATAAGAGCATCTGGGGCGGTGCAGGCGGTACCGTAACTTCTGTTGTTGTTCCTGTTCTCATCAGTGAAAAAGTCGGCAGTACATATCTTGTAGCAGCTGTTGCCGTTGCAATAATTGCGTTTGTTACGATGCTTCCGTCGTGCCTCACTCTTCAGGAGCGTTACACTCCGCCTAAGGAAGAGGAAAACTTCTCTGTCAGCAAGATGTTTGTATATCTCTTTAAAAACAAGTATCTCCTCATTTTCTACATAGGTTTCTTCTTCTATTCAAGCGTAAACATTATCGGTGCACTTAATATGTGGGTATCGTTCTATCTTTTCAATGATAGTTTGTTCTCGCTTGTTGTCGGTGCGTTCAGTGCCGTTCCGTCAGTTGTTCTTTCGATAGTTACTCCGAAAATCCTTAAGAAAATCGACAAAATGGTACTCTTTAAGTGGTGCACACTCGGTATAATCGTTTCGAGTGTTGTTATGTGGGCAGTGGGCTATAAGAGTATTATCGCGTTTGCTGTCCTTTCGGTTATCCGTTCAATTCCGATGTCGATTTTCGGCTGTGTACTCTTTATGTTTACACCCGACTGTGCAGAATACGGTAAATTCAAAACAGGTATTGATGCAAAGGGCATCACGTTTGCGATACAGACATTTATGTGTAAGCTTACGGGTGCTGTTTCGGGCTCTGTAAGCCTTTTGTGGATGGGACTTGAATACACGGGCTGGATAAGCGTTCCTGCAAAGAATTTTGAGGAGCTTCAGGCTCTCAATATTCAGCAGTCACCGCACGCGCTTAATGTTTTGTGGTTCGTTTACGTTATGGTACCTGCAATCGGCTATGTATTCTCCTTGCTTACATGGATGCTCTATAAGCTCAATGACAAGGATGTACAGATTATGGCTGACTGTAATGCCGGTAAAATCACAAGAGACAGGGCGGAAACAATGCTTTCGCGAAAATATTAATTTCATACGCAGACATCGGTGTTTAAGGTGCCTGCAGCAATTTAATCATATCTCAGCAAATCACAAGGAGTGTGTAAAATGTCTTGCATTAATTATGTTGATCCGACGATAGGAAATGTCGGCGACGAAGATTCCGATTATTCTCACGGCGGCGGCAAAACACATCCCGGCGCTTGTCTTCCGGTCGGTTGCGTACAACTTTGTGCGGACACCGTTACAGGCGGTGATAACGGTACCGGATATAACTATTGTCAGTCCACGATTGAAGGTTTCAGCTTTAACCGTATGAGTGGAATCGGTTGGTACGGGGATCTCGGAAATCTGCAGATAATGCCTGTCACAGGTGAAACTGACCTTCGGAGCGGTAGTAATGAATTCTTTCCTCTTAAAAATGGAACAGAAGGTTGGAAGTCACCGTTTAACCACGAAAAAGAAACCGCAACTGCAGGCTATTACGGTGTTCATCTTGATCGTTACAATGTTGATGTCAGGGCGACCGTAACTCCGCATTGCGGTGTGCTTGAATTCTCATACCCCGAAACTGATGATGCGAGAATTATTTTTAATTTTTCGCGCCGTATCGGCGGACGAGTTGATAATTCAATTGTGAAAATTGTTGACAGCACACACATTGAAGGAGTGATTGAATGTTCACCGAAGGGTGGAGGATTCGGTCACGGTCACGGAAAAATTGAATATAAGCTCTGGTTTTGCTGTGAGCTTTCAGAACCGTTCAGATCAGCTGAATTTTTCAGCGAAGAAGAATATATCGGATTTAGCAACGAGGTTGAAGGTGATGATACAGGTCTTGTTCTGAAATTTGAAAATGCAGAAAAAATAACCTTGAAAACGTCGATCTCTTATGTTGATATCGAAGGGGCAAAGAAAAACTTCGCGGAAGTTAACGGAAAGTCTTTTGATGATATTCATACAAAGGCGGTTGATAACTGGGAAAAAGCACTTTCCTGCATAACGATTGATACCGATAATGAAACAGATAAAATCCTTTTTTATACCTGCTTGTATCACACTCTTCTTGATCCGCGAATTTGTGCGGACGCGGACGGCAGATACAAGGCGGCTGACGGTACGGTGAAAACGGATACGGATTATATTCAACGAACGGTTTTCAGCGGTTGGGATGTTTACCGAAGCGAGTTCCCGCTTCTTACTCTGATTTCACCTGAAACAGTTAACGATGAAGTTAATTCTCTCATAAGCATCGCAGAAGCAAGGAATGCTTCGTTCCCGCGCTGGGAGCTTCTCGGAATCAATTCAGACTGTATGGTCGGTGATCCCGGAATCAATGTTATTGCAGATGCTTATATAAAGGGTATACGTAATTATGATGTTAATAAAGCCTACGAAATTGCAAAGGCAGGTTCATTGGGCAGCGAAACTCTTTTCGGAAAACCGTTTAATTGTTTGCGTGAAAGATGCGGTTTCCTCAACGAAAAAGGTTTCAAACCTGAACTGTTAAGTGTTACACTTGAAGAGTTACTCAGTAATTTCACCCTTGCAGAGTTTGCAAAGGCTCTCGGCAAGGATGCCGATGCCGAATTCTTTTATGAAACTGCAAAAAAATATCCCGTAAATTATAATCCTGAAACAGGATTTATGGGACCGAAGTACGAAGACGGCAGTTTTATGCCTTTGGACGAATTTGAGTATGATACTGACGGCTGTGTGGAAAGTAATATATACCAACAGTCTTGGTTTGTTCCGTACGATATTAAAGGATTGGCAGAGCTTTTCGGCAGAGAAAGATTTATTGACCTTCTTGAAAAGCATTTTGAAAAGGCTGATTTTTCTGCTCTCTGGAATGATGATTATAACCATTCTAATGAACCGTGTCACAATCTGACCCATTACTTTAACTATATGGGTATACCAAAAAGAACGCAGTACTGGACACGCAGAGTGCAGAAGGAAGCCTACAGATTGGGTGCATTCGGATTTTGCGGAAACGAGGATGTTGGTCAGCTCTCAGCGTGGTATGTGTTGTCGGCTCTCGGTCTTGCTCAGGTTTGTCCGAGTATACCGGTTTATGAAATTAATTCACCGTTGTTTAAAACAGCGAGTCTGAAGCTCGACAAAAAGTATCATTCATGTACCGTTGCAGATACATTTACCGTTGAGTGCGATAAAGATCCGTTGAAGTATCCGTACATCAAGGAAATATATCTGAACTCGGTCAAGCTTGACGGTATCTCCGTCACATACGATGAAATAACAAACGGTGGAAAGCTTTTATTCATAATGGAAGAGTAACGGAAGGGTAAAATAGGTTTTTCCATAGTTGAAAGGTTTATGGACGGCCTTACATCGTGGCGGATTCCGGGAAACAGTATATAATTAACTTAAATGAAAAACACCGATTGCAGTAAGTTTTCTGCAATCGGTGATATTTTTATAAATTGCTTTGCGGTGTTACGTGTTCATTGATATAATCTTCAATTATCTTTCCGTCGCTGATACGGATAACTCTGTGTGCCTTCTGTGCGATTTTGTCGTCGTGGGTGATGAGGATAATTGTCCTTCCCTCAGCCCATAGCTCGTTAATGATTCGCATAACCTCTTTACCTGATGCGGAGTCAAGGTTACCTGTCGGCTCATCGGCAAGGATAACGGGAGGCCTTGCCGCAACGGCGCGTGCGATTGCAACTCTCTGCTGCTGACCGCCGGACATTTCGCTTGGCAGGTGATTCATTCTCTTTTCAAGACCGACTCTTTTGAGAGCCTCTGTTGAAAGTTTATCTCTTTCTTCTGCTTTCATTCCGCGATAGATGAGGGGAAGCTCAACGTTTCCTTTTGCTGTAAGGCTGGGGATAAGGTTGAATCCCTGAAAGATAAATCCGATTTCCTGATTCCTTATTGCGCTCAGCTCATCGTCGTCCATATCCTTGATGTCTTTTCCGTCAAGGATATATGTTCCGCTTGAAACAACGTCAAGCAGACCGAGCATATTCATAAGTGTGGATTTACCCGAACCTGACTGTCCTACGATTGCGACGTATTCGCCTCTGTCAATGCAGAGGTCAACTCCGTCAAGCGCCCTGACTTCATTTTCGCCGGGGTTGTATATCTTGTATGCGTCTTTTAATTCAATGAGATGTGACATAGCGTTTTCTCCCGAAAAGTTTATAATTAATGATAGCACAAATTTTCCATAAAATCAATTAAAGTTATTTTACATTGCCGATATTAATATTTTATGAACAAAAATGAAAAAATTCTCGTTATTTTCAACAAAAACAGAGCTGATACATTTACTGATTGATAGAACTAATTTGTTGACAAAAGATGATATTGTGATAAAATAAACTTGTATAATGTCTAAATGTAGACAATTGTGGCTTACTTAATACTATCTGTTGGTGAATGAGGAATTATTTATGAAATTACTTGAAGAGCGTATAATAAAAGACGGAAAGGTTTTTCCGGGAAATATCCTTAAGGTTGACCGTTTTCTCAATCACCAGGTTGATGTCAAGCTTCTTAATGAGATAGGCAAGGAATTTTACCGCCTTTTCGGTGACAAAGGCGTAAATAAGATTTTCACAATCGAAGCATCAGGTATCGGCATCGCGTGTGTTGTTGCGCAGTATTTTGATGTGCCTGTAGTTTTTGCAAAGAAAACTCTCGGTAAAAACATTTCTTCGGATGTTTATTCAACTCCGATTACATCATTTACCCACGGCAGAACATATGACGTTATCGTTTCACAGGAATTTTTGAATTCCGAGGACAGAATACTTATAATTGACGATTTCCTTGCGCAGGGTTGTGCTTTGCAAGGGCTTATCAATCTTATTAAGTCTGCGGGTGCAGAGATAGTCGGCGCAGGTATCGTTGTTGAAAAAGCATTCCAGCAGGGTGGTGAGCTTATCCGCTCACAGGGTATCCGTGTTGAATCTCTCGCAAGGGTTGAATCGATGACGGATGACGGCAGAATTACATTCTGCGAATAATTAATTCCGGTAGCAATTTTTTAGCTATAAATTAAAAACAAACGGAGGAAAAACACATGAAAAAGATTCTTGCATTACTTCTTGCGGCAGTTATGGTTTTTGCTCTCGCAGCTTGTGGCGGAGAGAAGGACAAGGATGGCGATGAAGGCAAAGTAAACGCAGATTTCAAGGTCGGCTTTATCTTCCTTCATGACGAAAACTCAACTTATGACAAAAACTTTATCGATGCTGCAAAGGCAGTTCAGAAGGACCTCGGTCTTACAGACGAGCAGGTTTTGTTCAAAATCAACATTCCTGAAACAGCAGCTTGTTACGAAGCAGCTCTCGAGCTTGTAGATGCAGGTTGTGACGTTATCTTCGGCGACAGCTTCGGCTTCGAGTCACACCTTCTTAAGGCAGCTCAGGAGAATCCTGACGTTCAGTTCTGCCATGCAACAGGTACAAATGCAAAGACAGCAGGCGTTGCTAACTACCACAACGCTTTCGCATCAATCTACGAAGGCCGTTACCTTGCAGGTATCGCTGCAGGTATGAAGCTCAACGAGATGATCAAGGAAGGCAAGTTCACAGCTGAAGAAGCTAAGATGGGTTATGTCGGCGCATTCCCGTATGCTGAAGTTATCTCCGGCTTCTCATCATTCTACCTCGGCGCAAAGTCAGTTTGCCCGACAGTTACAATGGAAGTCAAGTACACAAACTCATGGTTCGACATCGCTAAGGAAAAGGAAGCTGCTCAGGCTCTTATCCAGTCAGGCTGTAAGCTTATCAGCCAGCACGCTGACTCTGAAGGCGCACCGAAGGCTTGCGAAGAGAACAACATTCCTAACGTTGCTTATAACATCAACACAGCTTCAATCGGCCCGAACACAGCTCTTATTTCTTCAAAGATTTCTTGGGAACCGTACATGAAGCTTATGATCGAATCTGTTATGAACGGCAAGGAAATTCCTGCTGATTATACAGGTACTCTTGCAACAGGTTCAGTTCAGCTCACAGAGCTCAACGAAAAGGTTGCAGCTGCAGGCACACAGGAAGCTCTTGACGCAGTAATCGAAAAGCTTAAGAACGGCGAAATCCACGTATTCGATACATCAACATTCACAGTAGGCGGCAAGGCTCTTGACGAAAACACACTTGCAGACGTTGTTCCTGATGAAAAGTATGAGGCTGATACAAAGGTTGTTTCTGACGGCTATTTCCACGAGTCAGAATATCGTTCAGCTCCGTATTTCTTCATGCAGATTGACGGTATCACAGGCGTTATTCCCGAATAATTACGATTCGGTCTTTTAAAACTAAAGGGCGGGACACTAATCTGTCTCGCCCGATAATCTTTTTCAGTTATTAAAAATGTCCGTAGTTTCTGCAGCTGTTTTTAATAATTGAATCAATACGGGGAGGTTATTATGAATAATAAACCGATAGCGATTGAATTGAAAAAAATTACCAAAACCTTCGGCAAGGTTGTCGCAAACAAGGACGTTGACCTTACCGTATACGAGGGTGAAATACTTTCTATCCTCGGCGAAAACGGTAGCGGTAAAACAACCCTTATGAATATGATTTCAGGAATTTATTATCCCGACAGCGGTCATATTTTCGTTAAAGGCAAGGAAGTCAGCATCCAGTCTCCGAACGATGCCTTTGCGCTGAAAATCGGTATGATTCATCAGCATTTCAAGCTTGTTGATGTTTTCACTGCTGCGGAAAATATTGCGCTCGGAATCGATGACGGCAAGAAATTTGACCTTAAAAGAATTTCTGCGGATATTCAGGAGATTAACAGTAAATACGGCTTTAACATCGACCTTAACAAGAAGATTTACGAAATGTCGGTTTCCGAAAAACAGACGGTCGAAATCGTAAAGGTCCTTTACAGGGGCGCCGATATCCTTATTCTTGACGAGCCGACGGCTGTTCTTACTCCGCAGGAAACGCAAAGGCTTTTCGGCATCCTCAGAAAGATGAGAGAAGACGGAAAGGCTATTGTTATCATTACCCATAAACTCCACGAAGTTATGTCGATTTCAGACAGAGTTTCAGTCCTTCGCAAGGGTGAATATATCGGCACAATCAATACTTCAGAGGCTGATGAATCAACACTTACCGAAATGATGGTAGGTAAGAAGATAAGTCTTGATATTGAACGCTCGGAACCCGTGAATGCCGTTGACAGACTGGTTGTAAACAACATCAACTGCACAAACCGTGAGGGTGTAAAGCTTCTTAATGACGTAAGCTTTACTGTGCGCTCGGGTGAAATTCTCGGCATCGCAGGCATTTCGGGCAGCGGTCAGCGTGAGCTCCTTGAAGCAATCGCAGGCTTGCAGAAGCTCGACAGCGGTTCGATAATATACAACGATGCGAAAACGGGCAAGGCGGACAACCTCCGCGATAAAACCCCCGTGCAGATACGTGAACTCGGCATCCGTCTTTCTTTCGTTCCCGAAGACAGACTCGGTATGGGACTTGTAGGGAATATGGACATCGTAGACAATATGATGCTCCGCAGCTATAAAAAAGGCAAGTCGGTCTTTTTGCAGAAGAAAGAGCCGAAATCCCTTGCAGAAAGAATTATTAAGGAGCTTGAGGTTGTCACACCCAGTGCGGCAACTCCTGTTCGACGTCTTTCGGGCGGTAACGTTCAGAAGGTGCTTGTCGGCCGCGAAATCGCAGCTTCGCCGACAGTGCTTATGGCGGCTTATCCTGTAAGAGGTCTTGATATCAACTCATCTTATCTTATATACAATCTTCTCAATGAGCAGAAGGAAAAAGGCGTAGCAGTTATTTTTGTCGGTGAGGATCTTGATGTTCTTATTGACCTTTGCGACAGAATTATGGTAATCGGCGGCGGTCAGGTTAACGGAATCGTCGATGCACGCACAACAACAAAAGAAGAAATCGGTCTTATGATGGTAAAGGCGAAGGGAGGTAACGCTGATGAATGATGTTAGAAAACGCAAGGATCCGTTGATAAGAGTCAGCAAGCGTGACGTTCCCGTATGGTGGAAATCGCTGATTATAAGAGTTGTTGCAGTAGCGCTCGCTCTTGTTGTCTGTGCAGGACTTATCGTTCTTGTTTCTGATTACAACCCGATTGAAGTTTTCAAAACAATGATCGACGGTAACTTCAAGACGGAAAGAAAAATCTGGAACCTTGTGCAGAATACAGCAATCCTTCTTTGTATCTCTCTCGCTGTTACACCTGCTTTCAAAATGAAATATTGGAATCTCGGTGCAGAGGGACAGGCTCTTATCGGTGCTCTTTCAACTGCGGCTTGTATGATTTCCTTCGGGGACAAGCTTCCGCAGGCGGCTCTTATTCCGATTATGCTCGTTGTAAGTATAGTTTCCGGTATGATATGGGCGGTAATTCCTGCAATTTTCAAGGCAAAATTCAACACCAATGAATCTCTTTTTACCCTTATGATGAACTATGTTGCGGCTCAGCTTGTTTCGCTTCTCATTATGTATTGGGTACCCAGCGGCTCGATGGTTCTCGGCCTTGTCAATTCGAATACACAGAACGGTTGGTTTCCATCTATATTCGGTCAGAAATATCTGATGAATGTCCTCATCGTTGCGCTTTTGACCGTAGTGGTATACGTTTATTTGAAAAAGAGCAAGCAGGGATATGAGATAGCGGTTGTCGGCGAAAGTGAAAATACCGCAAGATATATCGGTATCAATGTCAAAAAGGTCATCATCCGCACGGTTCTCATTTCGGGAGCACTCTGCGGAGTTATGGGATGGATACTTGCCGCGGGCACAGACCACTCCATCAACGCAAGCGCTGTCGGTGGAAACGGATTTACCGCGATCATGGTATCCTGGATGTCGAAGTTCAATCCCATCACAATGATTTTCTCTTCGCTTCTCGTTTGCTTCCTGCAGAAGGGCGCGGGCGAGATCGCATCGAATCTCGGTCTTAACTCAAGCGTCGGCGAAGTTCTGACCGGAATTTTGATCCTCTTTATCATCAGCAGCGATTTCTTTGTAAATTATCAGATACACTTCCGTAAAAAGGAAAGAAAGGAGAAGGACGCATAATGGGCATTTTTGCAAAAATAATGGCGTTTATCGCCGCAGCGATAGTTCAGGGCACCCCTCTTCTTTTCGGAGCTACAGGCGAGATCATAACCGAGA
>JAZSPL010000040.1:0-2560 GCA_045537435.1 Acutalibacteraceae bacterium
TGTTCTGTTACACAGTTTCTTCTTTTATTATTTTGCCGTTACTGTCTGTGAATATGAGCTTAATCTCATCTTGGTTAAAAATATATCCGCAGCCCGCAAAATAATTTTCATCATCCTTTTCAACTGTGCTGCCTATTACCACAGGGCTTATACTCCCGTTAGTGTTCCACTCAGTATTTTCAGGATAATAGACGTTGAGTTCGTGTGCATGGCCGCAAATCATAACCTCAGGCTTAACATTCTCTCTTAAAAGTCTTGCCCATTCAGCGAAAATATCCTGCTCTATATCAAAAGGAGGGTTATATCTGTGAGTAAAGGCATTGTGAGAAATCACAAGCTTATGCTTAATACCCTTGAACTCATATTCATTTTCTTTGTTTTTGATTATCTTCTTCAAAAATTCAGTCTGGCGTTCCCTGAAAGCATGGCAGGCAACGGTAAAGCCGTATTCTTCGTGATCGTCGGGCTTATCTTCGCCACAGTCAAGCAGTATTCCCCATATATTACCGAGGCGGAAGCTGTAATATGTATTACCCAAGTAACTGGGAGTGTAATCGGCAAATTTCTCTGCAAAATCACCTCTTAAATCGTGGTTACCTCTTGAGAATATGCAGGGTTTTTCACCTTTCATTAAAAGTGAGCATATTTCGTATATGTTAATAAATTTTGAAGGGTCACCGCTGTGTTCGATAACGTCTCCGTTTAAAATGAGAAAATCAATATCACCGAAAGTTTCCGCAGCCCTTACGGGCTCTTTGATAAGATTATGAGCATCAGAGATGTGGTAAGCTCTTATACCCTTTTCGGGTATGGGACAGAATTTATATCTTTTTTCCAGTACTTCTTCGGTTTCGGTGAAATACGGCTTTCTTTCAATAACAGGTCGGATGCAGACAGTGTATTCCCCGGCTTCATCCAGTTCATCCATAGGCACCTCAACCCTGTGTATCTCATTTCTTGAACGCATAATACCGTTGGATTCATCATAATAAAATTTATCCCTAACCTTAACAAAGAAAAGGCCGGCTTTTTCACAGGGCATCATAATTTGATAAGATTTATCCACTGCAAAAACTGCAGGGTCAAACTTAAAAAACTCACTCACACTATATTGCTCCTTAATTGTTTTATTAATATATTTCCGGTTAATGCGGATATGTAACTTTTCTGTCTGTGATGAGTTCAACAACGGATTGATAAAGCTTCATAAAGCTTTCCTGAACACTGCCCTTTACCGCAAGCTCAAAAGCAATTCTCTTTGAATATTTGTCACCGTTATCTTTTGCTGTTTCTATATAATCAAAATCAAAAACATCATAAAGACGCTCAACTCTTGTATCATAGGTTGAAGTATCATTTTCATCAATTTCAACAACACGGTAACCGTACTGAGTTGTGTAAGCCAGACCTTTGTAACGGGTCATGGGAGAGGTAAAGATATCAATCCCCTGATTTCTTACACCGAAGGCATTTGTGTGGTCGTGACCTGTAAACATCGCAAGCACATCGCCGTTTTCAACCAAAGCATCAAACTGACCGTCGTTATAATATCCGGGGCAGGGCTTTTCGTTGAGAGTGCCGTAGTTCACATTTTCGGGGTCGAAGGCATAATATTCGTCTTCATTATAAATATGCTCAATTGCATAAGGCTGTTTTGAATCAACCTTTTTAAGTACATCATAGATTTCGGGAACAATTATATGTTGAAATACAACTGAATTGACTTTTTCTCCGCCGTTATCAGACTTAAGCTTTGCGGAGGTTTCCTTATACCACTCAATCTGTTCGGTACGAACTCTGTCATAGTGTCTCGGATCATCCTCATCATAATCGCCTGAGTCAAATACCCAAAGATTGAATCCGACCTTGTCGCTGTCAGAAGCAAGAACGGGAATATTGAATGTTGTGCAGTTTTTGAAGCTTACGGATTCATCAGCAGTTATTACACAAGAGAAGGTATTATAATAATCCATAATATCTTTTCTTGACATCGGACCTGCCTCTGAATCGTGATTTCCGAAGGTTACGGCAACGGGAATATTTCTTGATTCAAATATATTCATCAGAGCGTTGATGAGCTTTTTTGTTTTTTCGGGGTCTTCGTTGGGATGTGTATTATCACCCGTAAGAACAACAAGGTCAGGTTTTTCAACATCGCAGGCTTCAGCGATTACCCATACTGATGCATCGAAATGCTTGTCATAGTTAAGATGCGTGTCGGCAATATGCAATATTTTAAGCTTGCCGTCGGAATTAAATCTGATTGTGGTATCTGTTTCACTCTGCGAATTTGCAGGTTCAAAATTGATATTTTTGTTTTCCGGATCGAGTTCAAAATAAATTATTCCTGATACAAAAAAAACAACCGATACTAATAGTGCAATTAATATAATTCTTTTTGCCATTTTTAATCTCCTTAGACAATTAAGTTTTATTACTTTAACGTAAATTCAGCATCGTTATCCGGAAAGCCTTTATTGTTTCCGATAGTATTAAGAAGCATGCTTTTCAAATCAACCTTGATACCGTTTTTGCTGAGTTTGGGTTCTAACTTTTTAAG
>JAZSPL010000050.1:0-3035 GCA_045537435.1 Acutalibacteraceae bacterium
GATTTTGCAATTGAGGCAATTGCGGCTGTGTCCGTAAGCGGAATTGAAAACGGTATTATATCAGAAAAAGCCGAGTTTGATTTCGGCGATGCCGATTGCGGCTGGTTCAATTATTACGGCATCAGCTATAAATCCGACGCATATATGAAAGGCGTAATTACATATACGCTCAAAGGTGAACAGTATTCCGAGGAATTCTTCCTTGAACCTTCGGACGGCACAAAGCCTTTTTACAGCTTTATTGACGGTGTGCTTGACAAGACCAAATCAAACACTCTTTGCAAAATAACGCTCGAGCCTCTTGATAAGGATACGGCGGTGTTTGAGCTTGTCGGCGTTGACGTGTTCAACCGTAAAGTGCCCGATAAAAACGTTTATCTTCAGAACAGCGAATATAAAATCGGTGTCAATCTTCTCTGGGGCGGTGCGCTGGATTACCTTGAAGACCTGGATTCCGACGTGCAGGCGGTTATGGTTGACGGCTTAACCAAGGTTGATTCGGATGCTTCGGAGAGATACGGTGTAAAATCCGTCAACAATAACGTTAATCTCATCAACCGTCACGATACGGGCAGACTTGTTCAGCAGTCCTACTACGGCACCTTTGATTGCGATGCTTATAAGAGCGCCATGTACGGCGAACACAAGTGGAATTATAACCCCGTGCAGGGCGGCAATCAGTATAACGAGAGCAGCAAAATAGTTGACCTTGTTGTGGGCGATGACTATATCTATATTAAGTGCAGACCCCTTGACTGGGCAAAGCCTGCGACGGATATGAGCCCCTCGTATATGGAGGCAACCTACAGCATCTGCGACGGTGCCGTTGAGATAGCCTGCAGATTCGTTGATTTTTCGGGTTATCCCGAATATTACACAACTCAGGAGCTTCCCGCCTTTTACTGCATAGAGCCCTTCAACAGATTCGTTTATTATGGCGGCGATGCACCCTGGACCGGAGATAAAAATTACTCATATCAGAACAAGCTTATTTTCTGGCCCGATGCAGGCTACCCCAATTTCCAGGCAACGGAAAACTGGTCGGCATTTATCGGCGAGTTTGACGACAGCTTCGGAATCGGTATTTATACGCCTCACCACGGAAATTTCCTTGCCGGTGTCCTGGCAAGGGAAACCACCACAGATAAAGACCCGTCCGTAGCACCGCAAACATCATATATTGCGGCTGTTAAGCATAACACTTTCCGAAGCTTCGTTCCGAGCGAATATAATTACTATATCGCAACCGGTACGGTTGACGAAATGCGTGAAAGCTTTGATAACCTGAGGTGATTAAAATGAAAAAAATACTTTCACTTTTTCTTGCTTTTTTGTTTGCGGTCGGAGGCGTGAGTATGGCTTATGCAGAGGAAACGGACGCAAAGCTCTACGGCACCTACGGCGACGGTATGCTTTTTCAGCAGAATAAGGATGCTGTTTTGGCAGGTACGGCATCTGCAGGTGCAAAAATAACCGTTGAGATGTATAATGCGGCAGGTGAGCTTGTTGCAAGCGGAAGCTCAACAGCCCTGCCTGACGGCACTTTCACCGTATCGTTCCCCGCTCCTGCAGGCGGCTATGAAGAATACAAAGTGATTCTCAAAGAAAACTCCGCCGAATTTGCACAGCTTGATAACGTTGTTTTCGGTGAACTGTGGCTGGCGAGCGGTCAGAGCAATATGCAGTATCCCCTTGCTCAGGCAAAGGGCGGCGCTGATATGTTCAAAAATTCGCAGAAGCTGAGCAAATGGCTCCGTGTTCTGCATATGCCTTTTTATTGCAACAACAACGAGAGCGATACTTTTGTTGATCCTCAGCAGGATGCTGTCGGTGCAGTATGGACTACGGGTGAGAATGGGCACGTTTACAATATGAGCGCCGTTGCCTATTATTTTGCGGCGCAGATTATGGAAGAGCTTGATATGCCCGTAGGCATACTCAACGCTTCGCTTGGCGGCTCTGCAATTGCAAGCTGGCTTTCAAGAGATGCCATTGACGGCGACAGCAAGGTCAAAAATTATCTTGTTTCCACCGAGAAATACATAGAAAAATCGGATTGGGAAATGGCAAACCCCAGCATTTACCAAGATATGACCTCTAACTATAACCACAAGATTCATCCGCTCAGAAATTTCAGACCCTCGGGTATGATCTGGTATCAGGGCGAAACTGACTTGATGCTCGAATGTACAGAGGAGGGCTATGCTGATTTCTATGACCTGATGCAGCGTTCATATTCGGAGCTTTTCGGCTATGAAAATGAGCGTATGCCCTTTATCTGCACGCAGATTGCATCCTATCTTTACTCTGACAACGGTCTGAATATGTTGGACTGGAATATCAATTACTGTAACATTCAGGCGGCACAGCCCGAGTCGAGGGCAACCGTAACGATTTATGACGTGCCTCTCACGTTTTTGCCCGAGGCGGGGTCAATCCACCCCGAATGCAAGCAGGAAATAGGCGAGAAAATGGCGTTTGCCGCAAAGGGTCTTGTTTACGGCGGCGATGATGATTACACAGCCGCGACCGTTGAAAAAGCGGAAATCCGTGACGGCGCAGTTTACGTTACGTTCAAAAATGAAGGTGACGGACTTGCATGCGGCGGCGATGAGCTTCACGGCTTTGCGGTTTGCGGCGCAGACGGCGTTTACGTTCAGGCGAATGCTGAAATCGTTTCGGCTGATACGGTAAAGGTGTGGAGCAATGACGTGACCTCACCCGCATCCGCAAGCTATGCATACTGCGTGAGCAATATGCGCTCCAATCTCTACACAACGGCAGACGGCAAACTTGCTTTGCCCGTAAGCCAGTTTGTAACGGACAAATCCGTGGGCACTCATTATTGGTTTGACAGACCGTGGACGGACTGCAACGATGAGCTTACCTGGCACGTTATGAACGAAATGGAGGCCAACAGGGATTATTCTTCCTGGTCGGCAGAGGGTGCGCAAATCACCTTTACAAACGGTGTTATGAACTTAAATGGCGGCACGGAATTCACCTTAAGCCCCGCGCTCAATTATAAATCGGGC
>JAZSPL010000037.1:0-65671 GCA_045537435.1 Acutalibacteraceae bacterium
CGAAATCGATTCGATGATGAAGGTTGTCGGTGAAGAGGGTACAAGCCTTGAGGACTATATAATCTATCTTAAGGCAGAAATGCTTGATGCGGTTTATCTTCAGCAGAATTCATTTGACGCTGTTGATGCAAACTGTACAACACCGCGTCAGCGTTATGTCACAGACAAGCTGATTACTATTCTCGGCAGTGACTTTGCACTTACAAACAAGGATGACGCACGAATTTTCTTCAACCGTTTGCGTCAGAAATTCATTGACTGGAACTACACAGAGTTCGAAAGTGAAGCTTTCAGAAAGGCTGAGGCTGAAATTGATGCAATGTATGCTGGCGGTCAGGGTGCAATAAGCCGTGCAGCCGAGCTTTTATTAAAGGATGGTGAGTGATAATGAATAAAGTTTTTAACAGAATCGAATCCATTACGGGTAACGTTATCACCGTCCGCGCAGAAGGCGTAAGATACAATGAACTTGCACAGATCAATACCCGTTTCGGCAAATCACTTGCCCAGGTCAACAAGATTGACGGCGACCTTGTTTCGCTTCAGGTTTTTGCAGGCGGTCAGGGCGTTTCAACGGGTGACGAAGTCCGTTTCCTCGGTAATGAAATGCGAGTTTCATTCAGCGAAGATCTCCTCGGCAGAATCTTCAACGGTTCAGGTGAGCCGAGAGATAAAGGCCCCGCACTTACCGATAATATGACAACTATCGGCGGACCGTCCGTTAACCCGACAAAGCGTATTCTTGCAAACAGAATGATGAGAACGAACATCCCGATGATTGATATGTTCAACACTCTCGTTGTTTCGCAGAAGCTTCCGATTTTCTCAATTTCAGGTGAACCGTACAACCAGCTCCTTGCGCGAATCGCTCTTCAGGCTGAAGCAGACGTTATCGTGCTCGGCGGTATGGGTCTTAAATATGACGACTTCCTTTATTTTAAGGAGGAACTTTCAAACGGCGGAGCACTCAGCAAAACCGTAATGTTCATCCACACAGCATCTGACCCGACGGTTGAATGCATGATGATTCCCGATATGGCACTTGCTGTTGCTGAACAGTTTGCTTTGCAGGATAAGGATGTGCTTGTACTCCTTACCGATATGACAAACTTTGCCGATGCGATGAAGGAAATCGCTATCACACAGGAACAGGTTCCCTCTAACCGCGGTTATCCCGGCGACCTTTACTCACAGCTTGCATCACGTTACGAAAAGGCTGTTGACTTTGCAAATTCGGGCTCCGTTACGGTTCTTGCCGTTACAACAATGCCCGGTGATGACGTAACACATCCCGTGCCCGATAATACAGGCTACATCACAGAGGGTCAGTATTATCTCAAGGGCGGCAGAATTGAACCTTTCGGTTCTCTTTCACGACTCAAGCAGAACGTAAACAGCAAAACCCGTAAAGACCACCGTGCACTTATGGACGCAATGATCCGTTTGTATTCTTCATACAAAGAAACAATTGAAAAGAAGAACATGGGCTTTGCAATGACACGTTGGGACGAAAAATTGCTCAAGTACGGCGAGCTTTTCGAAGACAGACTTATGGCATTGTCCGTAAATCTTACTTTGGAAGAATCCCTTGATATGGGATGGAAAATCCTTTCAGAATGTTTTGAAAAGGACGAAACCGGCATTAAATCCGACCTTACAGACGAGTTCTGGCCCGTCAGATAAGGAGGATTAAAGTGGCAAAAATCAAACTGACTAAAAACGAGTTAAAGATACAGAAGGATGCCCTCAAAATGTATCGGAGATATTTGCCTACTCTGACACTCAAAAAGCAACAGCTTCAGGCTGAAATTCGTACCATTGAAGCAAAGGCAGAAGCGGTAAGGAAAGAAAGAGAAGACCTTGAAAAAGGCTTCAGCTCCTGGATTGCCGTTTTCAGTGAAACGGAAGCCTTCCCTGACGGAATAATCACCGTAAGCAATATCCGAAAAGGCTCGGGAAATATTGCAGGTGTTGAAATTCCCGTTTATGAAGGTGCGGATTTCTCCCGTGGAGACTATGATTTATACGAAACTCCACTCTGGGTGGACATCGCCGCAAACCATATGGAAAAGGCAATGTCGCTCGACCTTGAGGCGGAAGTGTTGGACGAACAGGTACGGCTTCTTGAAGATGAGCTTCGCGCAACATCGCAGAGAGTCAACCTGTTTGAAAAGGTCAAAATCCCCGAAACAGAGGATAACATCAAGAAAATATCAATTTATATGGCGGACCAACAGGTTAGTGCCGTTGTCCGTTCAAAGATTTCAAAACGCAAAATTGCGGCACGCAACGAAATGTCTTCGGGAACGGAGGTGTACTCGTCATGATTGTGCCTATGAAAAAAGTTTCCCTCATAATTATGGGAGATAAACAATCCGATACGCTCAAAAAACTCCGAAAGCTCGGAATTCTTCACATCGAATCGGTTGAAGGTTCAGGCAAAAAGCTCGAAGAGCTCAAGGAAAGAGTTTCAATTCTTGAAAGTGCGTTTTTCAGCGTAACGGAAAAGAAAAACAAAAAGATAAAGCAGGAAAATATTGACACTGACAAGGCGATTTCCGTATCAAAGGAAATCCTTACACTTGAGGATGAGAAAAAGCAGTGTTCAGCGGAGTTGATTGCCCTCGGCGCAGAGCTTGACCGACTTTCAGGTTGGGGTGAGCTTGACCCCGAAACGCTTGAAGACTTAGCAGGAAAAGGTGTTGATATCTCGCTTTATGAAATGCCGAAAGCCGAGTACGCTAATCTCGGTGAAAGCGTTAAGACGCTCAGTTTTCAGCAGACAAAGAATTCAGTCAAATTCCTCCTGATTAAATCCGGTCTTGAAGGCGAGGACGAGGTTGTTGATTCGATAAAGGCATTCCGACTTGAAATGCCCGAAACATCAACGGCTGAAATAAAACAAAAAACTGAAAAACTTAACGGTCGCATCAAAGAGATTGATGAAAAGATTTCTTCATTTGCAGGCTATGCCGACGGTATCAGAAAAGCAATCAAGGCTTGCGAAAAAGAGATTGAATTTGAGGTTTATGCAACAGGAATGGCAAACGAAAGCCTTTCGGCTGACGGAAAAGCTGATGTTTCGGTTGCATACTTCACGGGCTATGTTGAGGAAGAAAACCTTGACAGCCTCAAAAAGACCGCAAAGGACAACTCGTGGGGACTTCTTGTTGAAGACCCGACAGAAGAGGACAATGTCCCGACAAAGCTTAAAAACAACAAGTTTGTAAGCCTTATTTATCCGCTGACCGATTTCCTCGGCACTGTACCGGGATATTTCGAGTACGACATTTCGGGTTGGTTCCTCGGATTTATACTCATATTCTTCGGAATAATTTTCGGCGACGGCGGTTACGGACTTTTCATCTGTGCGGTAACGGGTGGATTGATTGCAAAAACGGTCGCATCAAAGAAAAAAGTTCCTCCTGCATTCCTGTTGATCGGACTTTTCGGTCTGTCAACAATCCTCTGGGGAACGCTTACCTGCACTTGGTTCGGTCTTTCTGCTGACCAGCTTCCCGTATGGCTTCAGAAGCTTTCGATACCGTTCATTTCAAATGTCTACACCGACAGAATCTGGTATCCTTTCTGGACAAACGGTGAATACGGACTTACAACAGCACAGAATCTGCAGATTTTCTGCTTCTCGCTGGCTCTTGTTCAGCTTACGGTGGCACATATCAAGGTTGCCGCACGAAACAGAAAGTCAATCAAGGTTCTCGGCGATATCGGCGCAATACTTCAGCTTTTCGGTATCTTTTATGTGGTGCTGAGCTTCGTTGTAAATGCGCAGGTTTTCCCGTTCGGATTGGTAATCGGCGGTATCCCCGTCGGAACGGTTGCCCTTGTGCTTGTAATCGCAGGCTTCGTTATGAGTTTTGTATTCTCGAACTACGAGGGAAGTATCATAAAGTCAATCCTTGCAAGCCTTACGAATATCGTTTCCGTATTGCTCGGTGTTGTAAATGTTTTTTCGGATATAGTTTCGTATATCCGTCTCTGGGCGGTCGGACTTGCAGGTGCGGCAATTTCCGCAACAGTCAACGAGCTCGCAGGACCGTTGCTGGGCAACTTCCTGTTTATGATTATCGCAATCGTGCTTCTTGTGTTCGGTCACGGGCTTAATATGATACTCAACGTGCTGTCCGTTATCGTTCACGGAATCAGACTTAACACTCTGGAATTTTCATCACACCTTGATATGTCCTGGAGTGGTCATAAATTCAAACCCTTTGAAGAAGAAATTAACAGTTAAGGAGAGTTATTATGAATTTTGGATTATTAGCAACAGCTATGGCAATGGGTATTGCCGCAGTAGGTTCTGCAATCGGTATCGGCATTGCAGGTCAGGCATCAATCGGCGCTTGGAAAAAGTGCTATATGAACAATAAGGCAGCGCCGTTCATCCTTACGGTTTTTGCAGGTGCTCCGCTTACACAGACAATTTACGGCTTCCTTCTTATGCAGCAGATGAGTTCAGCAGAAGCAGATCCTGCGTTCCTTCTCGGTCTCGGTATCGCATCAGGTGTTGCAATGGCTGTTTCAGCTGTTGTTCAGGGTAAAGCAGGTGCCGCAGGTGCAGACGCTCTTGCAGAAACAGGCAAAGGCTTCTCACAGTACATCACAGTTGTCGGTCTTTGCGAAACAGTTGCTCTTTTTGCACTTGTTTTCAGCATGGTTGCTCTCGGCTAAAAGAAAAGAACAGTCAAAATCTCCGTACAGATTTTCTGTACGGAGATTTTTAATATGGTAAAACAAATTCTTTTATGCTATAATCAGGCTGTAGCTTCGTTTGAAAAGAGGGATATCTGCCATGAACAGCACCGAGAGAGTTCGCAACACTATTCTGGGAAAAGAAACTGACCGTCAGCCGATTTACGGTTGGGTAAAGGAAAATCTGGGCGATGAAATTTCAGAAAAGTTCGGAAGCGTTGAAGCCTTTGAGGACAGGTATGAGTTTGATGCGGCACACATTTTTGGCGGCCCGTGGTCTTTTGACGGCGAATCTTTCGATGTGATACGGAGCCGTCACGAAGAACTTACTCCTGATGTGCTTCTGAATTACAATCTGTTTACAGAGCCCGATAATGATGCCGATTTTGAACAGGTGAAAAGAGAGATTGAACACCACAAGCAAAGAGAGCGTTTCTGTTATGTGCAGACACCGGGTCTTTTTGAACATTTCAATACGGTTTTCGGTATCGAAGATCATCTTTTATACACGGTACTTTATCCCGATGAGCTTTGCGAGCTTTACAGAAGACAGGCGGAATGGACAATCCGCTTTGCAGACAAATGCATTTCGCTCGGCGCGGATATGATACACCTTTCGGATGACTGGGGTTCGCAGAAGGATATGCTTTTCAGTCCCGACACGTGGCAGGAAATCATATATCCTAACATGAAAATGATTGTTGACCATATTCACTCAAAAGGCACATTCGCAAGCCTTCATTCCGACGGATGCATTAAAAAAGTTCTTGACGGTGTGCGCGATATCGGCTTTGATGTTGTTCATCCGTGGCAGGAAAACGCAGGTATGCCGCTTGAACTGTATCTCCAAAAATACAGCAATGATTTTGCAATTATGGGCGGAATATGCGTTCAGTCCGCGATAGGAATAATGAACAGGGTAGCGCTTGAAAAGGAAATCAGACGGATTTTTTCTCTCCTCAAAGGCAAAAGGTGGATATGCTGTACTTCCCACTTTGTGCAGAAGCATTGTTCCGTTGACGACCTTGAATTTGCTTATGAGCTGATATATAAGCTCGCAAGAGAATAAAAAGAAACCGCTTCGTGCGAAGCGGTTTTGTTAATTATAAAGCTCATTAACCTTTTCAAAATATGCATTGATGTTTTCCCATTTCGAAGCGGCAGGCACATCGCATCCCGTTGAAATCATAAAGTTATCATGTCCTGAGCATTCGTCAAAAACTTTCTGTACGGCGTTTTTAATATCCTCAGGCGTTCCCGTGCGGAACAAAACGGGGTCAATATTACCCATAACGATTTTATCTTTAGGTAAGCATTCAAGAGCTTTTTTTATATTGATTGCGTTGCCGAGGTGAATGATATCGGCAGGAAGCTCAGCTATCATATCAAACATGTTTTCTGCCGTATTACCACAGTTGTGGTAGCAGATAATAAAATCGTCGCTGTTGATTTCCTCAAAAATCCTACGAACAAAAGGCATTGAAAATTCTTCTGCAAGTGCCGGAGAAAGCAGACCTGACGCAGGTTCAGCAAGGATAACTCCGTCTGCGCCTGCCTCTTTGAATGCCTTTATGTAGTTTATTATAAATTCTGTTGCTTTTGAAAGAAGGATGCTGACTTCATCGGGGCTGTCAAAGCATTCCATCATAAGCTCCGTCATATCAAAAAGCCTGCCTGCAAGCGAGTATGGACCGATTACTCCGCAGAAAACGGGAATATCAGTTATCACTTCTTTCGCCTTTTTTATTCCTTCAATACAGATTTTAGTTCTGCCCGAACCGATTTCGGGTACAGCGATACTTTCCGCGTCGGAAATATCTTCAATTATTCCTTTTTCAACGGTCGGAACATCGTTGTCATAAAAACGGATTTTTGCGCCGAAGGCTTCGGCCTCGACGGACAGATCCATCATATTCAGTGCTGCTCCGACATTGCAGTTTTTTACAATAGCCTGCATTCCTTTAACCTGCATATCGGGGGAGGAGATAAGCTCGCTGACAGTTACGCCGAGAAGCTGAGCTGAAGGGAACGACAGAATCGGAACGGTTTTACTTTTTTTATCTGATATTTTCTTTACTTTTTCTTTCATATTACCACCAAAGAACTGCGTTGTTTTATCCTCTGCAAAGCTCAACTGCGGTGTCTGCGGCACTTGCGGCATCGGGCGCATATCTGTCAGCACCTATCCGCTTGCAGAAGTCTTCCGTTACGGGTGCACCGCCAATCATAATTTTAATTTTATCTCTGACACCTGCTTCTTCGGCAAATTTAACAACGTCAGCCATAACATCCATTGTTGTTGTAAGAAGTGCGGAGCAGCAGATAACCTGACAGTTCTGCTCAATCGCAGAGTTAACAAAAGTTTCCGGCGAAACATCCGTTCCGAGGTCAAAGACCTCAAGGCCCTTGCCTTCCATCATCATTTTGACTAAGTTTTTACCGATGTCGTGCAAATCACCATGAACGGTACCGATACAAACCTTGCCTGTTGCCTGAACACCGTCCTCGGTAAGAAGAGGTTTAAGGATTTCTACGCCCATATTCATCGCTCTTGCGGCAACAAGAACCTCAGGTACATATACTTCGTTATTTTTGAATTGTTCACCGATTACTGCCATACCTGAAAGCAGACCTTCGTTAAGAATCTCTGCGGCAGGAAGTCTGTCGTCAACAGCCTTCTGCACAAGCTCTTTAACAATTTTTGCCTTGCCTTTTTGCAGGTTTTCCGATATTTCAAGATAAATGCTCATAGACATTCTCCTTACAATCTGATTTTTTTGATTTCTTCGGCATAGTACTGAACAAGCTCGAATTTTGTGCCGGGCATAAGCCTGTGGTCAGGACAGGGAATGAAGCCACCCGTCGAGGCAAGTCTTTTTGTTTTTTCAATCTCAGCGTCAACAGTCGTTTTATCTTCTCTCAGTGCGGTTTTATCCGTTCCACCGACGCCGAGAGTTCCTTTGCCGTAATTTTTTTGTGCAGGTTCAAATAGAAAAACGCCATTTCTACGGTTATGGGGATATTATAACATATCACTTGTGTAAAATAAATATAATAGTTTCAATTTTCCTGAACATGAAAAACTCCAGGGAAGGCAATCCAACTCGAAAATTATTGCAGTTTTTGCAATTAGTGTTATAATAGCAGTATAAACCAAAAGCAAGGAGAATGCATATGTATATAATCAATCAGCTTACAGCACTTATTCTGTCAATCCTTTTCACTATTGGCTCTTATGTTCCGGAGAGCTTTGCCATTGCAAATGTTCCCGAAAAACCTGCTGACGGAGTAAGAATTGTTTCCTTCAATGTCCGTTGCAAGGATGATACTTTCGGTTCGGTCAAGGGCAGAAGTCAGCTCATCTGTGCAGCTCTTGAGCAATATGCACCGGATTCTTTCGGCGTGCAGGAAGCAACGGCGGAGTGGATTGAAATTCTCAGCGAGAACCTCACCGAATATGATTGCGTCAGTCAGATGCGTGACGGTAAAAAAAGCTCAGAGGCCTCTGCTGTTTTTTATCTTAAGGCTAAATACAGCCTTATTGACAGTGGAACGATTTGGCTTTCTGATACTCCTGATGAGTTTGCGTCAAAATTTACATTGTCTTTCTGCCCGAGAATTGCAACATGGGTAACCTTGCAGAATAAAGAAACGGGTGAAACCTATACCCATATCAACACTCACCTTGACCATGTGCTCGAGTCTGTGCGAGTTAAGCAGATAAATGTGCTCAAAGCTAAAATCGAAGAACTTAAAACAAAGGGTTATCCCGTAGTATGTACAGGCGACTTCAACACAAAAGAAGGGGCAGATGCCTACAACGAAATGAAGCCTTGCCTGAATGATGCAAAATATCTTGCCGTTAATTCCGATGACGGAGCAACTTTTATCAACTACGGCAGAAATATATTTGAAACAAGACCTATCGATTTTGTTTTTGTATCTGACGGAGTAAAGGTTGAAAACTACAAAATTATTGATGAAAAAATTGGTGATATGTATCTTTCAGACCATGCTGCAATCTGCGCAGATGTGATTTTCTGATACAACAGAAGAACAAGCAGGCATTCATCTGAATGCCTGCTTTTAAAATTGGTTAATATGTCAATATAATAAGTCTGTAAAAAGTTTTATATTATTTTTGAAAATTTTTATGTCACAAATCGTGTTTTGGCTGACTACTGAATAGAAAGCAAAAAGGAGGTGCATACGGTGGATGAAAAATTATCCGTTGAACAGTTTATAAACGACTGTTACGAAAAGTATTATCAAAGCATATTTAAATACTGCCGTGTGCGTCTCGGTGAATTCAGCGAACACGCGGAAGACTGTGTTCAGGATGCGTTTGTCATACTTCAACGAAAACTTGCTGAAGGCGAAAAGATAGAACAACCGAGGGCGTTTCTTTACAGGACGGCAGACAACTTCGTCAAACGGACGGTTGAGCATTACAGTAAAGAACGGACTCGGACGGTTGACCTTGATACTGCAGAAAACACACCTGCACCGCCGCTGATATCCGACGATTTTGATTATGATGAATTTGCACGGATTCTCATTGCGACATTATCCCAACAGGAGCAGGAGCTGTACATACTGAAATATGTTCAACGAAAACCGCTGAAAGAAATTGCGGAAATGCTTGGCATTCAACCAACCGCCGTCGCCAAACGGGTATCAAGGCTGCGGCAACATATAAAAGACTTGATTTACGAACAGAATTTTTTCGAATGAGGTGATACCGTGAGCGAGATTAAAATAGATAAAAGAATTCTGAATGAGATTTTAGATGAAAACACATTGAAAAACGAAATCGCAGAGTTTTTAAATGACATTATTGATGAAGAGCTTCAGAAAGAGGAACCCGACTGTGACTTGATTGACGAGTGTATCGACATTCTTGATAACCTTGTCAATGACGATTATTCAAAGGTTATTCCGTTTATAAATAAGACTTACAAGGGCAGATTCAGCAAGAAGGTATGGAGTATCCTTGTTGCTTGTGCAATTATTCTTGCCGCTTCAATAGGTACGGTTGCTGTCGGTTACACGGTGGAACGAATCCGCGAAGAAAGAGAAGCAGAAAAAACTTCAACTACCACCACAACAACTACTACAACGGCAACAACTACAGCAACGACCACGCAGACAACTGTTGCCGCAGCATTAAAACTCATCCTGGCCTTTGATTCATCGTTCAAGGATGAATACACTGTAGGCGAAAAGTTTGCCCCGAAAGGAATCGTTATAAAAGCCGAGATGTCTGACGGTTCAGTCAAGGTGCTTTCTGAAGACGAATATGAAATCATTACCGATAAAAACTTCGGCAAAGCAGAAAAATACGAAACCGTTACGGTCAGATATCAGAATTTCACCGAAACATTCAAGGTAAGAGTTCTCCGCGATGAAGATACAAAGGTTCTTAACTCGATTTATGCCTCTTTCCCTGATGACTTCGATTTCGGAACGGATGATATCAACAACATCGACCTAAGCGATATGGAAGTCTACGCTGTTTACAGCGACAAGACGGAAGAGAAGCTTTCGACGGGGGGATACACCGTAGAAAAAGAAATTCTTCCTGACGGCAAAACGGCAATGATTACTGTAAAACACAAGTCGGTTTATGCTCAGTTCGGCATAAGAGAAAGGGTACAGGGTGAGGCAAATGAATAAAACTCTTTCAAAAATATTTTCTCTCATTCTGACAGTGATTCTTACTGTCGGAATTGTGAGCGTTAATACAATCGTTGCTGATGCCGAGAAATTTACCAACGGAGATTGGATATACAGCATCAGCGAGCTCAACGGTCTTATAATTATCGAAGGCTACACAGGCACGGAATCGGTTGTTGAAATCCCGTCGGATATCAACGGCAAGGTCGTAACCGAAATCGGTTCGGAAGCATTTAAAAATAACGGAACAATAACTGAAGTTTCAATCCCGTCAAGTGTCAGATCAATCCGTAACGATGCTTTCGGTTACTGTACTTCACTCCGAAAAGTTAACCTTTCCGAAGGTCTGACGGAAATCCATACAGCTTTTATCGGGACAGCGATTGAAAGCGTTTTGATTCCCTCAACCGTCAAATATCTTTCCGAAGATGCTTTTGCAGACGGTGCTGTCAAAGAAATAATCATTGAAGCGGAACACGCAAGTGTTCTGAGTATGTGGCACACAGCAGACAATCCCATTCCCGAAGGAACTGAAATTGTTTTCAAAGGCATCCCTAAAGCAAGTACTGACTTAAGCCTGAGAAACAAGGGCTTTGCTTTCTGCCGTAAGGACGGAAATTACTGCTATAGCCCGGATTATTCGGGCGAAACTCCCGAAATACACATCAGCGGTGATTATACATATACTATCGATTCAGGAAACGCAACGATTGTCCGTTGCAATAATTTCACGGCGGAAGAAATTGTTGTTCCCGATACTCTCGGCGGTTATCCCGTCACCGCTATCGGTGATTTTGCCTTTTCTTCTGCATCTGATGTCGGCGCAAGCTGGGGCAATACAACAATTACATATACTTACAATTACAAGAAAATCACACTTCCCGAGGGTATAAAAACAATCGGCAGATATGCTTTTGCAGAGAATAAAAATCTGCTGGAAGTCGTTCTTCCGGATTCGTTGACCGACTTCAATTACTGTACATTTATGAACTGCAAAAACCTTGCAACGGTCAACATTCCCAACGGTGTGGAGTGTCTCCCTGATTTCCTTTTCAGCGGATGCACAAGGCTGAAAAATCTCGGTTTACCCGACGGTATAAAAATAATATGTGACAACGCAAGCATCATCACTTCTGCGGATTTACTGCCCGACAGCGTTGAATACCTCGGCAAAGAGCTTTTCACGAGCTGCACAGAAGAAACCGTTACTCTTCCGAAAAGCCTTAAAACATTACGCGGAACATTTTATAAAATGCCCGATTTAAAGCAGATTGTTTTTAATGAATATTTGCAGGAAATCGGCGAAAAAACTTTTCAGGGTTGTAACAGCATTACGGAAATTTCTGTTCCTGACAGCGTAGCAATTCTCGGCAACAGCGCATTCCAGAACTGTGCCAACTTAACTAAAGTATATATGTCCGTTAATGTTACGCACATTCCGTTCCGTGCGTTTATGAACTGTACTTCGCTTACGGATTTTGAATGGTATGCAGAAAAACAAACGGTAGAAGACAGTGCTTTCAGAGGCTGTCCGTTGGTGAGCTTTGATTTTTCAAAAACTCAGGGCATCGACTATGGAGCATTCAGCGAAACAGGCATCGAAAAAGCGAAAATCGGTCAGCCTGAATATGATGAAGGACTGAAAATCAGCATCGGTGCGCAGAGCTTTATGTCTTGCAGCGAATTGCAGACGGTAGCTCTCGGCGGTAACGTCAGTGAAATCAGCTCGAAGGCTTTTGCCGAGTGTGAAAACCTTGAAACGGTTGTTATCTCAGATTCTGTCGAAAGAATTGCCGAAGATGCATTCGAAGGCTCAGAGAATGTTACAATCTATTGTTTTGCAAATTCTTATGCAGAAACTTTTGCGATAGAGAACAGAATAAAGGTAACCACCCTTGTGATTTCACCGATTCCCAATCAGACATATACAACAAAGAAAATTGAGCCTGAGCTGACGGTTATGATGTCCTCACAGCAGCTCGGTAAAAACGAGTACTCGGCAGAGTATTATAACAACATTAATGTCGGAACGGCAAATGTTATCGTATCGGGCAAGGGCGACCTTGATATGCTCGTTTCAAAGGCAGATTTTGCAATCGTTGCCAAGAGCATATCCAACCTGCAGATTTCGCATATTCCCTCGCAGAGCTATGATAATGCCGCCGCAATA
This sequence comes from Acutalibacteraceae bacterium, assembly GCA_045537435.1. GTDB lineage: Bacteria > Bacillota > Clostridia > Oscillospirales > Acutalibacteraceae > CAG-488. Next base: position 12,560 of record JAZSPL010000037.1, read on the forward strand.
AAACCCGACGTTACAATCAAGTATAACGGAGTAAAGCTCAAAAAGGGGACAGATTACACGCTTTCATATGAAGATAACCATTCTGTCGGTACAGCAACGGTGAAGATAAAGGGTATCGGCAATTATAAAGGCACAGCAACGGTGAATTTTGAAATTGTTGATGAGGAAGACAGTGCAATCAAAAGATTTTTCAACGCTATCGCCGATTTCTTCCGAATGGCTTGGAATTGGTTTATCGGGTTGTTTAAATAACGCACATACTGTCTCTGTGTACGTAGGGACAGGCCTCCCGGAATGTCCGAAAAACACCCGACCTTAACGGACGGTCGAGGACGCCCGTCCCTACGACCTCGCCTCGAATAAGGTTTGTAGGGCACGACGCTTGCGACGTGCCGTTATTTGCGATAATCTTACGGCGTGGCTCTTGAGACACGCCCTACATACCTTGATACGATTGTGTCAGTAGGGGAGCATAGTATGCTCCCGAAAATCACATCAGAATCCGCGGGCAGATAATATCTGCCCCTACGAAGCCTATTCAAAATTGTAACGTAGGGCGGTGGCGAATTGCCCGTTAAAATAGAACAGATTTGAACGGGACGTCGAGGACGTCGTCTCATACGCAGATACCTGAATCTTGTCCGTAGGGGCGCGCATTGCGCGTCCGTCGAAAACACCGAAAGTCCTCGGACGACCAATGGTCGCCCCTACGATGCAGATTGAATATTCATCCCGACAAACCCGAATTTACTGAATAATCAAAAAAAATAAAAATTTTTCAAAAAATTTATGTCACAAATCGAGTTTTGGCTGACTACTAAATGAAGACACAAAATAATGAGGTGGTCAGACATGCTTTAACCGTCCTGAAACAACTATAAATTGTAAAGGAGAATTTATTATGAAGAAAGTTATATCGCTGTTTTTGGCAATTATAATGATACTTTCGATCGGCATGGTCGGGGCATCGGCATACGAGTTTACCGACTATGTATGGATTTACACTTCACGCCAGGGTGCACAGATTGATAATTATTTGTATTTTCCCGTATATTATGATGACGACAGCTATTATTTCGGAGATGAGGGCGCAAAAGTCAGAATAACACTTCCGTGTTTCTATGACCCTGAAATTCTGAAGCCTGTTGAGGTTACTCCGTCAGAATTACTTTACGGGATGAATTTCACGGGTAAAATTTCAAAAGTGGGAGTGTATACGGATACCGGTGATACCGGTGTTGAGATTACATATCCCTATTTCTATGCAGATATCACTTTTGACGGCGACACAAAAATTGAAAAAGGTGAAGTCCTTTTCAATGTTAAAATGGAAATCATAGGTGATCCTGACAACAAAAACGACATATACTTTTTTGACCACTTCTTTATAGTTGAGGATCTTGAGCAGGAAAAGATGACTTGCTGCAAGTGGGAAGTTATTGACGGCGACGGAAATGTTGTTCATGATATTTCGTCAAAAATCTGGCAGAATGTTCCTATGGATCTTGATGATCCCGATAGAAGCTATATTTTAGAAGGATACGAACCGTTCATCCCTCCGGTTGAAGAGGATGAGGTGATTACAATCGCTCCTACATTGCAGCACGTCCGCAAGGGTAATCTGGCGTATTATCCGATTAAATTCGACCTGATTGATAATTCACTCCCTGCCGATTATGTTAAGCTTTGCAAGTTGTTGGGCATTAATGAAGTAAGCACACATGTAAGATTAGGTTATACATATGCAAATGATACCCTGAAGTTGCTAAATGTTTTTCCGTCAAAAAAGCTGAACAAGCTTGATGGTACGGTAAAAATCGTTGAACAGGGAGTATCGAAAGAAAACCCTGAAGAAAATTACGTCATAATCGAGATAGATTTTACAGATACACAGGGCCTTGCAGAAGAGTATTTGTTAAATCTTCAGTTCGAGGTTCTGAAAGAGGAATTCTTTTACCCCGATGCACCTAATATTGCAAGAACGTTGGTCAATGCCTGCTCAATTTATCCGAATGATGATAACCGTGCTTTTGAAGATTGTTTGTGGGAAGTAACCGACAGCAAGGGCAAAACTCACGATTTAAGCAATTGGATTTCAACGTATTACTTAACGTTTGATGACGGCTTCATAGATTCAGATTATAACGATCTTTTAATCACAGATTATGACCCGTATGTTCCGTACTCATCATCTTCGGGCGGTCTGGTTCCCGGAATGAAGCTTTATTCCGGTTCTACATATCACATCAGAACAGCTGAAGATCTCCTGATCTTTATGGATCTTGTCAGTATGGGTCATGCAGAAAACAAGCCGATAATTGTGCTGGAAAATGACATCGTTATCAATTACGGTACTTTCAGCCTTGATGAAAACAATGAACCGCTTTATGTCGGGAAACCGATAACTGAGGAAACAAAGATTACACGAACTGAAACTTCAGGAAAATTCGGAGGCACTTTCGATGGTAACGGTCATGTAATCGTTGGTCTTTACAGTACCGAATCAGGTTTGTTTGATGCAGTATGTTCAGGAAAAATTCAGAATCTTGCTATAAGGAATTCGATCTTTGATTTCCGCGGCAATTCTTCTGAAAGTGCAGGTGCAATCTGTGAAACGCTTGAAGATGCAGATATGATTGAGGTCGTATTCAACGGCATTATACTTAATGACGGTGAAAATACAGGCGGCCTGGCAGGTGAAGTGCTGGGCAATTCCGGATTTGTAAACTGCAGAAACCTTGGCAGGGTTATTGGTGCGGATTACTGCGGAGGTCTTGTCGGTAAGTTCAGCGGAAGCGGAGATATGCTTAACTGTATAAATAAAGGCTCCGTTGAATCAACAGGCGATTATGTCGGCGGTATTGTTGCGAGTGTTACAACAGACGTGAATTTAAAGAAGTGCGCAAACCCCGGCACAGTCAGTTCAACAGGCAATTACGTCGGCGGTATCGTGGGTGAACTCACGCTCGACAGCAACACAATGTATGCTTGCTGTCATACAGGTACCGTAAGCGGAAATGATTATGTCGGCGGTCTGGTCGGCAAGTTCTATACACCGGGCGACAATCTTAAAGCAGCGTTTATGGAGCTCAGAAGTTTAGAGTCTACAATTGATATGTACGAGAGTATGTATCTCGGCAAAGATGGATGGGGTTTAACAGTCTATCCGCCTACTTGGGCTACTGATAACGGTCTTGAATATCTGTTCGAAGAACGTGATTATTACCAAAATTACATTCAGACAGCTAACACAAGAAATCTTCTCTATTCTTACTCGGCGGGCGATGTAACGGCAAACGGAGAGTACTTAGGAGCACTTTTCGGCGAATTCAGCGGTTGTGTGTGGCGTTGTTGGCAAACCTATTACAACTCTGAAAAGCGTTTACCGTCAAGCGGAAAAAATGATTTTCATATAACGATGTACGATATTGTAGGTTATCCGAGTGACTACTTCATAGATCTTGATATGCCGGGAGTTGATTCTGCAACGGATGCTAAGATGAAAACCGAAGCTTTTGCGGAAACTATGAGCGCGGGTAACTACCATTATATGGTTGACGAGAATAATGAAAACAATGGTTATATTATTCATACACTTCCTATGGCCAGCGACCCTGAACTTGGTAACACAGACATCACTCAGAAAATAGATGATTTTTATGTAGGTTCATATGATATGCTCAGTTTTGGAGCTGACGAAACTAAAAAATTAAAGTTTACGTATGCTTTGGATGGTGGCAACCACAAGGTAACCGTATTGTCTTATGATAGGGCTGCAGTCAGCATTAAAGTATATAAAAATGGAACTTTGGTTGATGAGGGCTTTGTTGTAAAAGCAGATACTACAGCTCTGCTTCCACCGGATGCGGAACAATATGAGACTTATGAGTATATAATCGAAAACTACTTAGCGACGGATGAGATTATCTTAGAAATTACAGATTGTACAAGTCTGGTGGTTGACGATGAAATCACAAAAGATTTTGTACAGAGATATTGCACACCTTCAGTAATATATATCGATTGCGAAACGATAGCTCCCGAAATTGAAGTTCCTGAAGTCGAAGAAAAACCTCTATTTGAGTTTGGCGTAACGGCACCGCACATCAGAAATCAGTTTGATATGGTTTACTATCCTGCGACATTCGGCTTCTCGATGTATGACGATGCAAATATCCGCTATTCAGACATCTGTGCCAACGTGGCAGACCTCGCTTTCGGTTGCGATACGGAAATCGTTATGAAATATATCTACGACGCAACAACACTCGATTTCATTTCCGTATACGAAGATTTCTGGGAAGGCAGTGTTGAAGTTCTTGAGCACGGCTCAACAGGAATGACAGGTGACGAAGGTCAGGAATATAATTATATTATTATTAAGGCAAAGTTCTCCGCTGTCGGCTATGCAAACGATACAGCACCTTATTGTCTCAAATTCGCTGTCGTTGAAGATAATTTCATAAACAGCGACGGAACAGTAAGAAAGGTTATAGACAACGTTCCTTACAGCGAAGATCAGCTTTGTGTATGGAATGCCTGGGATGCGAAAGGCAATTCCTTCGACTTCAGCGATAAAATCAAATTCAAATCATCAGATTATGAAACAGACGGCTATACATACGATAATCTGTTGCTTGAGTATGACCTCATCGATACAGACATAGCTATGCCGACCGTTACATTCACACCCGAACACGCACGAAAGGACGACCTTGCTTACTATCCGTGTATGTACGACAGTGATGTTGACTACGAGGAATGGGTTCGTTCCGCAACAGGCTTCAAGGACAGCACAACCAAGATTCAGATTAAGGTTAACTATGATTCAAGCACATTGGAGCTCATTGATGCTCTTCCGTCAAAGGAGCTTTATGACCTCGGCGGTACTGTAACGATTATCGAAACAGGCGATCTTTATCCCGATGACCCTGACAATGCTAATCTGAAATATGCTGTTGTTCAGTTGGATTTTGATGCTTTGGACTTTAATGAGGGTTGTCTTTTCAGCCTGAAGTTCAGGGTTCTTCAGGAAAACTTCCTTGACGAAGAAGGATATCCGATTGACCTTGTTAACTCTTTCGTTGCTGACTGGGTTGTAACAAGCAATGAGGGCAAATCCCACGATTTGAGATATTATGTTTCAAGTAGCTATGCAGGCTTTGATACGTTTGGAAGCTATGAAGAACTGATTCTCGCAGATTATGAACCGTTCGACCCCACCTTAATTGAAATCGAAGAGCGATTTGAATTTATCGGCGGTGCATCAGTTGTGACTCAGGGCGGTGTAAATTATATCGTAGGTCTTCAGCCGAGCCTCACAAAGGCAAAGTTCCTGTCAACATACGTTGTTTCCGAAAACTCAACAGTTGAAATCAATATGACAACAGCGCGTTACCTCGGCACAGGCTCAACAGTAACGGTTAAGTCTGAGCTGACAGGCGAAGTAATCGCAGAGTACGTAGCAGTAATTTACGGTGACGTAGACGGCTCAGCAACAATCAACGGCAGAGACGCAGTAGCGGTTTCAAACTCAGTAACAGGCTCTGTGGAATCGCTTGCAGGTGCAGCAAAGCTTGCAGCTAATGTTGAGGGAACAAGAGCAACAATCAACGCAAAGGATGCTTCGGTAATCCGTGCGGTTGCAGGCGGTTCAATGACAATTGACCCGGAAACAGGTAAGGGTGTAGCTGTATAAACAACAGAATAGTTCATTGAAAATAATATCCTATCCAGAAAAGAACTCCCGTGGACATCCACGGGAGCTTCACTCTTTATTAAGCCATAAAAGCAACAAATCTGAACCCTTGTGATTACAGGGCATATATTATAAAGAGGTGTTTTTATGAAACTAAACCAATATTGTCCGCACGCAACAGCAAATATAAGAGGTTTATCTGCAAATCCCTGTCTGCACGGACAAATCAGATTTTATCAAAGAAAAAACTTTGTTTTGATATCAATAAACATCAACGGCTTGCCCGAAACATCGTCAGGATTTTTCGGGTTTCACATTCACGAAGGAGACAATTGCAACGGAAATGATTTTTCAGGCACCGGTAACCACTATAATCCCACGGATGCACCGCACCCGTTACACGCAGGCGATCTTCCGCCGTTGATACGGTGCAACGGCGGTGCTTATCAATGTGTAGCCACAGACCGCTTCAAGGTACAAGAAATCATCGGGCGAACAGTTGTTATTCACAATATGCCGGACGATTTCAATTCGCAACCCTCAGGTAATGCCGGAACAAAAATTGCGTGCGGAGTGATTTGCAGGGCATAAAATTTTACGTCTGACTGGTTAAAAATCGGTTCATTCTCCATTTCAATATTCAAATAAAAGCCAGACTCCCGTGGAATGCTCCACGGGATGCAGCTTTTTATTCAGGTAATAAAAAAATAAATCCGAACGCTTCGCCGACTATGGCTAAAGAGTTCGGATTTATCGTATTTGGCAGGGGCAGAAGGACTTGAACCCTCGGCACGCGGTTTTGGAGCCAAAACAGAAAAGCATACGAAGCTGAGCTGTTTCAACAAACGTGGAGCATCTTCACAACAACTTGCCGACGACTCGACGACGAAGTGTAAAAATAAACTTTCTGAAACATCAATAGACTCCACAAAGCACGAACATATGTAGGCGCAGCCACGTCAGTGGATGCGCCACATTTTTTTGTGACGCCGAAAGCTCGGCGGCGAGAAGAGAACGAGAGAGACAAAATGCAAGGAAATCCCAAGAAAAAACGGAGACCGTGCAAGCGGTCTCCTATAGTGGTGGAAGTGACGTGTTCTCGGCGACAAGAATGTGTTTACAAAAAAGCGGTGAAATGTCACGTGGTCTCGTGGTTTTTATCAACAGATCTCCAAAGCAAGAAAAAAGGATGACAGAGAAATCTGTCATCCTTTGAGTTGATCAAGAAAACTTTTATATTTATCCAATCTTCATAATCTATACTTTTTATCTCAGTTAAGGGGTCTTCCATGAGGAGCGAGCTGAAGATAGAAATTATCCATACTGTGCTCGTCTCCCTCAACTTTCAATGGAAATTCTCTTCTATGTCCTATACCTTGAGTGAGAACAAGATCTCCTATTCCAAGATACTCATACCATTTAGGATCAATTTCGCTTTCAAATCCAGATACAGGATCACCTTCTATTTCATAATCGTAAAATCTGTCTGCATATGTAATCAAAAGTGCATTATCATATGCACTAAACATATTTAAAAACTTTACAAGAGGAACGCCTAAACCATTAAACGTGCTTATTCTCTTAATAATAGAAGGTTTCATATCTAAAGCTTTTGCTGAAGCATTTAATGCAAGATTGCCGCCAAGGGAATGACCGCATATATATATATTGTACTCTGAGTAGTTTCTGACTATTCTTTCGGCCAATGCCCTCGCCGCAGGAGCCTGCGTACTTATGCCTGTCAAAACATTAATAACATCAGCAAAAACCCAATCATCAATCCAATCGGTATCTATAATTCCTTCATAGTCACCTATACGCTTTGAGCCTCTATAGGCTATAATTATATTTTTATCCTTTTTAAGAGCAAGTGCATAGAATCCTGCTCCACCGTGCCAAACATCGACAACTTTCCAACCCTTCAGTTCTTTAGCTGTTGCACCCTTTCCTATGCTGATAGAAGATGTATCTATTTGGGTGCCAATTGACGGATAGCTGTAAGAAATTCCTGCGGCCATTGCTAGGTCTCGATCTGAAATATCCCACTTTCTAGGATTACTATCTGCCGAATCCAGATAACCATCATAATCGGTATCTACTAATACAGGATTGGATTTATATTTGTATACATCGATACTTGTTTTTCCCGAATAGAGTTCTACAGGCACTTTATATCTGTTTGCGAGTAATGCAATATACGGAGCCATTGATCGTGTTTCTTTAGTTCCAAGTTCACTATAATCATCAATATCATCTTCATCAGTGTCGCCATAGTTATCTGCATCTTCAGGGGCAAGTCTTACAGCCTGATAGTCATCAAGGAATACCCATTCGCCCTGATTTGTCACTTCACCGATTTTATCAGCTAAACCAAGAAGAATATCGTAGAAATCGCCATAGATATAACCATAAAGACCGCCTGTTTTTTCGGTTAATTCAGAATAATAACTTGAGCTTGATGTTATTGCTGACGTAATTATTCCGTCTGCAGATAATAAATCGGCTAACTCATCGAGATCACTAATACCGTATCTATTATCATTCTTATGATATGTATCGGTTACAAGAACGATAAACTTAGCAGAATCACTACGCCAGTCCATTCTTCGTGCATTCTCTATACCATCAATATCAGTCTCTGGTTCATCGCCACCATATCCTAAGTCGAGATTACCAATTTCTGTTTTGTAAGAATTAACATTGGTAAACCAATTTGATGTCATGTTTTTATGACGAATAGTACTATCTAATCCATCACATGTTATATCCTGAAACTCTACAAGTCCAAAATTAGCATCAATGTTATAATCGTTTGTTAGTTTTTCTGCAAATATATTAATATTGTTCTTTACATTAGCTATTGCACTACTCATAGAACCTGTAACATCGATTACAAAAACAATATCAGCCTTACCTGTTGCTTTACTATCTTCTGGAATACTTCTTGATGCAAAAGTTCTTGAACTAAAAGTACTAGGGGTATCAAGATTAGAGAAAAAATCAATACCAAGACCCTTAAGGAATTCATCTACATCTATTACAAAATATGTTGCACTTTCTGAAATATCACCATATATTTCTCCTACATCTTCATCAACAGTTGTTTCTATAATTTGCAAACCATTTTCTTCATCCACTTTAACTATAGCTAAGTTCTTAATATCACCTGTATATTCTTCATTATAGCTAAAAGTTAACGTAATATCTTCATCATAATTTGTTGTTATTTCTATAATATCACTTAATACTGAACGATTCTCAACATAAGGTGAATCTATGGATTTTTCAAGCCTTACATTATTTGCAATATCCCCTGAAACCTCACCGGAGATAAAAGGATTCAGCCAATTCTCACTTTCGAGTAACGCTGCATCTTTCACTTCATCATCTGCAGTTTGTGAGAAAGTACGCTTGTCATCAGATATAACGCCATCAGTAGATTTTTTTGTTGGATCTAATCCGAGTTTAATTTCTTCACCATCAGAAAGAGTATCACCATCTGTATCGTAAGCCATAGGTTTTGTGTTATACTTATTTATCTCATCACCATCAGATATACCATCAATATCAGAATCAGCTACTAAAGGATATGTGCCTAATGAAAACTCTTCGATATTGCTGAGACCATCTTCATCTTCATCATCTTCACTATCAATTGTACCATCATTATCCGTATCTTTTTTTAGAGGATCTGTACCTAAAACTGTAAGTTCATGATAATCACTAATTCCATCTTCATCTGTATCGTCTTTGCTACTGTCAAGGCCAAGTACTTCTTCGATTTTGTCAGGCAGATTATCATTGTCAGTATCTTTTTCGTAATCAAAATCTTCGTTGTTATCCACATCTTCCGAAATTCCACCGATTTCAGCACTAAAAACAAAAGTCCTCTTAATCAAATCAACTCTAACGCTATAGCGTGTGGTTTCGCTGTTTGCACCCCAAAGAGTTCGGCAGAACCACGCAAAAACTCTTTTAAACATAACACTAATAAACTCAAATAAATTAAGTCTGATATACTTAGCATGGAACTGCAAGTTTTTAGTTTCTCCAGCTTTAAGTTTCTTAATATTAATGGAAGAACCTTCTTCTACATCAAAGTTAAACCAGTTGCAGTCCATATTAATATCAACATCTGACATATCCTCATCAGTTGTATTTGTGACCTCAACGTCCAAAACAATCTCTTCACCTTTTGTGTAATGCTTCTTGTCTGATGATACTTTAATGACTATTCCGTCGGCATTTTCCGATGCAAGCGACGCAGTAACCAAACTTCCTAAAACAATTACAACAGAAAGAATAATACACAATACTTTTTTACTAAATTTTTTCATATTATAATAAATCTCCCTCCATTTTTTATTGTGATTTGATCTTTTTCACCTCCTGAAATCAAATCGTATCTAATAAAATAATTGATATTCAGCAATCGATACCATGTCGAATATGCTATAACAACAATATACTACACCTTCTACTGTACAAAGTCAACATATTAATTTGACATGTTCCAATATTCTGTAATTATATAAACAAAGATTTGTTGTAAAAATACAATCAAGTCTACTGATTCAACCGGTGGTTTTGATTTTGTTTGTAATTTTCAGAGACTTTAATGCACAAAAGATTACGTTGTTGTCGTCATCGTCGCCGAAGACGACGTGACGGCAGAATGACGCCCAAATAGAATAGTCTTAATACAACTAAACACGAATAGAAACGAATCAACTTTATTTGTTGATAAAAAAAGAAAAAGCCTTGAAACCGCATAGTTTCAAGGCTTATATTGTGGCAGGGGCAGAAGGACACGCCTGTTTCACAGGCTGCGTCCTCGGCGGCCGTTGCTTCGCAACAGCACCCGCCTCAGACTTCGGAGCTAAAAACAATTCACCGAATTGTTTTCTTTACGCTCCTCACCCCCTTGGGCTTCAAGTCCTTCTTATTTTGTACTTTTCCAAAACAAAAAACCATCCGTGTTCGGATGGTTTTGTTTTGGCAGAGCATATACATTAGAATCCGAACTCAGGAGTAAATTATTAACCTCATCTACGCGGACGGTTTTTGCACCGTCCTTGTAGTTGAAGTTAATGACAATTTTATCGTCATACAGATAAACTGAATTAACAAAAGTATTTATCAGTCTTCGTTTATGGTCTAAACGCTTTGTTCCGTACTTTCGTAAATTTTTTAACCATTCGATAATCTGCTCTTTTGTTAACAACGGTCTTTCGAGTTCTTCTTTTGTGATTTTCAGTGATAAATCGGCTTTTTGCAGCTCTAATGATTCAAGCCTCTCTTTAGTCGATTCTGTCAGTATTCCGTTCTGTATGGCATCAAGCATATTGCTGATACCTTTCACGGTTTCGGCATATTTCTTTTTGAGCAGAGGCAATGTTGTGTTTTCTTTAGCTTGTTCTTTCAGAACTTCATTGGCAATCTTTTCAATCAGATTGTCATCCATATACACATTTTCGATTTGTTTTAAAACAATCGCTTCAAGTGCATCTTTTCCGATTGTTTTCTTGTTGCAATCATGGAACTTTTTAACACCGGAACACTTGTAATAATGATATTTTTTTGAAGTTTTACTTGTTCCGCTTTCTCCTACCATAAGCCTGTTGCATTTTCCGCAATATAACTTCGGTGAAAGCAGGTAGTCATCTTCTGCTTTATGTTTTGCAGGCGCTTTTTTAGTCTGTGCCATTCTGTCCTGAACTTTTTCAAACAAATCTAACGGAACTATTGCAGGAATACCGTTCGGATGAATAATATCGCGGTACTTGTATTCGCCTATGTATCTGCGATTATGAAACATATGTGTCAGAACATTGAAAGTAATCTTTCCTCCGCGGTTGTTTCTGATTCCCTTGCTGCACATATCTTCTGCAACTTCCTTCATTGACTTTCCGTCAGCATAACTCTGAAAAGCATCAAGAACTGCAGGTGCAGTCAAAGGGTCTATCTGCAAGTGATGTTCCTCATCAACAACATAACCTAAAGGTACAACACCACCGTTAAATTTACACTTGAGTGCATTTTCTGTAATTCCTCTTATGACCTTTTCAGAAAGTTCAGCCGAGTAGTATTCTGCCATTCCTTCAAGAAAAGTTTCCATTATAATTCCGTTTGAACCTTCGGCAATGTTTTCTGTTGCAGATATAACCTGAACACTGTTCTTTCTCAGCAGACGTTTGTAATGTGCTGAGTCGTAACGATTTCGGGCGAAACGGTCAAACTTCCATACAATAATTGTATCGAATTTGTTTTTTGAACTGTCTTTAACCATTCTTTGGAAATCAGGTCTGTTATCTGTCCTTGCAGAACGTGCTCTGTCTATGTATATACCTACAATGGTTTGTCCGTTCTTTTCTGCATAAGCCTTGCATTCACGAACCTGACCTTCAATAGATTCCTCGCGTTGGTTACTGCTTGAGTATCTTGCATATATAACTGCGTTCATTTTCATTCCTCCATTCCGGATTTAATATAGCGCGCAAAAGCGCTTTTGTAAAGGCCGTAAGCTTTACTTTTTGAATAATTTATTTTGATTGAGTTGTTCATTCTATCAATCCTTTCTTTGATTATTATAAAATTTTGTTATTTCAGAGAAAAAGCATCTTGCCAATTCTGAATATACTGCTTTCGGAATATTTTCCGTTCCTTTCTTAATTTCAATATTCAACACCTCCCCAACCTTTCTATTCGTTGGGTTCTTTGACATTCGCACACCTCATTTCGTTGATTTTTTAACGAATTTAATCGTTCATTATTAATATGTTAGATGAAAATTAAAAACTGTTATGAATCTGTCTTTTTCACCTTTACAAGATTTTGAAAGTTTCGCATTGCACGGACTTTCAAACCGCCCACCTTTCGGAGTTAAACTGTTCAAGGGCTCATTCAAAGAGCGACGAATTTTGTTTTAAAATTCATCCGTAAGGGTCGATGCAAACCCGTTACACCGAAGTGAAAAACACTTCTTCGTCCTGCTAACTGGTTATTCCGTTAAATAACTGAATAACCGTTAGCATGGACCGGTTCTTTTCTTTCAAAAAGCAACCATTCCGGTACAGAGTTGAAATTTTAAAATAGTTTTTTCAACTCTGCCCCCAAACCAAAACTGTAAACTGTTTTAAAATATCGTTTTGGTTTGAAAGGAGATGCCTACCTACGAATTTTAAAACAATTCGCATCTCACGGCACCTCAGCGGACGAACAATACTTAATGCATATTCGTATCGCTCCTCCACCCACAAGCGACAAGAATCTGTCCCTGTGTGAGAAATTCTTATAGCCTGTGTCTTCGGTTATAATATGTTAGTTGAAAAGTTTTTTAATAAAAAAAGAAAAACCTGAAGCCGTAAAGCTTCAGGTAAAAGAAGAATCCCCGACACCGAAACTGTTCCGATGCCGAGGAAAACTATTTACAAGAACTTTTTTAAACGATACTTAATTTCAGTACGTTTTACATATATCTCTGATTAATACCAAAGCTCACCGAAAAGGAATAGCATAATGATCCATTGCCAGAAGGTATATCTTACATTGACAGTAAACTTTTCAGTAACGGTATTTCCGTATTCATCCGTTACTGTGCAAGTAATTGTCGTTCTGCCAAAGGCCGTCGCCGTTATCTTTCCGTTCTGATTTACCTGTGCAACTGACGGATTTGATGCTGAATATGTCACCGTATATCTGACCCCGTCATCCGCATAAATTTCAGGTCTGATAATCATCGTATCTTTGTAATTAATACGAATATCATCTATCTTTACCGAATGAACCTTACCCTTTGTTGCAAGAAGTGCATAGTAGCTGAAATGATCTGTTTCAAACTCGACATAACCGTCAACCACCTTTGCAGGGATGCTTGTTACCTTGCCGTTTTCCGAATCAACATAGCATACAACTATTTTTCCTGCTTCAAATCCTTCGGGAAGGGGTATTCTTACCTTTACCTTGCCTGCAGGCTGAACTGCTACTCCGTCAACAGTTGTTGAAATATCAAAGATTGTTGTCTTGACGTTACCGTAATTTGCTTCAACGAGCTGGAATGATTTTCCGTCATAAACTTCACTCGCCTGAACCTCGACTCCGTCGCCGTACTCTTCACCGAATACGATCTCGATTCCCGTTTCTTCGTTTACGATAACCTCAAGCTTCGGGATTGATTCTGTTTCTTCCTCGGAGCATACCGAACAGGTTCTTGTCTTTGAACCTTCGTTTTCTGTTGTAGGCTCTGCTGTTACCGTCCACTCGCCCCAGGTGTGATCCTTAAGAGGAAGAGTGTTAGAATTTAATACCACTTCACATTCTGAGCAAAGGTCATATTCCATACCTGCCACCTTACAGGTTGAATCTACTGTGATATGCGACAATGTATGACCCTTTGCAGGAATTGCCTTAGTATAGCTGTCACCACATTCACAGGTAAATGTTTCAACACCTTCAGCCGTACAAGTCGGCTGTGTTGTGATTTCACTCGTGTAGCTATGCTCGTGCTCAGACTCTGCAAAATGAATTGTTGCGTTGAGGAGGTCTGCATTGTACGATCTTATTTTTATTTCATTCCATCCATCTTCTGTACCGTTGTAATATACATCCGTGAGGCTGTTGCAAGATTCGAAAGCAGAATAGCCTATGCTTGTCACACTATCGGGAATTGTGATGCTTGTTAGGCTTTTGCAACAATAAAACGCATAAGAGTCGATACTTGTCACACTGTCAGGGATTGTGTTGCTTGTTAGGTTGTCGCAATAATAAAACACAGAAGAGCCGATGCTTGTGACACTGTCAGGAATTGTGATGCTTGTTAGGCTGTCGCAATTATAGAACGCAGAAGAGCCGATGCTTGTGACACTGCTAGGAATTGTAATGCTTGTTAGTCTCCTGCAATTGTAGAACATAGAATAGTCGATGTGTGTCACACTGTCGGGGATTGTGATGCTTGTAAGGCTTTCGCAATTATAGAACGCAGAAGAGCCTATTCTTGTAACGCTATCGGGAATTGTGATGCTTGTTAGGCTTGAGCAATCACGGAACGCATTATCATCGATGCTTGTTACGCTGTCGGGGATTGTTATGCTTGCAAGGCTTGTACAACCGGAGAACGCCTTACTGCTGATACTTGTCACACTGTTGCCAATTGTTATGCTCGTAAGACTTTCGCAATTCTCGAACGCATTATTACCTATACTTGTCACACTGTCGGGGATTGTGATGCTTATAAGGCTTGTGCAACCGTAGAACGCAAAATAGTCGATTATTGTGACCGTGTTGGGAACTGTGATGTTCGTAAGGTTCGTACAACCGTAGAACGCATAATTGCCGATGCTTGTCACACTGTCCGGGATTGTGATGCTTGTAAGGCTTGTGCAATCACGGAACGCAGAAGAGTTGATACTTGTCACACTGTCCGGGATTGTTATGCTTGCAAGGCTTGTACAACCGGAGAACGCATAAGAGTCGATACTTGTCACACTGTCAGGAATTGTGTACCTTGTTCGTTTGTTGTCTGCCGGATACAGAATGAGTTCTGTTTTATCCTTATTGAATAATACTCCGTATTCGTCAGATGAATATACAGCATTATCTTTAGATACCGTTATGTTTGTCAGTCCTGTGCAACCGGAGAATGCATAATTGCCGATGCTTGTCACGCTGTCGGGGATTATGATGCTTTCAATACCCGAACAACCACTGAACGCAGAACTGCTGATGCTTGTCACGCTGTCCGGAATTGTTATGTTTGTAAGGCTTTTGCAATTTTCGAATGCAGATTTGCCGATACTTTTCACACGATTGGGGATTGTGATGCTTGTAAGGCTTGTGCAATTATAGAACGCTTTAGAGCCGATGCTTGTTACGCTGTCAGGGATTGTGATGCTTGTAAGGCTTGTGCAATATTCGAACGCATTATCACCGATGCTTGTTACGCTGTCGGGGATTGTGATGCTCGTGAGACTCTTGCAACAACTGAATGTACCGGCATCAATAGTTCTCACACCATCGGGGATTGTGATGCTTGTTAGGCTGCTGCAATACCTGAACGCATAATTACCGATGCTTGTTACGCTGTCGGGAATTGTGATACTTGTTAGGCTTTCGCAATCACTGAACGCATAATTGCCGATACTTGTTATGCTTTTGGAATTTGTAACACTCGTAAGACTTGTGCAATACCAGAACGCAAAATCGCCAATACTTGTGACACTGTCCGGGATTGTGATGCTTGTAAGGCTTGTGAAATTACGGAACGCATCAGAGCCGATACTTGTGACACCGTCTTCTATTACCACATTTGCAAAATATGGAGAAAATCCCCATTCATCCGTTATCTGTCCACTTCCACTTATCACGAGACTATCTGTTTCTGTGTCAATCTTCCAATTAACATCATCGCCACATTTTCCACTTGCATTTTCTCCCAGACAATATAACGCAGTATATTCACAATGCGGGTCTGACAATGTATTATACCATTCATCTTCTGTGCCCTCATAATATATAGTAGCGGAACAGCTACCATAGTATTCATAAAAAGCACCCGAGCCTATAAAGCTGACACTTTTGGGGATAACAAAAGTTGTTTCCGGGCCGAACCCAAATGCACTATCTGCAAGATATGAAACACCATCTTCCAAACGAAAAAAATCAATATTCGAATAATCAAAAGCCCTACTTTCAATTACTTTTATGTTGCCAGGTATAGTAATACTGTTTTCAGAAAAATAACACTCTTCAAACATACAGAAACTGATAGTAGTGAGATTTTTAAGGAAATCAGTATTTGCAAGATAGCTGTATGCAAACGCACGCTCTCCAACAGTTCTTACACTATCAGGTATAACTAATGGTTCTGAATCTTCACGATAACAAGTGTCTGCGAATGCACCTTCTCCGATGGTTGTAACTCCGTTGCCAATCGACATGTTTTTAAATGCACACCCATGGAAAGCATGGTCGCCGATACTTACAACACTATCGGAGATAACTACATCCGTCACATACTCAGCATAATGGAACGCAAACGTACCGATAGAGGTAACACCATTTCCGATTAATATTTTCTTGACCTCATAAGGACACCACGGTGCTTCAGCCGCTTCGGCATAATCATCCATCGCACCCGTGCCTTCGATCCTAAGCTCTCCTGTTGCTTCATTGAATGTCCAAGTAAGGTTTTCGCCACAAGTGCCGCTGTATTCCTGTGCACTTGCTGAAATATTGAACAGGTCAAGAAAATCGAGACCTGCAAATCCGCTCAGCGGTGCAGATGCCAATAAGATTGCCACTGCCAAAAATGTAGCTGCAAACTTTTTAAAAAATTTATTATTTTTCATAGTCTTTCCTCCTCGTAATCGTCAGAGAATAAATGTAATTTTTTCGGGATTTTACGATGCAATCTGCTATACCATAATTACCACCCTCAGTCAAAGATTAAGATGACGGTTTTACGCTTTTATGCGTAGTCCTTTCCCTGACAATAACATATCAGAAAAACTTAACCGAAAGTTACTTTTTGCACAAACGGTCAATTTCTGCACACGAATGGAATATCCGGAAAGAAAAATGCCCTCCTGGGGCATAAACCTCAGGAGAGCGTAAAACGATTGCTGATATTTATTTCGGAATATATTAGAAATTGAAAAGCTGTTCCAACTTAGTGAAAATACCCTGGCAACCGAAGAAGAATACATAGAGTCTTTCTGATGCATACATCGCAAAATCTGTCATCTTATCGAAAACAGTCGTTCTGCCGACAAATTCGTATGTTGTAACATCATTTTCAGGATCTTCTGCATATCCGACCATAATATCTGCACCTGTTGAATTCTTGACAAGTTCAAACTTTACATTACCGCAGCCGCTAAATGCATCCTCATCAACAGCGGAAACTGTTCTTGATACAAATACTCTTTCAAGTGACGGGCAGTTTGCAACTATATCAGCAGGGATCTCTTTAACATTTTCTTTAAATTCAACTGATTTGAGATTCAGACAATCTGCAAACATTTCTTCACCTAATTTGATAAAGTATCCCTTGATAACAATATTTTCAAAACCTGTGCTTGCAAATGATCGTGCACCGAATCTGCAACCGTTACAATTGAATGTTACATCCTTAAGATTAGCACAATTCTCAAAAGCACTGTCTTCAATAACATAAACCGAGGTAAGATCCGCTCTTCTGAGGTTTTCACAGCCTTTAAAAGCGCCTTCACCAATTGTAAATGCCTCGTCCATTGACAACTTCTGGACTTTCAGGCCTCCGTAAGCAAAGTTAAGCCTTTCAATATTAACACATATCTCTTCAAGATTCTTACAGTTGTTAAAAGCATAAGGTGATACTCCTGTAACATCTTCAGGTACGCAGAAAGTCTTTTTATCTGAAGATGCAAGGAAAAGTGCAATTTCCTTTGTTTCCATATGTGAGCTAATATTGTAAAGAACGTCATCTTCAAAAACATAATATTCGTTGTTTTCATTTACTGTTATGTTTTTAAGCGTATCGCAGCCTACAAAAGCACCTGTAGTCACGAGCATATCTTTACCCAGATATATATCCTTTATGTTTGTTCCTTCAAAAGCTCCATAACCTAAAACAATAAGTTTATCTCCAAGGTTTACTTTTTCAAGCTTTTCGCAGCCTGAAAAAGCGCCGTTACTAACACGTACGACAGAATCCGGAATTGTTATCTCTTTAAGATTTTTACAATTTCTGAAACAATTCTCCGGTATGTACGACATTTTTTCACTGAGAATGATTTCTTTACAAACAGCGTTTTCAAAGCATCCGTCAAATAAAGTGTCGATATCCTCAGGCATCACATATGTATCTGCTGTGCCGAAATATCTGAAGAAAATATTTTTGCCGAATATTACAGCTCCGTCTTCTGAATTATCAATAAAGTAATCCATTGCCTTAGTTCCTTCGAAAACCTCTTCACCAAAGTAAGAAAACACTACTGTTTCCGGAATTACAACTTTTTCAAGATTCGCAGCATCTTTAAACGCCTGATTGTTCACTGATTCAATTGATGACGGTAATGTGATTTCTTTAAGAACAGAGCAGTTCATAAAAGCATTCGCCTGAATGCGTGTAACCGCAATTTCAGTTCCGTCAAAAACAACTGTTTCGGGAATCACTACTGATTCAGGAAGAAGGGGATTGCCGTTTTCGTCAGTAACATAACCTTCTATTTCAGCTCTTGAAAAATTCTGTCCGATATAGCATTCATAAATAATGTTGTCAACCGTTACCTCTCCTTTTGGAACAAAAAGATCATTAAACGATCCGCCCAAAACGGGATTTGCTGAAGCAATCGTCACAAATGCAGAAAGTGATATAATCACAGCGAGCAAAACTGATAGAATCTTTTTAGAAATCCTCAACATAAAAAACATCTCCTTTATTTTAGTTTTATAAAACAACAAAAACAAACAAGTTTAATTTTAATCAGTTTATGATTCAGATTACCTTATACCATTTCGTCCACATCCTTTCAATGTTTATCTTCTGGCATTAACATATCAGAAAAACAAATGAAAAAGTGTGAAACTGCACAAATGGTCAATTTTCAAACATGAACGGTACAGATAAAAATAAAAACACATCTCTTTCGGTATTTAAACCAAAGGAGATGCGTTTTTTTAAAATGTCAGTTTTCATTGCGACCCACAAGGAGAACCGACTTGGCAAACACAATCGTTTATTCTGATCAGTACCATAACCATCCGAACAGAACAATCTTTATAATCCACTGCCAAAATGTGTATTTTACACTGATCGTACAGGTTCCTGTTTCTGTATTTCCTTCTTTATCTGTTACGGTACAGGTAATTTCAGCTTCGCCTCTGCCAACTGCTGTTACAAATCCATTTTCATCAACAGTAACTACGGATGTATCAGAAGACTCAAAAGAAACCGTTTCAACATCTGCTTCGAGATCCAATCTTACGGTCAGTTCATATGTCTGACCGTATATCAGGCTTACATCATCCATTTTCACAGGATCTTTTTCCTCGGGTGCTTTCTCTACAACCGCAAAACAGGCAAGCTTTTCTGTTTCAAACTCAATAAAACCGTCTGAAACCATAAATCCTATTTCAGCAAAGACTTTTTGCTCCTTGTCATAGCCGAAAACAACCGTTCTTTTCTCATTGAACCCGTCAGGAAGCGGGATTCTGACTTTAACTTTGCCGTTATATAAGCTTTCAAAGTCACCGTCGACAACTGAAATATTATATGGTCGATATTCTGCCTCATTAAACATACTTTCGATCATAGTAATAAATTTTTTGTCACCTGTAAGTTCAACCTTCAAAGTCGCATTTTCCGGCAGCTTCTCAAAAAATTCAACACTGACCCCTGTAGAATCATGGACAAGAATTTCTTTGTACGGAATCGACCTTGTCTGCTGAGCTGAACACACAGAGCATACTCTTATTTCACTGCCGTTGTTTCCGTCAACAGGTTCAGTTACCATCGTCCAGTTACTCCATATATGGCCTGTGCAATTGCTGTCGAGTGTAAAAGCCTTAATCGTAACATTGTCACAATCTTTTTTGTCGCTGAGATCAATCCATTTTTTGCCGTTTTTGGAGAAGAAACTCTGACCTTTTTCAGAAGCATAGTCATACTTATAGTCATCTTTTTCAACCTGAATATAAACATCTGAATCCGAAAGATTTTTATACTCAATAACTATCGAAAAACTTTCACCCGGTTGCAAGATGTGTTCGTTATCAAAATCAAGCGTATGGTAACCGTAGTTATAACAATCCATTGTTTTGCTTTCAAGTAATGTTCCTGTCCTCGGGTTATCCGGATACGGATTTTTATACAAAGATACTGTACATTTATAGTGTGCTGTGTTGAATATATCAAATCCGCAACCGGTTACTCTTTCCTCAGACTCGGCTGTAAAAATATTTGCAGCGTAAAGAGTATCTCTTACTGACGAAGACATTGCCCCATAACTCATAAGCCCGTCATACTGATATATATTCTCTCCCTCGATTGCAGGTGATGCTGTTACTTGCGTAACAATAGAGAGTGACTGTTCATAATATGACATCCAAAAGTAGTTGCCACCGTATTCTCCCCAGGAGTTTTTAACTAACCATGCACCGTTACCGGCCGGTTTACTTCTGAAGTTGTCTGCACTGTAATTATCGTCCCAACCTATAACCGCAACTGCGTGACCTGCGATATATTCCTCAAAACTACCGTCAAAATAATAGTTCTTTTCCCCATCTGAGTCTATCCCGCAACCGTTTTCGTTCCACATAAACGGCATATACAATGCGCCACTACTCATAATTGCCTGCTTTACTTTATTTGCATCGTTAAGACCGATATTTACAGATGAGTCAATTTTATAATCACTGACAAACATATCATCTGCAGAAAACATCATGTTCTCTTTATTCTCGTGATCATACGGATACTGTTCTTCTGTCGTAAAACCTGAACCGCGTTTTACTGTAGCAGTTGCATCGTATGACTTTCCGCCGCTTTCAAAGGCATCCACGTTCACCGCATAACGGTCTTGCTGAACAGGATTATCCGAACCTTCAACATAATTATTCACGGTGAACCATACAAGATGAGCTTCGGACAAATCAACGCTGTCCTTTGTTTCGTACCCCTGTGAAATCAGACTTGATTCCGCAGCGGCACAGACAGAAAATGCCCAACAAGTTCCGTGCGGATTCTGGTTTTTAACAGAAGTTACCCTGCCGTAATCACGTGAATCGTATTTCTGAGGAAGAAGTACAGACTGGGTATCAAAGCTGAGCACCTCTTCATCGACGACAACCTCATTACCGTCCTCATCAACAACTTTATACATATCAGGATTCTTTTCATCAAAAACTTTTGTATAAAATTTGATTTCATCGTCGTCAACCGCCTGAGTATGCGGTTGTATTATCTCAGCATTTGCACCGTTCTCCCGGTCCATAGCAAACGCCGCCGGTACGAACAATGTCGAAATCTGAAGTATTGTAAGTATTACACCAATGAGTCTCTTAAACACAATAAAACCCCTTTCTTCATGTTAGTAATACAAATTTTTAAGCGTGCCTATCATATCAAGTTTTTTCATTTTCTTTTTCATAAAGTAAGTCGTCAGAAAAATACTTATAAACAACAGCAATACAGCCAATGCAACCACCATCCATATCTTCCAGATTCCTCCTGTTGTCACACGACTGTCTGAATCATATATCGCAAATGTAATAGTTGTAAGCGTAAGCGTAGTAAACACAGCCACAACACAGTTAGTGACGGCTATAAAATTCCCCTCTTTTCTGACCGCTTTCAGTACCGCACCTATGTCCGAACCCGCAGAACGCATCAGAGCGTATATGCCGGTATTTGAAGTAATATTTGCAAAAACGCAAGCAAACACAGAGAGAACTGAAATCACAACGAGAGGAACAGCCACTACAAAAAAGTAAAATTCCGAGGCAAAACTGAATTCAAACAATTTGGAGCTGCAGGAAGCAAACCCTTGCCCACTATAGTTTCTGATGATATCAAACATCATCACGATTATTACAAAAATGAGCAGTGTAATGCTCGTTGTAACTATCATACTGATATAGTTCATTATATTGCTTGAAAAATTGCCGATTGACACGAAATGCTCCATCCCTTTTCTTTTGTACTTTTTTGGAGATGCAGTCATCGTTCGTATACCGTTATCAGTTGCTAATTTTGTTTTCAGGGCTGACGCTACCTGAGAGACCGAAATACCGCTGTATGCTTTTGCAGAAAACCTGAATACCAGTAACGATATTATCAGTACCGACACAAAAAGTGCTGACACAGAAATATTAATATTTACCGGAAAAGGAGAAAAATTACGTTTTTCAAAAAATATCTTTGCAATCAATCTGACTGCATAGATACATACCGTTGCGCAAAGAAGTCCTATCGGCACCCCGTAGGAAAGAATATATTTCGTCTCTACTCTGACGTATTTCTTTATCCCACGCATTGTATCTCCTGCTCCAAGCATCGTTATCAGAAAGCTTCTCCGTGATTTTTTACATAGTCTGAACACAATTGAAAGTGTTGAATTTACCATAAACAACACTACCAACGAAAGCAGGATAATCGTTGACGGTAGATTTTCAACACTTGCCATCGGCGAAAAAACCGAATCAGCATTTTCAGCCTGTGGCAAAAGCATCATATTTTCAGCTTTAACTTCATTCAAATAACCTTCAATATGCGATGACGATGACGACTCTTTCAGTTGTTTTTGTTTTTCTTCAAGCTCTTCAATTTCTTCGTCTGTCAATCCGTACTTTAAATACCATAAAAAATCTCCTGTGTATTCGCCGATTTCAGAAAGATTGGAAATATTGTTTTTAAGAAGTAGTGAAAAACTTATGCCAATAACCTCCTGAGAACTGTTAACCAGAAATGTTAAATAGTTTGTGCTCAACGTCAGTGTCAGCAGTAAAGCAGCTGTGGTCACTGCTGTCGTAATAACAAGCAAAAAAAACTCGGTTTTTTCTTTCCCAAATCTTTTTTTAGCCAGCATATTATAATATTTCATTCACACCACCGCTTTTATCTGTAAAATTCAATAATATAAATTTTTAAGGGTGCCGATAATATCAAGCTTTTTCATTTTCTTTCTCATAAAACCGGTTGTTACCATAATACTGACAAAAATCAATATTATTGCTGCCACTGAAATCAACAGAATTTTCCGCATTCCGACCAAATCAACTTGTCTGTCTGAAATAAACATCGAAACAATTATCGCAATAATATAAAATGTAACAAATGTAACAAACAGGCAACAGGTCAACGCAGTAAATCTTCCTTCCTTTCTTACGGTCCTGAGAACAGATCCGACCGTTGAACCGGAGGACTTCATGAGAGCATATATGCCAACATTAGAAGCCGTATTTGCAAATACTGAGCTGAACATTCCCAGAACCGAAATAACAATAAGAGGGATCGCAACGCAAATAAAATACATTTCAGCAGCAACACTCATCTCCATTATCTTCGTATTACCATTTAAAAGTGTCTGACCGTTATAATTTCTGATTATGTCAAAAATTAAAACCGTAATCGTAAACACAATCAAGGTGATACTCGTTGTCCCGAGCATCCCCATATATTTTATAATGTTGCTTGAAAAATTCCCGATTGAAACAAAATGCTCCATACCTTTTTTTATGTATCTTTCAGGCTCTGCGGTCATTGTGCGTATACCGTTATCGGATGCTAATTTGGTTTTCAATGATGAAGCTACCTGAGTAACCGAAATCTCTTTACACACTCTTTTTGAAAATTTGAATGTCAACAAAGTAATAAACAGAACTGTTACAACCGAAGGTATTACAGAGACATTTATGTCTACCGGAAAATGTGAAAAACCATGATTCTCAAAAAACATCTTACCGATAAATCTTACGGCATAAATCCCAACCGTTCCAATCAAAACGCCCACGGGTATGCCTGTAAAAAGAAGCTCTTGAGTTTCTTTTCGGACGTATTCCTTGATACCATGCTGAGTGCCTCCCGAAGAAAGCATCGTTATCAAAAAACTTCTTCTTGATTTTTGACACAGATTAAAAACAATTGACAGTATGGTATTAACCATAACCAACACTACCGCTGAAAGAAAAGCCATTGTTGACGGTAGATTTTCAACACTTGATGACGGAGAAAAAATAGCTTCCAGGTTTTTCACCATAATCGGGCTTGAATTAATATCACCGCCCATTCGGCCGAAAAAGTCTGCTGCATACATTCCGATCTCTGAAAGGTTTTCAAGATTGTTCTTCAAAAGCTCAGGAAAGTCTGAACCAATAATGGCTGAGGATTTTTCAACAAGACAGACAAGATAATTTCCGCTGAGATTCAAAGTCATCATTAAAGTTGCGGTTGCCAATGCTATCGTAATTATCAGTAACAGTGATTCTGTTTTTTCCGTCTTCAGTCTTTTTCTTGCTAGAGTTTTGTAAAACTTCATTTTACATCACCACATCTTTGTTGTTTATATCCGAAACAATTTTTCCGTCTTCAATACGGATTATTCTGTCGGCAGTGGCTGCAATGGATTCGTCATGAGTAATGATTATAAGCGTCTTATTCTCTTGCTTGCAAATTCCCTTCAGCAAACTTACAACCTCGCGGCTGTTTTTTGAATCCAGATTGCCTGTAGGTTCGTCTGCAAGTATCAATGACGGAGAGGCTGCAAGCAGTCTTGCGATTGCAACACGTTGCTGTTGTCCGCCGGAAAGCTGATTCGGCAAATAAGATCCTTTATCCTGCAAGCCTAATCGATTCAAAATTTCTGTAATCTTTTTAAAGTCAGGTGTTCTGCCGGATGCAACCAACGGATAGGCAATATTCTCTTCGATATTGATAACCGGAATCAGATTAAAAAATTGAAAAACCATTCCGATTTCATTACACCTGAAATTTGAAAGAGTATCGTCATCAAGGTCGTAGATGTCACAGCCGCTTATGTAAACCTTTCCGTTTGTCGGCCTTTCAACACCTGCAATCATATGCATCAGGGTTGATTTTCCTGATCCGCTTGTTCCGACGACTGCAACAAACTCACCTTTCTTTATTTCAAGTGAAATATTGCTGGCAGCAGGAAAACTATTAGCAAAACCATTTTCGTAAATTTTGGTTACGTCTTCAAGCCTTACTGCAGTTTCCTTATCCGGTAGCTCAATTTCAGTATATTTTTTTCTTTTCCTCAAATGTACCATCTCCTTTTGGCTTTAAGATTAAATACCGTACCGTTACTTTTCAGTCTTATAAGATAAGAGCCCAAAAAGGTTTATCTTTTCCGGTCAATATCTCTGTCTATAAAATAACAAAAAGCAACCGGAAACGGTTGCTTTTTGCACAAACGGTTATTATTTTAACTCCAATGGTATCATTATCTCTGTTCGGAACACATTTTCCTCAAAACTACGGCTGACAAAACCGCCATACTTTTGGACGGTTCTGTCGATCCTGCGAAGACCGAATCCATGATTTTCTCCCTTTGTGGAAACAAAAACGTCACCTTTCTTTTTAGGCGGTTCTTTTATGGAATTTATTACACTTATGTATAAATGGCCTCTTAAATTGCCGATGGTTGTTTTGATATACCTATCCTCAGTATTATCGATTTTCTCACACGCTTCTGTAGCATTATCAAGTAAATTGCTTAAAATAATGCAAAGATCAATATCTGTTATCAAACAATTTGTTGGCAACGATAATGTTGTTTCATAATAAATGCTCTTAATTTTACATACATTGAGCTTACTGCTTATTATGGCATCTACTGCAACATTGCCTGTTCTAACAAACTCATAAAGAGAATCCAGATCACCAGACAATCCTTTCAGATACTCTTGCAGTTCATTGATTTTATTCATCTCAACGAGAGCATTCATAACTTGAATATGATTTTTGTAGTCATGGCGCCAGCCTCGCATTATTTGATAGATATTCGTAATTTCTTCGTAATGAGCAACAACGAGACTATATTCCTGTCTTTTCTTTCGTTCTTCAAATATGCCGCTTATATGAAAAATCATTACAACAGCATATGCTACAACAGAAATTAAAGCAGCATAGGCAACATATATTAACTGCTTTTGCAATGGTTCAAACACTGTCAGCACCCGCTTCTGTAATATTTAATAAAACAAAGATTAACATCGTTATACATACGTCTGGAAATCGGTATATTTTTTCCGTCATCAAGAAATATGTCTGTTTTTGATAATTTTAAAATGTGCTTAAGATTAACGATATAGGATCTGTGACAATAAACAAAAGCCTCGTCAAGCAAATCTTTAATTTCGGAAATTGACAGTTTTACAGTATACTCATTGTTTTTACAATGCAAAGTGCATGAGTGACCAAACGCCTCAATGTAAAACAAATCCTTCAAATTAATTCTTAGATTCTCATCATCCACATTAACAAGTATGTATGCTTCCTTTTTATTACAATTGTCATATGCTTTTGAAAGAACCTCAAAAAACTTTTCTTTTTTTACAGGCTTTATTAAGTAATGGAGTGCGGATACATCATAACCTCGTGAAAAATAGTCTGTAAATCCGGTTATGAAAACAATCTGCACACCGTCGTTGTTCTCACGGATTTTCTCCGCAAGTTCAACACCGTCCATCGCTTTCATCTGAATATCAAGCAATAGAATATCAAAACTTTTGTCTTCCTCATATTTAAAAAGAAATGCTTCAGCACTTGAAAAGTCGGAAATTTTCACCGCAGTTTCAGTCATAGTTGCCCATTGATTTGTCAATGAAGTCAGATATTCAATTTCAATCGATTCATCATCACAAACGGCAATGTTCAGCATCGCAATCATTTCCTTTCATGCATACAATACAATTTTAATTGCAAATAAAATAAAAGTCAATACTATATTAGATTTAGATATTCATTTCTCTTTTGGTCTGCTGTTTTCACTTAAATGCTGATAAATACAAAAAATATAGCCAAGTTTTATATACGGTGTGCAACTGTTTTGATAGATATAAAACGTTACATTCAATATGTGTAGTCACTATGGTTTTGAACACTGCAACAGCGATGGATTTGTCGATCAGTTTGATATCGATTAGCTCGATTAGGTAGAAACGCCCCGTTTAAATGTTGATCATTCAAAGTCTGCAGAGGTTATTCTTGAAACGACAGCAGAAACTGTTGAGTATCTCGACCTCACTGACCAAACTCCTGAAAATAATGTTGAACCGGAAAACGCACCCCGATGCATTCAGCATGCATCGGGATACTGTGTTCAGACAGAAAGATGAACCGAATATTTACCTCAAATCAAAAACTCACATAGACAATCGCAAAGATTGCTCTTGTTTATCATTCAAAGACCTTTTTGATAACTTTTCGAAATTATTTATAACTAAGTATGCATTACTGTAATAAAAAAATAAATCCGAACGCTTCGCCGACTATGGCCAAAGAGTTCGGATTTATCGTATTTGGCAGGGGCAGAAGGACTTGAACCCTCGGCACGCGGTTTTGGAGACCGCTGCTCTACCAACTGAGCTATACCCCTATATTAAATTGGTGGGCCATCAGGGACTCGAACCCCGGACCAACCGGTTATGAGCCGGTTGCTCTAACCAACTGAGCTAATGGCCCTTGTTGTCGCTAACAGCCTAATTATTCTATCAAATCAATTCGCAATTGTCAATATTATTTTGCATAATTTTTAAGATATTTTTAATTCTTTTTTACAACGCGTTTTGCTGTTGACTTTTTATCGTTGCGATATGTATAATGTATACTGTAAAGGAGGTATTTAAATGTTTTGCCCATATTGTAATCAAGTCATTCCCGATGACTCTAAGTTCTGCAGCCATTGCGGTTCGGTGATATCACCTGTTGAAGGGGCTGTAAAGAATGACAAAAAGCTTAAGTTTTTCAAAGGTCCGACAGACGGAGGGAAAAGCTATGCGGCGATTATGACCGCACTTATGGTTTTTCCTGCTACATTGTCTGTCGCGCTTGATATGATTTTTCATTACAGCGACGGTTGGTGTTCTTACGTTGTTGCTACACTTATTGCCGCATGGGTTGTTACTGTTTTTCCTGCCTTGCGCATAACTCCTGCTCCGGTTACGGCATTGATTTGTCTGTTTTCGATGCTGGCGTATGTTGCTTTTCTTGTTGGCAAGAGAATTGAAGCCGCGTGGTTTTATGAGGTCGGACTGCCTCTGTTTATTATAGCCGCAATTTTTATATCAATCGACTCGGCTTTGATAGGAGCAGGGAAGGTTAAAGGACTTCACTTTATGTCGTTACTTTCGGTTGAAGTTTCGTTGTTTTTAGTTGCCTCCGAATTTGTTGTTGATAATTTTAAGTTCGGCGAGGTCACACTTGGTTGGTCAGCAATTCTCAGTTGCTTCTGCATTTCTGCTGTTGCATTATATGAAGCGGTCAGTTATTCCCTAAACTTACTAAAAAAGAAAAGGAATCAGAAATATGACAACAAAAAATAAAACCAAAGAAAATATCATACAGGCTGTAAAATTCACGCTTTTCTCATTTTCTGCGGGAATAATTCAGGTCTTGTCTTTCACGGCTCTTCAGGAGTTACCGCCGCTTCTCGGAATGAACGAGCTTGACTATTGGATGTGTCACATTCCGTCGCTCGCTCTTTCGGTTATCTGGAATTTTACGCTCAACCGTAAATTCACTTTCCAGTCCGCAAGTAATGTGCCGATTGCGATGCTTAAGGTTGCACTTTTTTACCTTGTGTTTACTCCTGTTTCGGGATGGCTCGGGGACGTTGCGGATACAGCAGGCTGGAATCATTACCTGATTGAAGCACTCGTTATGGCAAGTAACTTCGTTCTTGAATTTTTATATCAGAAATATTTTGTTTTCCGTGATGCACAGAAGAAAAATAAAGAATAAATTTTCACAGCTTAAAGGGGACGGGGAACCGTCCCTTTTTCTTTGCTTGTCGAATTGTTTTTCTTGACTTTTTTCAGCTATGTGATATAATTTTCCTTGCGACATATTCGCAGAAGTGGCGGAATCGGCAGACGCGCTAGATTCAGGTTCTAGTGAATGCAAATTCGTGAGGGTTCAAGTCCCTTCTTCTGCACCAAAAGACACCCAAGCACCGAATGGTGTTTAGGTGTCTTTTTTGTTTTTATAATACTTTTTAATTGATTATTTTACCTATTGTGCTATAATAGAAACATAGACAGAGATACTGCCTATAAATCTTATCAAAAAGAAAAGAGGTTTTTAGAATGTTTGAAAAAATAATAGGAATTATTCTGGCTATTCTCACATTTGTAAGTTCAACATTTTTAGGCGGTACACCGAAATATGAGGTATTTTCGGATATAGCTTATTCAACTGCAAGTGAAAGAAATGTAATGGACATCTATGTTCCTGCAGAAGCTTATGAAAAAGAAGCAAACGGTTGTATTCTTTTCATTCATGGCGGCTCCTGGTCCTCGGGAAGCAAGGATGAAATGCTTGGTGAATGTGTGGCTCTTGCAAATGAAGGCTATGTTGCCGCAACTATGAGCTATACTTTGATAACCGACGACAACAGCGATACATACAGTGTTATGACTGTTCTTGATGAAATCTCCTTAGCTATTGAAGAAATTAAAAGATTTTCAGAAGAGAAAGGTCTTAACATAACAAAAATGGCAACCTCGGGCTACTCAGCAGGTGCACATCTTTCTATGCTTTATTCATATTCACGAGCAGACGAAAGTGCTATCCCCCTTGCTTTTGCCGCAAATAAGGTAGGTCCCTCTGACTTCACTACGGAAGCCTGGGGAGAAGCAGGCCCTAGAATTGCAAAAATGCTTGCAGGTACGGCAATTTCTAACCAATACATGCAGGAAGGCAAAGAGAAAGAATTAATTGAGCTTGTTTCACCCGTTGCCTACGTTAACGAAAATTCAATACCCTCATTATTCGCTTACGGTGGTAAGGATAAAACTGTGCCCATAGGAAATGCCGAATCGGTTAAAAAGGCTTTTGAGGAGTCGGGTGCTGTTTATGACTTTATACTTTTCCCATTTTCAGGCCATATTTTGATTTTCACTCCCCTTAGCGGTGCACGGTATAATGCAAAGCTAAAGGAATATTGTGACAAATACTTTCCCGGATAAGATTCTATAATTGTTTCAAGAAAAAGTGCTCGCACCCGTGGGCACTTTTTCTTTTCCTAAACCTTGATTTTAACACAGAGGACAGTTCTGTGTGTGCGCTCGGTCACCCTTAGGTGTCGGTGTCTTTTTTGTTTGAAACTTGAACCTTAAGAGGGTGAGGAGCGTTTAAAGTATAATTGCATTATCGCAAAGGTGTGTTATAATGTTATAGTAAATGTTTTTTGTAAGGAGAGTTTGTATGTTCAGTCTTATCAAGAATTTTTTTGTTGCGCTTCTCGCGCTGATAACTTTTGCGGCACCGTTTGGTGATACACAGCTTCCTGAGCGTAAGTGCGCACCTGAGTTCAGCGGAACTTTTATTCAATCCTGGATGAGCAGTACATGGGACAACGAGCGTTGGTCAGCTGAAGTTGAGTCGATGCAGCGCGACGGTGTGAAGTATCTTGTTCTGCAGGATATTGCCAATATGGATGCGGACGGAAACTGGACGGTTTATTATAACAGTACAATTCCTGCATTCGACGGAGCGACCTTCGGCGGAGATGTTGTCGGAAATGCTCTTGAAGCCTGTAAGGGTACGGATATCAAGGTTTTTGTGGGTCTTACGATGTTTGATTCGTTCTGGTTGCTCGGTAATTTTACGGGCGAATATAAAACAGTCTGCAATATTACGGCTGATATGCTCGAGGATATTTACGACGGATACTATTCTGTCAGTCCCGAAAATTTTTACGGCTGGTATTTTACCCTCGAGATCAACAATCAGATAAACTGCGGTCCGCTTATGGGAAAAATGGTTAAAGGATTTAATACCGTGCTTGACAGGGCGACTGAGGTTGACCCGACTCTTCCGATGATGATAAGCCCTTATACCGCCCATTACCTCGATCTCGGTGACGTTGCTACTTATTCGCAGTGGCTCACTTTCTTTGAACGTGCATCGTTCAGGGACGGAGATATTGTTGCTCCGCAGGATGCTCTCGGTGCAGACTGGATTGAAGAGGATGATCTTGTAAGAATCTGGGAGATGTACTCCTCCGCAGCAGAGAAGGCTGAGGCTGATATAAAGCTCTGGGCGAACTGTGAAAACTTTGATATTGCAACGGGTCCGAGCATTCTCGGTGGAACAATACTTCGTCCTGAGACAGAAAATATCGAATCCGTAACGGCAACGCTTGACAGATTTGTTATGCAGCTGGATGTCGCTTCACGTTACTGCGAAAATATTATTACTTTCTCATATTCACATTATTTTTCTCCGAATCTTGTAAAAGATATGTATATAGAAACTTACCGCGATTATGTTGCGAACGGCTATGTGCTTGAAACCGAGAAGCCGACAGCACCTGCCGATGTAACTGTTACTTCTGATGAAAACGGTGTTACGGTAAGCTGGGAAGCGTCTGAAGATAACTTCGGAATCGCTTATTACCGCGTGTGCAAAAACGGTGAGTTTTTCACCCGCATCGAAAACTATAAGTGGGATTATCCGCTGGAAGTGACCGATGCTGAGGGAACGACGGATGACGTGTATACTATTGTTGCTGTCGATGCGGCAGGAAACTGCTCGGCAAAATAAGCGGAGCGTTTTCGGAAGAGAACAGCATCAAAATCCCCGAACTCAACCAACAGTGTGTGTACTTTTTCAACAGCCCCCGATAAAATAAAGGTGAAAGGAGGCAACGTAATGGACCAGATTAAAATCGGCAGATTTATTGCCGAAAGAAGAAAGTCAAACGGTCTTACGCAGGCACAGCTTGCGGAGAAATTGAACATTACGGACAGAGCCGTTTCAAAATGGGAAAACGGCAGGTCGTTGCCGGATTCATCTATAATGCTTGAGCTTTGTGATGAGCTCGGTATCACAGTTAACGATTTGTTAAGCGGGGAGGTTGTTACGGTGGAAAACAACAAACAGGAAATGGAAAACAGACTGATAGAAATGGTCAGGGAGAAAGAGCAGGAAGACAAACAGCTGCTTGCTCTTGAATGGGTAATAGGAATTCTTTCCTGCGTAGTTCTGTTCATTCCGATCATTATCGGTTCGCTTGTACCGATTGAGCCTGAGTGGGTGAGAACAGCGGTTGTGCTCTCGGGCTTTATTCCTGCATTTGTCGGTTTTGGTTTTGCATTAAAAATCGAACAGATGGCAGGATATTACAAATGCAAACACTGCGGTCACAGGTATGTTCCGACGTTCAAGGCAGTGAATATCGCAATGCACATGGGCAGAACGAGATATATGAAATGCCCCGAATGCGGTAAAAGAACGTGGCAGAAAAAAGTAATCAGGAAAGATTAATCTTAACGGCAACCCTTGCTTCGCAGGGGTTGTTTTTGTTCTGTCGGAATGGTATAATTGTATAGTAAAAGGTAGAGATGAAAAAAACTGCCGTGCAAATTCGGGTTTGTCGAGATTAATATTCAATCTACATCGTAGGGGCGACCATTGGTCGTCCGTGGAAATTCTGCTTAATTCAACGGACGCGCAATGCGCGCCCCTACGAACCCTGTTTCAGTCAACTGCGTAGGGACGGGCGTCCTCGACCGTCCGTTAACTCAGCAGAATCTGCGGACCGTCCGGGAGGCCACTCCCTACGCGCACAGAGATAGATTGCGCGAAATCAAAGAACTCTACAAACTCGAATTTGTAGTTTTTTTTAACCAACAAAACCCTTTTATGGAGAAATATTATGACTAAAAATGTATTCATTCAGGCGATTATAAAATTTATAGCGGGTGTTGTTCTTGTGGGACTGCTTGTTTTCCTTCCTGCAGGAACGGTTAGGTTTTTTAACGGGTGGCTTTTTATGGGCATTCTTTTTATCCCGATGTTTCTTGCAGGAATATTTATGATGTTCAAAAACCCGAAGCTCCTTGAAAGTCGACTTGATGCAAAAGAAAAGGAGAAAGAGCAGAACCTCGTTGTGAAGCTCAGCGGACTTATGTTTCTTGCCGGCTTCATTGTTGCAGGTCTTGACTTTCGTTTTGGCTGGCTGCCGTTACCGAAGGCTGTTTGTATCGGTGCGTCGGTTGTATTTCTTGTTGCATACGTGCTTTATGCCGAGGTGCTTCGTGAAAACACATATCTTTCACGCACAATAAAAGTGCAGGAAAATCAGAAGGTTATCGATACGGGTCTTTACGGTTTCGTAAGGCACCCGATGTATGCTGTTACCTTGCTTCTTTTTCTTTCGATGCCTCTTGTGTTGGGTTCGGTGTGGTCTTTTTTGATTTTCCTTGCATATCCGTTTATAATAGCGAAGAGAATCAAGAATGAAGAACAGCTTCTCGAAAAGGAGCTTGACGGTTATATTGAATATAAGAAAAAAGTAAAATACAGAATGATACCGTTTATATGGTAAAAACAAATCGCTTTTTGTCGGAAATTTCCCTCAAAAGGCGATTTTTATACATATTCAACAAAAAGCATTTACATTTAAAAAAATTAATGGTAAAATAATTTAAATATATTGTCATTTCGGCAATTTTAGAAAAGAGGTCGTTGCTATGAGAAAAGCTGTTAAAACAATTCTTTCGTTGTTGCTTTGCGTTTGCTTTTTAATGCCGACGGTTGCATTCGCTTCGGAAGAAAAAACAACGGCGTACAATCCTGTTCAGGAGTACATTGAAGAATCACAGATGGATACAGGCTTGTTGGTAAAAATCCAGCTTTCCAAGGTGCTTAATTTTATAAGCAATTTTGTGATTAACGATGTTCTCGGCGGGGTGCTCGGATTTGTTATTCCCGATTCGGCAGCAGTTGCAGATTTTGAGGAATTCAATATCGACGAGTACGGCAATTTCTACCGCGGTATGGAAACTTTCATCGACGAGCCACAGGGCGAAAAGGTATGGAGCCTCGGTTACGGTAAAGCTTCCGTTCTTCCTGCAGATTTTGGCGAGAAGGCTTACGCGAAGGGCGCATACCTTCCATATGTTTTCGGCAATGCGATGTACACTGACGAGGACGGACAGGAAGAAGACCTTATGGCAAGAGCAGTTGTTATGAATGACGGCTCAGGCAGAGGTAACGTCGTTTTCATTTCTCTTGATGCAATGGGCTTTGCAAATGCGGACGTGCGACTTATCCGTGAGGCTCTTAAGGAAGTTGCGAAGGAAAACAACATCGTCAGCATCAACGTTTCCTGTACCCATATTCATACAGGTATCGACTCTCAGGGTGTATGGACTGACCCGATCGGATGTATTCTTAATAACATCATTTCTTCGGATGTAAGATACGGTGTTGAACGTTCGTTTATCGAGTCTGTTGTCAAGGGTTCAAAGGAAGCTGTTGAAACAGCTCTCAAGGATATGACAAAGGGTAAGCTTTATTATTCTCAGACAGAGATTGAAGAGTATGTTCACGACAGAACAGCTCCGATTTCACTTGATAAGAATTTATACAAGCTTGAGTTTGTTCCGTTTGATTCGGCAAAAACCCCGACGGTGATTGCAACGTTCGGTTGCCATCCCGAATCTGCAAGCTACGACTGGGCAAGTGCAGACCCCGACAAACCTCTTTCTTTTGATAAAAAATTCACTGCAGACTTTATCTGGTATGCAGAAAAAATACTGAATGCCGCAGGATACAACTTCCTCTTCATTCAGGGTAACGTTTCAACGGTAACTTCTTCAAGACATCTCTCGGGTGACGGTGTCCCGCAGTCGGCTCACTATTCGGCTGTCCGTTACGGTTACGAAATGGGTTACATAATCGCAGGTCTTAATATGACGAGGGCTCAGAGAATTGCCCTCAACGAAAAGACAGGCGACAGACTCGGAATTGAAGAGTACAAAGACGTTTACGAAGAGTACACACTTTGGTACGACGACCTTGAAACAGTTGAGGCTCAGGAAGTGAAGCCTGTTCTTAACATCAAGCACGAGCAATTCACTGTCAAGATTGACAATAATATCATCGCTCTTCTCGGCAAGACATCAGTTGCGGACAACTTTGTGCTCAAGGATAATTGGGGAAGATATTACACAGTTTCCGAAGTCGGCTACCTTGAAATCGGCGACAATATGAAAGTGTATATGAGCCCCGGCGAAACATTCGGCGAGCTTCTTCTCGGCGGTAGCGGAGCAAAAGGCTTTGAATACGCTCCGATCAGAGAATACACAGGCGAAGATATTATCATAATGGACCTTATGAACGATGCCGCAGGTTACGTTGCAAACCCTGCAAACTATGTTATTGCAGGTCTTCAGTACAACGAATACACAGGAGTTTTTGACAGCGACACATGGTGCCTTATCTCCTACGGTAAGGGTGCGGCACCGACATTCATCGGAAACTTCTACAAGATTTATGATAGCGTAAGATAAGGAGGCTAACTAGGATGAAAAAGACTTTGAAAAAAATTATTTCAACACTTCTTGTTGTTGTAATGCTCTTTACGGGCGCAACAGGTGTTTCGGCTGCTGACGGAGCTGCGATGGACAACAGCGGAGTTATGTTTGCTACGAACGCACTCAACAGCTTGCTTAATGCTGTGTTTATAGGCTTCAGTGCACTTTTCCCGAAGGATTTCCCGACGGTTGATGAGTATTATGAATCAGGAAGTGAAAACTTCTACGCAGGTATGGACACTTTCGTTGACGAGCCCGTAAGCGGTGCAAAATGGCATCTCGGCTTCGGCAAGGCAAGTATGGTGCCCGAAAACCTTAAGGACGGTTCAAAGGAATATTACACAGGCGGTTACTTCACACAGAAGATAAACGGTGTTTATGATGACCAGAGTGCAAATGCAATAGCAATGCACGATAATTCAGGCAGAGGAACGGTTGTTTCCGTTTCAATCGACGGTGTCGGCGTTAACAATGCTGACGTGCGCACAATCCGTGCGGAGGCAGAGCGTAAGCTCAGCGAACAGGGTGTTGACAGCGACATCGTTGCAATCAATATCAGCGCAACTCACTGCCACACAGTTATCGACACTCAGGGCTTCGGTCTTGGTCCTATTATTACGAAGATTTTCCACAATATCCTTTCGTTCCTTCCTTTTATGAAACCGATCAGAAGCATTGACGCGGATTTCTATCCGGTTATGATTGATGCAACGTCTGATGCAATCGTTGAAGCGTACCGCAATATGGAAGCAGGTGAGCTTTACTATTTTGAAACAGTTGGCATCGGCAGAAGCGAAAGAAACCAGAATTATATGGATGACGAATACGATTATATTTTCAACAAGAGATATAATCTTGAAGGTTATCAGCACGTAATCGCTTGCTTCAAGTTTGTGCCCGATAACAAAGATTCAAAGCCGACAGTTATTGCAAATCTCGGCGGACATCCGACAACAATCAACAGAGAAACAAAGCTCCTTTCAGCGGACTATCCGCATTATATGGAAGAAAAAATCAATGCTGCAGGAATGAACTTTGCGTTCATTCAGGGCGCACAGTCGCCTATTTCAGTGAATAAAGGCGGCGTTAAAACTCAGGAAATCGTCGACGAAGTCAATGCAGAAATCGAAGCTGATCCGCGCGTTAAGGATTACGAGGGAGCAAAGATGCTCGGTTATGAATTCGCAAGACTCATCATCGAAGCTCAGACAGAAACAGAACGCGTTGAGCCGATGCTCAATGTAAAAATGGAAGAATTAACAATTCCGATGGAGTACGGTCTTATGCACCTCGGTGCAACTTCAAACCTCCTCGGCACAACAACGGTTAAGGATAAATCAGCACCGAGCGGATATTCGATAATCAGTGAGGTCGGTTACCTTGAAATCGGTAAGGACATCGTTGTTCTGACAGTTCCGGGCGAACTGATTCCGCAGCTCGTTTACGGTAATGTAGTTGACAAAACACAGTCTTACCTCGGCAAAGATTGGGAGCTTGACATTACGTCAGATCTCATCGGTGAGGACAAAACGGTTCTTGTAATGGGTCTTTGCAACGATGCTATCGGTTACATCGTACCGGATAACGACTATGCTCCGTTTATTGCGGATTCACTCTGGAACACAGAGCTTGGCGAAAAACTCTGGGGTCCTGCACAGCACCATTACGAAGAAATGCTTTCAATGGGAAGTAAGACAGGCTCAACTGTTATGGGCGCGCTCAATGCTCTTGTTACAGAGGTTCAGTAAATAACAAAACATCATAATTTTTTCAGGGGTGAAAATTATGGCATTAAAAAGGGAAAAGGGAGCTAACGCGCAGGCGTTCGATGAGCTTCGCAAGCAGGACGACACTTCCGAAGCGAAGCGAATGGTTAACCGCCGATACGTCGGCACAAAGGAAACCCTCGGATTCATAATCTGGGATGCGGCGCAGAGCTTTAATATCAATATCTATTCAACACGTTTTATAACGAGTATCGTTGGTGTTGACCTCGGTCTGCAGACAATCGCAAATGCGATTAACAGCGTGTGGGATATCGTTAACGATATGATTTTCGGTGCGGTTGTTGATAAAACCCGTACCCGTTGGGGTAAGTTCAGACCGTATCTTATGTTCCTTGCACTTCCGGGATGTATTCTTACATCGCTTTACTGGCTTATGCCGCACCTTTTTGCAGGTACGTCGCAGGTGGATATGCTTAAGTTTATTTTCTATCTTTTGCTGACGGTTACCCGCGAAGGTGTTACAACTTTCCAGACAATTTCACGAACGGGACTTATGGCGACGATAACGCCCAATCCGATTGACAGAACACGTCTTATTACAATTGCAAACTTTGCCTCAGGCTTCTTCGGTGAAAAGCTGCCCGAACAGGCGGTAACAATTCTTATCGACGTGTTCCGCGGAATGTATGCAAAAAATCCGATTAAGCTTTCAAAAGCTTATACGAATCTTTTCGTCGGAATGGGTATTTTCACTACGGTCGCATCAAGTATTTCCTCTTTCTGGTTTTTCTACAACTCAAAGGAAAGAGTTTTGCAGTCCGTAAAATCTCCGGGAGTAATAGAATCTGTTAAGTCAGTTATCAGCAACAAACCGTTATTGCTTATAACTTTGTCAGATTTCCTCAGCGGTTTTGCAATCAAGGGAAGTCAGGATGACTATTACACCGATGTTCTTCATTTCTCATCAATGACGCTTGTTGCAGGTATTCCTGCCGCACCGATAAGCCCTGCCAGCTACGCTTGGGTTCCGTGGATGAGAAAGCATTTCTCAAGCCGTACGCTTTATATCCTTGCAAAAGAAATCGGTAATATTCTTTATGTTCCCGTATTCATTTTCGGTTGTATCGGTATGAAGGGCAATTTCGCGGGCGGTATGTACCAGAAGGTTGTGCCGATGGGTATTGCAATGGCTCT
Organism: Acutalibacteraceae bacterium; assembly: GCA_045537435.1. Classification (GTDB taxonomy): domain Bacteria; phylum Bacillota; class Clostridia; order Oscillospirales; family Acutalibacteraceae; genus CAG-488. Next base: position 51,221 of record JAZSPL010000037.1, read on the forward strand.
TTGGGAAATCATATGGACTTTGTTCTTCGGACTCAAGTCTGTTATCGGAACAGAAATGTACAACGAAGCAATGGACTACTGCGAATGGAAGAACGGCTACCGCACGGAGGCGATGGCATCCGTTGCACGCGGTACTGCTGCAAAAATTTCTTCAAGCGTAAGTAACGTTGTTACAACAATGATAAAGAAAATTATCGGCTACGAAGCGGATGCATTCAGAACAGGTAAGGAGCAGACAGATAAGGTTAAGTTCTACCTCTTTGCGATGTTCACCATTATTCCTGCTGTTACGGGTTCGCTCGGTATAATCCCGATGCTCTTCTACGACCTTGATAACGAGAAAAAGGAAAGAATGTATGCAGAGCTGATTGCACGTCGCAAACTTGTTTCGCAAAAGCTTGGCAGCGATACCGAAAATATCCTCGGCCTTGCGGACACAGTTTCTGTAGGAGCAGACGAAGAATAAACCTCTCTTAATTCAGGAGAATATTATGGAAATCAGATACATAAAAGAAAACGAAGCCGTCGACTTTCAGAAAGTTTCGGCAGCCTCGTTCATCTGGAAATTTAATGCCGAAGAGGACAATACCGTAAAAAGTCCTGTCATCGCAGCTTTTGAAAACGGCAGACTAATTGCAGGGGTTGAGATATTTAACTTCAGGACTAACTACTGTGGCAACTTTCTTAATACGATTATTGCGTCAGGAGTCTGCAGTCTTCCCGAATGTCGCAGAATGGGCGGAGTCCGTCAGATTTTCAATAAAATCGCTGAAGAAGCAATTGAAAATGACTGGATACTCGGGTTTTTGCATCCGTTTTCAATTACATATTATGAAAAGTTCGGCTATGCAACTGTTAACAGGATGTCTTTGATCAGTGTGCCCTTTGAAAAGCTGAGGCATATTCCCTACAACACAGACGTTGAGCTTTACGACGGAAGTCAGTTTGACGAGATCAGGGAGCTTCACGAAAAATGTGCACTCAAAGAAAATCTTATGACTTTGCGCGAAGATAAAAACCACTTTTGCGACAAACCGCTTGAAGAAACGAATTATACTTACATTCATCGTGACAAAAACGGAAAAGCTGACGGATATGTAAACTTCATGGTGAACAGACCAAACGAAGTTGCTGTTGAGGATATGCTTGTACTCACACCCGATGCACTTCTCGGTATAATAGGATTCTTACGGAATTACGACGGTATTGCAAAAACGCTTCTGGTCCGCAAGCAGTATCCGGGCTCACCCTTTGCTTGTCTTTGCGACAGTATTGACGAAGTTTCTTACTCTCAGGACGGAGTTTCAGCGGGAAGGATTTACAACCTGCAAAAGCTTCTTGAAGCAAACAGTTACCCCGAAACGCACGGCAGGTTCAGCCTGAAGTGTTGCGATGATATTGAGCAGAACAATGCCATTTTCGAGGTTGAGTACGAAAACGGTACGGCTACTGTCAAACGCAGGACGGACGGTGATTATGATATCTGCCTTTCTGCTTCTGCCGCGGCAAAGCTTATGCTTGCAGGTGAGGGACACACGGCAAAGACCGCCGTTTATATCAAGGGTGTTGAAATCAACGGTAATGCAGATGATTTTTTTCGCGCATTTCCTCACCGCCCCACAAGATTCACTGACAGTCCATGGACTGCATAAAGATACGTTTTTACTATTGATAAACAAACACGGCTCTCTGCAAAAGAGAGCCGTGTTTTGCTGTAATTGCAGGGTAAAGTGACCCATTTAATTTTGTTCAAGAATCTTTTCTTTTCTCTTTTCAAACTCCTCTTGCGAAATAAGTCCGATTTCAAGAAGATACCTGGCTTTTTTTAACTCTGTTTTTGTGTCAGTCTGTTCGGGGTTATTTTCTGTTTTCTTTATGCCGACAATCCAGAAAAGGAAGAAAGAAACCATTGCAACAGAGTTAAAAATAACATTCATTAAATATCCGGGGTTGCCGTAACGCAGTTCATCAATACCGAAAGGAATAGCATTAAGGGTGGTTAAAACATTCAGGATAATTATAATGATTGCCAAAACCTTTAACCGTCGTAATCTTTTAAATTCTTTGTTGACAGAAATAATGGCAATAATAGAAAAAATTACGGAAAGCAAACTTTCATAAAAACTGAGGGTAAGCTGAAAGTCACTCGAAAACGCATAAATGTTACCTGATATTATCAGGTCTTCCACCGTTTCAAGCGGAGCAATCACCTTCAGGAGTTCTTCGTAACCCAAAACAAGCGGAGCACCGCCAACAACAAGCAGACTTCCTGCGCTTTTTATCAGAAAAAGAACACAGCTTGCAGAAAGCAAAAGATGATTGAGTTCTTTCCCGGCAAAGCAAAAGAGATAAACCGATAAAAGTATGAACGGTGAGCAGAGAAAAACAGATGCCGGAATTTCCGCCAAAAACATAAGGAGATGAAACACGGGATGACGAAGATAATCGGCGGCAAATATGAGAATGTTTGTAATAAGATAACCTGCCGCACCGATTGCAGAAACAATACCGAGCCATAAAAGATTTTTACGGTTAGCCGAATAATTCATACGCGCACCTCCGTTAATGGTTGTTACAGGGAAAATTTGCTTTCATTAAGTAGTCAGCTTGGAATGAAAATGTGACACCGATTTTTGAAAAATATATCATAATAACTGTTGCAATACAATGTTTTTCGCTGAATTGAAGATAAAACGCGTCGAAACGCAATTTTTTGTATGTGTGTTTCGATTACATCGTTATTATATCATATCGGAATTGAAAAGAAAAGGAGATTTCAGGATTATGAAAAACAACAAATTCGGGTTTGTGGAGCAGAATATTCAATTAGCGTCGAAGGGGCGACCATCGGTCGTCCGCGGAAATTCTGCTTGATTTAACGGACGCGCAATGCGCGCCCCTACGAACCCAATCTCAAAATAACTACGTAGGGACGGGCGTCCTCGACCGTCCGTTAACTCAGCAGAATCTGTGGATGGTCCAGGAGGCCCATCCCTACGCACACAGAGTAAGATTGTGCAAAATCAAAGAACGCCACAAACCCGAATTTATCTAACATCTTTTATTCTTAATATTGACATTATTTAACCATAGTGTTAAAATCTATGCGGTAAAAAAATGCAATAAAAAACAAGGAGATATTAAAATGAGTATTTTGGATCTTGACGTAATCAAAAGCTTTGTAAGAGTATGTGACGACGGTTATTCAGAGGGTTGGCACGAAAGAAACGGCGGTAACCTTTCATACCGTATGACAAACGAGGAAGTTGAGGCTTGCAAGCCTTACTTTACATATGACAGACCCTGGGTTAACATGGGTGTTCAGGCAGATAACCTTAAGAACGAATACTTCATGGTGACAGGTACAGGTAAATTCTTCCGTAATGCAATCCTTGATCCTGCCGCAAACATCTGTATTGTTGAAATCAACGATGCAGGCGACAGCTACAGAATCGTTTGGGGTCTTGTTAACGGCGGCGGCCCGACAAGCGAATTCCCGACACACTTTATGAACCACAGTGTGCGCGTTGCCGCAACAGACGGCAAGTGCCGCGTTATCTACCACGCACATCCAGTTAACATCATCGCTCTCACATTCGTTCTTCCTCTCACATCAGAGGCTTTCTCAAAGGTTCTCTGGCAGAGCATGACAGAATGTCCGATCATCTTCCCCAACGGTGTAGGTGTTGTTGAATGGATGATTCCGGGTGGTGCAGAAATCGCACACAGAACCTGCGAGCTTCTTAAAACATACGATGCAGTTGTATGGGCTCACCACGGTCTTTTTGTATCAGGCGATACTTTTGACAACGCATACGGTCTTATGCACACAATCGAGAAGTCAGCAGAAATCTACTGCAGAATTCTCTCTCTCGGTCAGCCTATCCGTCAGACAATCAGCGATGAAGGTCTTATTGATGTTGCGGCTGCTTACGGTCAGACACTCAATGCTGATCTCTTGAAATAATTTAGACGAAATAGGTGTTTTGTCTATTTACAAAAAATATACGCAAATATATAATATTTTCAATATTTTTGAAAAGCTTTGAAGATATTAAGCCTTTTCCGTAATTTTACAGAGAGCTGACGGCAGGTGAAAGTCAGTATTTGAAAGTTAAGGCTGTCTCGTATCTGAGCTTGGCTCCCTAACCGTTTTTAACTGCATAAGGAGTCACGGCAAGCACCGTTATCATGGCTTAGGATTTGAAAGAATCCGAAGAGTGGCTGTTTTTCAGCAATCCGGGTGGTACCACGGTAAATTTGTTTATCGTCCCTGAAGCACAAAGTGTTTCAGGGATTTTTTTATGATAAGGAGAATATTTATGAGAAAGATTCATGTATCAGACATTACATTGAGAGAGTGCGCAAACTCTGCAGACCATTCACTCAGCTTTAAAGAGAAAATTGAAATGGCAAAGCTAATGGATAAGCTGCATTTCAATAGCATCGAAATGCCTGAAATTAAAAATGTATCTACAGATGTTCTCTTGATTAAGACGATAGCATCACTTATGAAGCATTCTGAAGTATGTGTTCCTGTTGGCATGACCACTGAGAGCGTTGAAACAGCTTGGAACAGCGTAAAAGCTGCAAAGAAGGCTTCTCTTAAGGTAAGTGTTCCTGTTTCTGCAGTTCAGATGGAATATAAATGCGGCAAGAAGCCTCCTGTTGTAAAGGAAATGGCGGCATCACTTATTACTGAGTGTAAAAAATATACAGATAACGTTGAGTTTTCTGCAGAGGATGCAATCAGAGCAGAGAAGGATTTTCTCTATGATGTAATCCGTGCAGCAATCGCGGCAGGTGCAAAGCGCATCAATATCTGTGACTCAGAAGGAACAATAATGCCCTCAGAAATCTATGATTTCGTAAAGGCGATTTTTGAAAATGTTCCCGAAATCAAGGATGCAACTCTCTCAGTTGAGCTCAGCGACCAGCTCAATATGGCTGTTGCCTGCGCATTCTCAGCAATCAGCGCAGGAGCAGGCGAGATTAAGACAACCGTTGAAGGCTTCAGCTTCCCGTCAATTGAAAACGTAATGAACGTGTTTAAGCTCCGCGGTGATTCGAACGGCGTTTCAAGCAAAATCCGAACAACAGAGCTTTCAAGAGTTGTTAACCAGATGAAGAGAATGGTAAACACAACAAAGAGCGAAAATTCACCCTTTGAAAATGGTGTCAATGACAATGAAGAGTCACTTACTCTAGATAAAAATGATACAATCTCAACAGTAATCAAGGCTGTTAAGAAGATTGGTTATGACCTTTCCGAAGAGGACAACTCAAAGGTATATGAAGCATTCAGGCGTGTTGCGGCAAAGAAAGAGTTTGTCGGCACAAAGGAGCTTGAGGCTATCATCGCTTCAACTGCGCTTCAGGTACCTGCAACATATACAATCGAAAGCTATGTTATCAACAGCGGTAATGTTATCACCGCAACGGCAAACATCCGCCTTCTCAAAGACGGTGAGCCGATGAGCGGTGTAAGCGTTGGTGACGGCCCGATTGACGCAGCTTTCCTTGCAATTGAGCACATTATCGGCCATCACTACGAGCTTGACGACTTCCAGATTAAGTCAGTAACCGAAGGCCGTGAAGCTATGGGTTCGGCGCTCGTTAAGCTTCGCTCAGCAAGCGGTAAGCTCTATTCAGGTACAGGTATCTCAACAGACGTTATCGGAGCAAGTATCAGAGCTTACGTGAGCGCACTCAACAAAATCGCCTACGAGGAGGAATAAAAGTGAATTTAGCTTTTTCAACAAAATTCCATAAAGCATCAGGTCTTGGCGATTTTCTTCAGATTGCCGAGGAGCTTCGCTATGACGGAATTGAAATTCACGATATTAAGGCAGATGCTTTTTCGGGCAAGGCTTCTCCCTTCAGCCCCGATATGGCATCCGTAACAAAGCGCACCCTTATCAATGCAAAGAAAGCGATTGCCTGTATCGATGTTGACTGTAACGTCGCAGACAAAGAAAATGCTGAAGAGGTTATGAGAAAAATCGAAGCAGCAGTTTCCGTTGCAAGAAATATAAACGTTTCATACATCAAGGTATATGCTGAAAGCGAAGACGAAGACGCAGTTGCATATGTTACAGATTTTATGGCTGACGTAATCAGCCTTTGCGAGAAAAACAATGTAGTAGTGCTTGTTGAAACTGTCGGCATTTATGCGAATACGGATAAGCTCTGCGAGCTTCTTAACTTCTTTGCAAGCGATTATATCGGTGCAGACTGGAATATGTACGAAACCTTCTTCAACGCAAAAGAGGATGCTGAGAAGACAATCAAAAACCTCGGTGCGTATGTAAAGCTTGTTCATATGACGGACGCTGAAGAATACGGCAGACACACTCTCATCGGCGAAGGCAAGCTTCCCGTTGAGGAAATGACAAATGCTCTTCGCTCAATCAACTATGCAGGTTTTGTCTGTATCAAGTGGAATCCCGAATGGATGAGCGAGATTGATGACCTTGAAATCATCCTTACCCATTATGAAAGCTTTATGGAAGCTATGGGCAGCACAAAGAGCAATAAAAAGTATTTCTATAATAAAACAAGAACAGGCAAGTTTGTATGGGAAAAGGAAGAGCTTATTGAAAAGACTTTCTCTCAGGTTCTCGACACAATGGTTGAAGAATTCCCTGACCAGCTTGCGTTCAAATATACAACACTTGACTATACAAGAACATACTCAGAATTCCGTGACGACGTTGACACCTTTGCACGTGCGCTTATCGCTATGGGCGTAAAGGCAGGAACTCACGTTGCGGTATGGGCAACGAATGTACCGCAGTGGTATATTGCGTTCTGGGCGGCAACAAAAATCGGTGCTGTTCTTGTAACTGTCAACACAGCTTACAAAATCCATGAAGCAGAGTACCTTTTCAGACAGTCTGATACGCATACTCTTGTTATGGTACAGGGTTACAGGGATTCTCACTATGATGAAATAATGGCTGAACTCTGTCCCGAGCTTGAAACACTTAAACCGGGCGAACAGCTTCATTCAAAGAAGCTTCCGTTCCTTCGTAACATTATTACGGTCGGCTACGAGCAGAAGGGCTGTATGACATGGAACGAGGCACTTGAAAAATCTTCGCAGGTTCCTGTTGAGGAAGTTTACCGTATGGCATCTCTCGTTAAGAAGGATGACGTATGTAATATGCAGTACACTTCAGGTACAACTGGCTTCCCGAAGGGTGTTATGCTTACTCACTATAACGTTGTCAATAACGGAAAGTGTATCGGCGACAGAATGGATCTTTCAACGGCTGACAGAATGATGATTCAGGTTCCGATGTTCCATTGCTTCGGTATGGTTCTTGCAATGACAGCAACGATGACTCACGGCGGTACGGTGCTTCCTTTGCCGTATTTCTCGCCGAAATCATCGCTTGCCTGTGTTAATAACGAGAGAATTACAGCCTTCCACGGCGTTCCGACAATGTTTATCGCGATGCTTCAGCATCCTGATTTTGAAAAGACAGACTTCTCATATGTCAGAACGGGTATTATGGCAGGTTCACCTTGTCCGATCGCAAAGATGCGCGAAGTTGTTGACAAGATGAATATGAAGGAAATCACAATCGTTTACGGTCAGACGGAGGCATCTCCGGGTTGTACTATGTCAAGTACAGATGATCCGCTTGAGGTTCGTGTTGCAACGGTCGGAAGAGCTTTGCCGAAGATTGAGTGTAAGGTAATCGACCCTGAAACCGGTCTTGAATGTCCCGATAACGTAAACGGCGAATTCGTTGCAAGAGGCTACAATATTATGAAGGGCTACTACAAGATGCCCAAGGCAACTGCTGAAGCAATTGATAAGGACGGATGGCTTCATACGGGCGACCTTGCCTGCAGAACACCTGACGGTAACTTCAAGATTACGGGCAGACTTAAGGATATGATTATCCGCGGCGGTGAGAATATCTATCCGAAGGAAATTGAAGAGTTTATCTATACCCACGATAAAGTCAAGGATGTTCAGGTTATCGGTGTGCCTGATGAGGGTCTCGGCGAGGAAATTATGGCCTGTATCATCCTTCACGAGGGCGAGGAGATGACTGTTGAAGAAATGAAACAGTATGTTCTTGACCATATGGCTAAGCACAAAGTGCCGAAGTATATCGACTTCGTCAAGGAATTCCCGATGAATGCCGCAGGTAAGATTCTTAAGTATAAAATGCGTGAAATGGCAATTGAAAAATATGGCTTGCAGAAAGCAAATTCAGTTGTTACCGCATAAGCAACATCTATTACAAAATGTAATAGATACATTACAAACTGTATCTTGAAATTGATATGTAATAAGTTTATAATGTATCGCAACAAGTAATTGTTTATAAAGGCTGTGACGAAGACGGTTACGTTTTTGAAACTTCAAGAGAGTCGGCGGATGGTGCGAGACCGACAGTTTCGGGCGGATATGACCTATCACTTCTGAGCCGGAGAGATGAAAGCTTAGTGCAAATAGTTTCTTCCGTATGACTACGTTAGTGTTAAGGGGTTGGCTGACCCTGATGAGTGGCACAAAGCAATAGCTGAGTGCAATTTGAGTGGTACCGCGGATTTTATTTTCCGTCTCAAAGTTTTTAAAGACTTTGAGACGGTTTTTTATTTCCTCAAAGTCACAAAAAGGAGGTAATTTTATGGAAAACAAAACAACAAATAAGCTCTACGAGGTGGCACAGCGAATTAAGGAAATGCGCGATATCTGTGGCTTCAGCGTAGAAGAAATGGCTGAAAAAACAGAAGTATCTGTTGAACAGTATAATATTTATGAAGCAGGAGAAGTAGATCTTCCGTTTACTTTTGTGCATAAGTGTGCTCTTGCGTTTGATATCGGTCTTACTGACCTTCTTGAAGGACACAGTGCAGTTCTTACATCTTACACGGTAACAAGAAAGGGCAAGGGTCAGACGACTGCGAGTGAAAACGGAATAGAAATCAAAAACCTTGCTCCGAAGTTCAGAAAAAGACTCTCAGACCCGTATATGGTACGTTATGAGTATTCAGCTGAGCTTGAGAACAAGCCGATTCATACAACAACTCACGCAGGTCAGGAGTTTGACCTTGTTATCAGCGGTAAACTCAAGGTTAAAATCGGTAATCACGAGGAAATCCTCGAAGAGGGCGACAGCATTTACTACAACAGCTCAACACCTCACGGTATGATTGCTGTCGAAGGCAGAGACTGCGTTTTCCTTGCGATGATCATGGCAACCGATGAACCGGTTGAAAAGATCGTTCACGACAGAGCAGTCAAGGGCACAAAAACTTCGGGCAGTCTTGTATGCGAAAAGTACATTGATGCTGTTGAGGACGAAAACGGAAACCTCGTTTCAATCGATTTCAATAATGAAGATAAATTTAACTTCGCATTTGATATTGTTGATAATATCGGCAGAAAGTCACCCGATAAGCGTGCATTGGTTCACCTTGATAAGAATAAGACAGAAAGAATTTTCACATATAAGGATATCAAGGAGCATTCAAGTCAGGCAGCAAACTACTTCAAGTCGCTCGGTATCAAGAAGGGCGACACGGTAATGCTTGTTATGAAGCGTCATTATCAGTTCTGGTTTGCAATCCTTGGTCTTCATAAAATCGGTGCGATTGCAATTCCTGCAACAAACCTTCTTGTTCAGCATGACTTTGAATACAGATTCAAGGCAGCAAATGTTTCAACAATCATCTGTACTGCAGACGGCGACACAGCAAGACAGGCAGAGCTTGCAGACGCAGTGACAGGAACACTTAAAAATAAAATTATTGTTAATGGCACAAGAGAGGGATGGCATAACTTCGACGAAGAGTATTGCCTTTTCAGCCGTCGTTACAGAAGAGAAGAGGATTCACCGTGCGGTGACGACCCGATGCTTATGCTTTTTACATCAGGTACAACGGGTTATCCCAAAATCGCAACACACAGCTATAAATATCCTCTCGGTCATTACATTACTGCTAAATACTGGCATTGTGTAAGTAAGGACGGACTTCACTTTACAATCTCCGAAACAGGTTGGGGTAAGGCCCTCTGGGGCAAGCTCTACGGCCAATGGCTCTGCGAAGGATCAATCTTTACCTATGACTTCGACCGTTTCGATGCGGCAGATATCCTTCCGTTGTTCGCAAAGTATCAGATTTCAACATTCTGTGCACCTCCGACAATGTACAGAATGCTTATCAAGCAGGATATCAGCAAGTACGATCTCAGCTCCATCAAGCACGCAACAGTTGCAGGTGAGGCTCTTAACCCCGAAGTATTCAAACAGTTCTATAACGCAACGGGACTTACGCTTATGGAGGGCTTCGGACAGACCGAAACAACGCTTTCCATTGCAAATCTTACAGGTATGAATCCGAAGCCCGGTTCAATGGGTAAACCTGTTCCGCTTTACGATATCCGGATTCTCCGTCCGGACGGAACACCGGCAGATCTCGGTGAGACAGGCGAAATCTGTATCAGAACAAGCGACAAGATGCCTTGCGGTTTGTTTATCGGATATTATCTCAACGAAGAAGCAACCAACGATGTTATGTATGACGGTTATTATCATACAGGTGATACAGCTTGGGCAGACGAGGACGGACATTTCTGGTATGTCGGCAGAATCGATGACGTTATCAAATCGTCAGGCTACCGTATCGGACCGTTCGAAATTGAAAATGTTATTATGGAGCTTCCTTATGTTCTTGAATGCGGTGTTTCAGCTGCACCCGATGAAATCAGAGGTCAGGTTGTAAAGGCAAGCATCGTTCTTACAAAGGGCACAGAGCCTACGGAAGAACTCAAGAAGGAAATCCAGAAATATGTCAAGGAGCACACAGCACCTTACAAGTATCCGAGAATAGTCGAGTTTAGAACAGAGCTTCCCAAGACTATCAGCGGAAAGATCATAAGAAATAAGCTTTAAAAGAGGTGATACAATGGAATCAAAGCGAGTAACACTTTTTGCAGGTCATTACGGAAGCGGAAAGACAAATATTGCGGTTAATTATGCTCTTAAGCTCAGAGAAGAGGGTAAACCCGTCGTAATTGCCGACCTTGATATCGTTAATCCGTATTTCCGAACAAAAGACAGCGAAAAAGAACTGACTGAAGCGGGAATCAGGCTTATTTCTTCTCAGTATGCAAGCTCAAATGTCGACCTTCCGGCTTTGCCGCAGGATGTTTATTCCATTGTTGATAATAATACAGAGTATGCCGTTATGGATATCGGCGGCGATGACAGGGGAGCATATGCCCTCGGCCGTTATGCTGACAGCCTCAAAAAAGAGAATAACTACGAGATGTTTATGGTAATCAATATGTACCGACCTCTCACAAGGGATGTTGAAAGCACTCTTGAAGTTATGGCGGAAATTGAAGCTGCATGCTCAATGAAATTCACGGCAATCGTTAACAATTCTAACATAGGTGAGGAAACAACGGCACAGGATATTCTTGATTCCCTCGACTATGCAAATGATGTTTCAAAGGCTACGGGTATTCCCGTGAGGTTGACAACCGTAGATGAAAAGTTGTATAATAATCTGTACGGCAAAGTGGAGAATTTAATGCCACTCAGACTACAGGAAAAGATAAACTAAGAGAGGTAAAAGCTATGGCAAAAGTAACATTCAAAACAGACCTTTGTAAGGGCTGCAGCCTTTGCGTCGGCGCTTGTCCGAAAGGTATCGTTAAACTGTCAGAAACAAAGCTCAATGCTAAGGGCCATCACCCCGCAGAAGTAACTGAGCCTGAAAAGTGTATCGGTTGCGCATTCTGTGCAACAATGTGTCCTGATTGTGTAATTACGGTAGAGAGGTGAAAAAATAATGTCAGAAAAAGTACTTATGAAGGGTAACGAAGCTATTGCTGAAGCTGCTATTCAGGCAGGCTGTCATCATTACTTCGGCTATCCCATCACACCGCAGACAGAAGTTGCGGCTTATATGGCAAAGCGTATGCCGAAAATCGGCGGAACCTTCCTTCAGGCTGAAAGTGAAGTTTCTGCTATCAATATGGTAATCGGCGTTGCATCAACAGGTAAAAGAGTTATGACATCATCTTCAAGCCCGGGAGTTTCCCTTAAGGCTGAGGGTATTTCATATCTTGCAGGCTGTGACCTTCCTGCTGTTGTTGTCAACGTTCAGCGAGGCGGCCCCGGACTCGGCGGTATTCAGCCCTCACAGTCAGACTATTTCCAGTCAACAAAGGGCGGCGGACACGGTGACTACAGAAACATCGTTCTTGCTCCTGCTTCAGTTCAGGAAATGGCAAGCCTTACAGTAAAGGCTTTTGACCTTGCAGACAAGTACAGCATGGTTTCAATGATCCTTGCTGACGGTACAATGGGTCAGATGATGGAGCCTGTTTCTCTTGAAGTAGGTGAAGTTACAACATATGAAAAGCCCTGGGCTCTCACAGGTACAAAGTGTGAGCGTGAACATAATATTGTAAACTCACTTTATCTTAAGCCCGAAGAGCTTGAAATCAAGAACTTTGAAAGATATGAGAAATATAAGGCAATCGAAGAAAACGAAGTTATGTACGAAGAGTACCTTATGGACGATGCAGAAGTTTGCGTTGTTGCATTCGGTATCACAGCAAGAGTTGCAAAGAATGCAATCAACGAAGCTCGTGCAAACGGCGTTAAGGTCGGCATGATCAGACCTATCACTGTATGGCCCTTCCCGAAGAAGGTTCTTGAAGCTGCAGCAGATAAGTGCAAGGCATTCATCTGTGTTGAAATGAGTATGGGTCAGATGATCGAAGATGTTGAGCTTGCAATCCGTTGTAAGAAGCCCGTTTACCTCTGCAACCGTGTCGGCGGTATGATCCCCACACCTGAAGAGGTACTTGCAAAAATCAATGAAGTTAACGAGAACGGAGGTGCGTTCTGATGTCAGTAGTATTTGAAAAGCCGAAGTCACTCACAGATGCAGTGCTTCACTATTGTCCGGGTTGTACACACGGTATTATCCACCGCCTTGTAGCGGAAGTTATCGACGAGCTCGATATTGAGGGCGATACAATCGGTGTTGCTCCCGTTGGTTGTGCTGTTATGGCATATAACTATTTCACTTGTGACTTTGTTCAGGCTGCACACGGACGTGCTCCTGCTGTTGCAACAGGTGTTAAGAGAAGCGATCCTTCAAAGATCGTGTTTACATATCAGGGTGACGGTGACCTCGCAGCTATCGGTACTGCAGAAACAGTACACGCAGCAGCAAGAAGAGAAAATATCACTGTTATCTTCGTAAACAACGCAATCTACGGTATGACAGGCGGCCAGATGGCTCCGACAACTCTTCCGGGTCAGGTTACACAGACTTCACCTTACGGCAGAGATGTTGAAACAGTAGGTTACCCCGTAAAGGTTTGTGAACTCCTTTCAAATGTTGACGGCGCAGCTTACCTTGAGCGTGTTGCTGTTAATAACGTAAAGAACGTAAAGAACGCAAAGAAGGCTATCAAAAAGGCTTTCCAAAACCAGCTTGAAGGCAAAGGCTTCTCTCTTATCGAGGTTGTTTCAACTTGCCCGACAAACTGGGGTATGACTCCTGAAAAGGCACTCGAATGGGTAGACGAGAAGATGCTTCCGTATTATCCTCTCGGCGTTTATAAAGATATCTATGCAGAGGAGGAAGCAAAATGAGTAAGACATGCAGATTGCTTTTTGCAGGTTTCGGCGGACAGGGTATCCTTTTCGCAGGAAAATTCCTTGCATACAAAGGACTTATTGAAGACAAGCAGGTAAGCTGGCCCCCGTCATACGGTCCTGAGATGCGCGGCGGTACAGCTAACTGTTCAGTTATCATCAGCGACGAGCCGATCGGTTCTCCGATCGTTGATGCTCCCGATGTACTCATCGCAATGAACCTTCCTTCACTTGAGAAATATGAAAACGCTGTTGTAAGCGGCGGTAAGATTTTCGTTGACTCAACACTCATTGATAAGAAGGTTGAAAGAACAGACGTTGATGTTTACTATATCCCTGCAACACAGATGGCATATGACAACAACATCAAGACTCTTGCTAATATGATTATCACAGGTAAAGTCCTCAGGGAAGTTGAAGGCTTCTCACTTGATAACGTTGATGCAGCTCTTAAAAAGGTTGTTTCAGCACGTAAGATCGAGCTTCTCGGTGTTAACGAAACAGCTATCAAGTCAGGTTACGACTACGCTGAATAATTTAAAAGAACTCCGTAATGCCTTATGCATTACGGAGTTTTAACTTTTCGGAACGGTAGCTTCCACTGCTGTTTAATATGCAAATTCGGGTTTGTCGGTGTGTTTTGAAATAACAAACGTAGGGGCGATTCACGAATCGACCGTTAAAATAGAATAAATTTGAACGGGACGTCGAGGACGTCGTCCCCTACGCAGTTGCCTGAATCGTGTTCGTAGGGGCGCGCATTGCGCGTCCGTTAAATTAAGCAGAATTTCCGCGGACGACC
>JAZSPL010000057.1:0-46374 GCA_045537435.1 Acutalibacteraceae bacterium
CGTAGCCGTGACGGGAGGATTGTTGATAATTCAAGGATTTTTGACAATCCCTCAGTCGCTACGCGACAGCTCCCTTTACACAAAGGAGCCTGAACAGGTCATATACATCAAGATTTTAAGAACTCTACAAACCCGAATTTGTTGTTCTTCTATTGGTGGAAATGGTAAATACGGTAACAATGCAAAAAATCCTTCAATATTTATTTACTATTCCTATCACAAATGTTATTATTTACATATACTGATAATAGCATAAAGGGGGATTACTATGCAGATGGTGCTTCTGACTGCGCTGGGTGTCGGCGGTGCGACGATAATCGGTGCAATTATCGGATTCATATTTAAAAATATTTCACATAAGTTCAGCGATATCGTGCTTTCTTTCGCGGCAGGTGTTATGCTTGCGGCGGCTGTGCTCGGCCTTGTTGTGCCGTCACTTGAATACGGCGGTAAATTTGCAATATTAATAACTGTAGCGGGAATTTTTGTGGGTGCGCTGTGCCTTAATTTAATCGACAAACTTGTTCCGCACCTGCATAAACTTGCAGGCGGTGACCCCGAAGACCATACAACAAATGCCAAACGCGACAAGGTTCTTTTGTTTGTAATGGCAATCGCGATTCATAACCTGCCCGAAGGTATTGCCGCAGGTGTCGGGTTCGGCTCGGGAAACACGGGTGAGGCACTCCTCATCGCAGGCGGTATTGCTTTGCAGAACGTTCCCGAAGGTATGGTTATCATCGGTCCGATGATTTCTGCAGGAATATCACCGAAAAGAACTTTGATTTATGCGATGGCGACGGGTCTGGTTGAGGTTGTCGGAACCTTGCTCGGATATTTTGCCGTCAGCGTCGCATCAGCGATTCTGCCGTTTGCCCTCGCTTTTGCAGGCGGTACAATGCTCTACGTTATCAGTGACGAAATGATACCCGAAACCCACGCTCACGGAAGCCAGCGCGGCGCAACATATTCCCTCCTCTTCGGTTTCTGTCTTATGCTTGTGTCTGATTTTCTGCTTGGCTGACAAATAAAACAACAGTAACCGCTGAAGCCTCAGAATAAAAATGAGCTGTTCGTCCAATGAACAGCTCATTTTGCTATTTGTTTTTAAGGTAATCCATTGCCATTGCGTATCCGTCGAAGCCGAAGCCGGCAAAGGTTTTTTCGGCATACATTCCGACGTAAGAAATCTTGCGGAAATCTTCACGTGAATTCACGTCTGAAATATGCACTTCGCAGGTGGGGATGGCAACAGCCTTGAGCGCGTCAAGAATTGCAACGCTCGTGTGCGTATAGGCAGCAGGGTTGATGACTATTCCGTCAGCCTTGCTGTAAGCTTTCTGTATTTTATCAACAATTGCGCCCTCGTGATTCGATTGAAAAAGCTCAACCGTCACGTTAATTTCTTCAGCCTTTGTTTTGATAAAATCACAAAGATCAGCGTATGTGCTTTTGCCGTAGATATCAGGCTCGCGGATTCCGAGCATATTGATGTTCGGTCCGTTGATAACTAAAATATGCATTCAATCACCCTTTCCGCTGTGATTTTTGCATCTGTATCGACTTCAACAGTGAAGTCTGCAAATGCTTCGTATGTGTCTTTTCTTGCTTCGTAGATTTTTATTACGGCATCCTCGTTTTTTGAAAGAGGTCTGCCCTCAAGCGAGAGAAGAGATAAATCTTTTTTCAGATAAACTGTTGTGCTGTTTTGCCTTAGTGCATCACGGTTTTCTTTTTTTATAACAGCACCGCCGCCCGTAGCGATGATTTTTGAAAGCTGTTTTCCGACGAGTTCAACCGCTTTGGTTTCGAGCTCACGGAAAAACGTTTCTCCGTCATTTTCAAAAATTTCGGGAATCGTCCGTCCGTCAGCTCTGATGATTTCTTCGTCTGTATCGAGAAGTTCACGCTGTAGTTTTTCTGCAAGGATTTTTCCGACGGTTGACTTTCCGCAACCGGGCATACCGATGAGAACGATGTTTTTCTGCTCTTTCAACATTAATTCGCAGACGTTGCTGATATCCGTATTTTGCAGAGTTACGTCCGGGAATTGTTCGGCTGAGCGAAGGCCTTGAGCGACAAGCATGGTAAGCCCGTTTGCACACGGAATTCTGAGCTCCTGAGCATCAAGTAACAACCGTGTTCTGCACGGATTATAAATCAGGTCAAGCACACAGCTGAGTTTTGTGAATTTTTTAAGGTCAACAAGCCGTTCACCGTTATTCGGATACATTCCCACGGGTGTCGTATTCACAATGATGTCGGCATCGTAGTGCTTATCAATGTTGCCGTAATTATTTTCGCCACTTCTGCTGACAACGATAATTTCTTTCGCACCGAAGTCTTTTGCAACGGCACAGACCGTCAGACTTGCACCGCCCGAACCGAGGACAAGCACCTTTTTGCCGTTGTAATCAGCACCGCAGGATTTTGACATAAAATCAAATCCGAAATAATCTGTGTTGTCGCCGTAAAGTGTGCCGTCTGCAAGTCGGATAACTGTGTTTACGCTTCCGATTTTCTTCGCGGTTTCGGAAAGCACATCGCAACGGTTGAAGGCTTCAATTTTATATGGAATTGTAACATTGTAAGCTTTTAGTTTTTCGTCCGCAAAAAACTCATCAAGCTCATCGGGCTCACGGCAGAAAAGTTCATAATTATATGAGCCGAAATGAGCGTGAATCTGCGGAGAGAGGCTGTGTGAAAGCTTACGTCCGAGCAAACCGTACATCGTTATTCCTCCGTATAGCTTCCGAGATAAACGAAGGTTTCGCAATCGTTTTCAAGCTCCGTGACAAGCTTTTTCAATTCTTCGGAGTAGACGGAAGCGTCGATGTCAAAATAGAACATAAACTCAAAATTACTGCCCGCGATGGGACGGCTTTCAAGCTTGGTAAGGTTAAGTCCGCGTGAAGCGAAACGGGCGATGACGTTATAAAGTGAACCGGGTGTGTGCGGAATTGTAAGCATCAGGCTTGTTTTGTTCGCCCCCGGATAAATTTCAGGCTCTTTGGAAATACAGATGAATCTTGTATAGTTATTCTGTGTGTTCTGGATATTACCTGAAAGGATTCTGAGGTCGTAAAGCTCAGCACATTCTTTTGCACCGATTGCTGCAATGTCTGTTCTGCCTGATTCTGCAACAATTTTTGCCGCCGCGGCAGTATTTTTGCAAACGTGAACCTTTACTCCGAGTTGGCTGATGAAGGCTGAACATTGGTTGAGTGCCTGCTCGTGTGAATAAATCTCCTTGATTGCGCTGATACTTGTTCCGCTGTTTGCGAGGAGCTTGTGTTCAATGCAGAGTTTAATACTGTGCGTGATGTAGAAGCTGTATTTCGACATAAGGTCGTAAACCTGATTAACGGAGCCTGCCGTGCTGTTTTCAACGGGCAGAATTCCGTAACGGCAAAGACCTGAATCAACAGCCTTGAAAACATCTTCAAATCCGCTGAAATACATTATGCTCGGGTATGCAAACATCTTGTCGCACGCGTGCTGTGAGTAAGCGCCCTCAACACCCTGACATGCAACAACAGCGCGGTTGATACGCTCTTTCGGTGTTTCAGCAGTTACCTTTTCAATTGTTTCAACAAGGTTGGATTTTTTTGAGTTAAGACCTCTCTGATAAGAACAGCTGACGTCAAAAACAGTCTGATAAAGTACCCTCGCATATTCGCTGAATTCGGGAGCAACCTTTGAAGTTACCTTGTTTATGACCTGACGTTCACGTTCTTTGTCCGAAACGGGAAGTCCGTTTTCCTTTTTATATTCAGCAATCGAAGCGGCTGTCTTCATTCTTCTTTCAAAAAGCTGTACGAGCTCGTCGTCGATTGTATCTATTTCTTTTCTGAGTTCATTGATATTCATAAGCACACCTTCAGATAAGATTAATTAAAGCAAGAGCCGTAACCGCCTCAACGCAGGGTACTGCCCGTGGTACGATACAAGGATCGTGCCTGCCTCCAATGACAAGCTCTTCCGCTGTCATTGTTTCAAGGTTAACCGTTGCCTGTGGTTTTGCGATTGACGGAGTCGGCTTGACTGCAACGCGGAAAACAATCGGCATTGAAGAAGTAATTCCGCCGAGGATTCCGCCGTGATTATTTGTTTTTGTTGAGATTTTACCGTCGTTTATAATGAAGTCGTCATTGTTTTCGCTACCCTTAAGGTCGGCACAAGCAAAGCCGTTACCGAATTCAATTCCCTTTATTGCAGGGATTGCAAAAACGGCTTGACTGATTGCGTTTTCAACGCCCTCAAACATCGGTTCACCAATGCCTGCAGGTATACCTGTAACGGCACATTCGATAACACCGCCAACGGAATCTCCGTCAAGTCTTGCTTCTTCGATTTTTGCAAGAATTTTTTCTTTGATACCGTCATCAATCAACGAAAAATCTTTTTCTGCAACATCGGCAAGAATATCGGCAGTTACGTTAACGGGGTCAAAACGCGAATCGCTGACTCCTGCAATTTTTTCGATGTGCGCACCGATACAGATTCCTTTTTCTTCTAAAATCTGCATTGCAACCGCACCTGAAAAGCACATCGGTGCGGTCATTCTGCCGGAAAAGTTTCCGCCACCGCGGATATCATTGAAACCGTTGTGCTTTACATAAGCCGCAAAGTCCGAGTGTGACGGACGCGGAAGATTCTTTAACTTTGAATAATCCTTTGAATGTTGGTCATTGTTTTTTATAACAGCACAAAGAGGTGCACCGCAGGTGATGCCGTTGACAATACCTGAAATTATCGAAGGAAGGTCATCTTCCTTACGCTTTGTTGAATATGCATTGTTGCCCGGAGCACGGCGCGACATAAATCTGCCGATTTTTTCCATATCAAGCTTTATGCCTGCAGGGATACCGTCAATCACAACTCCGATAGCTTCCGAATGTGACTGACCGAAAATGGTAATTCTGAATTTTTCACCAAAGCTACATGACATTTGCGTCACCTCCGAGTGAGTTGAAGTCTTCGAAAAACTCAGGGTAGGATTTGTTAACTGCCTGAGCATTTTTTATTATAACACAGCCTTCGCTTTTTTGTGAAGCCACAGCGGCAGCCATAACAATTCTGTGATCGTTGAAGCTGTCAACCGTTCCGCCTGAAAGATTTTTTTTGCCGATTATTATGATGCCGTCATCGGTTTCGTAAGCTTCACCGCCGAGCGAATTAATCATTTCAACAGTCGATTTTATTCTGTCGCTTTCTTTTAATCGAAGACGGTCGGCGTTATAAATTTTCGTTGTGCCGTCAGCCGTTGCCGCAAGAGCAGAAACAACAGGGACAAGGTCGGGAATATCCGAAGCGTCGATATCTGTCCCGTGAAGAGAAGAAAGTGATGCGCGGATTGTGCCGTTTTCTTCGATGATTTCTCCTCCGAAAGAACGGATTACATCGAGGATTTTTTTGTCACCCTGAGCCGAGTTTTTATCAAGACCTGAAATCTCTGCACCCATTAGGAGAAATGATGCCGCGTTTGACCAGTCGCCTTCAACGGTAAAACTGCCCGAATTGAAATTATTATTCTTTATTTTAAATGTATTTCCGTTTTCCTCAACATAAATTCCGAAAAGAGAAAGAACAGAAAGCGTTATATCAATATACGGCTTTGATTCAACGGGAGGAATGATTTCTATTTCACTTTCTTCCTCGCAAAGAGGAAGCGAAAGCAAAAGCCCTGTAATAAACTGTGAGCTGATATCGCCTGCAATTCTGAATTTTCCGCCTGTAAGCTTTCCTGAAATGTGAAGCGGAAATGTATCGTTGCAAACGATACCGTGCTTTTTCATTTCGTCAAGAAGCGGTGCAATCGGTCGGTCGGGGAGTCTGCCGTGAGCAGTAAATGTTGCCTCAGTTCCGAGAGCCGAAACAACGGGTAACATAAAACGAAGTGTTGAACCGCTTTCTCCGCAGTCAAGCTCAGCCTTTTCGGGAAACACGGTTGGGGGAGTAACCGTCCATTCGTTGCCGTTTTTTTCTATTGTAACTCCGAGAGCTTTAAGGCAACCTGCAGTTGCTTCGATATCGTCGGAGGTTTTGTTCAGTTTAATTGTACTCTTTCCTTTTGCAAGCGCCGCACAGATTAACATTCTGTGTGCGACGGATTTTGAAGCGGGAGCTTCGATTTTTCCGTGAAGAGTTTTTGGATTAATTTTAATGTTCATCACTCAGAAGCTCCTTAAATTCAGCGAGAGCTATGTTTAAAATTTTACATTTTCCTATTTCTTCGGGGATGATTATTGAGATTCTGCCCGAAGAACTTTTCTTGTCATTTTCCGCAGCAAAGTAAAGCGAGCTGTTTTTGAAAGGGCAGGAAACCGGAAGATTGTTTTCAAGCAAAGCGTCGATGATTTCGTCCTGACATCTTTCCTTTGAAAGCCCGTTTTTCCACGCGATTTCGGAAATGAGAAGCATTCCCATCGCAACAGCGCTTCCGTGCGAGATTTCGAAATTGCACATCTTTTCAATTGAGTGAGCGAGAGTGTGACCGAAATTAAGAAGCTGACGTTTGCCTGTGTCAAACTCGTCTTCGTTGACAATTTCACTTTTGATTGAAACACAACGGGCAATTATTTTTTCAAGGTTTCTTGCGATATCTCCGTTTTTGACGGTTTCAAAGAGAGTTTTGTCCGCAATAACACCGTATTTTATAATTTCCGCCATACCGTCTGCGAATGTTTCGGACGGAAGAGTGAGAAGCATCTGCAAGTCGCAGAGCACAAGCTCAGGCTGATTGAAAACTCCTGCAAGGTTTTTCCCTGCTTTAAGGTTTACTGCTGTCTTTCCGCCGACGGAAGAATCAACCATAGCAAGAAGGGTAGTCGGAATCTGAATAAGATGCATACCTCTCATATACATTGTCGCCGCAAGCCCTGCAAGGTCACCGACAACACCGCCGCCGAGAGCGACGATAACATCGTTCCTTGAGAAATGCTTTGTCGCAAGAAATTCAAGGAGTTCGAAAAGCACCTCGGGCGATTTTGACTTTTCACCGTGAGGGAAAACAAACATCTCGGTTGCAATTTTTTCTTCGGAAAGATATCCCTTTGCTTTGTCAGCGTGAAGCCCGGCAACCGTATCGTCCGTAACGATGCAGACCTTTACGTTACCGAAAAGAGCCTTGATTTTTTCACCAAGAAGAGCAACGGTTTTCTGCCCTATTATAATGTCATATTTTTTTGAGGCATTTACTTTAACAGTTTCCATAATTAACCTACCTGTTTCTTTTTCGCTTTACCTTCTACGAGCAAAGAAGAAAGTTTTTCGCTGTCACCTTTTTCAAGTGCGGCTTTGTATTGCTGAAGATTTTTGATGAGAGTATCAATCTCAACCGTGAGATTATCTTTGTTTTCAAGGAAAAGCTCTGTCCACATTTCTTCGTTGAGTTTCGCAACTCGTGTCATATCCTTGTAACTGCCTGCGGAAAAGCCTTTTCTTACGTCGGCTGACGGACTTTTTACATATGCACTTGAAACAACGTGTGCAAGCTGTGAAGTGTATGCAATAATTTTATCATGTTCTTCGGGAGAAGAAAAGGTTATTTCCGAAAATCCTAAAGATAAAAAGAAATGTTTTGCCTTGTCAAGCACAGCGATGTCTGAAACTCCGTGCGGAGTAAGAATCATTGAAGCACCCTTGAAAAGACTTGCACGTGAAGAGCCGAAGCCCCAGAATTGAGTACCTGCCATCGGGTGACCGCCGATGAAAGTGAAGCCGTGTTTCTTTGCAACGGGGTTTATTTTATCGCAAACACTTCTTTTAACGCCGCTGCAATCAAAAACAATGCAGTCCTTTTTGAAATTATCTGCATTTTTGGTTATGTAATCTATCGTAGCTTCGGGGTAAAGAGAAACGATAACAATATCGCATTCAGAAAGATTTTCTTCGCTGAGGATGCCGTCGATTGCGCCTGTAAGCTCAGCGGCAAGAACTGTGCTTTCAGCGATGTCGTAACCGTAGACGGTGTGTTCCTTTGTTTCTTTAATTGCCTTTGCCATTGAACCGCCGATAAGGCCGAGTCCTGTTATTCCGATTTTCATTGCTATCGTTCCTTTCTTTAATTTTTATTCAGCGTTCTGATGCAGAACTTTGCGTATAACTTCAGCTTCTTTAACGACCTGAGCAAACTGAGCAGGAGTAAGTGCTTGAGGTCCGTCGCAGAGTGCGTGAGCAGGGTCATTGTGAACTTCAATCATAAGTCCGTCTGCACCTGCAGCAACAGCTGAAAGGGCGAGGGGACGTACAAGTCTTGAAAGTCCTGCCGCATGGCTCGGGTCAGCAATAACGGGAAGATGTGATTTCTCCTTAAGAAGAGCGATTGCCGAAACGTCCATTGTGTTTCTTGTGTATTTTTCAAAAGTGCGGATACCTCTTTCGCAAAGGATAACCTTCTCGTTACCGCCTGCCATAATGTATTCGGCACTCATAAGCAATTCTTCCATTGTGCTTGCTAATCCTCTTTTAAGAAGAATCGGCTTGTCTGTGTGTCCGAGTTCTTTAAGAAGCTCGAAGTTCTGCATATTTCTTGCACCGACCTGAATGACGTCAACGTTTTCGAAAAGGTCAAGGTGAGAAATGTCCATAATCTCTGTTACGATAGGCATTCCTGTTTCCTTCTTTGCTTTTTCAAGAAGGTTAAGTCCTTCAGCGCGCATTCCCTGGAAAGCGTAGGGTGAGGTTCTCGGTTTGAAAGCGCCTCCGCGAAGAAGTGATGCACCGGCTTCTTTTGTTTCTCTTGCTATGGAACAAATCTGTTCGGGCGATTCAACAGAGCACGGACCTGCGATATATTGGAAGTTTCCGCCGCCGATTTTATAACCGCCGATGTCGATAACCGTATCGTCGGGGTGGAATTTTCTGTTTGCATTTTTGAAAGGCTCACTGATTCGTGTAACCTTTTCAACAATATCAAGACTGTTGATAAGGTCAATGTCAACGTGACTTGTATCGCCGATAAGGCCGAGAATGGTTTCAAATTCACCGACAGTTTCGTGAACATCAATGTTCATTGATTTGAGCCAGTCAACAAGATGCTCCTGCTGATCTTTATCAATTCCGTTTTTAATAACTACTACCATAATAAAACCTCCTGAAAAAATAAAAAGTTCCGCAGTTTAATTTCACTGCGGAACTCTGAGAGCATTTTCAAAAAACAATTTACAGCAAAACCAACTAAACCCTATTAACTTTTGTTAATAAAGTAAAAGTAAAAGTATTCAGCTGCAAAAATGTTTCGCTTCATTGCTTTAATCTCCTAAAGTTTTGACACATTATAACACCACAGTTTTTTTGTGTCAAGAGGTTTTTTGAAAATTTTTAAAAATTGTCGTAGCCTGCCATAAGAGTAAGCTCGTATTTTTCTCCGTCGGCCATTACAACACGGTCGGCGCCTGTCATAAGCATTTCGCCGTCTTTTGTCAGGCTCCACCATTCTTCTTTGCTGTCATCAGCAGTACGACCGTTTTCAAACGGACCGTAAACAGTTTTGATATAAAGTCCGTAATCGCTCTGCTCGTTTTTAACATAACCTTCCGCAACAAGCATATCGCCGAGCGAGTTTGCCGTTGTTTCAATTTCGTAGGTTTCAGCTTTTCCGTCAGCAGAAATCGTGAGAGTTATGTTGGTGGGTTCGATGTCGGGATTTTTCGCAAAAATCAACTCGTGGTTGAGATAGACGACTAAACCGATTCCGAGTGCTACTATCACAGCAACAACGGCGATGATAATATTTCTTTTTTTCATCATATCACCTTATAAGAGATTTTTGAGGTTGCTCTTACCTGTTCTGATGTTGAAGCGAAGAGTCTTCTTCTTGCCGTCTTCGATGTAGCAGATTTTAACATCTTCCTTTGTAACGTACTCAGCAGAAAGGATTTCAGCTTCGCTTCTCTTGAAGAAGAGCTTCAGATATTCTGTTGTTTCGTCGTCATAATCGCCTGCGTTATCAGAAACAAAGAGAACGCTGCCAAAGAGGTTGTTCACCTTTGCAAGAAGGAGCTTCTGATCCTTTGTGAACTTAAGGTTATTGTCGCGAAGGAAGAAAACGTCGGGGTCGTTGCAGAAAACTCTCTGGTCAAGGTGACGGCGGAGGAATGTATTGTTGATAGCGTGTCTTGTGTTAACAATTTCCATGTTAAGAAGAAGCTTATCGATGAAGTTGAACTCGAAGTGAGGTGAAACGTCACAGCCGATACGGCAAGCATCAACAACACCGAATGACGGTCCGAGAGGCACACCGCAACCGAGGATGAGCTTATCCTCGCCAACGCATTCACGAAGGAAGTCCATAGCTTCGCACATAATTGTACCGCGTGTCTTGCCGTGTCTCGGGAGCATTGCTTCGGAATAAAGGAAGTCAAGCTTAACCATATCGAAGCCCCATTCGTTAACAATTACGTTAAAGAAGTTCTTGATATATTCTCTTGCTTCGGGATGGTAGAAGTCGAGTGTGTATGCGCCGCCCCAACCCTGACAGCCAAGAAGAGGTTTACCTTTTTCGTCCTTGATGAGCCAATCGGGATGCTCTTTTGCAACTCTTGAAACTCTCTGTGCGCTGAACGGAGCAATCCAGATACCTGCAAGGTAGCCCTTGTCGTGAATCTTGTCTGCAACGTACTTCATACCGTTGGGGAATTTTGCAGGGTTCGGGTCAAGCCAGTCGCCGACAAATGTTTCATAACCGTCATCAATCTGGAAGATTGAAACGCTGTCCTTTGCTCTGTCAAGTCCGTCAAGGTCGCGGAGGATGATATCTTCGTTAATTTTCTGATAGTAGTTGTACCATGATGTGTAACCTGAAAGGTAATCAATCTTCGGCTTTCTGAGTTCCATTGAGCCGAAGTACTTATCGAAAACATCATCGTATTTTCCGCTGAAGCAGACAACGTCAACAAGCGTTGTTTCGTTTTCAAGAGTACAGCCTACGATGTCTTTCGCAATGCTGAAACGGTTTTCTGAACATTCAAGCTCAAAGAGAGTATAGCCCTCTCTTTCGCTGCGTGAGCCGAAAAGAACAAGGTCTTCGCCGTTTCTGAAATATGTGTATGTATAGGAGTGGAAGGAGCCAACCTTGTCGTACTCAGCAAAGTGATAGTCACCCTGAACGCCTGCAAAGAATTTTGTGAAGTTGTTAAGATGAGTGATTTTGCCGAGACCTGTGATTTTGTCGTCAGCATGGCACTCATAGCACTTTGTCCATGACTGGAAGCCGTTTGCAAAGAAAACTTCATTCTTCTCAAGTGTCTTTGTTGTGTTGAGTCTGAATTCAAGCATCTCCATCGGAGCTTTCGGCTTGAGCACGCATTTAACAGCGTTTTCACCTGCTTCAAGGTCGAGCACATAATGGTTACATTCAGCCTTACTGTTTTCGTAGGTTGTGCCGTTGACTTTGTATTTGATATACGGTTCGAATTTAAACATAGTGGTGTTCCTCCGAATGCAAATTTTTACATTTTATATTCTAACATACAATTGTAAATAATTCAAATATTTTTGCATTAAATTTGACACGGTCGGTTTGTGGTGTTAAAATGACGTCTGTATTTTGGATTTAAAGGATGGATAAACGCAATGCTCGGTGTTTTGGTTAATGTTGCAACAGCTGTACTCGGCGGAATTTTTGGTGCACTTTTCAAAAAAGGAATTCCCGAAAAAATCACAAAAGCGGTAATGATCGCCGTCGGACTTTGCGTGCTTTATATCGGTATCGATGGAGCACTCAAGGGCGAAAACACGCTCGTTCTAATAATCTCAATGCTTGTCGGTACGCTTATCGGCTCGCTTATTGATATTGACGATAAAATCAACAGGCTCGGTCTTTTTGTTGAAAAGAAATTCAACAAAGGCGAAAAAAAGATTTCGATTGCAGAAGGTTTTGTAACCGCAACACTTCTTTTCTGTGTCGGCTCAATGACCGTTGTCGGTTCTCTCAATGCAGGTCTCCGCGGCGATAATCAGATGCTTTACACAAAGGCGATTCTCGACCTTGTTTCGGGTACGGTTATTGCGACAAGCTGCGGAATCGGCGTTGCTTTTTCGGGGCTTTCCGTACTGGTTATTCAGGGCGGTATCGTTTTGCTTGCTCAGCAGCTCAACGGTATTCT
The DNA here is from genome assembly GCA_045537435.1 of Acutalibacteraceae bacterium. GTDB lineage: Bacteria > Bacillota > Clostridia > Oscillospirales > Acutalibacteraceae > CAG-488. The sequence continues at coordinate 12,111 of JAZSPL010000057.1, forward strand.
CACTGCTCAAGCAATCGACGAAATGACCTGTGTCGGCTCGGTTATAATCATCGCTCTCGGTCTTAACCTTGTTGGTATTTCGAAGTTTAAGGTTGCGAATTTTATGCCTGCAATTTTCCTTGCACCGCTTGTGTGTATGCTTTTGAATATGTTACCTTTTTCGATATAAATTGCATGTTGAAAAAAGTGTCGGATTTTGGTATAATATTGTTATCAAATTAAGTGCAGAGGAATATTATGAAAAAAGAAGTTTCAAACAAAAAGAAGATAACAGATAAAAAGTTAATAATAATTTTTCTTGTCGGTGTTGCGGTTTTGCTTGCGGTGATTGCAATTGTAGTGCATTTCTCAACAAAAGTTACGGATGATTCATATAAGGACTGTGCGATAGGCGACGTTGACGGAAACGGGTATATCAATTCGGGTGACAATCTTCTTATCCAGAAGCACCTTAACGGAACAGGTGAGCTTTTTGATTCGCAGAAGAAAAATGCCGACGTGAACCTTGACGGCAAGCTTGATAAGCTTGATATGGAGCTTATTCAGAAGTATGCAACAGGAGAGATTGCAAAGCTTCCGTACAAAGGCGAGGAAGATAAGACGGAAGGTCGCAAGGAAAACGCAATTATTTTCGAAAATGAAAAAGTGGAATCGAGTGTTCAGATTGAGAACAGCTGGTCAAACGGTGACGGCACATACTCTTACCAGCTGAAAGTAGTTATGAAAAACATTGACGACTCAAGACTCAGAAACTGGGAAACAAAAATCAAGCTCAGCGAAAAAGTAAAGATAATAAAGAGCTGGGACTGTGAAAGTGAAATGCAGAATGACACGATTGTGATTAAAGGCGAATCGATTTCTGCAGAAAGCACAATGAACTGCGGTGTTATCGTCACGGCATCTGAAAATATGAAGATTGTTTCAATTGTGACTGAAAAATAAAAATAAGCAGGTTTTCAAAGCGAAAACCTGCCTTTCTTATTCTTCCATTTGTCTTCCTAAAAACGAAGCGGCAACCTGAGCGAGCTTGATTTCTGTGGGCGAAGTTTTTGTACCGTCGCTGAAAAGGAAGACGACAGCACCGAGCACATCGCCGTTGCTGATAATCGGCGCGGCAATTGATGCGGCGTAGCTGACGCTTTCAACGGGATAAAGCATATTGTCTGCATCACCCGTAAAGATTTTTCTGTCTTCCATAATGTTTTCCAGCTCTTCGCTGATGTGTTTTTCAAGGAAATCCTTTTTCGAAACACCTGCGCAGGAAATAACGTGGTCGCGGTCGCAGATGAGGATTGGTGTATTGACGCTTCTGTAAAGCACGTCCGCATAATGCTCTGTCACGTCGGAAAGCTCACCGACGGGCGAGTATTTTTTGAATATAACACCGCCCTGAGTGTCTGTAAAAATTTCAAGCGGTGCACCTTCGCGGATATGCATCGTGCGGCGGATTTCCTTCGGGATAACCACACGGCCGAGGTCGTCAATTCGGCGTACAATGCCTGTTGCTTTCATATATTCATTTCTCCTTAATTTACAACTTTTATACTATTGTTTGTGATTTAAAGAAAATTATACTTTTATGAATTTACTTTTTGATTTGACTGTGATATAATGAAAAGGTTGAAAAATATGAATTGTTATTTTATCAAATTGGGAGATGAGAAGTATGTATGATGTCGCTGTTATAGGTGCAGGCGTTGTCGGCGGTCTTGTGGCTCGTACACTGATGAAGTACAAGTTGAATGTTTGTATTCTTGAAGCACAGAACGACGTGGCGATGGGTGCAACCAAGGCGAATTCGGCAATCGTTCACGGCGGATTTGATGCTAAGGAAGGCAGCCTGAAGGCTCTTCTTAATGTCCGCGGATGTAAGATGATGGAATCTGTCTGTAAGGAGCTTGGTGTCAGCTACAAAAACAACGGTTCTTTGGTTGTCGGTTTCAATGACGAGGACAGAGCTGTTCTTAACGAGCTTCTTGAAAGAGGTGTTAAAAACGGCGTTGAAAGATTGCAGATTCTTGAAAAGGATGAGCTTAAAAAGCTTGAACCTAATCTTTCAGAAAATGTTATCTGCGCTTTGTATGCACCTACGGCAGGCATTGTCTGCCCGTATACTCTTGCAATTTCCGCTATCGGAAACGCTATGGACAACGGTGCAGAATTAAAGTGCAATTTTAAGGTTATCGGTATTGATGAAATTGAAAACGGATATAAGGTATCGTCTGAAAACGATGCTGTTGAGGCTCGCTATGTTATCAACTGTGCAGGCGTGTATTCAGACGAAATCGCAAAGATGGTCGGTGACGACTCTTTCAGCGTTCACCCGAGAAGAGGCGAATATATCCTTCTTGATAAGGAGTGCGGTGACACGGTTTCCTGCACAATCTTCAGAACTCCTTCAAAGATGGGTAAGGGTATCCTTGTAACCCCGACGGTTCACGGAAATCTTCTCCTCGGTCCGACAGCTTTTGATATGGAGGATAAGGAAGATAAAGATACAACAGCCGAAGGCTTTGCAAACATCCTCGGCAACACACACGAAACCGTAAGCGGTGTTGCACTTAATAAAACAATCACATCCTTCTGTGGTCTTCGTTCCGTAGGCAGCACAGGTGATTTCATTATCAACTCACCGAAGAAGGGCTTTATCAATACTGCAGGTATTGAATCTCCGGGTCTTACATCTGCACCTGCAATCGCAGAGTATATCGCAGATATGCTTAAGGACGAAGGCTTGGAAATGGAAATCAATCCGGAGTTTAATCCGATAAGAAAGTCATATCACGCATTCGCTGAGGCTTCTCAGGAAGAAAAGAATGCTGTTATAAAAGAAAATCCTGCTTACGGAAAAATCGTCTGCAGATGTGAGGGTGTTACGGAAGGTGAGATTGTTGATGCAATCCGTCGCAACCCGAAGCCCCGTGACCTCGACGGTGTCAAGCGCAGAACACGTGCACAGATGGGACGCTGTCAGGGCGGTTTCTGCGGTCCGTATATAACGGAGCTTCTTGCAAAAGAGCTTGATGTTCCCTATGAAAGCATAACAAAATTTGGCGGCGATTCAATAATCAACATAGGGAAGACTAAAGGAGGGCAGGCATAATGAGAGACTTGGTAATTATAGGTGGCGGCCCTGCAGGTATGAGCGCAGCGATTGCGGCATACGAAAGCGGAATCAGGGATATCCTTATCCTTGAACGTGACGAAAACCTTGGCGGTATTTTACAGCAGTGTATCCACAACGGTTTCGGTCTTCATAAGTTCGGCGAAGAGCTTACAGGCCCCGAATATGCCTGGAAATATGAAGCAAAGGTTAAGGAACTCGGCATTGAATGCAAGCTCAACACAATGGTGCTTGATGTTTCCGAGGACAAGGTTATAACAGCAACAAATACACAGGACGGTCTTTTTCAGATTGAAGCAAAGGCAATTATCCTTGCGATGGGTTGCCGTGAACGTTCAAAGGGTGCTCTTAACATCGCAGGCAGCCGTCCTGCAGGTATCTACAGCGCAGGTACAGCTCAGAAATTCGTTAATATGAAGGGTTACCTTCCCGGTAAAAACGTTGTTATTCTCGGCAGCGGTGACATCGGTCTCATTATGGCAAGAAGAATGACACTTGAAGGCGCAAAGGTTCACGCTGTTTGCGAATTGATGCCCTACTCAGGCGGTCTTGCAAGAAATATTGAACAGTGCCTTAACGATTTCGGTATTCCTCTCAAGCTCAGTCATACGATTGTTAAAATCCACGGTAAGGACAGAGTTGAGGGCGTAACGATTGCACAGGTAGACGAGAACAGAAAGCCGATAAAGGAAAGCGAAGAATATATCGCTTGTGATACGATTCTTTTCTCAGTCGGTCTTATTCCCGAAAATGAGCTTTCAAAATCTGCAAAGGTCGACCTTTCAAACATTACAAGTGGCGCAGTTGTTGACCAGGACAGACAGACATCTGTTGAGGGCGTATTCTCCTGCGGTAACGTTCTTCACGTTCACGACCTTGTTGACTACGTTTCGGACGAAGCAGAAATCGCAGGTAAGGCAGCTGCAGAATATATCAACGGCAATCAGGGCGAAAGTGTTCTTATCCCGATTACAACAGACGGAAAAATCCGCTATACCGTTCCGCAGAGAATCACTAAGGCAAAGGACGTAGCAGTATATTTCAGAGTTTCAAATATCTACAAGAACGTAACGGTTAAAGTCAGCGACGGTAACGATGTTATTTTCTCCAAAAAGAGAGTAAAGGTTGCACCGGGCGAAATGGAATCTGTTACCTTGAAGAAGGAAATTTTTGAAAACGCAAAAGAATTACATTTTGCATTGGAGGAGATGTAATATGGAAAGAAAGCTTACTTGTATTATATGTCCGCTTGGCTGCGATCTTACCGTTCAGGTTGAAGATAAAAAAGTCCTCGATGTTCAGGGTCACACCTGTCCCAGAGGAAAAAAGTATGCCGAAAGTGAATGCACAAATCCGCAGAGAACGATTACCTCAACGGTAAAGTGCAACGACGGCAGCCTTGTTTCAGTTAAGACGGACAAGCCGATTCCGAAGGAAAAAATGATTGAATGTATGGAAGCTATCAACAATGCGGTTGCAACTCTTCCTGTTTCAATCGGCGATGTTATTATCGAAGATGTCTTCGGCAGTAACATTGTGGCAACACAGAATAAAGCGTAAACTTACAGCGGAGCTTTGCTCCGCTTTGTTTTTTACGCAGGTTTACTTTTAAGGATTGTTGTGATATAATCACGACGGTGATATTATGGAAAGATATATCGGCATTGATGTCGGCGGTACGAAGTGTGCCGTTATTGTCGGTGAATATGAAGACGGAAAATTCAGCATAATCTCACGTACAGCTTTTTCAACTGATGTTAATGAAGAGCCCTGTTCCGTGATTGAAAAAATTTCCGAAATAATTTCAAAAGAAAAAGATTTTAAAGCAATCGGAATTTCCTGCGGAGGTCCGCTTGACAGCAGGTCGGGTGTTGTGCTTTGTCCGCCGAATCTTCCGAAGTGGATTGACGTTCCGATTGTCGAAATTCTTTCCACTCGTTTTAATGTACCCGTCTTTTTGCAGAATGATGCAAACGCCTGCGCATTGGCGGAATGGAAGCTCGGCGCAGGCAAAGGTACTGAAAATATGATTTTTCTTACTTTCGGTACGGGATTCGGTGCAGGACTTATCCTTGACGGCAGACTTTATGTCGGTAAGTCGGATATGGCAGGCGAGGTCGGTCACGTTCGATTAACGGAGGACGGACCTGAGGGTTACGGCAAAAAAGGCTCTGCAGAAGGCTACTGCAGCGGCGGCGGAATCAAGAATCTTGCAAAGCTCTGCGGTCTTGATAAGACAGCAAAAGAGCTTGCCGAAGCTGCAAAGAACGGTGACGAAAAATCTGCAGAGATTTACAGAACAAGCGGAAAATACCTCGGCAGAATGTTGGCAATACTTATGGATATCCTCAATCCCGAATGTATCGTAATCGGAAGCATCTTTGCACGAAGCGAGGATTTGCTCCGCCCGTCAATGGAAGAGGAAATCCGTAAGGAAGCTCTTTCGTACACAGCGGAATGTTGCTCCGTTAAGCCTGCACTCCTCGGTGATGAAATCGGAGATTATGCGGCATTGATAACAGCTGTTTACGGGCAGGAGTGATAAAACGTATGAAAATTCAGGACGAGCTTGTAAAGCTTTTCAAAGATAACGGTGTTGCAGATGTCGGCTTCACTTGTGTAAGCGACGGTCCTTTCGGTGAGAAAAGCTATGCCGTGAGTATAGTCGTGAAGCTTTCAGATGCAATTATCGATGAAATCGCGGATGAACCGACACACACTTATTTTCACCACTACCGCACGGTGAATGCGTTCATTGACCGTGTGATTCTTCAGGCAGGTTTCCTGCTTGAACAAAACGGATATAAATATATTCCCGTCGGTGCATCGCAGAGCATAAACAAGGACGGCTGGAATTATAACGGCAGGTATTCCCACAAAAAAGTTGCTTCACTCGCAGGTCTTGGCGGAATAGGCAAAAACAGCCTCTTTCTTCATAATAAATTCGGAGCAAGAGTAAGGCTCGGCACACTTTTTACGGACTGCCCGTTTGAATATGAGGAAAAGCCGTACGTTTCACCTTGTGTTGAGTGTAATCTCTGCGTTGAAAAATGCCCGTCGGGTGCAATCAGCGGCACGTTATGGCAAGAGGGAATGAAACGCGAGGATGTTTTTAACCCCGAAAAGTGCAGTGAATATATGAAGAAAAAATTTAAACACATCGGCAGGGGAGCAGTCTGCGGAATCTGTATGAAGGTGTGTCCTTACGGAGGTAATTATGGATCAGAAGAAAATTGACAGAATCAACGAGCTTGCACGCAAGGCAAGAGAGCAGGAATTGACACCCGAAGAGGCAGAGGAGAGAGCACAGCTTCGCGCGGAGTATGTTGCGGCGTTCAAAAGAAACCTCGTGGCATCCCTTGAAAGTATCCGTGTTGTTGATGACGAGGGTAACAAAGCGCCGCTTAAAAAGAAAGATTTACAGTAAAAACAGCTTGATAATGATGCGGAAAAAGAAAAAACGTCCGCATCATTATTTTTTTTGTCGCGGTTTGTGATATTTGTACATACAAACTCAAAATATTGTGCAAAAAACGAGTTTTCCACCGTTTTTTCACAATACATGGTGATTTTACACAAAACAAAACCTACTGAAAAACGAGGTAATATTTGTAACTTTTTGATAAAATCATCGGGTAAAAAACCGATTTTTGAAAAAATTTTTCAAAAAACTGCACAAAACACTTGCAAAAAGCTTGTTGATTGTGTAAAATGTATATGTTTAGATTGGCATTTTGTATAAATGTTTGTTGTTGTTGTCTTTTTGCACAAACAACGGGTTTAATTGATGTTAATTATTCATAAGTGAGGAGTTTTATTATGTCAAACAGACTTTTCCAGGGCGTTATACATCAGATGAAGAGCGCCATTGACAGAACAATCGGTATTATCGATGAGTCGGGTACAATCATTTCCTGCAGTGAGCTTGGAAGAATCGGCGAGGTTAACTCAATTGCGGCGGCTACAACCTTTATGGATTCTGAAATCTGCGTTGTGAACGGTTGTACATACAAGACTTTCGGCAACCAGGTTCATCCTGAATACGCAGTTTTTGTTGACGGTGACGATGAGCTTGCTGAGAAGTATGTTAATATCAGCGCAGTTGCGCTCAGCAACCTTAAGCAGTATTTTGATGAAAAATACGACAGAAACAACTTTATCAAGAACGTTATTCTTGACAACATCCTTCCGGGAGATATCTATCTCAAGGCTCGCGAGCTTCGTTTCAATAACGACGCTTCAAGAGTAGTTCTTCTTATAAGAATCCCTGAGCAGTCAGATGCTTCCGCATACGATGTTATCCAGAATCTTTTCCCGGACAAGTCCAAGGACTTCATTGTTAACGTAAGTGAAACAGATATCGCTCTTATTAAGGAAGTCAAGAGCAACGTTGAATCAAAAGACCTTGAAAAGCTTTCACGTTCAATTGTTGACTCGCTTTCAACGGAGCTTTACGTTCATGCACAGGTTGGTATCGGTACAGCAGTTGTTGGCATCAAGGAGCTTGCACGTTCATTCAAGGAAGCTCAGGTTTCTCTTGAAGTCGGCAAGGTGTTTGATACTGAAAAGTCAATTGTAAGATACGACAGCCTCGGCATTGCACGTCTTATCTATCAGCTTCCGACAACTCTTTGCGAAATGTTCCTTCACGAGGTATTCAAGCGCGGCTCGATCGAAAGCCTTGACCAGGAAACACTTTTCACAATCCAGAAGTTCTTTGAAAATAACCTTAACGTAAGTGAAACTTCAAGAAAACTCTTTGTTCACCGTAACACTCTCGTTTACCGTCTTGAGAAAATCAAGAAGCTCACGGGTCTTGACCTTCGCGAGTTTGACGATGCTATCGTGTTCAAAGTAGCTCTTATGGTTAAGAAATATCTCGATGCCAATCCGATCAAATATTAATTTTAAAGCAGAGGAATAGTATGATTGACTTTAAAAACGTGTCAAAGGTGTACGATAACGGCACGAAGGCGCTCAATAACGTCAATATTCACATTGACAAAGGCGAGTTCGTTTTCGTAGTCGGCGCATCAGGCGCAGGTAAAAGTACATTCCTGAAGCTTATGATGCGCGAAGAAGTACCGTCAACGGGCACAATCACTATCAAGAACTATAATCTTGGCGAAATGAAAAAACGCAAGATTCCGTATTTCAGAAGAAACCTCGGAATTGTTTTTCAGGATTTCCGCCTTATTCCCAACATGACAGTTTACGATAACGTTGCGTTTGCGATGCGAGTTGTCGGTGCAAGGGAAAAGGATATCCGCAAAAGGGTGCCTTACGTTATCAATATCGTAGGACTTTCGCAGAAGGCACGCAACTATCCCAACGAGCTTTCAGGCGGTGAACAGCAGAGAGTTGCTCTTGCAAGAGCACTTGTAAACAATGCTGATATCATCATCGCGGACGAGCCGACGGGTAACGTTGACCCGCAGATGTCGCTTGAAATCGTTGAGCTTCTTAAAAGACTTAACGAAACAGGCACGACTGTCATAATGGTTACCCACGCACATGACCTTGTCAGAATGTTCGATAACCGTGTTATCGTGCTTGACGGCGGTGCTGTTGTTGCGGACGGCGCTATTGAAGAGGAAGGAATTCCCGTTCATCAGTCGTCTCACCTTAATATCGAAGTTAAAGAAACAAAAGCAGAAAAAGCAGAGAATAAAATTACGCAGAAGTTTGTATCTGCTCCGAAAGAAGAGCCCGAAGAGAAACCGACGGATGAAAATCCCGACACCGATTTTCTCAATGCAATTATCTCGGACACAGATACTTACAGAATTTACGTTGAGGATGACTCTTCAGAAAATTCTGCTGCTGCCGGAAAAACGGAAGGCGGTGACGCAGAATGAAAAAGAAGAGAGGAAGCTTAGGTTACCTTACAAAAGAGGGATTCAGAAACCTCTGGGTAAACCGAATGATGTCAGTTGCATCAATCGCTGTTCTTATGGCGTGTCTTGTTATGATGGGAACTGCGTTTATGGTGCTTGTCAATGTTGAAAAAATCCTCAACATTGTTGAAGAAGAAAATATCGTTTCCGTTTACCTTGAAATGGATACATCTCTTGAGGACGTTCAGCAGGTGAAGGAGGACATCCTTTTAACACAGAATGTTACCCGCTGTGAATTCGTCAGCAAGGAAGTGGCGTTCAGGGAAGCCCTCGAGAAGAATGAATTCGATGCGGATTCGGAGCTTTTCGCAGGAATTGAAAACCCGATGCCCGATATGTATGAAGTTTCAATGGAAGACGAGAAGCTTTTCGACGAAACAATAGCAAAGCTTGAAAAAATCGATAACGTCGATGTTGTACGCGGAAGTAAGGATATTGCGAATATTCTTATCCAGATCCGTTCAACGGTTTCTTATGTAAGCGTCGGCATAATCGCAGTTTTGCTTCTTATTTCACTTTTCATAATTTCAAATACAATCCGTATCACGATGTTCAACAGACGTCTTGAAATCAATATTATGAAATCCGTCGGTGCGACGAACTGGTTCATCCGTTGGCCTTTCATTGTTGAGGGTATGCTTCTCGGTGCGATTTCGGCATTCGTTTCGCTCGGAGCAGTCTGGGGAATTTACAAGTTACTTGAATCGCTGATTTATGAGCTTTTAGGCCTTATGAGCAGGGACTTCACAGCTGTGGATTTCAAGCTTTACGCGTTGTATATTCTTGCAGCCTTCTTTGTAACCGGTGTGCTTTCGGGCGGATTAGGAAGTTTTGTATCAATTCAGCGATATCTTAAAGAACGTGGAGGTGTTGTATACGATGACGAAGACTGATTTTTTAAAAAGAATTTTTTCGGTTCTTCTTTGTTTCGCACTTGTAGTTGTCGGTTTGGGTGGCTTTGCCCCGTCAACACACGCTAAAAACCTTAACACTCTGAAGGCTGAGCAGGCAGAGCTTAAGGAAAAGGTTAAAGAAAGCGAAAAGAAAATCAAAGAGCTTGAAACAGCAAAGGCTGAACAGGAAAAGATTATCGACGAGCTTAACAAGCAGATTGGTCAGCTTAACGGTCAGCTTGATAATATCAACGCACAGCAGAAGGTTATCAACGATGAAATCCGCGCTATTGAAGCGAAGATTCAGAAGCTTGATGATGAAATCAGACAGCTTGATATCGAAATTGCACAGAAAGATGTTGAAATCGATAATCTCGTACAGCTTTATTGTGAACGTTTAAGAGCGAATTACATCGCAGGCGAAACCTCGGTTCTTGAGCTTTTCACAGCATCGTCGTCACTTTCAAATTTCTTTAACAGACTTGAGTTGTTCAGGCGTGTTACAGCGAATGATCAGAAGATTGTCAATCAGCTGAACGAAGAAATCAAGGCGATTGAAGAAATGAAGCTGAAGCTTGAAGAATCAAAGGCAGAGATTGAGGCTGAAAAGGCAACACTTGAAGTCAAGAAGGCAGAGCTTCAGGCGGCGGAAAACGAGCTTATGGCAACTCAGTCAGAAATTATGGCAAAGTCTGCCGAGGTTAACAAAAAGCTTCAGGCGATTAACTATCAGACAAAACAGCTTGAAGTAAGCATTGATAATTACAACAAGGAAATGGATAAGGTCGAGGCTGATATCGATAAGTTCCTTCAGTCACAGACAAGTACCAGACCGATGGATCCCAACTCAAAGGGTTGGATATGGCCTGTTCCGTATTCAAATTCATACATTACTTCGCCGTTCGGCTACAGACACGACCCGATTTCGGGTGTATATAAATTCCACGCGGGAATTGATATTTCAATGCCGGGTGCGATGGGTAAAAAGCTTGTTGCGGTCAAGCCGGGAACAGTTATCCGTACGGTACGCAGTAATTCAGGCTACGGCAACTATGTTATGGTTGACCACGGCGGCGGATTTGTTTCGCTTTACGCCCACTGTCAGTCGCTCGCAGTATCCAACGGACAGAGAGTTTCGCAGGGTCAGGTTATCGCTTACATCGGAACGTCGGGTTATTCAACAGGACCTCACGTCCACTTTGAAATCCGCAAAAACGGTGAAAAGGTTAACCCGTCAAATTATGTTTCAAAATAATTATAAATCCGTTCACAGAGAAGTCTGCGGACGGATTTTTTGTTGACAGTATGGTGTTAATGTGCTAAATTAAAATTATCAAAAGAGGAGGTAAGGCTTATGTTTCTTGACAAAATCGTTGAAGCTCTCGGTCTTGTTTACCGCGAAGAATGGGCACTGAGAGGAATCTTCACACATCTCGGCAATATGTTTACAGGATTTTCAATCAAAGGCTTTTTCGCAGGCTTTATGGCTGTGATTGAGCTTATAGGCATGCTTCTTTTCGGCTTGCCTGTCAGTCCGAGAGGGCAGGAGCTTGACCTTACGGGTTACGAGCTTGTTTTATATGACGAGTTTGAGGGCGATACTCTTGATTATGACATATGGTACCACAGAGGCGACGGTAAACAGCGCGACGGCTATTCAAACAAGTCGCAGGTTTCTTTGCGTGACGGCAACCTCGTTATTACGGGAGAATACCTTGATGACGGTGCTTACGGTCCGGGGTGGTATGCCGCTTCCGTAGCAACTAATGAATGGTACGTAAACGGTTATTTTGAAATCCGCTGTATCTGCAGTGACGGCGCAAATTTCTGGAGTGCTTTCTGGCTTCAGGCACATCATCCGTATGAGGCAGAGTATTCACAGGGCGGTGTCGGCGGTGCCGAGCTTGATATCTTTGAATGCTTCAGTTCACCGGGTCAGATTTTCGGCGGCGATTGCATCACTTCAACAATCCACTGCGCAGGTGTTGACGGTGTGCAGGAAGGCTTCCAGTCAGCAATCCTCGGTGACTTCAAGGGTAAGAACATTCACGAAGAATATAACACTTACGGTCTTGAATGGACAGAGGATGAGTATATTTTCTACATCAACGGCGTTGAAACAACACGCTCCACTTTTGGCAACGGTGTTTCAAAGGCTGAGCTTAATCCTATTATTTCCATGTGCGTTTCCGATATCGAAAAGTTCGAGGGTTACGACAAGGACTATAAAACAGAGCTTATTGTTGATTACGTTAAAATTTATCAGAAATGATTTTAATCTCCGTTGCTTCGGCGACGGAGATTTTTTGAAAGAAAATTTTAACAGCAAATTATTTAACGTTGAAAAAAGCAATTTAATATGTTATGATATATTATGTATTAATTTTCGGAGGTTGCGAAATGAAAAAAGCAAATAAAAAAGTAATAATTATCGTAGTAGCGGCTCTTGTTTTAATTGCAGGCATCGTTGCGGGAATTATTGCACTTACAACGGGTAATGCAAGTGTTCCCGGAAAGAAAAACGAGGATGAAGTTAACGCTACTCCCGATTCGCTCACAATCATTGAAGACGGTGATGAGGTAAAGAAGGAAGACGTTACGGCAATTACAGCTGCAACAAAGCCTGACGGTACAGTTACAGACAATAAGGGCATTACAGACAAGGAAGGCCATATCATTTATGATACAGGCGAAAAGGATGCTGCAGGTAACCCGATTTACACAACAGGTAAGCTCGATTCAAAGGGTAACATCCTTTACACAAAGAATATGGTCAACTCATTCGGTCAGCTTATTTATTATTCAGGAAAATATGTTGACGGTAAGCTTGTGCTTTCTGCAACAACAGAAAAACCTGACTACACATCAAACAACAAGCCGAATCCGTATAAGCCCGAAGCTCAGACAACGACAGTCACAGTGCCGTTGAAGGAAGAGTCAAACGTAAAAATCACAGGTATGAAGCGTGATTATATCAAGTTCCTCGGCGGTAAGGGTATGGACAATGCAATGGCAGTTGCTGAGTGTGAGGACGGCGGTTACGTTGCAACGGTTTATTCAAACTCATATGATGCTGATTTTGAAGGCGTAAGCAAGGATTGGGCAGGACACAGTGCTGTTGTCAAGTACGATACGGCAGGTAACATTCTTTGGAGATATGACCTCGGCGGTGACCTTGATGTATGGTTCTACGATGTTGCAGAGCTTGAGGACGGATCTGTTGTTGCTGTCGGCTGTACTCTTTCGACGGATGCAGACCCGAAGAAAACATCAAAATCTCACTCAGCTGTTATTGTCCGTCTTAAGAAAAACGGCGACCATATGTGGACATATGTATTCCCCGGCAGTGATGAATATGCAGGTGAATTCATCCAGAGCGTTGCAGCAACTCCTGACGGCGGTTTCGTAGTCGGCGGTAAAGCTGAATCAAATGCAGGCTTCTTCAAGGGTGAAGGACAGGCTCGTAAGGCTTTCATCTTCAAGTTTGACAAGAACTGTAACCTTAAATGGCGTCGAATTCTTTCAGGCTCAATGTCGAATAACATTGCCGCAATTGATGTAAATAACAGTGGCGACATTTTCGCAACTTGCGTAACAGTTTCAAGCGACGGAGATTTTGCAGGAATGCTTTATCCGGCAAAGGCAGGCGCAATGAACACTGTTCTTATGAAACTTAATAAGAACGGTAATCTTGAATGGAAGAAATATCTTCAGGGCTCAGGAAACAGCCAGTACGAAGCAGTTTGCGCAACAGATGACGGCGGATGCGTTGTTGCCGGCTCATTCAACGTAAACAAGAAAGCTGACGGTATTTACTCTATGACATACGGTAAGTCTGACGGTTACGTTATCCGTTACGATAAAAACGGTGACGTGCATTGGGCAAGAGTTGTCGGCGGTGCAGGCGCAGACTACATTAATGCTATCACAAAAATTGACGGCGGATTTGTAATTGTCGGTAAGACAGATTCCGCAAACGGTGATTTCGGCGGTGAAGTTATCGGCGGTAAGTCAGACGGATTCATTATGTATCTTAACGAAAAGGGCGAAACAAGCGCAAAGCTTGTTCTTGAAGGCAAGAACGAAGACCTTGCGAAGTCTGTTTGTACTCTCGCGGACGGAACCGTTATTGTTGCAGGCTCATCAGCATCAAAGGACGGTTTCTTCCACGGTTCAAAGGCAGACAATCAGTTCAATTGCTTTGTTGCAAAGTTCACGGCAGATAAAGAATAATAAATTTTAAACAGGAGGCTCAGCCTCCTGTTTTTTGCTTTACAAACCGACACACAAGTGATAAAATTATAATATCTTCCCGAAAGGATTGATTTTATGAAAAAGCTTTTATGTATCGTACTCAGCGTTGTTCTGGCTGTTTCGTCTTGCTTCTTTGCATCGGCAATGGGCGAGGTTGAAGGCAAGGTCAGCGATTATCCCGTGATTATCGTTCCGGGCTACAGCTCGACAAATCTCTACTACGGCGAAAGCCTTGAAACAGGCGAAGCTGTCTGGGGGCTTGACTTCGATCACGTGCTCGAAAGAGTGCTTGTGCGTATAGCCGATATCGGACTCGGACTCGGAACTTTTGCGTTTGACGATGCGGATTATTTAACTGATGTTCTTGCGGAAGAAATGCTTGTTCTTTTTGAAAAACTCCGTTGCAATCCCGACGGTACAAGTGCATATGAGCTTCATCAGGATTATACAGATGCTCTCCATAAAAACAATGCGTATCTTATCGAAAACCGTACGGATACAATGTACAGACAGGAAGTTGAAATTTCGGAAGAAATTGCATATTACATAGGCCACGAAAACATTTACAATTTCAGTTGCGATTTCAGAATGGGTGCTGAAAGCTGTGCAGCTGAGCTTGATGCTTTCATTCAGTCTGTAAAGGAACACAGCGGTAAGGATAAGGTAAACCTTTTTGCCGTCAGCCACGGCGGACAGGTGAGTGCAACATATCTTGCACTTTACGGCCACAAGGGTGATGTTGATAACGCTGTTTTAACGATTCCTGCAATCGGCGGTGCAGGTATCGCATACGATGCGATGATGGCTTGCCTTGATTTTGATGAAGAATGTCTGCTTCGTTTTATCGAAAACGGCACAATGACAGAGGAAAACTACAACTGGCTTGTGAAGGCAAACCAGCTTGGATTTATCGATACACTTGCAAACTCTCTTTTCCCGAAGATTCTGCCTGCAATCGGATATTGGGGAAGCCTTTGGGATTTCATCCCGTTGGCTCAGTATGAAGAAGCAAAGGCAGCACTTCTTGACAGCGAAGAAAGTGCAAGACTTATCGAAATATGCGACCGTTTCCATTACGAAATCCTTCCGTCAATACCTGAAAAGTTTGAAAAGTGCATCGAAAACGGAATGAATATTTCTATCATCGCAGGTACGGGCAACCGTATTCTTACGGGTATGAACGAGAATTCCGATGCAATTATTACGGTCAATGCTTCAACGGGTGCAACCTGTGCACCTTACGGCAAGCGATTTGCTGACGGTTATGTACAGATTAATCCCTGCGGCGGCAAGGATAAGATTTCTCCGTCAATGGAAATTGACGCTTCAACGGCATACCTTCCCGATAACACATGGTTTGTTGACGGCCTTTTCCACGGTATGACTTACAAAGATAAATACACAAGAATCCTTATGATGAATCTTCTTCTGACGGA
Source organism: Acutalibacteraceae bacterium (assembly GCA_045537435.1). GTDB lineage: Bacteria > Bacillota > Clostridia > Oscillospirales > Acutalibacteraceae > CAG-488. The sequence goes on from JAZSPL010000057.1 coordinate 27,715, forward strand.
CAGAATTACGGATGTTTATTCGGATGCGAATTTCCCGCAGTTTAAGTATTCAACAAACGCTTCGCATACTGTTCACGCCGCTTTCGGCGGATGCGATGAGGGTACCGTTACGGGTGAAGCAAACAGCCTTGTTGTGACCAACGTATGTGCAAACAGTAACGTAAGAATCCTCGCTGTTGAAAGCGACGGAATTGACCTTCAGTTTGAAGTTGACCCGTGCGAAAAGCTTGTCCCGGGCGCAAAAACCGAAATTGCATTTACAGGTGATATTCCTGAGGTTTCGGGACAGATTGTGAACGTAACGGTTTACTACGCTATGAATACAATTACTCCGATCGGCTACAGAACACAGACCTTTAGAATCCTTAACGGTGAGCTTGTTGAAAGCGAAGGCGATTATGCCGATGCAGAAGCTACGATGCCGTTTGACGGCATAATAGACGTGAACATAGAAACAATCCTTCGCGGTCTCGGACTTAAAGAAGTGTTCACAATGATTTATTCAATTATAAATTATTGGTTTTCACAGATAAAATTCTGATAACTTTATAAATTAAAAGTGACTTGCTCGGCTGAACAAGTCACTTTGTTTTTATACCTTTTTTTCGTGGAATTTAATTGGCTTTGCGGGAGCACCGACGGCTGTACAGTCAGCAGGTAAATCGCGGATAACAACCGAGCCTGCACCGACAATTGTTCCTTTGCCAACAGTTACGCCCTGAATTACCTGCGAACCCGATCCGATTTCACAGGCAGTTTCAATATGCGTGGAGCCGGCAACATTAACTCCGGGGTAACAGGTAACGAAGTCGTCAACTCTTGCGTCATGGCCGATTGTGCCGTCAGCACCGAAATAAACGTGATTACCGATTTTTGTATCAACGGTAATATATGTGTGTGCGCATATGATACATCCTTCGCCGATTTTTGACCTGTTCGATAATACACAGGCAGGGTCAATAAGGGTTGCAAATTTAATAGGTGCGATTTTTTTGATTTTTTCAACTGCAGATTTTCTGATTGCAGCAAGTCCGACTGCACAAACAAAATATGCATCGGGATAGGTTGAAACGTCAACGGAGTTTCCGAGAACTTTATAACCGTCAATTATCTTGCCTTTCAGGCTTGGTTTGTCGTCGATAAAACCGAGGATATTCCACTCAGGCTTTACTGCGTTGATTCTTTCAACCATCCAGATAGTTTCTCTGCCAAGACCACCTGCACCGATGATAATTAAATCTTTCATCTTGTGCCTCCGTTTGTTAATTTTAAAACAACCTATAATGTATTATACCATTAATCGTATAAAGTTGCAAGATGTGTTTTCTTGTACAATAAAATTACTCAGTATATTTTTTAACAACTAAAGAAAAATTATCTGAGAGTAACGATGCTTACGCCGTCTTCACCTTCGCCGAAAGTACCGAGACGGTGAGATTTTACAAAGGTCGATTTCTTAAGATACTCTCTTACGGCAGAGCGCAGAACGCCCGTACCTTTGCCGTGAATAACCGTAAATTCACCGATACCCATTCGCAAAGCGTGATCGATGTATCTGTCAAGCTCAAGAAGACCCTCGTCAACAGTCATACCGCGAAGGTCAAGGCTTGTCTTTGCGCTCATATTCATACGGCTTTCCATTTTGCCTGTTGCAACGGTTCGCTTGCCGCCGGTTTCTTTCTTTTTCTTTTCAACAAGGCGAAGAGTTTTTTCTTTAACTCTCGTTTTCATCGTACCCATCTGTACCGTAACAAGACCTTTTTTGTCCTTGAGAGTAACGACGGTTGCCTCGTTGCCGATGTCTGCGATAATAACCGTGTCGCCGACTTTTAACGGGCGCGGGAGAGTATAATCTTCATCTGAATCAAGAGTGCCGACAATCGGGTCAGCGGCGGAGTCGATTGCATCGATACCTTTTTTGACCGCTGCTCGTGCACGACGAGCCATTTCGGCGGCGTCCTTTTCCTTTGCCTGCTGTTTGCGAAGCTCTTCAAGCTCATTAAGAAGCTGATAAGCCTCTCTTTTTGCTTGCTCCGTAATGCGAAGTGCCTGAGCCTTTGCGTTTTCCATTTCCTTTTCGCGCATCGTCTGAATTTCAGCCTTCATCTGCTTCGCTTTTTCAAGCTCTCTGTCAGCTGCTGCACGGATTTTCAAAGCCTCGTTGTGCTCGTCCTCCATCTTTTTACGGCTCTGCTCAAGACGGTCAACAACGTCCTCAAAACGTGTGTTTTCCGTTGAAACAAGCTTCTGAGCGTGTTCAATTACACTGTCTGAAAGACCAAGTCTTTGCGAAATTGCAAAAGCATTTGAACGTCCGGGCACACCGATAAGCAGTCTGTATGTAGGCCGAAGCGACTGCACATCAAATTCACAGCTTCCGTTTGTAACACCGTGAGTCTGGAGTGCGTAAGCTTTCAACTCTGCATAGTGAGTTGTCGATGCGATTTTTGCTCCTTGGTTGCGAAGCTGTTCAAGGATTGAAATTGCAAGTGCCGCACCCTCAACGGGGTCTGTACCTGCACCAAGTTCGTCAATAAGAACAAGGCTTCTGTCGTCAGCCTCTTCAAGAATTCTGATTATATTCGTCATATGTGACGAGAAAGTCGAGAGTGACTGCTCAATGCTCTGCTCGTCACCGATGTCTGCAAGAACTTTTGTGAAAACGGGAATCTTGCTTCTGTCATTCACGGGAAGCATAAGTCCGCACATTGCCATAAGCGACAAAAGACCGATGGTTTTGATAGAAACGGTTTTACCGCCCGTGTTGGGACCCGTTATAACAATTGTGTCAAAGTCCTTGCCAAGCTGAATGTCGACGGGGACAACCTTTTTCTTGTCAATAAGCGGATGCCTTGCACTGCGAAGTTCGATGATTCCTTCGTCGTTCATTTCGGGCACGGATGCATTCATCGCATAAGCAAGCTGAGCCTTTGCGAAAATGAGATTGAGCTCAACTGCACATTCGTAGCTCTGTTTTATCGAATTCGCGAAGCTGCCGACGGTTGCCGAAAGTTCGGCAAGAATACGGTCGATTTCGTCCTTCTCCTGATTTTTGAGAAGTCGTATCTGATTGTTTGCTTCAACGACGGGCATCGGCTCAACGAAAATCGTTGCACCGCTTGCCGAAGAGTCGTGAACAAGTCCGGGAATTTCGCTTCTGTATTCATTCTTAACGGGCACAACATATCGGCCGTTTCGCATTGTGATAATGTTGTCCTGAAGATATTTTGAATAGTTTGTGTTGTGTGTGAATTTGCCGAGCTGTTCGCGCACTTTGCCTTCCTGCGCACGGATTTTTCTTCTGATGTCCGCAAGAAGAGGTGAGGCGTTATCCGCAATTTCTTCCTCAGAAATAATCGCACCCGTGATTGTTTCTTCAAGGAACTTGTTAGGCACGAGCGCAGAAAAATAAATGTCGAGAATTGTTTCAACGCCTTCGTTTGTGCTTCTCCACTGAACGATGGAGCGTATAACCCTGAGCACAGCGGCGATGTCGAGCAACTCTCGAAGGCTGAGCGTGCTTCCGGCATCAGCTCTGAAAAGGGCATTGTTGACGTTAGTCAGACCGCCGAAAGACGGACCGCCGAAACGCGCAAGAAGCATATGCGCATCACGTGTCTGATTCATCAGTGCCTGTGCATTTTCAAGCTCTGTTTCGGGAGTAAGTTCAAGTGCGGCAAGACGTGCATCCTCACACGCGGTGTGGGAAGCGAGCATCTCGAGCACTTTATCAAGCTCAAGCGATTTATGATGTTTGTTCATATCGCTCATCCTTTCATGGATTTGTAGAAGTCAAGTGTTTTAAATTTCTTTGCCGTCTGCGTAAGAAGAAAATTTTCAGTGACCTGAGAAAGAAAATCCATACTGTCTTCCTGCAGGGTGAATGAAAAAAGCTTTGTGCTGTCAACATAGCATATGTGACGCATAGCAGAAAGCACACCGTTAGGAAGTTGTATGCAGGTGTGGTCTGAAACACAGTTGTCGCAGAAAATCTGACCCTCAACGGGACTGAAAAACATTCCGTTATCCGAAAATTCTTCACAGTCGCCGCAAGCGACAAGGTCGGGCATATAACCCGAAAGTGTCATCAGCCTCAGCTCAACAATTGCCTTTAGCTGAGCGTGAGGACGTTTGTTTTTCGAAAGCATATGTAAGGTGTTGAGAATGAGCTTAAGGTAATCACCGGCATCATCCTCAACGGGTGCGAGCTCACCTGCGAGCTCGCAGAAATACTGCGCAAGAGAAAGCGATTCAATATCGTTTCTGAGGTCAAAAAATATCTCAATCGGCTGTGCCTCATCAATGGAATAGGCATCCTTACCGCGATAAATTGAAAAGTTTCCGTATGCAAAAAGCTGAGTCGCGCTCTGCGATTTGCTTTTTATTCTTTTTGCACCCCTGACGAAAGCGCGAAGCACACCGTAATCACGGGTAAGCAGGGTAACAAGACGGTCATCCTCGCCCGTCTGCTGTTCCCTTATTATCAATCCGTCCGTGCTCAGCTTCATTTTCGTTCTCCTGTGTGATGCTTCTGTATTGCAGATAATCGCCAACCTTACCTGTTGATGCAAATTTGTACCAGGCGGCAAGCTCTTTATAGTTTGTGTTCATAAAATATCCCTCCAAATAAAAGTATTTGCAGGGATGATTTTTTTATTAATTTTTAATCAAGTCCAAAATTATGAATTAAACCTTCGCGGTTTCTCCAACCCTCTTTAACCTTGACCCAGCAACGAAGGTTGATTTTGCACATGAAAAATTTTTCCATATCTTCGCGAGCTCTTGTTGAAACTCTCTTGAGCATCGCTCCGCCTTTGCCGATGATGATTCCCTTATGGCTTTCCTTTTCACAGTAAATAACTGCTTCAACGTCCATAATATCCGAATCTTCACGTTCACGCATTTTTTCGATGCTGACGGCAACACCGTGCGGAATCTCTCTGTCAAGGTTGCGGAGAAGCTTTTCGCGGATCATTTCGGCAGCAATAACTCTTTCAGGCTGGTCAGTAAGAGTATCTTCAGGGAAGAAGAAAACGCTTTCCTCGGCGAGCTTGCTGAGCTCCTCAAGAAGGGCATCCATATTGATTCCTCTCATTGCGGAAACGGGCACGATTGCTTCGAAATTATATACCTGAGAAAGCTCTGCAATTCTTGTCATAAGAATTTCTTTTTCAGGAAGAGTGTCAACCTTGTTGATTGCAAGAATCACAGGCATTTTAAGCTTTTTGAATTTTTCAATAAGTTCAATTTCGGCGGGACGAAGCTCGCCCTGCGGTTCAACAACGAACAGACAAGCGTCAACGCCTGCAACGCTGTCGCTTACTGCCTGAACCATTTTTTCGCCGAGCTTTGTTTTGGGTCTGTGGAAACCGGGGGTATCCGTAAAAACAAGCTGAGTGTCGCCCTCGGTAAGCACACCCATAATCTTTGTACGGGTTGTCTGCGGTTTTTCGGAAACGATTGCAATTTTCTGTCCGAGCAAACGGTTAAGAATTGAGGATTTGCCGACGTTGGGGCAACCCACAATCGCAACAAATGCGGTTTTAGTCATCAGATTTCCTCCGTATAGTAGCTGTCGCTTCTCTTAAGTCCGAGCTGTGTAAGTACTGTTTCTTCCTTCTCGCGCATACGGACCATTTCGAGTCCGCCGTTTTCGTGGTCATAGCCTAAAAGGTGGAACATTGAATGAACGGTAAGGAATGCAATCTCTCTCTGAAGAGAATGGTCGTAAAGCTTGGACTGCATAATTGCGTGTTCAATTGAAATAACAATATCGCCAAGCATTTTTGCGCCTGTGTCGTGGTTAATATCGTAAACTCCGTCCTCACCGAGAGGGAATGAAAGCACGTCTGTGCTGTTGTCAACATTACGGAATTCTTTGTTGAGCTGATGAATGATTTCGTCGTTAACGAATCTTACGCTGATTTCAGCGGAGCCTTCAAAGCCCTCGTGTACAAGAACGGCATTACAGCAACGTCGAACAAGCATTCTCACACCGGTGGGGATTCTGATGTCTTTCTGGTCGTTTGTGATAATTACTTTGATTTTGTCTGTCATTTTCTTTTCTTTGCCTCCTCGTATTTTTCGTACGCCTTAATAATATCCTGCACAAGCTTATGACGTACGACATCCTTTTCTGAAAAATGCACGATTTTAACATCGTCCACGTTTTTAAGAATTTTTGTGGCTTCAACAAGTCCCGAACGTTTTCCGTCAGGAAGGTCAATCTGCGTCACGTCACCCGTGACAACCATTTTTGAATTGAAACCAAGTCGTGTAAGGAACATTTTCATCTGTTCCGGAGTTGTGTTCTGTGCTTCGTCAAGGATAACGAAGCTGTCGTCAAGTGTTCTTCCTCGCATATATGCAAGGGGAGCTACCTCAATGCTGCCTCTTTCCTGATATCTCTGGAAATTTTCAGCACCGAGCATATCGAAAAGTGCGTCGTAAAGAGGACGGAGATACGGGTCAACCTTCTGCTGAAGGTCACCGGGAAGGAAACCTAACTTTTCGCCCGCTTCAACGGCAGGACGGGTGAGGATAATCCTGTTGATTTCCTTTGCCCTGAAAGCGCTGACAGCCATTGCAACGGCAAGGTAGGTTTTACCCGTGCCTGCAGGGCCGACACCGATTACAATTGTGTTGTCCTCAATCGCACGGACATATTTTTCCTGTCCGATTGTCTTGGGCTTGACGGGTTTTCCTTTAGTTGTAACACAGATACAGTCGCCACTCATTTGCTTGAGCTTTTCTTCAGCACCGTCATCAACAAGAGAAGTGACGTAGCGGACATTCTGCTCGTCAAGAGCTTCACCTTTATTGATAAGGCTCAGAAGTCCGTTGATAGCTCTTACGGCAAGGCTGACGTTTTCCGCTTCACCGCTTACCTTCAGGTCTGCTCCGCGGCAAACGACCTTGACGGAATATTTTTTCTCTATGAGCTTTATGTTTTCGTCAAAACTTCCGAAGAGGCTGACAGCCTGCTCCATGCGTTCAAAATTGATTATCTGTTCGAACAAAAGGACAACCTCGCTTTTTGTGAAAATCTGCACCTATTTAATGCATTATAACATATATTGCGTAAAATGTCATTGAAAAATCAAAAATTCATATTAATTTTTGAACAGAAATTTTGAGTGTTCTTTATATATTTTGCTTATTTAAGACCGAAAGTATCAAATTATGCCTTGACTAAACGTAAGATTTTTGTTATGCTATATCATAGGATAGGAGGGGAATGCATGAGCAACAAGAAACCGAAGCAAAATGAAAATCAGCCGATAAAGCAGAAGCTTACCCTTCCGTGGCTTATAATCTCAATTGCATCAATGCTTACGTTCTTTGCGTTTGTTGTCGCAATGTTCTACGGCAAATACGAAGCGGAGCTTTTCGCAGTGTTCGTGCTCGTAATTGCGGCAGGTGTTTTCCTTGACGGTATTCATAAGAAAAAGCAGAACTATATATCAGGTAATATCAATTTCTTTATGGTAATCCTGTGTATCCTGTGCGCTGTGATGATAGTCGCGATCAACAGGTAAATAAAGGCTTTTATACTTTTTCAAAAAAGTATAGAAATATCAGAAAATTTGTGATATTATTAATGTCACATAAAACAAAATGGGGGTAAACGAAATGAAAGAAACACTCGTGAAAGCAATTGCTGCCATTATTTGTGTAGTAATCTTCTGCGTAAGCATTTCAGGCGCAGTTGAAAGCTATGTAACGGCAGAAAAGGACGTTGCTGAGTACAAGGCATCAATGGCACAGAACAGCGGTTCATCAAACGGCGGTCTTATGGGCGGCTCTTCAGACTTGGGCGGTTCAACAGGCGACTTGGGCGGCTCAACAGATATGGGCGGTTCAACAGATATGGGCGGCACAACAGACGATGCAACAGCAAACACAGGCGACGCAGGTAATGCAGGCGATGCAGGTAATGCAGGCAACGCAGGCGCACAGCAGCCGGCAAAGCTCACAAAGGCAGATGTAATCAAGCTCTTCAATGATGAAACAGCTAAGGCTGCTAAGGGTTCTTACAAGCTTACAAGAACAGGTAATTTTGTTAAGCCTATCGACGTTGGTTCATTGACAGGTGCTATTAACACTATCATCACAGGTGTTGATAAGAATGCAAACCTTGACTCAGTTGTCGGCGGTTTCCTCGGCATTCAGAAGAATCCGATCGTGGGTGACATTAAGAATGGCAAGGGCGAAGGCTTTGACGGCAAGTACATGATCAAGGGTATGGCTCTTACTGATGCTGACGTTGTTGATTTTGCAGTAAGCGGCAATACATATAAGGTTAAGATTAAGGATTGTACAACACCCAATGCAAGCAGTGCTATCGCACACGCAACAAACGACTACATCACATTCGCTGAAGTTAACAAGAGTATATCTGATTCAGTAGGTAATGCAATTAAGGTTGTTGAAGGCGAATCAAATGCAAAATATTCAAACATCATCTTCACAGCAACAATCGTTGACGGCAAGATGACAGCTCTTGAGTATTCATACACACTTGATGCAAACCTTAAGATTAAGCTTGCAATTCCCAGCACAACAGGTACAGGTCAGGCTACAATCTCAGGTAAGTACACAGATATTAAGTATTAATCTGTTTTCTGTAATCTCGTTTAATAATTAATAAAGAAAAGGCATCGTCGTAAGGCGATGTCTTTTTTTCTTGGGCTTGAAACAAAAACTCAACGAAAACAGATTTTATATTGAAAAATTTATACAAAGATGATATTATGTAATCATAGTAAAACCGAATTGAGGAGAGATATCAATGAAAGAGGCAATTTTCAAATCTCTTACGGCGCTTGTCTGTGTGGCAATTTTCTGCGTGTCAATCAGTTCAGGTGTTGATAAGATTGTTGAAGCGAAAAAGAGCACCTTTGAAATGAACGGCTCGGATGCAGTATTCGATAACAACGTTTTTGAAAACGGCGGCGATATGAATTATAATTCAGATGTAACACTCGGCGGAAGTGTTGACAATTCAGGCGAGGTTGATAACTCCGGTGCATCGGACAATCAAAGTGCAGAAACACCGATACCCGGTGCAACCGAAACAACACCCGTTGGAAATCCGTCTGACCCGACTTCTTACTCAAAGGAACAGATTGTAAAATATTACAACGAGAGTATGAATAAATCTTACAACACACCGAAAGTGACTATTAAAAAGACAGATGTCATCGCCATTAATGTTGAATCAATAAAGCCGGGCGGAGATATAGCAACAAATATTGCGAATAAGATTATTAAAAAATATGCAAAGACAACTGAAGAAACAAAGAACTTTGTTAAAGGTGGGGCAACGGATGACGCATCGTACAAAGCATCAGCCTTTGCTGTTCCTGCTGAACTCGACCCAAGGGGTGCAAAGACCGCAACTGTTACAAAGAAGGGTAATGATTATGTAATCAGCATTCAGGTTGTTAATGAGGCAGCAACACTCAAAAAATTCCCTGTTTATAATAAGCAGTGTTCGTTCCCGCTTGACCTTGCAGCTGTTGACCTTATGGGATTTAAGGTGACATCTGCTGACTTTAACTATCCGGGAACAGTTCTTAAGGCTGTTGTCGGTGCAGACGGTTATGTCAAGACGGCAGAAGTTTATATGCCGATGGCAGGCGGAGGTAAGGGAAGCCTTATCGGCATTGATGGCAGTGCAACTGTTTCGGGTTCAATGACAAAAACAATAGCTTTTACATATTGATGTTTACTTCACAGGTGATAATATGATTCTTTATATAATCCGTCATGGTGAGCCTGACTATTCAACGGGCGCGCTGACAGAAAAAGGCTGGCTTCAGGCGGAAGCCGTGGGAAAAAGAATGGCGAAGCTTAAGGTTGACAGGGTTTTTGCCTCACCGATACTTCGCGCACAGCAGACGGCAGAGCCTGCCTGCAGATTGCTTGGCGTTGAAAAGCAGACCGAGGAGTGGGCACACGAAATCGGCGACGAAAGGCTGACACCGTTCCCGGACGGCGAAATGAAATCTATTTCGTTTGTACAGAATACGTATTACAGACAAAACGGCAATATAGACCTGCCGTTTGATAAAGCGTACGAATGCGACGGAATCAAACAGTCTGAAATGAAAAAGGCTGTGGATTATATCGAAAAAAACGGCAACGAATTCCTTGAAAGACTGGGATATAAAGAGGAAAACGGAGTTTACCGTATTCTGAAAGAAAATAACGAGAAAGTTGCTTTGTTCTGCCACGCGGCTTTTTCGAGAGCATGGGTTTCGGTTCTGTTACATATTCCGTTACACATTATGTGGTCAGGCTTTGACTATGATTATACGGGTGTTACGGTTATTGAGTTCCAAAACAACGAAAACGGAATAACAGCACCAAGATGCCTGCACTATGCAGATATGTCTCACCTCTATGCAGAAGGCATCGGCGAGGCAACAAACGATATTTCACAGATGTAAGAAAAAAGCTGTGTCTTTAACCTTTTGGTTAAGACACAGCTTTTTTTGTTTGTAATAAAATTATGCAGCAAAGTTAGCGAAGAAGTTCTCGATAACATCGATGATACCTGCAGCATCAAACTCGCCAAGGTATGCAAGAAGCTCTTCAACAAAAGCAAGAATCTGAGCAACGAAATCCATCATAACTATTTTCCCTCCTCAATTTGTCGGATTACTCCGCAAATAAAGTATACCATATGCAACACGGCGCAATCAATTAACAAATGTGTAGAAAAAAGCAAAGATAGCATTATACAATTTTACTAAAATGTATAATGCTATCTCAATAAATCGTTAACTTTTTCGGTCATTGCTTCCGCAGTATCTCTGTAATACTGTGTTTTGGGATTGGGATGCTTGTTTTCGTCCCAGAGCTTCTGTGCAACAGGTGCCCATTCTGCAGCGAACTTATCGCACTTCGCACAAAGGTGCTCTACGCCTTCCTGGTTGACGAGGTCTGTAGATTTTGCACCTGTCATCTCAACTATTTTACGAAGACAATCGGGATTTTCAAGAAGGGGACACGGACGAAGGTGATTGTCGTTGAAAGGCTGATTGTGATAATAAGCCATAAACAACGGACTCTGCAACGCTTCGAGAATTGTATGAGTGTGGATGTTTGAGTCTGAAAAATGGATAAATACGCAAGGCTCCATATCACCTGCGGAGTTGATGTGGATGTAGTTACGTCCGCCTGCGATACAACCGCCGACGTATTCGCCGTCGTTCTGGAAGTCCATAACAAACATCGGCTTGCCCGTTTTGCTGTTTCTCACCTTTTTGAGCCAGTTATACATATATGTTCTTTGCTCAGGTGTGGGAATAAGCTCTGCAACGGCATCTGTGCCGACGGGCATATAGTTGAAATAAAGGCCGAATTTAACACCTTTTTCAATCATGAGGTCAAGAAACGCATCGCTTGTAACTTCGTCAATATTCTTCGAAGTGTAGCAAACGGAAATTCCGTAAATACAACCGTTTTTCTTAAGAAGGTCGAGTGCCCTGACTGAAGTTTCGTAAGCACCTTCACCACGACGGAAATCGTTTGTTTCCTCGTTGCCCTCAATGCTGATTGCAAGTGCAAGGTTGCCGACCTCTTTCATATCCTCACAGAACTTCTGGTCGATAAGGGTTGCGTTTGTATAAGCGAGGAAAGTACAGTTTTTGTGTTTACGGCAAAGCTTTAAAATGTCATCCTTACGGATAAGCGGTTCGCCGCCCGTAAACATATAAAGGTGAGTGCCGAGCGCAACACCCTGCGTTACGATGCTGTCCATTTCTTCAAAGCTGAGGTTGAATTTGTGACCGTATTCGGCAGACCAACAGCCCTTACAGCGAAGGTTACAGGCACTTGTCGGGTCAAGGAGCATGATGAACGGGATATTACACTTGTATTTTTCACGGTTCTTTCGAACAGCGTTTGTGCCGTGATAACCTGCACCGAGCACGAAAGAAAGAAACATCTTCTTAAGGTTGTCGCGGTCAATATCGTTAAGGATGCTCATTGCGTAATCGGACCATACGTTGTCGTCATCCTGTACAGCGGCGCGGAACGAATCGAAAACCTTTTTCGGGAAAGTTTTTCCTGAAACAAAGTCAGCTTTGTCAATAAGCTTAATAATATTTGTTTTCGGGTCTTTATCAACATATTTCAATGTTTTGTCAAGCACAAAACCCGTAGCAACTCTTAAAACGCTTTCTAACATCAGTTCCACACCTCCTTTTGAAAACATTACGAATTATTTTCGCACATTTTAACTTAATTGTCAACTGAAAAAACTTTACATCTTTTAATTTTTGGTTGAATAACGTGAGTTATACGGAAAAGTTGAAAAAATCGTTTGTTGACATAATCGTTGAATTAAGATATAATTATCAGGCAAATTATTATTTTTTTGGAGGTTTTGCTATGAAAAAGTTTTTAAGCATTTTCCTTGCACTTGTAATGTGCTTCGCAGTTGCTGTTCCTGCTTTTGCAGCTAACACAACAAGCGACCTTAAGTTCGGCGCAGACGGCAAGTTCAAGATTATGCAGATTGGCGACACACAGGATATGATCCTTAAGGATGTTGCCGAAATCAAATTGATTACTGCAGCTCTCGCACAGGAAGAGCCTGATCTCCTTGTTTTCACAGGTGACCAGCTTACAGATTTCTTCCCGGGCGCAAACGTAAAGGGTCTTAAAAAGTGTCTTTCAAATCTTTTTGATATCATCGATACTTATGATATCCCGTTTATCGTAACTTTCGGTAACCACGACCACGACTATGAAGATAAGTGGCCGATTGAAGAGCAGTTGGCTTTCTACGAGCAGTATGAAAACTGCATCGTTCCCGAAGACAGATTTAATCCCGGTACATACAATGTTCCCATTATGTCATCAGACGCAGACAGCATGGCATTCAACATCTATATGATGGACACAAACAACAAGCGCGCTGACAGCGACCTTCTTACAGGTTACGAAGGTGTAAAGCCGGAGCAGGTTGAATGGTACAGACAGACAAGTGACAAGCTTAAGGCTGCAAACGGCGGCAAGGTTGTTCCTTCATTTGTTTTCCAGCACATTCCTGTTAAGGAAATCTATCAGTTCCTTGACGAAGTTCCTTACAAAGAAGCAGGCGATGATGCAGTATTCAGCATTGACAATTTCAAGTGGTACACACTTAACGATAAGGTAATCGACGGTGTTCTTGGTGAAGTTCCCTGTTCAGAGCCTCTTGAGAGCCACACTGGCCAGTATCAGGCTTGGGTTGAAAAGGGCGACGTTATCAGCGCATACTTCGGACATGACCACGTTAACAGCTTCCGTGGCAAGACAGATGACGGTATCATCCTCGGTTACAACGGCGGTACAGGCTTCAGCTCATACGGCAGAGGCGGCGACCGTTCAGTAAGAGTTTTCGAGCTTGATGAAAACGACATCGAAAACTACAACACATATGAGTTGACATTCAATCAGATGGTAATGGAAATCCCGTTCTATTTCCTTGATATCTTCTCACCCGCAATCGTTACACCTCTCGGCAAGCTCTTTAAGATTATTCTTCCGAATTTCGTATGGGATCTTATCCTTGAAAACATCTGAGTCTAATTAAATTAAGGCACTCTCCGCGCGGAGAGTGCCTTTTTGATGCAAGAAGTGCGATACACAAATTCGGGTTTGTCGGACAGTTTAATTCATATAAAAAGGGTTGCTCGGCTGAGCAACCCTTAACTTATTATTTAAAATAACACTTAACAAATTCTGCAACGCAGGGAACAAGGCTTTTAATGTTCGCATCTGTTGTGTTAATGCAGAGATGATAGTTTTTCTTTTTGCCCCAATCCTTATCTGTCATAAGCTTTCGCTGTCTTGCACGTCCTGTATCAACCTGCTTGATTTTTCTTGCAAGCTCCTTGTCTGTGAGAGCTTCATTCTTCGGTGCACGCCAACGACAACGTGCAATTTTGCTGTCAATGTCGGCATAAACGAAGAGGTTGAGGGGTTTGTAATCGCGGAGAATTATATCAGCACCTCTTCCGACAATGACCATATCATTTCCTTTTTTTGCGAGTGAACGGATGATTTTTTCTTCGGCTACAAGTAACTTTGTTGCATCTTGCTGAAGTATATCAGCATAGAGAAAAGTTCTTCCGAAAGTTACAGGGAAGCCGAGTGAAAAACTGCCGTCGAGAACTTTTTCGGCATACGCCTCATCTAATTCGCTTTCCTTTGCAACCTGCTCAAGGATTTCACGGTCATAATAGTCAAAACCGAGTTCATCAGCAAGTCTTTTGCCTAACTCTCTGCCACCGCTTCCGAATTCACGGCTGATGGTAATAATTTTTGCCATAGAACACACCTCCGTTAATCTTAGTTTTGAACTGATTTATTTTTTCTTCTTTCTTAAAAAGGCAAACGGTTTTTTAGGTTCGTCTTTGTTATAATCAGTCGGTGTCCAAAGATGAATAACACCCTCGTCGTTAAGAAGCTTTACTATAATCATAAGAATCGGCAAAAGGAAAATTCCGATGAAACCGAAGAGCTGTGAGCCGAGGTACATTCCCATAAGAGTGAGGAACGCGGGAAGACCGACTGTTCCACCGACGATTTTCGGTTCGATAACCTGACGGACAAGATAGATAACAGCATAGATTATAAAAAGTCCGATTGCGAGACTGAATTTGCCGGTTATGAGTGAATATGCTGCCCACGGAATCATAAACGTTCCCGTGCCGAGAACAGGAAGAATATCAAAAATTGCAATAATGATTGCTATTGTAAGAATGTTACCTCCCGTGTAAATTCCGAGAAGAGAAAGAGCGTTGAGTCCGATGAAAACTTCAGTACCCGTGATGCAGATTATCAAAGCATATGAACGGACAAGCTTGCCCAAAGAAGAGAAAACAACCCGTTTGCTGACGGAAAGCTTGTGACGGTTCTTTTCAGGAACCTGTTTTTTGATGAAATTCACTAACCAATCATAGTCAGCTGCAATAAAACATGAGGAAAGCACCGCGATTATGATTGCAACGAAAAATGTCGGTATGCCCTTAACGGTTTTCCATACTCCGCTTAACGGACCCGAAAAAGAGGAAAAGGAAAATCCTTCGCCGCCCGAAGTTGAGTCAACAATTGTTGATGCGACCTCTCCTGCACTTTTTTCACGGATAACGTCGAACCATTCTGTAAGATTTTCCGTAACTGAAGCTTCAAATCTGTCGGGAAGAATCGGTACAATACCGAGTGTCCAATTTTTCACATCTTCAACAAGAGAAGGGAAATCCGAAATCTTTGCCGAAACAAAGGAGAAAAGCGCCTTGACCGAATCCACAAGCTTAATGCCGATAAGTGAAACAACGCAACCGATTGTGACATACAGAAGAAGAACGAAGAAAATTGAAACCAACCCGCGTTTTATGGGAAGTTTTTTAGTTATAAGATTAGTCGGCTTCTGTACGATTGTCGCAATGAAAAAAGCAAAAATGAAAGGGGCTAGTGCCCAGAAGCAGTATTTGAAAAACAAATACGAAAGACCGAGAACGATTGCAAAGTAAACAAAGTTGATAATTCGTTTTCGTCTTAATTCAATAACGTCCATTTAAAAGAATACCTCTTTGTTTTTATTTTTTTAAATTACGCAGTTTTTTCAGGTTTTCACCGCCGATGATTTTCACAAGAGCCTTTTTGACTTCTGTTTTTACTCTGACACTCTTCGGCAGCCAAAGCTGAGCAAAATGATGAATTGCAACGCTGTCATCTGTGATGTAGCTGATGCCGTTGATGTAATCGTACGGGCTGAAAAACGTCCTCGGATAAATTGTGATATCGCCGACGGTCTGCAGCTTATCGTTACGCTGAAGACCTCTTTCTTCAAGAAGCTTTGTAAGAAGAACAACGTTTGTGTCTGTATATTTTGTGCCGTCCTCGTTAAAATACGTCAGACCGTCATAGTGAGAAAGATATGTCTGCATAAGCTCGTGACCTTTTTCCGTACCCATAACGCAGGTGCCGACGAAATTGCCCTCTTCAAAGCCGAGGAACATCGTGTGGTCAAGGAATTTGTCGAAGCTTCCAAGCACCTCAACGTCCGTGTCCATATAAATTCCGCCGTAGTTGTAAAGCACATAAGCTCTTACATAGTCACTTACAAAGGCGAAATTTCTGTCGCTGTATGCTTCGGCAATGAAAGTGTTTTTTGAAAGGTCAAAATTGTCCTCGTTCCATTCAAGAATACGGTAGTCGGGAAGATTTTTCTTCCAACTTTCAATACACTTTTTAACAAGAGGCGGTTTTTCGCCTCTGCCGAACCAGCAATAATGAATCGTTTTTTTCATCACGGACAGCTCCTAATCTGTTTTCTACCTTTATATTATAACAAATCAGGTACTATTTCAATTAAAAAGATGTTAATTTTTTTAATTTTTTTTGAAAATTCTCTTTATTATTTCAGTTCTTTATGGTAAACTATTCGGGTATATCCGGTTATAAGGAGATGGAATTATGGAAATAGCAATTATGGGTTACGGTGTCGTAGGCTCAGGCGTTGCGGAAGTTATTGCGATGAATAATGAAAGCATTGCCGAAAAAAGCCTTCAGGACAGCGTAAATGTTAAATACATTCTTGACCTCAGAGATTTCCCGGGCGACGTAAATGAAAGTAAGCTCGTGAAAGATTTTAATGTAATCGTCAGCGACCCCGAGGTTAAGGTTGTTGTTGAAGCAATGGGCGGAACAAACCCTGCTTTCGATTTTGTTTCAGCTTGCCTTAAGGCAGGAAAAAGCGTTGTTACTTCAAACAAGGAGCTTGTTGCTGCAAAGGGTGATATCCTTCTTAAACTCGCTGAAGAAAACAATGCAAACTTTATGTTTGAAGCAAGCGTCGGCGGCGGTATTCCCGTTATCCGTCCAATGGCTCAGTGCCTTGCCGCGAACAGAATTGATGAGGTTGCAGGTATCCTTAACGGTACAACAAACTTCATCCTGACAATGATGATTTTTAATTCAATGAGCTTTGAAGATGCTCTCAAGCTTGCACAGGATAACGGCTATGCCGAAAAAGACCCGACAGCAGACATCGAAGGTTTCGATGCTTGCCGTAAGATATGTATCCTTGCTTCACTCGCTTTCGGAAAGCACGTTTTCCCCGAAAGTGTATATACTGAGGGTATCACAAAGATTACTCTTGAAGATGTTGAATATGCTCGCTCATGGGGCGGTGTTATCAAGCTCCTCGGAAGAGCAAAGCGTGTCGGCGACAAGATTTCAGCAATGGTCAGCCCTGCTTTCGTTGCTGACACAAGCATTCTTGCAGGCGTAAACGACGTTTTCAATTCAGTTTTCGTCCGTGGTAATGCTGTAGGCGATGTTGCATTCTACGGCAGAGGCGCAGGTAAGCTTGCAACTGCAAGCGCTTGCGTTGCAGACGTTATCGATTGCGCACGTCACCTTGAAAAGCGTAAGGCTTTCGGTTGGGACGATGCAGTTGAAAATTACGTTGTTGACCATAACGATGTTGAAACTTCTTTCTACGTAAGAGCAAAGGGCGACAAGATTTTTGCTCTTAAAAAGGCAGAGGAAATCTTTGGCGATATCAGCATTCTCACACGTGAAAATGCACCTGAAGATGAATTCGCTTTTGTTACTCCCGTAGCAAAAGAAGGCGAGCTTCTTGAAAAGCTCAGAAAGCTTGAGGATGTCCAAATCCTCGGCAAGATAAGAGTAGAAAATTATTGATATAAAGTGGTGAATTATTATGGGACTTATTGTTCAGAAATTTGGCGGTAGTTCAGTTGCAAATGCAGAGCGCGTTATGAACGTTGCAAAAATCGTAACTGATACCTACAAAAAGGGTAACGATGTTGTAGTTGTTGTTTCTGCTCAGGGTGACACAACAGACGACCTTATCGCAAAGGCAAAGGAAATCAATCCCGGTGCTGCAAAGCGCGAAATGGATATGCTTATGTCAGCAGGCGAGCAGATTTCAATTGCACTTCTTGCAATGGCTATCGAAAAGCTCGGCTATTCGGCAGTATCTCTTCTTGGCTGGCAGGCAGGCTTCAGCACAGACTCTGTTTACTCTGCAGCAAGAATCAAGAAGGTAGACACGAAGCGTCTTAAGACAGAGCTCGGCAACAAGAAGATTGTTGTTGTTGCAGGCTTCCAGGGTCTTAACAAGTATGACGACGTAACAACTCTCGGCCGCGGCGGTTCAGACACAAGCGCAGTTGCAATCGCAGCAGCTCTTCACGCTGACAAGTGCCAGATTTATACAGACGTTGACGGCGTTTACACAGCAGACCCGAGAAAGGTCAAGAACGCACAGAGACTTTCTGAAATTACTTATGACGAGATGCTTGAACTTGCAACTCTCGGCGCACAGGTACTTAACAACCGTTCAGTAGAAATGGCTAAAAAATATAATGTAGAGATCGAGGTTCTTTCAAGCTTGAAAAGAGTTCCCGGAACCATCGTTAAGGAGGTAACCAAAATGGAAAAAATGCTCGTAAGAGGTGTCACTAAGGATACTGATGTAACAAGAATATCAATAATTGCAGTACCCAATACTCCCGGGATTGCATTTAAAATCTTCAGCAGACTTGCCGCTAAAAACATAAACGTCGACATTATTTTACAGTCAGTCGGCAGAAACGACACAAAGGATATTTCCTTTACAATCGCTAA
>JAZSPL010000067.1:0-30322 GCA_045537435.1 Acutalibacteraceae bacterium
CCCTCAAAATCGGGAGTTTCCTTTTTGAGAACGGTTTCGGTTCTGATGCCTGCCTTTGCGGCTCTTTCAAGCGCATATGCGCCCGCTTTGTTGGAAATAACAAGGGTTATTTCGCCGCTGTTTATAATTCCCGCGTTCTGCGCATCAATGAGCGCCTGCAGGTTTGTTCCGCCGCCCGAAACGAGAACGGCGATGCGAGCTTTTGATTTCATAAAATCTTCTCCTTAATATGGATAAGTGAAGAATGAAGAGTGAAAAGTGAAGAGTTAAGGGTGGGCAAAGCCCACACCCATAATAATCGGTCATAGGCGGAGCCTATCCGAAACTTTTCACTGTTCACTTTTAACTTTTCACTTGTTTGCTTCAGCAAATAACAACCTTATCCTCGCCCTTAATAATTTCGCCGATGATATATGCATCCTCGCCGTTTGCCTTGAGGATTTCGAGAGCCTTTTCGGCATCTTCCTTTGCAACAACGATGCTCATGCCGACACCCATGTTGAAGGTGTTGAACATATCTCTTTCGGGAATGTTGCCTGTCTTTGCGATAAGGTCAAAGATGGGAAGAATCTTGAGCGCGGATTTGTCAATCTTTGCGCCGAAGCCGTCGGGAATGCTTCTGGGAATATTCTCATAGAAGCCGCCGCCCGTGATGTGAGAAACAGCCTTAACGGTTACTTCCTCAAAGAGGGCAAGCATGGGCTTAACATAAATCTTGGTGGGGGTGAGAAGGGTTTCGCCGACGGACTTGCCGCCAAGCTCTGCAACGGGCTCCTTGATATTTGCGTTTTCAACATCGAAAACTTTTCTTACAAGTGAGAAGCCGTTGGAGTGAACGCCGCTGGAGGGAAGAGCGATAACAACGTCGCCCTCTGCCATCTTTGTGTTGTCAAGCACCTTATCCTTATCAACAACGCCTACGCAGAAGCCTGCAAGGTCATATTCGTCGATGGGATAGAAGCCGGGCATTTCAGCGGTTTCGCCGCCGATAAGAGATGCGCCGGACTGAACGCAGCCCTCTGCAATACCGCTTACGATTTCAGCGATTTTTTCGGGCACGTTTTTGCCGCATGCGATATAGTCAAGGAAAAGCAGGGGCTTTGCGCCGCAGCAGATGATATCGTTTGCACACATTGCAACGCAGTCGATGCCGACCGTGTCATGCTTGTCCATAATAAAAGCGAGCTTGAGCTTTGTGCCTACGCCGTCTGTGCCGCTGACAAGAACAGGCTTTGAAATGCCTGTCAAATCAAGCTCAAAAAGACCGCCGAAGCCGCCGATATCGGACATTGCGCCCGCTGTGAGAGTTCTTTTGATGTGGGTTTTCATGAGTTCAACCGCTTTGTAGCCGGCGGTAATATCAACGCCCGCTGCTGCATAGCTTTCGCTGAAGCTTTTTTCCATAATTTATTCCTCCTGTGAAAATCACATATTTTATTTTGTTAAGTGAAGAGTGAAGAGTTAAGGGTGGGCTTTGCCCACACCCGTAAGAGTCCCCCTTGTCAAAGGGGGAAAGCGAACGCAGTGAGCAAGGGGGATTCATCCAAAAGAATCCCTCCGTCTCGACTGTCGTCGAGCCACCTCCCTTTAACAAGGGAGGCACATATAGGCGAAGCCTATCCGAAACTTTTCACTATTCACTTTTAACTTTTCACTGTGAGCAAAGCGAATTAACCTTTGCCGTTCCAGCAATAAGTGCAAACACATTCCTCGGGCAAGCCTATTGCCTCGATAAGACCTGCAATGCTCTGATAGCCGAGGGTTGTGAGCTTCAATTCCTTGCCGATAATCTCACGAAGCTTCTTTCCCCTTTCGGTTGAAGCATCAAGATATTCGTCGATATGCTTATCGCCCTCCGCGCCCTCAAGGTCGTGAATAACGCGCCTTGCGATGAGGTCATCATCGGAAGTGTTGCGCGAGAAGTTGAGATATTTGCAGCCGTACATAATCGGCGGGCACGCGGAGCGCATGTGCACTTCCTTTGCTCCGTGGCTGTAAAGGAAATCAACCGTTTCGCGAAGCTGCGTTCCCCTGACGATTGAATCGTCAACAAAAAGCAGGTTTTTGCCTTGAATAAGGTCATGAACGGGCACCATCTTCATCTTGGCAACCCTGTTTCTCTCGCTCTGGCTTGTGGGCATAAAGCTTCTGGGCCAGGTGGGGGTATATTTGATAAAGGGTCTTGCAAAGGGGATTCCGCTTGCGTTTGCGTAGCCTATAGCGTGGGGTGTGCCCGAATCGGGAACGCCGCTGACATAGTCAATGCCGTCGCAAAGACCGTTTGCCTTGTCCTCCCTCGCCATAACCGCGCCGTTCTTTGTTCGCATAACCTCAACGCTGATACCCTCGTATCTTGCGGTGGGGTAGCCGTAATAGCTCCAGAGGAAAGCGCAGATTTTGAGCTTTTTCTCGGGCTCGGCAAGAGTATGAACTCTGTCGGGATATATTCTCACGATTTCTGCGGGACCGAGCTCCTTGACAAAATCGTAATCCAGCTTTTCAAAAGCGAAGGACTCAAACGAAACACAGTAGCCGTCGGAATCCTTGCCGATAAGAATGGGCAGCCTGCCGACCTTATCTCTTGCGGCGATGATGCTTCCGTCCTCAAGAAGAATGAGGATTGAGAGCGAGCCGTCAATCTTTTCCTGCGCAAAGCGAATGCCCTCAACAAAATTTTCTTTCTGATTAATCATCGCGGCAACCAGCTCGGTTGAGTTGATTTTGCCCGAGGTCATTGTTGTAAAATGACCGCCGCCGACAGAAAGAAACTCGTCTATAAGCTCGTCCGCATTGTTAATGCAGCCGATTGTTGTTATGGCATAAACGCCGAGATTTGAGCGGATAAGAATGGGCTGCGGGTCGCTGTCGCTTATGCAGCCGATGCAGGCGCTGCCGTGCATTTCTTCGCAGATGCCTGCAAACTTTGTTCGGAAGGGCGAGTTTTCGATATTGTGGATATCGCGCTGAAAGCCCTTTGTTTCGTTAACTGCTGCCATGCCGCCGCGGCGGGTGCCGAGATGCGAATGGTAGTCAACGCCGAAAAACACGTCCAGAACAACGTCCCTTCTTGACGTTGCGCCGAAAAATCCTCCCATAAATTACCTCCGTAGTGATAATGAAATGTGCTTCGCACACGAAGAATGAAATACTCCTGCGGAGCATGAAATGTTGCTGTGCAACATTAAGGATAGGCTCCGCCTATATGTGCCTCCCTTGTTAAAGGGAGGTGGCTCGACGACAGTCGAGACGGAGGGTCGAAGCTCCGAAGCGCCGCCGGTGGCGGTTGAAGCGAGGCGCTGAGATGAAGAAACAAGGAGTATAGCGCCCGCTCCAAGGGCGATAGACGACTATGTTTCTGAGGGGAATTAATTATGAATCCCCCTTGCTCACTGCGTTCGCTTTCCCCCTTTGACAAGGGGGACTCTTACGGGTGTGAGCAACGCCCACCCTTAACTCTTCACTTTTCACTCTTCATTCTTCACTTATTAAACTTTTCCTCAATCTTTGCATTTGCCGCAAGCACCTTTTCGGTTGCGGCTGCTCTTGCGTCGGCAAGCTTCTTTGCAAGCTCTTCATCCGAAACAGCAAGAATCTGTATAGACAACAAAGCGGCATTAACTGCGCCGTCGATAGCAACCGTTGCCACAGGAATGCCTGCGGGCATCTGAACGGTTGAAAGAAGCGCGTCCATGCCGTCGAGAGTTGATGATTTAACGGGTATACCTATAACAGGAAGAGTGGTGTTTGCCGCAACAGCACCCGCAAGATGAGCCGCCTTGCCCGCGGCGCAGATAATTGCGCCAAAGCCCTCGGCATTTGCGTTCTGTGAAAAATTCTTGCTCTGCTCAGGTGTTCTGTGCGCAGAATAAACGTGAACCTCGTAGGGCACGCCGTATTCGGCAAGAGTATTTATGGCTTTTTCAACAACAGGCAAATCGCTGTCGCTGCCCATGATAATTCCGACTTTTTTCATGGTTATCCTCCTTAATACATACTGTATTGATTATACTATACATACCTCGCCTTTTTCAAGAGTTTATTAAATAAAAAATAAATAAATATTGCAGATATATTTTGTAAGTAACAACAAAAGAAAAATTACGGCTTCGTCTGTATTGACAAACAGCTTTACCGCATGTTAAAATAATTAAAAATAAAATCCTGTCGGGTACGGCGAGTATCCGATTTTTTTATTATCGGGAGATGTGTATTCATGTCATTGACAGAACTCTTTGTCATCGCCGTCGGTCTTTCCATGGACGCTTTTGCCGTTGCGGTCTGCAAGGGTCTTGCCGTTAAAAAGGCGGGAATCAAGCAGATGCTTCTTGCGGGCGTATGGTTTGGCGGATTTCAGGCTCTCATGCCCGCAATAGGCTATTTCCTCGGCGCAACGTTTGAGGAATACATAACCAAGATTGACCACTGGATTGCCTTCATTCTGCTCGGCATAATCGGCGCAAACATGATAAAAGAGGCTCTTTCCAAGGATGAGGAATGTGCTAACGGCTCCATGGGCTTCAAAGAGATGCTCACCCTCGCGGTTGCAACAAGCATTGATGCTCTCGCCGTGGGAATAACCTTTGCGCTTCTGCCCGATGTCAACATCGGCGCCGCAGTCGGCTTTATCGGCGTTATCACCCTCGTGCTTTCCGCCGTGGGCATTAAGATAGGCAACATTTTCGGCGTAAAATACAAATCCAAAGCAGAGCTTGCGGGCGGCATTATTCTTATCCTTATGGGTCTGAAAATCCTGCTTGAACACCTCGGTGTTATCAATTTTTAATTCGCAATTCACAATGCGCAATGCGTAATTAAAGGGTCGCTTCGCTCCGATTTTTGTATCTGTGCAGTTGCAACATATAAGTGGGTACGGGTGAAACCCGTCCTTAATTGCGAATTTCGAATTGCGCATTACGAATTAATTTCCCGTTTTTCAAACAAAAGGAGGTTTCCCATGCCCAGAAAAGATTCGCGCAACACAAAAATGAAAATAGTCAACGCCGCATGGGAGCTGTTTTATAAAAACGGTTATGACAACACAACCGTTGAGGATATCGTTGACGAATCGGGTACTTCACGAGGCTCATTTTACCATTATTTTGACGGCAAAGAGGATTTGCTCAGCTCTCTTTCCAGCCTCTTTGACGGCAGATATGAGGAGCTTCAAGAAACTCTGCCCGATAACATGAGCTGCTTTGACAAGCTTATGTATTTGAATCAAAAGCTTTTTATCATGGTTGAAAACAGCATTCCCATTGACCTGCTTGCACGCCTTTATTCATCTCAGCTTACTCTTAAGGGCGACAGAAACCTGCTTGATCATAACAGAACATACTATAAACTGCTCCGCCGCATTGTTATTGAGGGGCAGGAAAACGGTGAATTGCGGGGCGATGTTTCGGTTAACGAAACAGTAAAGGCTTATGCCCTTTGCGAAAGAGCAATCATCAGCGACTGGTGCCTTTGCAACGGCGAATATTCGCTTGCAAGATATTCCGAAACTCTTTTGCCTATGCTTTTTGGCGGATTTTTGGCAAAAAAATAAAAAATATTTATTTTTGCGTTTTGTTTCGTTCTTGCTTTGTATATCACCTTGAATGCTAATAATATCAACATAAATCATCATTAAAAATTAACGGAGTGCAGAAAATATTCTGTACTCCGTTCTGTATTTTATTCTTGTTTTGTTTGTGTTATAATCGCGTATATTTTCCAAGAAAGGTTTTTGATTTTTATGACAACACAACTTGCGGCATTTATTCTTTATTTTGTCGCCGTTCTCGGTATCGGTCTTTTCTTCTTCTTCAAGTCAAAAGGCGGCGGTGAAAAGGACTACTTCCTCGGCGGACGTTCAATGGGTCCTTGGGTAACGGCACTCAGCGCACAGGCTTCCGACATGAGCGGCTGGCTGCTCATGGGCTTCCCCGGCAGCATTCTTGCATTCGGCATGGGTCAGGTCTGGATTGGTATCGGCCTTGCCCTCGGCACGGCGGCTAACTGGATTTTTGTTGCCCGCAGACTTCGCAAATTCTCGCAGGCTGCAAACGATTCAATCACCATCCCCCAGTATCTTTCGAACAGATTTCTCACAAAGAGCCCCGCGCTTCAGATAATCTGTGCAATCGTTTTCCTTGTTTTCTTCACCATCTACGTTGCCTCCAGCTTCGTTGCAGGTCAGAAGGTTTTCATCCAGGTTGTTCCTCAGCTTGCCGAGAATCCCAACGTCGCTCTTCTCATCTTCGCAGCTATTATTATTGTTTACACCTTCCTCGGCGGCTTCAAGGCTGTTTGCTGGACAGACTTCTTCCAGGGTCTTATGATGCTCGCAGCTCTTCTTGCAGTTCCGCTTGTTCTTGTATTTGTCAAAGACCTTGATACAAGTGCATTCCAGGCTGTTGAAGGCGGCGTCAACCCCCTCAATCCCTTTGCTGCAAGCTGGCAGGATATCGCATCCGGTCTTGCATGGGGTCTCGGCTATTTCGGTATGCCCCACATCATCGTAAGATTTATGTCCACAAAGAACTCCAAAGTTCTCAAAAAATCCGCAACAATCGGTATCGTATGGGTTGTACTTTCCCTTGGTGCAGCAATTGCAATGGCCCTGCTCGGCAGAGGCTATGCACCCACTCAGGCACTCGTTGACGCAGGTCAGCAGGAGCTTGTTTTCGTAACTCTCGTTCAGGATATCTTCAGCGGTCCCTGGGCATTTGTTGCAGGTCTCCTTCTCTCCGCTATCGTTGCAGCCGCAATGAGCACCGCAGATTCACAGCTTCTTGTTGCTTCTTCATCCTTCACAAGCGATATTTACAAGCCCATCTTCCGCAAGAATGCTTCCGACAAAGAAACCCTTTGGGTCGGCAGAATCGTTGTTCTTGCTATCGCTGTTATCGCTTATTTTATCGCAAGCAGCAAATCCGAAGGCGCAGCAACCATTATGACACTTGTTGATAACGCCTGGGGTGGCTTCGGCTCCGCTTTCGGTCCCGTTATCATCCTTTCACTCTTCTGGAAACGCTTCACATACAAGGGCGCTATTGCAGGCGTTGTTGTCGGTGCAGTTGTTGACGTTGCATGGATGCTTCTCCTCACAGATTCAACAGGTATCTACGAGCTTCTCCCCGGCTTCATTGCAGGCGCACTTGCAGCAGTTATTGTTTCACTTATTGACAAGAAACCCTCTGCAGAAATCGAAGCTCTGTTTGATAAGGCAGTAAGCTCTGAAATCGAATAATATATTTCTAATAATATGTTCTAATAATTAACCTCCCGATGTTCAGCCGAGCATCGGGAGGTTTTGTTATAATAAAAAAGCAGCCTGCAAAAGCAGACTGCCTGGAGCTGATAGTCGGACTCGAACCGACGACCTGCGCATTACGAATGCGCTGCTCTACCAACTGAGCCATACCAGCATTTTGCGAGAGTTATTATAATATATCTGCTCCGAAAATTCAAGGCTTTTTGAAAATATTGTTCAGGATAATAAATTTTTCATTTTTCTATTGTTTATCTGCCGTTGATTTGGTAAACTGAAACTGACCCTATCTGAGGAGTGTTGACTATGGCAAAAATAAAAATCGGTATATTCGGCGCAGGACGTGGAATGAATATCGCGGAAAATCTTGACCTTATTGATGATTGTGAGATCGTTGCTCTTTGCGAATTCAGCGAGGAAAGAGCTGCACAGGGAATCAAAGATTTCGGAAAAGAGATTCCCGTTTATAAGGATTTTGACGAATTCCTTGAGCTTGACCTTGATGCGGTTGTTCTTGCGAATTATTTCCACGAGCATACACCGTATGCAATCAAATGTTTTGAAAAGGGTATTCATGTCCTTTCAGAATGCATCAGCAACGGCACAATGGCTGAGGGCGTTGAGCTTATCCGTGCTCACGAAAAGAGCAATTCAATTTATATGCTTGCCGAAAATTATCCGCAGATGAAATTCAACCGCGAGATGAAGCGAGTCTGCGACGGCGGTACACTCGGAAAAATTCTTTATGCTGAGGGCGAATACAATCATCCGGTTAATCCTTATGATGACGAATTCAAGAAAGGCTATATTTATTTCACAAAGCATTGGCGAAATTTCCTTCCGCGTTCATATTATGTAACCCATTCGCTTGCTCCGATTATGTGGGCAACGGGTGCAACTCCGAAGCGAATCAGTGCACAGCCTGTTTTTTCTCCCATTCCTGAAAAGGCAACAAGCAGATTTGTCGGTGATTCTTCAGCGGTCATAACTTCTCTTAATGATGACGGTTCTGTTTTCAGAGTGACAGGTTGCGCGTCTTACGGTGCGCATCATAATGCATACAGAATCTGCGGTGTGAACGGTCAGGTTGAAAATCTTCGCGGTATGGGCGAAAAGGTTATGCTTCGTTACAGCGAATGGGCAATCCCCGAAGGTAAAGAAGAAATCAATTTTTACGAGCCTGAATGGAACGACAAGGACGAAGAATTTATCGAAAAGGCAGGCCACGGCGGCGGAGATTATATTGTCGGCAGAATGTTCATTGACTGCATAAAAGCAAAGAAACAGCCTGAACACCCTTACGACATTCATTCAGCTGTTGCAATGAGCTCGGTTGCAATTCTTGCACACCGTTCAATTCTTAACGGCGGTGTGCCTTATGACATTCCCGATTTTCACCTTGAGGAATGCCGTAAGCAGTATGAAAATGACAGAGAAACACCTTTCTACGGTACGGACGGCAGTGAGCCGACGATTCCTTGCTGTTCAAAAACGGATTACAAACCCACGGATGAGCAGTTCCGCAGGTATCTTGAAATTCCGGGAATAACTGAATAAAGGCGACGGGATGCGTGAAAACATCCCGTCATTTTTATTGTTCGTTTTTAATTTTGGTAAGAATTTTTTCGGCTTCTTCCAACATCATATATGTCGTGTTAATCGGCGGAGGGAGGAAGTTGATTATTCTTTTTAATGTTTCAGGATTGTTTTCTCCCTTAAGTGTCAGACCGTCGTGTGTTGTGACGGAAATCTGCTGTGCCTCTCTTTCGGCAACAATCTTCCCTGCACGTATACCTGTTTCAAGAAAATCTGTGTTGATTTTGCTGATGGCAATTCCCGAAGTGACAAGTGTAATGCTGAAGATAAGAATAACCGCGGTTATGAAACCGTCAAGGATTCTCTTTGTCTGCGTTTTTTCGTTTTTCATATAGAAGCACCTCCGCAGATATTGTTGACGGTAACGGATGTGTTTAATCGTTTATATTTCATCAATTTGTCAGATGTTACAAAATATCAACGATATGACGACAACAATAAGCAAATTGTATATTGCAAATTCCATTTTTATTGGATATAATATATATGTAAAAATTTGTATTTTCAACGAAAGGATTGAAATATTATGGCATTGACAACCAACAAGTCAATTCTTGACTGGATTGACGAAAAAGTAGAACTCGTTAAGCCTGATCAGGTTATCTGGATCGACGGTTCAGAGGAGCAGCTCGAAGCTCTCCGCGCAGAGTCTTGCGCTACAGGCGAAATGATCAAGCTCAATCAGGAAAAGCTTCCGGGTTGCTACCTCCACAGAACAAACCCTAACGACGTTGCACGTGTTGAGGACAGAACTTTCATCTGCTCAAAGAAGAAGGAAGATGCAGGCCCGACAAACAACTGGTGCGATCCCGAAGAGATGTACGCAAAGCTTTACGATATCGCTCGTGATTCATATAAGGGCAGAACAATGTATGTTATCCCGTTCTCAATGGGTCCGATCGGCTCACCTCTTGCAAAAGTTGGTGTTGAAATCACAGACTCAATCTACGTTGTTCTTAACATGGTTATCATGACTCGTGTCGGCAAGGAAGTTATGGACGTTCTCGGCGACAGCAATGACTGGGTACGTTGCTTCCACGCAAAATGCGATATCGATCCTGAGAAGAGATACATCTGCCAGTTCCCCGAGGATAACGCTATTATCTCTGTTAACTCAGGTTACGGCGGAAACGTTCTTCTTGGTAAGAAGTGCTTCGCTCTTCGTATTGCATCATATCAGGGTTGGAAAGAAGGCTGGATGGCTGAGCATATGCTTATCCTCGGTCTTGAGAATCCTCAGGGTGAAGTTAAGTACATCGCTGCTGCATTCCCGTCAGCTTGCGGTAAGACAAACCTTGCTATGCTTATTCCTCCCGAGTACCTTAAGGAAAAGGGTTACAAGATCTGGACAATCGGTGATGACATCGCTTGGATGAGAATCGGTAAGGATGGCAGACTTTATGCTATCAACCCCGAAAACGGCTTCTTCGGCGTTGCACCGGGTACAAACGCTAAGTCAAACTTCAACGCTCTTGAGTCAACAAAGAAGAATACAATCTTCACAAACGTGCTTCATAACCTTGAAGATAACACAGTTTGGTGGGAAGGTCTTAACAAGGATCTCCCGACAAACGCTAACGACTGGATCGGCAATCCCTGGGATCCGTCAAAGTTCAACAAGGCTGATAAGTCAACTTACGGTGCAAACCCGAACTCAAGATTCACAGCTCCGGCAATCAACTGCCCCTGCATCTCTCCTGAGTTTGACAAGGGTGAAGGCGTGCCGATTTCTGCAATCGTATTCGGCGGCCGTCGTGCTAAGTGTGCTCCGCTTGTTTACCAGTCAAAGAGCTGGGAAAACGGTGTATTCATCGGTTCAGCAATGGCTTCTGAAACAACAGCTGCAGCTGCAGGTGCAGTAGGTGTTGTTCGTCGTGACCCGATGGCTATGCTTCCGTTCTGCGGATATCATATGGCTGACTACTTCCAGCATTGGCTCGATATGGGCGAGAAGCTCGGCGAGAATGCTCCGAAGATCTTCAACGTTAACTGGTTCCGTACAGACGATGAAGGCAACTTCATCTGGCCGGGATTCGGCGACAATATGCGTGTTCTCAACTGGATCATCGACCGTTGCGAAGGCAAGGCAGATGCAACAGAAACAGCTATCGGTTACGTTCCGAAGCCGGAGGACATCGACCTTACAGACCTCGATATGGATATGGATACTCTTAAGGATATCCTTACAGTTGACAAGGAAACATGGGAGAAGGAAGCAGCAGAAATCGAAGAGCATTACAAGAAGTTTGGCGACAGACTTCCTGAAGAGCTCAGAACTCAGCTTGCTAACCTCAAGGCAAACCTTGCAAAATAAGATAAAACAATTTGCGGCTCGCACGAAAGTGTGAGCCGTTTTTTACGTATGTCTTTACTAATAAAGTTTCGAGGAGTATAATACAAAAAGAGGTGAGAATATGAAATATAATCTTATTGTTGCAGGCGGAGGTCTTTCAGGTGTAGCTGCCGCCGTAAGTGCCGCTCGTGAAGGGCTTAAAGTTTTACTTGTGGAAAAATCGGGTTGCCTTGGCGGTGCGATTTCTAACTGCCTGGTTTATCCCTTTATGCCGTACTGGACAAAGCCGTATTGGGGAGAAGCTTCCAAAAATAAAAAATATCTGTCGCAAGGCATTTTCAAAGAAATGAAGCAGAGGCATGATGAATATGTTTCTGATTGCAAAGACCACGAATTTAACTCAGAATATATGAAAATTGTGCTTGACGATATGACAACTCAAGCCGGTGTCGATGTGCTTTTTCACGGCGTTGTTTATGATGTTAAAACGCAGGACAGGCAAATTACTGAGGTCCGAATAACTGCAAAGAGTCAGAAGATAACCGTGCAGGCAGATTTCTTTGTTGATGCGACGGGCGACGGTGAATTGTTTTACCTTGCAGGGTGTGATTTTCAGCTTGGTCGTGAAAGTGACGGACTTTGTCAGCCTATGACAACCTGTTTCAGAATGAGTGGTGTTGGCCTCGACCTTTTTACGGAAGAAAGACCTCGTCTGCAGGAGCTTTATAAAAAGAAACAAGCCGATGGTGAAATCACCAATCCGAGAGAAAACATTCTCGTATTTTTCGGAGTAGGTGAGGATATTCTGCATTTCAATACAACACGCGTTGTCAAGCTTGATCCGACAAATCCGTTTGATGTGAGCCGTGCAGAGGTTATCGCAAGACGGCAGATTCACGAAATTGTTTCTTTCCTGAAAGAGCACTCAAAAGCTTTTGATGAAAGTGCATTGATTTCAATTGCCGTTGACATTGGTGTTCGTGAAAGCCGTAAGCTTAAAGGTGTTCATATTCTGACTGCGGATGAAATTATAAATTGTACCCGTTTTGAGGATTCAATCGCGCTCGGAAATTATGACATAGACATACATAACCCGTCCGGAACGGGTACAAGCCACAGATTTTTTGGCGACGGTGAGTATTATACAATTCCGTACCGTTCTCTTTTACCGAAGGAGTTTGACAATCTGCTTGTTGCAGGGCGTTGCCTTTCAGCGACGCATGAAGCTCAGGCATCTGTCAGAATAATGCCTATTTGCTGTTGTCTTGGTCAGGCGGCAGGAACAGCTGCGGCGCTTGCTTTAAAATCAAATAAAAATGCACATACCGTTGATATTTCAGCTTTGCAGAAAAAGCTTATTGAAAACGGTGCAGTGCTGTAAAAAAACCTGAGCAAAATTTACTTTGCTCAGGTTTTTACTATTATTAAATCTTTTTCCTTTTCGGAGATATTTCGTTCCACAGCGTGAATCCGAGAATCAGCAATCCGCCGATAATCTGCATTGCGGTGATGCCTTCGCCGAGTACCGTAACGGAAATCAGCACTGCTACCAGGGGGTCAATGTAGCTGAGAATTGCCGCTTTCTGTCCCGGGAGTTCTTTAAGTGATGAGAAGTACATACAATATGTTATTCCCGTGTGCACAAGACCGACGATGAGGAGATTTATCCAACCCTTTTTATCGAGATACTGCAATGTGATTCCGCTTGTAAAAAATACATACGGAACAAGAACCGCTATTGCAGAAAGAAACTGCAGAAATGTGCGGTGTATTCCGTCAACGTTTTTGATGAATTTATTAAGAAGAACAACCGTTGCGTAGAAAACTGCCGCACCGAGACCGAAAAGGATACCTACGATGTGTTCGTTTCCGCTTATGTCGCCGATGCCTGTAATTAAAACAAGACCTGCCGTTGACATCACAAAACATATAATTTGCTTTGCTGTCAGCTTCTCGCGGAAAAGCAGTGGACTGACAACGGTCACGATAACGGGTGCAAAATAATAACTGAGGGTTGCAACGGAAACGGTTGTATATTTGTACGCTTCAAAAAGCAGAATCCAATTGATACCCATTGCTATACCCGAAAACAGCAGCAACGGAATATCCTTCTTGATTTTTCCGAAAGGGATTTTCTGTCTTGTTATGAGCAAGAATAAACCTATTAAAACGGCAGCAAGAATTGCACGGTAAAGGGCAAGCTCACCCGATGAAACATTAATATTTCGTACAAACGGTGCCAATGTTCCGAATATTACCATTGACACAATCAGCATAAGACGCGGATTCATTAATTTTTTCATAAAAGAAACCTCGGATTTGTATTTAGCTGACAGTATTATACAGAATAACGAGTGATAATGCAACACTAAGCTGCTCAATATTCAGTTGACTTTAAATTGTCTTGTTGATATAATACACTTGTATACTTATGATTTATCGAGAAGGAAATGTTATGAATATTCTTGTAGCTCTTGACTCGAATTATATACATCCTCTTTGTGTTATGTTCAATTCTCTTGCGAAGACTAACGCAGGCAACAGCTTTGATATTTACGTTGCCTACTCTTCGCTGACAGAGGATGACTTTGCACAGATGGAAAAAGCTCTCGGAAACCTTGATGCAAGAATCCACAGAGTTTTTGTTGAAGACGAAATCTTCTCGGGCGCACCTGTACTCAGCAGGCTCAGCAAAGCAACGTATTACAGGCTTCTTATCGGCGATATCCTGCCCGAAAGCGTTGACCGATTGCTTTATCTTGACCCTGATATTGTTATCAATAAGGATCTGACGGAGTTTTATAATCTTGACCTCAAGGGTAATGTTCTTGCAGGCGGCACCCACCTCTACGGTATTATAGAAATGGGTAATCTGAGCCGTTTGCTCATAAGCCCGACAAAAAAACACCACTATATCAATGCAGGTGTTCTCCTGATTGATCTTGCGAAGTGGAGAAAAACGGTTACTCTTGGTCAGATTATGGGCTTTATTCAGAAGAATATAAGGTTTTTGCTTCTTGCAGACCAGGATGTAATAAACGCTCTGTTTGCCGATAAGATTCTGGTAATAGATGAGCGTATTTATAACCTTGATGAAAAGACTTTAAAGCATTTTAAAAAGAAGTTTGCAGGCAGACGAAAAATTGACCTTGATTGGGTTCGGAAAAATACGGTGATTATCCATTTTAACGGAAAGCATAAGCCGTGGAACGAGCCTGATTACAAGGGGGAACTCGGAGAATTTTATGAAAACAATAAAACCTTCTGAAAACGATGTTGATTACGAGCGCAGAGTAAAGCTTTTTCAACGTATAGGTGCTGTTTGTGCAAGCCTTATTATGGCAGGAGTTTTTCTGTATTTCTATTTGCATTACGGAAAACAGCTTTATGAAATCTTCGGTGATTCAGAAAGCCTTAAACATTTTCTTGCACAGTTCCACGGATTTGACAAATGGGTTTTTGTTGCAATAAGAGCGTTCCAGACGGTAATAAAAATCATTCCTGCCGAGCCGCTTGAAATCGGTTCGGGTGCGCTTTACGGCACGTGGGAGGGGATGTTCCTTTGCCTCCTCGGCACAATGATCGGTTCGGTTGTTATCATTGCGCTGACGCGTGCTTTCGGCAGAAGGCTCGTCAATGCATTCATACCGATTGAGAAAATCGAATCGCTTCGTTTCCTTCAGAATAAAAAGAAAGTTTATCTTTCACTTTTCTTTATCTATCTTATACCCGGCACACCGAAAGACGTGCTTACCTATGCCGCAGGTCTTACGGGTCTTAATATGAAAAAATTCTTGCTGATTACGGGTATAGCACGAATTCCGTCAATCATAACTTCGACCTGGTGCGGACAGGAAATCATCAATAAAAACTACACGCTCGCAATCATTATCTTTGCGGCGACGGGCATCCTGAGCATTGTATGCTCTGTGATTTACAACAAGATTTCGTCAGAAAAAGAGAAGAAAGAAAAAAGTACTGTTGTCGATGGCGACAATACTACTGAGGGCGGTGAATAAACTATGACCGTGGCGCTTGAAAACAAAAAAACGGATAAGCTTGGCTACATAGCCCCTGTGACGTTTCTTTTAGCAGGTCTTATGCCTGAATATGTTGCCCCGTTTTTTACGGGAATAGGTTTTATACTTGTTCTTAAAAACAGAATCAAGACAAAAACGAAACCGAAATTCGGCGACCTCGGTATCAGCATTCTCGTTTATATGGCTTGGATGGTTGTCGCTTCCCTGTGGACTTCGTCAATTATTTCTTCTTTGGCAAGCATCGGCTTATGGTCGTTGATGTTTGCGGGATATTATTTCATTACCGAAACCGTCAAAACGCAGGAAGACCTTGACAGAATGTTTTATTTCGGTGCACTTTGTGCGGGAATAGCGGGTGCAATCGGTATCGGACAGATGGTGCTTTATCACATATCCGTTGATGTCAGCCGTTATTTCAATCCGTTCTGGCGATTCATCGACTACGGCGTTGAAAAGCTCGTTGTGCTTCTTCCCGAGTTTATCAAATCGAAAATGGCATCAACAACCTTCCATTCTTTTGCAACACGTGCCTGCGGTACATATTCGAATCCGCTGTTTTTCTCAACGGCAGAGGTAATGCTCTTCCCGTTTGCGGCACACACCTTCCTTTGCTCGGATAATATAAAGAAAAAGCTTATCGGCCTCGCTTGCTTTATGTTGAGCCTCGGCGGTGTTGCCTGTTCTTATTCAAGAGGACCGTATCTCTATGCTTGCGCAGTTTTTGCAGTTCTTCTTCTTTACGGCGGCAAAAAGCTTCTGACACTTCTTGCAATCGGCGGAGTTACGGCAGGCGGAATTCTTGTTGTTTTCAATGGTACAGTCAAGCGTATTCTTTCGCTTCTTAACGATAAGGATATTTCTGTTAATACAAGAAAAGGTCTTTATACCGCAATTCTTGATATGATTCAGGATAAGCCGATTTTCGGCTACGGAACGGGATTTGACAATGTCCGTCAGATGCTTCATAACACATACAACATCAAACAACCGCACGCTCACAATATCTTTCTTGAAGCTTGGGTTGAGCACGGAATAGTCGGCCCGATTCTGCTTTTCGCAATTTTTGTGGTTTTTGCAATCAATGCAATAAAGCTGATACGCCTGGGCAAAAAAGAACGAGAAATCGGCGTAACTCTTTTTGCATCGGTAACGGGATTTTTGCTTTGCGGAATGACGGACTGTCTTTTCTACGGACTAAAACCGTTGCAGTATTTTATGATGGTGCTCGGAATTTCGCAGGTTGCATTTACAATTTACCTGAAAAAGAAAAAAGATAAATAAACGTGATAAACAATAACACCGCAGAGTAGTTTCTGCGGTGTTACTTTTTATAATGAAGTTTATTTCAAAGAATCAACGTAATCGCAAGCTGCGAGTGCTGCAACTGCACCGTCTGCGGCAGCTGTTGCAACCTGACGGATTTTCTTTGTGCGGCAGTCGCCTGCAACAAAGATACCGTTTGCACCTGCAATACAGGATTCGTCTGCACTTGCGTAGCCTCTTTCATCAAGAGCGATAACGTTTGCAAAAGCCTCGTTCTGCGGAATAAGACCGATTGCGATGAAAAGTCCGTCAACGCTGAGGTGTGAAACGCTTGAATCAGCAGTCTTTGTAAGCTCAACTCCGTCAAGCTCTGCGTCGCCTGTGAAAGCGGTTACTCTTGTGCCTGTGATAACCTCAACGTTAGCCTTTTCATAAACCTGCTCTGCAAGTTTCTTTTCACCTGTGAGGAAATCAAGGTCCTGAATAACATAAACTTTTTCAGCAAGGTCAGAAAGAAGAATTGCTTCCTGAAGAGCCGAGTTGCCGCCGCCGACAACGCCGACTGTCTTTCCTTTGTAGAAAGCACCGTCGCATACTGCACAGAAGGAAATTCCTTCGCCGACGTATTTGTGCTCATTCGGAAGACCGAGCATTCTGTGCTTTGCACCTGTTGAAATGATAACAGCTTTGCCTTCGAATTCACCTGAATCCGTAACGACTGTTTTAATATCGCCGTCCTTGATTTCGAGTGCTTCGCAAAGCTCAACGTCTGCGCCCTGTTCAAGCACCTGCTCAACGAGCTTGTCGGCAAATTCATTGCCTGTAAGCTGAATGAAGCCGGGAATGTTTTCAACTTTCGGGGAATATGTAATCTGTCCACCGAATGTTGCTTTTTCAATTACGAGAACACTTTTATTTGCCCTGCGAGCATACAGGGCGGCGGTAAGCCCCGCAGGGCCACCGCCGATAATTATAATATCATACATAACAATATTATCCCTTATTAGTAAATTTTATGCGTTGAGAAATTTCTTGATATCGGAAACGCCTGCATATTTTTCAACAACGCCGTCCTTGATAACTACAAGTGTCGGAGCCTGCTTAACACCGAGCTGTGTTGCGAGTTCTGCATTGTCCTCGGCAAGGAGCTTTTCGTAGGGGAAGCCTGCCTTATCAAGGAATGTGCAAGCAATCTTACAGTTGGGGCAGGTTGCTGTTGCAAAAAGGAGATTGCGGTTTTCTGCTGCGGGTGCAGCTTCTTCAACCTGTGCAGCAGCTTCTGCTACGGGAGCAGATCTCTTGAGCGTTGACTTGCCGATGTCGTAAACCTTACGGTCCTTGTATTCCTGAGTCTTACCGTCGTTCCAGTTCTTAACGGGACGGTAGTAACCTGTGATACGGCTGTAAACTTCTGCCTCTTCTCCGCACTCAGGACATACGAAAGATTCACCTGCGATGTAGCCGTGATTCTTACATACTGAGTATGTGGGAGAAATTGAGTAGTAGGGAAGTCTGTAGTTTTCTGCAATCTTCTTTACAAGACTTGCACATGACTGCCAATCAGGAAGCTTTTCGCCAAGGAAAGCGTGGAAAACAGTACCTGATGTGTAAAGTGTGTGAAGCTCGTCCTGCATATCGAGAGCTGTGAAGATATCCTCTGTGTAGCCAACGGGAAGGTGTGAGCTGTTTGTGTAGTAAGGAGTCTGGTCCTTCTCACAGCCTGCTGTGATGATGTCGGGGAAGTACTTAAGGTCGTGCTTTGCAAGACGGAAAGCTGTTGACTCAGCAGGTGTTGCTTCAAGGTTGTAAAGGTCGCCGTACTGAACCTGATAGTCAGAAAGTCTTTCTCTCATGTGGTTAAGAACGTCCTTTGCAAACTGCTGTGTCTTTTCTGTTGTCATATCAGCTCTGAGCCACTTTGCATTAAGACCAACTTCGTTCATACCAACGAGGCCGATTGTTGAGAAGTGGTTGTCGAATGTGCCGAGGTATCTCTTTGTGTACGGATAAAGACCTGAATCAAGAAGCTTTGTGATAACTGTACGCTTAACCTTGAGTGAACGAGCAGAAATATCCATCATTCTGTCAAGACGAGCGTAGAAATCAGCCTCATCCTTTGCAAGGTAAGCAATTCTCGGAAGGTTGATTGTAACAACGCCGACTGAACCTGTTGATTCACCGCTACCGAAGAAACCGCCTGACTTCTTACGAAGCTCACGGAGGTCAAGACGAAGACGGCAACACATTGAACGAACATCGCTGGGCTCCATATCGGAGTTGATGTAGTTTGAGAAGTACGGTGTGCCGTATTTAGCTGTCATTTCGAAGAGAAGCTTGTTGTTCTCTGTCTCTGACCAGTCAAAATCACGTGTAATTGAATATGTGGGAATCGGATACTGGAAACCGCGTCCGTTAGCGTCGCCTTCAACCATAACTTCGATGAAAGCCTTATTAACCATATCCATTTCTTTCTTACAGTCTTTGTACTTGAAGTCCATTTCCTTGCCGCCGACGATTGCGTTGAGCTCTGCAAGGTCATTGGGAACTGTCCAGTCAAGAGTGATGTTTGTGAACGGTGACTGTGTACCCCAACGTGACGGAGTGTTAACACCGTAGATGAATGACTGGATGCACTGCTTAACCTCTTTGTATGAAAGGTTATCAATCTTAACAAAGGGAGCAAGATATGTGTCAAATGATGAGAAAGCCTGAGCGCCTGCCCATTCGTTCTGCATAATGCCGAGGAAGTTTACCATCTGGTTGCAGAGCGTTGAAAGGTGAGCAGCAGGAGCTGATGTAATCTTTCCGGGAACACCGCCGAGACCTTCCTGAATAAGCTGCTTGAGTGACCAACCTGCACAGTAACCTGTAAGCATTGAAAGGTCGTGGATGTGAATGTCAGCGTTTCTGTGTGCATTACCGATTTCGTCATCATAGATTTCTGAAAGCCAGTAGTTAGCTGTAACAGCACCCGAGTTTGAAAGAATCAAACCGCCGACAGAATAAGTAACTGTTGAGTTTTCCTTAACACGCCAGTCGTTGATTTTAAGGTAATTGTCGATGATTGCCTTGTAGTCAACCATTGTTGCGTTAA
Organism: Acutalibacteraceae bacterium; assembly: GCA_045537435.1. Taxonomy (GTDB): domain Bacteria; phylum Bacillota; class Clostridia; order Oscillospirales; family Acutalibacteraceae; genus CAG-488. The sequence goes on from JAZSPL010000067.1 coordinate 19,539, forward strand.
GGTTACGGATGTTTTCTCTCTGACGGCGGTAGATGATGTATGCCTTTGCAACGTCATCGTAGCCTGCCTTGATGAGAACTGACTCAACGCTGTCCTGAATGTTTTCAACAGAAATCTGACCGTCCTTGATTTTGGGTTCAAATTCTGCTGTAACTTTTAATGCGATCAAGTCGATGATATCGGGATGCGAATACTTTTCGCATGCTTCAAATGCCTGGGAGATTGCTGTGCTGATTTTTGAGATGTCAAATGCTACGGTTTTTCCGTCTCTTTTAAGTACAGTATACATGTTTTTCTCCTTTACTATATTTAGTGTCATTTTTTCGAGAGCGATACGATTATAACATAGATATTGTAACTGTGTCAACAGACAAACACAATATATTGTTAAATTTGTGCTATTTTACGCCTCTGAGTACTGTATTCGGTACAATTTCTTGTGCTTTTGTGCAAATTTCCACCATTTCTTGTGGTCTGAAAGCGCTCATACCACTACCTATAAGGTTTCCTGAATCCACAAAACCCTGTAAGAAGTATCTTTTCGCACCCTTAATCCATTTCGTGATTTCCACAATATCCTGTGCGGTGTGGAATTCCTTTACAACAGTTGTGCGGAATTCATAATCCACGGCATCGCTTAAAAGGAAGCTGACGCTTTCTTCCACCTTGCCGAGGTCAAAACCCGGGACGTCAATTGTATCGGCATATTTTTCCTTGGAGTTTTTGATATCCATTGCAACGTAATCAACAAGTCCTTTACTGACAAGTTCCCTGAGCTTTTCAGGATAGCTTCCGTTTGTGTCGAGCTTGACGGGCATTCCTGTTTCTTTCACTTTTTGGAGAAATTCCGTAATATCCTTCTGAAGAAGCGGTTCGCCGCCCGTGATGCATACTCCGTCAATAATACCTTTTCTTTTATAAAGGTATGCAATAATCTCGTCTTCGTCAAAAGTGTTGTCGTTGTCGATATCCGTAACGAGCAACGCGTTATGGCAGAAAGGACACCTGAAGTTGCATCCGCCCGTAAAAACGGTGCAGGCAACCTTGCCGGGAAAGTCAAGCATTGTCATTTTCTGAAAACCGCAGATTTTCATAATACATACTCCTTTTTATCGCGTATCAATTATTATAGCAGAAGAAGATATTGTTGCATATTGGTATCTTGTTTGAAAAAAAGACACTTTTTTATGAAATTTTCTATACACCAAAAATATTGAACAAAAAATACGTTTTTATTTTGGCAGGGTTAGTCATTTGTTAAAGTTGACAGTGTTTTTTCAATATGTTAACATTAAATGGTATATAAGTGTTTTTAAAACACTTAAAATCGTAAAGGAGCGATTTAATATGAAAAAATTACTTTCATTGGTTCTTGCAGTTATTATGGCTGCAATGGTTGCAGTGCCCGGCTTTGCGGCTGCGGACAAATGCGATTGCGGTGAAACACCGACGGTTTATGTTGCGGCTCTCGGTAGCGGTTACGTAATGCTTGACGAGGGAACGGAAAACGAAAGAACTCTCTTCAGACCCGAAACAGGCGATATCCTCAAAATACTTCTTCCTGTTGTTCCTGCTGCGGTTGAACTTATCGCAACAAAGAACTACGACAAATTCGGCGATGTGCTCATCGGCTGTGTAAACGAAGCTTTCGGTATGCTCGCACTTGACGGAAACGGCAATTCTCATCCGAGAGTTACAAGTGAAGAATTCCACCCCGATACAGCTGACCACGGCGGAGATCATTCTTATTACTTCGGATACGACTTCCGTATGGATCCTGTTGAAAATGCAGAAAAGCTTCATAAATATCTTGAAGAAGTTGAAGAAATTACAGGTCACAAAGACGTAAAAATCCGTGCTTCAAGTATGGGTGGCGTTGTTATGTTGGCATATATCCGTCTTTACGGCACAAAGAACATTGAAACAATAATTTTCCAGAACTGTCCTCTCCTCGGAACAGCGGTTGCAGGTGAGCTTTTCAACGGCAAGTTTGAAATCAACAAGGATGCTCTCGTAAGATACGCAGAATGTGCACTTCCTGCAATTGAAATCGATTTCGTAAGCGGTCTTCTTTATGCACTCTGCGAGGCATTTGATGAAGCAGGTATTTTTGAAGCTCTTCTCGGTCTTGTTGATCCGATTGTTGTAAATCTCAAGGACAGAGTTTTTGACGAATGCCTTATTCCTATTTTCGGCACACTTCCCGGAATCTGGAGCTTTGTTCCCGATGAGTATTACGAAAGCGGTAAAGAGTTTATGAAGCTCGATCCTGCAACACAGGCAGGCCTTATCGCAAAGCTTGACTTCTACCACTATGAGGTACAGGGCAAGGCTGAACAGCTTCTCCGCGGAGCACAGGCTGACGGCACAAACATCTACATCGTTGCAGGCTACAATATGCAGAGAACACCGCTTGTTACTGCATATATGGAAACATCTGACGGTACTGTTGATACAAAGTACGCTTCCTGCGGAGCAACATGTGCACCTATCGGCGCACAGCTTCCCGAGGATTATACACAGGCTCGTTTCAACGATATCGACTACATCTCACCTGACAGAATGATTGACGCATCAACCTGTATGCTTCCCGAATGCACATGGTTTGTAAAGGATATGCTTCACTCTACAACACACGACGGCCACGGCGTATTTTACAACAAGCTTTTTGCAAGCGAAGAACAGCTTACTGTTTTTGATATGGAAGAATATCCGCAGTTTATTCAGAATGATACAATCAATCAGACTTTCGTACCCGTTGCAGAGCTTACAAACCCGATTGAGGATGCGTTCAATATGATGAAGACAATTCCGAGCTTCCTTAATTTCGTAAAGCTTGTAACAGTTGTACTTGAAACAGTTGTTGATTTCGTGTTCAAAAACCTTATTCCTGCAGTATAATCCTTGCTGAACAGAGGAGCTTTATAAATGAAAGATAAAAAACAGGTGTTCAGCTTTCTGCCGAACATCATATCGATGATACTTATTATATTACTGCTTTATAAGAGAGCGAATATGTTCGCTGTTGTGAATGTAGGCTTTATGTGCATCTGCACAGTGCTTCTTATTCTCAGTCTTATAATCGGTAAAAAACTTTCTAAAAACGTACTTGCGGCTTATGCTACATCAGGCTTTGCCGTGACAATGTATTATGCAGTGTACGGTGCAGATGCAGGCTTCGGTGCGTTTTCAAATTGCCTTGCAGGCTGGAAATCTGCAGAAAATGCACTTTTTGCAGGTGCAGGTAATCTCGGCTTGCGTTTTCTCGGCAATCTTCTCCTGATTCTGCCGAGTGCCGTTATCTGCGCAGTGCTTTTCTTCCTTGCTTCAAAGAAGCTTAAAAACGCGAAAGTACAGAAGGTGCTTTCGGGCGTTCTCAGCGTTGTTTTCGTGTTGACAACAGTCCTTTATCTTCTCACGATGAACCTTCGTTCACAGCCGAACGTTGAAAGGCTCTGGGAAGGACACGACGACTATCTCGGTAAGGTTGATAAGGCTGCAACAGACAATCCTAATGTTCTGTTTATCCTTATGGACGACCTCGGCTACGGCGACGTTTCACTCAACGGTGCGATTTATGAAACCCCGAACATCGACAGAATCGGCGAAGAGGGTGTAAACCTCGAAAACTTCTACTCATGCTATTCTGTTTGTTCACCTGCACGTTTCGGTCTTCTTACGGGACGCTACCCGTTCAGAGGTCACGCAGATAATGTTATTTATCCCACAATCAGCTCAACAACAGAGTTTGCGACAACACGCCTTTTCAACTCTTTCGAAATGGGTGCAAACTGTGACGGTATGCTTGGCGATGAAATCACAATGGCCGAAGTTTTCCAGAGCGCAGGCTATAACACAGGTGCATTCGGTAAATGGCACCTTGGCGACTACGGCGAATATCTTCCGACAAATCAGGGCTTTGATTATTTCTACGGAAGCCACCATGTAAACGATATGACTCCTTTCTACCACGTTAAGGAAGAAGCAGGTGAGTACGAAATCGTTCACGGCTACGACGAGCTTGAAGATCAGAGTATGGCGACAAAGTGGATTCACGATGAAATTACACAGTGGGTGACGGATACCGTCACAAATTCAGACGAACCGTTCTTTGCTTACTATGCTTCTCCGTGGCCTCACGGACCTGTTTATGCAGGCGATGACTTTGATGGCACAACGGGTATGGGTACATACGTTGACTGTGTAGCGGAATTTGACCATTATCTCGGCAAACTCTTCGCAACTCTTGAAGACCTCGGCGTAATGGACGATACAATCATCGTATTCACTTCAGATAACGGCCCTGCACTTGAAGGCTCAGTCAATGAGCTTCGCGGCGGAAAGTATCTTGCTTACGAAGGCGGTCAGAAAGTGCCGTTTATGATCCGTTGGGGTAACAACGACGGGCTCTGGGATGCAGGTACAACCCTTGAACAGAGTGCTGTGCTTGTTGACCTTTTCCCGACGCTTATCGACCTTTGCGGTGTGACGGGTAACGGCGGACAGAAGAATTATCTTCCGATAGACCGTACAATCGACGGTGTGTCAATGCGTCCGCTTCTTGAAAATGACAGCGTTATCCACACAAAGGAACACCCGATTCTTCATATGAAGCGTGAAAAACTCAAGGCAATTCAGTACACCGTGCCGACAGCAGATGTTCTTGCAAATGAAAAATATAAGAATTACGAACACGCTGTTCTTAAGGATAACGAATACGTAACATTCAAGTATTTCAAAAATATCCAGAACGATAACTCTGCATTCTTTGATAAATACCGTAAAAACTGGCTCCATATCCTTACGGATGATGTAGGCGAAAACTATAACAGAACAACGGTTTATCCTGAAATTTCAGACGAAATGAATGCGAAGATGGACGAAGTAATGAACTCGTTCAAGTCAAATCGCAGAGGTATCAACTACGATTATTATAATAAAGACTAATACATAAGAGGTAAGCCATGCCACCGTTATCAATAATGATTAAACCTGCGTCAAGCCTTTGTAATATGAGGTGCAGATATTGCTTTTATCACGATGTTGTTGAACAGAGAGATGTTCAGTCTTTCGGCATTATGAGTGAAGCAACTGCAGAAAGCCTCATCACAAAAGCTCTGCGGTTTGCAAACGGTGAAAGCGTGGCTTTTGCCTTTCAGGGCGGCGAACCGCTGATTACAGGGCTTGATTATTTCAGAAACTTCGTAAGGTTGGTAAAGAAATACAATGTGCTTTCAAGCAGGATTTATTTTTCGCTGCAGACTAACGGTACGCTCGTTACAGAAGAGTGGGCAGAGTTTTTCAGGGAAAACGGATTCCTCATCGGGCTCAGCCTTGACGGAGATTTCGAAAACAACCGTTTCCGCATTGACGATAAGGGGCAGAATACCTTTTATAAGATACTTAACACGGCACAGCTTTTTCAGAATAAGGGTGTTGAGTTCAATATTCTGACCGTGCTCACGGGAAACTGTGCCGACCATATCGATGAAATTTATAAATTCTTCCGTTCAAAAGGATTTAAATATCTGCAGTTTATTCCTTGCCTTCGTCCGTTCGGCGACAAGAGTGAAAGCGAGCTTTATATGACGAATGAGCAGTATGCCGATTTCCTCATAAAATGCTTCAATTACTTCGTCAAGGACTACGTAAGAGGGGAGTACACGAGCATAAGATATTTCGATAATCTTGTGCATCTTTACGTTGGCAATCCGACCGAGCAATGCGGTGTCTGCGGACATTGTACGCATCAGTTTGTCGTTGAGGGCAACGGCAATGTTTATCCCTGCGACTTCTACTGTACGGATGAATGGATGCTCGGTAACGTCAATGTTGTCGGTTTCGAAAGTCTTGCGAACTGTGAAAAGGCAAAAAGGTTCATTCTTGAAAGTCTTAAGGCAGACGAAAAATGCAAAAGCTGCAAGTTTTATCCTCTTTGCAGAGGTGGCGGATGTAAACGAAACCGTGCAGACCGTGACTACTGCGAGGCGTATAAGAAGTTTTTCTCCTCCTGCATTCCGCTTTTCAGAGTGTTTATAAACGAAAAAAGAACCTGATTAGTCAGGTTCTTAATTTTTTTGCTCAATAACTATTTAAAAATTGATACAACTGTGCTATTATGTTATTTGAAGTAATTTGTAATTTTTAACTTTTCTGAAAAGGAATGGGTGATAAATATGAATTTTAAAAAAAGTAATGCATCAATCTATTTTCCGGGCAAGGAAAGCCTTGAGGGCGTAACCGATATGTGTATCGCCGCACATCAGGACGATATCGAGATTATGGCTTACGGTCCGATTTCCGAGTGCTATAACAGCGATACACGCAACTTCTGCGGTGTTGTTATGACTGACGGTGCAGGCAGTCCGCGTGCAGGCGAGTACAGCAACTACACAAATGAGCAGATGAAGGAAGTGCGCATTCAGGAGCAGAATGACGCTGCAAAAATCGGTAACTACACGGCAATTCTTCAGCTCGGCTATGCTTCATCGGAAATCAAAGACGGCTCAAACAAGGACACTGTTGACGAGCTTTATGATATCCTTTGTCAGGTAAAGCCCGAAAGACTTTATACACATAACCTTGCGGATAAGCACGAAACGCACGTTGCCGTTGTTCTTCGCGTTATTGAAGCTGTCCGCCGTATGCCCGAGGATATCCGTCCGAAAGAGATTGTTGCGCTTGAAGTCTGGCGTAACCTTGACTGGCTTCCCGACAGCGAAAAAGTTTGTGTTGATACATCAAAATATCCTCAGCTTGCAGAAGACCTTATCACAGTTTACCGTTCACAGGTTGTAGGCGGTAAGAGCTACGACAAAGCGGCAATCGGCAGACGCTGTGCGAATGCAACTTTCTTTGAATCGCACAATACGGACGAGGCTTCAAGTCAGAGCTTCGGTCTTGACCTTATGCCTCTTGTAAAGGGTGAAAAAACACCGACAGACTTCATCGTAAGCTATATTGAGAAGTTTAAGAGCGAGGTAGAAAACACGATTGCGAGGTTGTCCTGATGATTAATTTTGGTACAGGTGGTTGGAGAGCCATCATCGGCAAAGATTTTGTTTATGATAATATTGCCCGTGTTGCAATGGGTGTTGTTGCTCTTGCAAGAAAAGAGGGCAAGACTGATAAGCCGATAGTTGTCGGCTACGACAGACGTTTCCTTTCACAGGGTGCGGCAAAATGGGTATCAGAGGTTCTTGCAGGCGGAGGAATTGATGTGTGGCTGATGCCGCGTTCAACTCCGACACCTCTTGTTATGCACACGGTAAAGGACAGCGAGCTTTACTACGGTATTGAAATAACTGCAAGCCATAACCCGGCAAATTATAACGGTATCAAGCTTATTGTTGAAGAGGGTCGCGACGCTCCTCTTGAAACAACTCGGGAGCTTGAGCAGCTTATTGCAGACATCAAAGAAATCGAAAGAATTGACCTTGATGAAGGAATCGAAAGCGGAAAGATTGTATATCTCCGCAACCCGTTCAATAAGTTCCTGGATGATATCATAGAGCTTCTCGATATGGAAGCTTTGCGCGAAAGGGGACTTCGTGTTCTTTTTGATACAATGCACGGTTCAGGCGCATATCCTTTACAGGTAATTTTCCATACGGCACGTTGCACAATCGACACAATGAATCTTAATAAGGATGCGTGGTTCGGCGGTATGATGCCTGCTCCGAGCGAGAACACTTTGCAGCTTCTCCGTGACGGTGTAATCCGCGGAGGATATGATCTTGGTATCGCTATGGACGGTGACGGAGACAGACTTGGTATCATCGACCGTTGCGGAAGATACATAGATGCCAATGAAATCCTTTGCCTTCTTTATTACTACCTCGTAAAATACAAGGGTTGGAAGGGTCCCGTTGTGCGTAACCTTGCAACAACACATATGCTTGATAAAATCGCAGAATCTTTCGGAGAGAAATGCTACGAAGTGCCTGTAGGTTTCAAGTATATTTCATCAAAGATTGACGAGGTTGATGCTGTTCTCGGCGGAGAATCCTCGGGCGGTCTTACAGTACGCGGTCACATCCACGGTAAAGATTCCGTTTACGCAGCATCGCTTATGGCGGAAATGATAAGCGTTGTCGGCAAGTCACCGTCAGACATGATTGATGAGTTGAGTGCACAGTTCGGCACGTTCGTAATGGTTGAAGATAACCTTCGTTTTGAGCCTGAATACAAGGCTACTGTTAACGATACTCTTATGGTTAAAAAGCTTCTTCCTGATTTCAAAAAGGAAGTTGTCCGCGTAAACTACGAGGACGGATGTAAGGTTTATTTTGAGGATGATAGCTTTGTTATTTGTCGTTTCTCAGGCACAGAACCGCTTCTCCGTATCTTTGCGGAAAGTTCAGATAAACAGACTGCAACATCATATATCACAGCATTCAGAGAGTTTTTAAATATATAAGGAGTGTTTAAGATGAGAGATTTGACGAAGTATCAGGGCGTTATTCCTGCATTCTATGCTTGCTATGAGGACAACGGTGACGTAAGTGCGGAGCGTACCGAAATTTTTGCAAAGCACCTTCTTGAAAAAGGCGTAAAGGGCCTTTATGTCTGCGGTTCATCAGGTGAATGTATCTATCAGAGCAAGGAAGAAAGAAAGCTCATCCTTGAAAGCGTTATGAAGGCTGTCGGCGGTAAGATGACAATTATCGCTCACGTTGCCTGCAACAACACAAAGGACTCAATGGAGCTTGCAGCACACGCTGAAAGCCTCGGCGTTGATGCAATTGCTGCAATTCCTCCGATTTATTTCCGACTTCCCGAAGATTCAATCGCGAAGTATTGGAACGATATTTCATCAGCAGCACCGAACACAGATTTCATTATTTATAACATTCCACAGCTTGCGGGTGTTGCTCTTACAATGCCTCTTTTCAAAAAGATGCTTGAAAATCCCCGTGTAATCGGTGTTAAGAATTCATCAATGCCTGTTCAGGACATCCAGATGTTCAAAATGGAAGGCGGCGAAGATTGCATTATCTTCAACGGTCCGGACGAGCAGTTCATTTCGGGCAGAATTATCGGCGCAGGCGGCGGAATCGGCGGCACTTACGGTGTTATGCCTGAGCTTTTCCTCAAGGCTGATGAGCTTATCAGAGAAGGCAAGATTGCTGAAGCTTGTGAAATTCAGCACGCTATTGACAAGATTATTTATGCTATGTGTGCTTGCAAGTGCAATATGTACGCAGCTGCAAAGCAGATTCTCAGAGAGCAGGGTGTTGAGTGCGGTTCGGTACGTGCTCCTCTTGCAGAAATCACAGAAGAGGGAATCGGTCTTGCACACAATGTCAAGGTTATGATTGACGAAGCAATCGAAAAATACGTTGGTTGAGGTGCGGTATGAACAGAGAATATTTGCTTGAAACTCAGAAATGGGTCAAGGAAGAGCTTGAAAGATGCGTTAATTTCTGGCTCAAAAACGGTATGGACGAGGTAAACGGCGGTGTTTACACCTGCCTTGACCGTACAGGTAAGATTTATTCAACAGATAAGAGCGTATGGATGCAGGGCAGATGCGGTTGGATTTTTGCATACCTCTGTAAGGTTTACGGCGTAAAGGAAGAGTGGCTTAAGGCTTCAAAATCCTGCCTCGACTTTATGGAAAATTACTGTATCAACAAGGATGCAGGCAGAAGAATGTACTTCACTGTTACTGCCGACGGCAAGCCTCTTCGTCAGAGAAGATACTGCTTCTCAGAGGGCTTTTACTGTATCGCAAACGCTGAATACTACGGTGTAACAGGTGAAAAAGAACACCTTGAAAGAGCAAGAAAAGCTTACGAGCTTATCTATTATCTCAACCATGGCGGAGCTGACCCGACAGGTATGGGCGCAAAGACAATTCCCGAAACAAGAACGGGTAGAGCTTTGGCAGACCCGATGATTTTCCTTAACACAACTGCAATTATGCGCCGTGTTGACCCTGAAAACGCTGAGCTTTACAACAAATACAGTGCAGAATGTATTCACGATATTTTTGCTTACCACCATAAGCCTGAACTCAAATGTACGCTCGAAAGCGTTGGCGTGAACGGTGAGTTCTGCTCAGAATACACAGCAGGCAGAGTTGTTAATCCTGGTCACGATATCGAATGCGCCTGGTTCATTATGGAAGAAGCAAACCGTATCGGCGACAAGGAACTTTACAAGAAGGCGGAAGAAATTTACCGTTTTGCAATTGAAGGCGGTTGGGATAACGAGTATGGCGGACTTCTTTACTTCCGTGACTGTCTCGGCAATCCGCCCGAAGCTTACGAGCACGATATGAAGCTCTGGTGGCCGCATAACGAAATCCTCATTGCTTCAATTATGGCGTACCGCGATACGGGTGACGAGTATTATATGGATTGGTTCAGGAAGACACTTTCTTACTGTCAGAAAGTTTTCTCTGACCCTGAGTTCGGCGAATGGTACGGCTATCTCCGACGTGACGGCAAGCCGACTGAGCCTCCCTGCAAGGGAAGCACATTCAAAGGCCCGTTCCACCTCCCGAGAATGCTTATTATGCTCGATACAATGATTGGCGAAATTCTTGCAAAATAAAATCAGTACAAATCAGAAGAACAAGAAACAGTATTATCTGCTTCTTGTTCTTTTTTGTTTATGTTGAGATGTGATAAGTTTGGCAAATTCGGGTTTGTAGAGTTCTTAAAATCTTGATGTATATGACCTGTTCAGGCTCCTTTGTGTAAAGGGAGCTGTCGCGTAGCGACTGAGGGATTGTCAAAAATCCTTGAATTATCAACAATCCTCCCGTCACGGCTACG
>JAZSPL010000041.1:0-128001 GCA_045537435.1 Acutalibacteraceae bacterium
TTCACCGCTACGCTTGAAGCAGTTTCATCGGAAAGAATCCCGTCAAGACACCGCCTTGTATTAACCATAACCTCACCCCGGCAATTCGTTTTCATTTATCATTCATAACATTAAAAATCGTGTTGCAAAAAGTCGGTTTTCCGTATTTTTATTCTATAAGAGCTTATTAATTTCTGTAAGAAGTTTTATTTTCATTTCTTCCATATTATTTTCAACACGTCCTGTTGCCTTAAAACCGACAGAAGCATATAGCTGTTTTGCTCTGTCATTTCCTGTTGAAACACCGACATAAATTTCCTTTGCGTCAAATGTATCTGTTAAATATGTAATTGCTTTTTTGAGTGCATCTTTTCCGTAGCCTTGATTTTGATAAGCCTTGTCAATCAGAAACTTCCAGAGAGTATATTGCTTTTTCTCTTCATAATAACCCAGCATTATAAAACCGACAAGTGTGTCATTTGCATATATTGCAAATGGAAAAGCTGTATCACGATAAACATATGCCTGAGCGAGTGAATGAGCAGTTGAAGATACAAAGGCTTTTTGATGTTTTGATACATTCAAGTTTATAACATCTTCGAAATTGTCTTTCGTGACTTCTCTCAGTTCAACCATACATCTTACCTCATTTTATATATTGCAAATTCGCCATAGTTGGTGACTTGACGTAATACTCAGTGCCCGAATAACTGCTGTCACGCAGAGAGCCGTTATTCTATTCTATAATCTTGGTTTTGCATTATTCATTCTGCATAAAGACCAATTAAGTGTAGATAATTTTACTTCATCAGCAATCTTCCACAAGTTATCTGTAATACGGATTTCTACATTTCTTTTTATCAATTCCGAAAATAAATCCGAAACCTGATGTTTCGCAATGGGAATTTGCGAAGTTTTTGAAACATAATATCCTGCCACCCCATCTTGCAATTCAAAATCGCTGACATTAAACTCGTATAAATACAAGGTGGTGTTCTTCATTACGGTAAACCAATCTCTTTCAATTATAACCGCATGCCCGACGGACGACGATGTAAAAAATTTATTCCGATCACATTCGTCGGTGTTTTTACAGATGTGATATGTAACTCTCGGACAATCTCTCGGAGTTAAGAAATTAGGAAGTCGTTCTTCATCAACAGCCCACACCAAACCGACATTCTTATCCAAGTCATCGCGATTTGGAGTTCTCGGATAAAAAACTTCAATGTTCGCTTCTTCACTAACATGAAATAATCTCATTAAAAACCTCCTCATATCTCTTGCTTTATAACTAAATGAATATACAGACAGGGTTTTGGACTATCAATAACCTGATTCAATCTTTGTGAGCATATGTTGTCTGACATCTGCACCGCCACCATTCAGGAAAGCTTCCGCAATGATATTTCAAATATAATGATAATTATCTATACGGTTATTATACCACACCACCAACAAACAAATCAACCTGAACGCATTTCCTTACCCTTACAGTTTTTCGGTATTTAGATTTATATCTTCATAATTAAAAAACAGAGAACAAGTCCTGATTTAACTTCGCCGTAAGCTGTGATTTTATATCCACCGTAAACAGCTGCTCAACTTGACGGGATTCGACATCATGCTTCGCGTGCCGTTAACAGCAATATTTGTATTCGCCTTCGGCAGAGGATATTCGAATCCCTTTAATCTTCATTTAAATAAAAGAGCACTCGGCAAGTGCTCTTTTTATGCGGGAGTTCATATTGTGATCAAAAACCTGCCGTTGCTTTATCCCTTTTGCAGTTCGATTTCAAGGCAGGAATACCCGAGCAGGCGGGTGCTCACGGCATCGGGCTGATGACCTCCGATACAAAGTACGATCTTTCCGTCCGGATCGACTCTTTCGCCGTCGGCAGTAACAGCTTTTATCCAGTAGCGGTCGATATCGAGAGTGACCTCCTTCTTTTCGCCCTCTTCAAGATTAACTGTTTTGAATGAACAAAGTTGCCGATGCGGAGTTGCAACACGGCTGTCGGTATAAGAAGCATAAACCTGAACAATTTCCTTACCCTTGAATCCGCCGATATTTTCAACCTCTATGCTGACGGTTATTTTTTCATCGTCTGCAAAAATAAGCCTTGCGTTTTCATACCTGTATTTTGTATACGAAAGACCGAAGCCGAAAGGATAGAGTGCATCGCCGTCAATATATCTGTACGTTCTGCCCATCATGCCGTAATTTTCAAAATCGGGCATATCGTGGTCGCCCTTATAGATTGTGACGGGAAGCTTCGCCGAGGGATTTGCATCGCCTGCAAGAATATTTGCAAGCGCAAGGCCTCCGAGTGAACCCGGATACCACGCATGAACGACAGCCTTTGCGTGGCTTCTTACCTTTTCGCCGATATCAATTGAGCTTCCGCAAAGGAGAACAACAATAACGTTATCACACACATCGCAGACTGCCTCTGCAAGCTTCTGCTGAGTTGCGGGAAGATAAAGCGAACGTTTATCACCGCCTGCTGTATAATCGTTATCGAAGCCCGTGTCTTCACCTTCAACCGAACGGTCAAGACCGAGTGCAAGAATTGTTATATCTGCTTCGGCGGCAGCCGCAATGCCGTCGCTTATCATGTTTTGGAATCCGCTCCAGTGATTTAAATATTCATCACAATAATTACAGCCCTTTTCAACGCTGATTTTTGCATTCCCGAATACTCTTCTGATACCGTCGGCAACAGTTACATATTCGGAAGCGTAGCCGTTGTAGTTGCCTTCAAGAGCGGTAACGGAGAGTGCGTTCGGTCCTACAACCGCAATCTTTTTGTTTGTGTTCCTGTCGAGAGGAAGGAAATTGTCCTTGTTTTCAAGAAGAATAATACACTGCTCCGCCGTTTTCAGGTTGAGCTCCTTGTGCTCCTTGCTGTCAATCTTATCGTATCCGATGTCGGAGTACGGTCTTTTTTCTTCGAATTCACCCAGACGGTAACGGATTGTAAAAAGATTTTCTGCTGCCGCGGTGATATCGTCTTCACTTATTAAATCCTGCTCATACGCATCAACGAGAGCATCATACGTATCGCCGCAGTTAAGGTCACAGGTGCTTTTTATTGCAACTGCAGCGGCTTCTGCTCTTGTTTCAACAAATTTATGGAATTTATAAATATCTCTGAGTGCACCGCAATCAGAAACAACATAGCCGTCAAAATTCCAGTCCTTGCGGAGTATCTGAGAGATAAGATATGAATGAGAGCAGCAAGGCTCGCCGTTCAAACGGTTATATGCACCCATAACTCCCGAAACACCGGCTTTAACGGTTTTCTCAAATGCAGGGAGATAGGTTTCAAAAAGGTCGTGCTTATCAACAACGGCATTGAATCCGTGTCTGTTTTTTTCCGGCCCCGAATGAGCGGCAAAGTGCTTTGAGCAGGCAGCCGCTTTAAGGAATTCGCCGTTGCCCTGAATTCCGTTGATATAGGAAACGGCAAGCTCCGAGGTAAGAAACGGATCTTCGCCGAAGGTTTCCTGTCCTCTGCCCCAACGGGGATCACGAAAAATGTTGATGTTTGGTGCCCAAAAGGTAATTCCCTTAAAAATATCGCGGTCGCCGTATTCTATATGCTTGTTATACTTTGCCCTGCCTTCCGTTGAAACCGCATCGGCAACCTTTTCCACAAGCTCGGTGTCAAAGGTCGAAGCCATTGCGACGGCGTGGGGAAAAACGGTAGCCGTGCCTGCGCCGTGAATACCGTGAGAGCTTTCGTTCCACCAATTGTACTCTTCTATGCCAAGGCGCTCTATTGCGGGAGCATTGTATAAAAGCTGTGAAAGCTTCTCTTCAACTGTCATTTTTGCAACAAGCTCTACGGCTTTTTGTCGCGCCGTTTCTTTTGTCATACAAGACCTCCTGCATTAATAAAAAGCTCCGTTCAATGCAAAGTTCAAATTAACAACTCAGGGATTTTCACTTTTCACAAGCTCATTAAGAGCAGAAACGGTTACGGATCCCGCCGTGCTTCCGGCTGAAAGCATTTCTTCATAATGTCTGTGATAGGGACCGAAGAGCTTTTCGGCACCGTCCGCATCCCAGACAATGTCTGTGATAAAGTGTGCGTAGTCATTGTCCGGAAGGATGTAGCCTATGGCATCGTTGCAAAGCCCCATAACGAGAACGGTTTTTCCTTCGGGGATAAGATCAGCGGTTGCTTCATATGTCCATTCCGTGCCGCGATATGAGTCTTCCGTCGTAACAACGCTACCGTAAATGAGTTGTGGGACAATTTCGCCCGGTGCGGTAAGAAGAACGATATCTTTGCCGATTTCTATGTAGCCCGCTTCCGTAACGATTGAATAGCCCGTCTTACTTGCAGAATCTTCTACAGTTGTTGTTCCGATAAAGCCTTCTGTTGCACCGTAACCGAAAAGTCCGGTTTCAAGCCTGACTGTATATTCCGTCATCTTTACATTGAGTATGGGTTCAATTTCTTTTGCGTTGTTCTGTGCCTCGAGCACAAGTCTTGCAAATTCGTAACCGAAGAGTATTGCTGTTTTGTAATCCTCTGCAGTGGGATTTACTGCGATTTCTGCATCAACCTCACCGATAACACTACCAGGCAATTCAGCCCATTTATTGACTGAAACAGGAGCCTGTGCACCCTGAATAAACATAAAATTCATACCTGCATCGTTGAGTTTCTCTTCCATAAATGCAGGGAAGTCTGCAGAAAGAAGATTTGTTTCTTCGTCAACAATTGTGGGATGAGCACCGATATTAGTAAAGATCGTTGCTGCTGAAGTCTTATTATCGGGAACAAATTTGAAGCAAGCGAACTTGTGCTGATAGCCCTCGGTATAGTATCTCTTGTTGACAAGATACGGGTATTCGTCATCGGCATAAAGACCATGCTCCTCATCATTGCCCATACCTGCGGTTTCGAAATAGAAGAGGTTACCCGTTTCCTTGTTCATATACGCCTCAACTATTGCATCTGATGTCCGATCAATCATCAATTCAAGGAAATCGGTATTTACTGACCTTTTTGCTCCGCCGAAGAAGCTGAGGAAAATTTTCGGCAACAGGTCAAGACCAATGCCCTGAGTATCAATAACCGTATGGCAGTGTGTTGCGTTGATGTTGATGGCGTTGATATCGCTGTCAATGCCTTTTTCTTTGAGCTTTTGCTCTACAGCACTTCTTATAGAACGGACATCCGCATTTGCAACACCGATGCCGTCGATTGAAGCAAAGATTGTTGTGCCTCTGCCTGAGCCGTCGTTAAGGGCAATTGCAACAGCCTTCTGATCGTCGAAAACACCGTTTACCTTCTGGGTAAAATATCCGCCGGTGTAGTATTTCTTACTTCCGTCACGAAGATTGTCGGGAACAATGCTTTCCTTGCCAAAGCCGAGAGACCATTTCGCTCCGTCGGCGGCATTGTCGATAAAACTTTCTGTTCCTTCATAAAAATTTTCACTGTCTGCCGCAAAATATTCCTCAACCGTCGGGTAGTCGGGTGTAGGAGCTAACACTCCCAATAATTTGATTAAGCTGTCAATAAAGCCTCCGAGCACATTTGTTACAAAGTAGATGGAGTTGTTGCCTTGCTCGCCGATTGCGAATGCCGTTGTTGAATTTGCAGAAAAAAGCATAGTAAACACAAGAAGAATTGCTATAAAAGAATGGGAAAGTTTTTTCATTTTTCACATCTCCTTATTAATCAATTATAAGCCGATTTGATAAGTTTTTCTGTTTCTTCAAGAATAATTTTACCTGTTTCGGGGCCGGTTGAGTTTGTTTCTTCGTAGTGATCTCTGTCCATATCGTCGGTAGCCTTATTGATATAAGGCAGAGTTTCGTTCAGAAGGAAATCGTTTTCCGCAACAATGTAGCCCAGCTCATCGTTGCAAAGACCGATAACGAATTTGTGCTTACATTCTGTCATATCGACAAGAACCTTTTCATAATTTGCCTTTCTGTGGTTTGCGCTGTCCTTTTCCGTCAGAAATTCTCCGTTATAAAGCTCGGGGAAAAGCTCGCCGGGAATCAGAAAGACGGCAACGTCCTTATCGCCCAGTTCCATATAGCCCACCTCGGAGAAAATACACGCTTTGCTTCTCTTTCCGGTTCTTCCGATATCGTTGTTGAGAACATTAAGATATCTTGCAAGAATCAGCACCGTGTTTTCGCCCGGAATTATAACGCTCTTGGATTTAATGTTGAGAATTGGTTTTAACTCTGTTTCATCCTTAATTGAAAGAACGATTTCACCTAATTGTCTGCCGAAGCCTTTCATATATGCTTCGCAGTCAATCGAATCTCTGTAAACCTTTTTTATTTCCTTTGCGGAAATCATACCACCTATTGCACCGTTGAAGAAAACTGCATTTGAATCCGGAACGCTTTCTTCAATTTCTTTAATAAGATATGCAGGAAAATCCGCACTGATGAGAGATGTTGTACCGAGCAGCTCTGCGTGTGAAGCGAAATTCACTATATAAACGTCGCCTGAATTGTCATCCGGTGAAAAGCGGAATCTTGTAAGATTTTTGTCGTAGGTTACGGGTGTTCTGACATCCGCCTGCATATCCTCAACAGGGGTGTATCCCATAAAAAGACTGCCGTCTTTTTTGCTCTCAAATGCTGTTATGATAGCCTGAGCTGCTGTTTTTTTGAGATTATCCATAAATGCCTTATCCTTGCCGCATTTATAGATTTTTTCACCCCAAAGCCCCTGAGTGTCAACTCCGGCATGCGTGTGAGTGGAGGCGATATTGATCGACTTAACCTTACCAAGCTTGCCGCTTTCAAGAACAAGTCTTCTGATATCGTTGATATCTTTTCTGCTTATACCTACACAATCGAGCGCACAGAAAATCACACCGCCGTCGCCTCTGTTATCGTCAAGATAAACTGCCCTTGCGTAAAGGTCGTCAAGAACGCCCTTTACGGGATTGTTCGAATCATATCCGGCAATATAATAGGTTTTGCTTTTGTAATCGGCAGGGGTGTATGCTGCTTTGCCGAAGCCGACAGTCCATTTTTCACCGGGTGAGTATGAAAATTTCCCATTGCCCGTGAGCATAAATTTATCTGCATCCGACTGAGTCGTGAAGTGCTTTTTCGGCATAGTCGAAATAATAAATTTTGCAAGGGTATCTACAGATTTTTTTGTGAAACTATCCTTAAATTTCATACGCAAACCTCCAAAAACTGTATATCTTTACTATACACCTATTTCGGAAAATTTCAAGTATTTTCTTGCTTTTTCAAAACCTTTATGATACTCTATATCTGTAAACCGGATTGAGGGTGGTGAATTATAATGGTGTTTATCAGAAAATATGAGGAAAAAGACCGTGCTGATATGCATTTTGTATGCGATAACAGCGAGGGACCCGAGGAAGTACCGGATTATTTAACGGGACAGTTTTACCATAACACGTTCTGTAATTATTATATCGAGCACGAGCCTGAAAACTGCTTTGTTCTTGAAGATGACGGCAGGGTGATAGGTTATATAATCTGTGCAGAAAATTTTGACAGATTCAAGGATATTTTTGACAGCGAATATCTCCCGCGCTCGGACAGCTACGGCGATGACAGATACGAGTGGGCATCGACAGCATATAATGTTCCCGAAAAATTCAAGGAAGAATATCCTGCTCATTTTCATATAAACATTCTTCCCGAATATCAGCGAATGGGTCTGGGCGGTAAACTCATTGACACTCTGTGTGACCATCTTGCCGAAAAAGGGGTTTCGGGCGTTTGTCTTACCTGCGGCCCGAGGAATGAAAGAGCGATGGGCTTCTACAAAAAATACAATTTCACACTCTTGTCAATCGACTACGATGACGCCTGCTTCGGCAAAAAATTTTAACTCAAACACATTTATGAATAGGAGAATATACTATGGCATCACCTGCTTTGGTTGAACAGCTTTATCAGGTACTCCCTGATGAAACAAAGGATTTTTTAAACACAGCGATTGAAAAGGTTATAGAAGTAAAAAAGCGTGGCGGTAAGGTTGCGGCTGTTATAGGTAGCGGTCCGAATCTTCACGAGGGTGTTACAACTCTTATTGCTGCTCTCATTCACGCAGGTCTTATTGACGGCGTAACAACAAGCTCTGCCGTTATATCTCACGAAATGGGCGGTACTCTTGATAGAGTCAAGCGCTTTGACGCGGATATTCTTGGTGACAAATGCCCCGAAAACATCCGTTGCCGCGGCAATATCTATGAGCTTACCCAGCTCAGCGATGAGGAATGGTCGCGTATCCGTTCCGAGTTGCCTCTTGACGAAGAGCTTGTTTCTGTCTGCGAAAAGGCAGAGGGCAAGGTTATTATAAAGGCTGCAGGTAATATGGCTTATCCTGTAGGTTATTTTAACGAGACCGTTTCAACAGAGGTTATGGTTGCGGCACAGACGCTCGGCGAAAGCTTCGAGTACGTTGCAGGTCTCGGTGCTGACCCGAACACAATGATCGGCGCAGGTGCAATTAAGGGTGTACCTGTTCTTGTCAGTGTTCCTCAGCTTATCGGCGGCGGTCAGGTCGGTCTTTGTATCTCTGACAGTATTCCGGTAAGTCAGCGTTGCAAGCGTATTGCAAAAATGCTTTCCGAGGCAGATGTTATCATTGAATCTGCCGTTGCTCTTACTCAGGAAATCCACGACGGTCCTTTTGAAACATACACAGGACACGGTATCTGGGCAGCAATGAACGGTCTGCCTACATACAGCCTCAAGGACAAGACTCTCATCCGCTTTGACCTTGACGAAAACCTCAAGCGTTCGTGGGATCTCAACAAGCAGAGTGAGCTTATCCAGAAGGCAATCAACGAGGGTCTTCCCAAGACCAAGCTTACAAAAATTCCTTTCCGTATGGAAATGTCCGCATTCACGCGTCTTGAAAACAGTATTCCTGTTATCGGCGATATCGGTGAACTCTGGCCAATTTTTGTTGACCGTATATGCAACGAGCTCGGCGTGACACTTGATTTTACTTCAGCTCCCCAGAACACAGACGAAGGCAAAGCAATGCGTGAGCGCATCTGTGATGAAATCAAGCCGTTCTCGCTCAACAAGATGCGAAACGCTATCCGTGAAAAATACAGCTTTTAATTAAAGGAGATTTTTGATATGAGTGCAAAAGTTTTAGGTGTTATTCCTGCCCGTTACGGTTCATCCCGTTTGCCCGGCAAGCCTCTTAAGGATATATGCGGCAAACCCATGATTCAGCATGTTTATGAAAATGCAAGCAAGTCAAAGGTTCTCAGTAAGGTTGTTGTTGCAACAGACGATCAGCGTGTGTATGATGCGGTTATTGCTTTCGGCGGTGAAGCTGTTATGACAAGTGTTAACCATCCCACGGGCTCTGACCGTGTTGCAGAAGCTGCAAGCAATTATGATTGTGACTATGTAATCAATATTCAGGGCGACGAGCCTCTTGTTCCTCCCGAAATAATTGACGATATCGGTTCTGCTTTGATTAACAGTCCCGATTGTGTTATGGCAACAGGCAGTCTGGAAATCACGGGTGATGAAGAATATATACTGAACAACACCGTTGTCAAAGTTGTCAGCGATGTAAACGGCAATGCGATTTATTTCTCCCGTTCTCCCATTCCGTATCCCCGTCATGCAGAACATGCAAGATATTTTGAACACATCGGCATTTATGCTTATACGCATGAATTCCTCAATCAATATACAAAACTCGCACCCACGCCACTTTCCGAGGCTGAGTCCCTTGAACAGCTCAAAGTACTCGAACATGGCTACAAAATCAAAATTGTTCCTGCTCCTGCACATTACAAAGCTGTCAGCGTGGACACAGAGGAAGACCTGCAGGAGGTCATCCGCATTTACAAAGAATTGCACGGCTGCTGATTATTAAGCTGACACCCCAAATGAAATAACAAACGGTTTCATTTGGGGTCTTTTGATTATTACTGATTCAGAATGGTGAGAAATATGAAAGTGACACACAACATCGTGGCTATAGGCAAGACCGACTTTTTCGGTTGGCCTGCAAACCACGGTATATGGAAATTCAACAACGAGTTGCTTGTGGGTTTCGAAAAAGGTATACACCATTACAACG
The DNA here is from genome assembly GCA_045537435.1 of Acutalibacteraceae bacterium. Lineage (GTDB taxonomy): Bacteria > Bacillota > Clostridia > Oscillospirales > Acutalibacteraceae > CAG-488. The sequence continues at coordinate 10,071 of JAZSPL010000041.1, forward strand.
GCCCCGGTGTTCACGCGCTTGACAGAACAATACCTACAATCAGGATGTTCGCAAGATTACGCCCCGAAACCGGATGGATTCACGAATTTCCCGAAATCCCGGCGATTGATTATGAAAACAAAACACCTCTTCCAACCCTACCGTCAGATCTGCTGACAAGCGAAAGTGGCTTGTATCTTATGCCCTCAGGCTGGGACGGCAACGTTTTCACTCAGCTTATGGTTACAAATGATGCAGGCAAAAGCTGGGAAGGACCGTTTTATATTCCCGACTTCGGTCTTGTCGGTGTCAGTGCAAGAACGGATTATCTTGTTTGTGACGGATATTATCTCCTTGCTATGACGGGTGTTAAGGCTGACGGCCTGGAGGGTAACGCTTTTGCCGCAAAGCTTACCTTTGACGGTAAATGGGAAAAGCTCGGTATGATGGGCGAAGATCCTCCCAAGGGCGACTTCAGCATTATGCCTGCTCTTGCAAGGCTTCCCGACGGTTCATTGCTCGGAATTGCACGATATGCCAGCGAAAACGAACCGGGCTTTACACAGCTTGATGTTTACCTGAGTAATGATGAAGGAAAAACATGGAATTATGAAACAAAACTCAACTACATAGATGAAGATATGAGTGGAGGCAGTCCTCCGGCGCTCTGTTCATTGCCCGACGGAACAGTTTCCCTTGCTTATTTCCGCAGACAGGCCCCTTGCGGCTTGTTCATCACCACAACCCGTGACGGTAAAAGCTGGAGCGAACCTGCAGCACTGCGAACCGATGCGGTCAATACGGATATTGGCTATCCCCGTATTGCGTTTTTTAATAACGAGATACATATTCTTTACTATTACAATCTCGGCGAGGAAGAGAACCGTTTTGTAGCAGATACCGTAATTTCAGAATGGGAGGCATTAACAAATGATTAAGGCTGAACTTTTATATCAGGAATACCTTGCAACCGAAGGTATAAATGAAGAAACAGGAGAATGCCATGCAGCAACGGTTGCTGTCTGCAACGGCAAGCCCACAGCCGCTTGGTTTGGCGGTATAAAAGAAAAAAATCCCAACGTGCGTATATGGTTTGCACGCCGCGACGGAGAATGGAGTACTCCTGTTCCCGTAACTCCTGATGACGGCGAGGCAGACTGGAATCCGACACTTTTTGCAGAGAACGGCGTTCTTACACTGATTTACAAAAGCGGTATCGATGAAGGACATTGGTACTCAATGAAGTCCGTTTCTTCTGACGGCGGTAAGACGTGGACGGAACCCAAGGAGCTTGTTCCCGGTGATATCGGCGGAAGAGGACCCGTAAAAAATCAGATGATAAGGCTTTCAAACGGTACGCTTCTTGCTCCCGGCTCAACAGAGGATTTGTGTGACCGTTGGGAATCCTGGACAGACTGCAGCGAAGATAACGGAGAAACCTGGAAGCTTTCTGCTCCTGTTGCATTTGAACTGCCCGACGGCACGATATGCAACCGCAAGGAGGAGCTTCCCAAAGATGGAGAAGGATTGATTCAGCCTGCGATATGGGAAGACCAGTCACACGACGGCAGAGTTTATATGCTTGCGCGTACAAACCTTAATTGGATTTACCGCAGTGAGTCAACAGACTTCGGACGTACCTGGTCTGTTGCAAGACCTACCGATATGCCGAACAATAACAGCGGTATCGGTGCGGCAATGACCGATTGCGGTGTTTTGGGATTGATTTGCAATCCCGTAAGTGAAAACTGGGGTGACCGCACACCTCTTTGCCTTTTCCTTTCTGAGGATAACGGTTCTACATACCCCGTCCGCATTGACCTTGAAACTCAACCCGGCGTTGAATTTTCATATCCCTCAATTGTTGCGGAGGGTAATCTTCTCCATATGGTTTATACCTGCGGACGCAAGAAAATCGGCTATGCGGTTGTTCGTGTAGAAAAAAATTAAAACTTAGAAAGGATATTGCATATGGAAACTCAAAATATATTTGCATTTCTGGCAATCAGTATGATTACTATGTGCTTCGGATGGGGCATGCGCGGCTCGGCAATCGGCGGCGAAAAAGGTGCTATGTTACCCGGTGCATTCATGGGCATTCTTTGTGTCTGGTACACGGGTTCGGAGCTGTTGATGGACAACGTATATCTGTTCGCAGCTGCCTGTGCACTCGGCTATTTTTACGGCGGTATGGAGCCCTACGGCTCAACAATGAGTCTCGTTCTTCACCACGATGTACCCAGATATAATCCTCCCTTGGGCTATTTGGCTCTTGCTTTCAAGGGTTCAATCTGGAGTGGTCTCGGAGCAGGATTTCTCGGCGTAAGCTTCTCTGCTATGAGTGGTGTTGTTTATAAATGGTATGATTTTGTTATCTTCTTTGCACTTGTTCCTTTGGTGCAGGAAATCGGATACCGAATTTTCAACACACCCTACGACCCTGAACACGGCAGAATGCCTAAAGTCTGTTTCTCTAAAGACAGCCGTGAGGAATGGGGACGAAACCTTGTTGTAGTAGCCGGCTTGCTGGTAATGATGGCAGTCCGCCGTGATATTTTCGGTATTATTATGTGGATTGGCGGCGCACTTGCAGGCTCTGTCGGTTGGGTTGTTGCCATCACCTTCTATGACAAGCAGATTCATCCGCTGAAGAACGGCAAAATGCTTTTCGGCAAGTGGGAAAAGCTTAAGATTGTTGACGGTTGGAAAATCATGGAGTTCACACAGGGCTGCTTTAACGGTCTTGGTATCGCAGGTGCTTTTGTTCTCGGTTGGCCTCTCGCTGCCAAGAATCTTGAGCAGGCTGAAGCGGCAGGCAAGCTTTGGTATATGCTTCCCGAAAAGGTTGATACTATTCTTTCGTGGGTATTCTGTGCTTTGATAATTCTCACAATTTTCCTCTTTATCATTCCTTACCGCAGAAACGGCAACAAAATCACCCGTGCCTTCGGCGAGGTTGATATGAACATTGTCGAGGTTCTTGAGCGTCCCTGCTATATGGTTGGCCCGCTTGCACTCGTTATGCTCGGTTCAACAACAATGGCTTCAATCATCTGCTGCTTTACAATGTACTATGTTATTGCTCAGCACGACGGTCTTGAACGTTACTGGGACTACAAGAACATCAAGCTTATTCGTATCTTCCTGATTTTACTCGGAGCAGCTATTCTTGTCGGTCAGATTCTCAGGGGCTATACTCTTTGGGAAACGTGGATTTTCTACTGTGTAGGATATATTCTTTTCGACCTTGTTTATTTCTATCGTCCAAAGAGAGTAATCGAAAACTACAAAAAGTCGAAAACCGTCAAGGATTTCCTTGTTTCCTTTGGCGGGGATATAACGGTTCTCCCGTTCTTCCATATCTTAATGGCAGGTCTGCTCGTGTTCGGTTATTATAATTTCCGTTAAAAAATCAAAACCACCGGTTCAACCGGTGGTTTGACTCACATCTATAGGGGTTAATACCGGCTTTGCCCCTGAAAGGGGCCTCTGATATTCAGCAACGCATTATATTCTCAGCAGCCGCTCACGTGCGGCTGCTTATTTTTGCTTGCTTATTCTTGACACCCGTGAACGTGTCCTGTGTATTCTTTGGTGCTTATCTGGTCTGTTGCAAAATCTTCTCTTTCCATATTTGTATTTTAAGTTTACGTGCCTATCGAATATCATCAGCATACTTTTTCCCTTGAGATATCCTATACTTTAAACGCCAACAAGCCATAAGGTTTTGAAAGGCATCTTTCTGCCTCGGTTTCGTTAAAAATCCTTGAAATGTTAATAAATTATGTGATAAAATTATATTATTAATTTTATTTGTTATAAAAGGTGTTTGTTTATGTACGAATTCAAAACAAAATTACTGCCTTTTTACAGGGGTTATCTTAACAGTGAAAGCTCTTATAAAGGAAAAAGAATCGCTGAGGGCTTACTGCTTGCGGCAAAGGAAACTGATTTTGAAATCAATTTTGAAACAGGGCTTTGCAACGGTGCAATAGAAGGCTTCTCTTTTGGCAGTGGTGTTTACGCTCCGGACTACGATGAATTGCTTGAAGCTTATCCGCAGGACAGAGAAGATATTGAGTATATCAGAGAAGCGCTGAAACCTCACCTGCTGCATCTCTCTCCCGAAATAAATTATAATGCTGTTCAGAAAGCATCTGCAGACGAAGCCTATGTCTGGGGCGGTAGCTGGATGGGTCACGCTGTGCCCGATATTATAAATCTCTGCAAATACGGTACTTATACTCTGCGAGAAAAAATTGCCGATTACCGAAAAATCAATGCAGACAGAGAGGAGTTTTACGACTCTCTCAATATTACCCTTGATGCGATTGAAGTAATGGGTGAACACATATTTAAAATAGCAGAAGAAAAAATCAAAAACGAAAAAAATCCCGACCACATTGAAAAACTTGTAAGAATAATGGACACTTTCTCTCACGCACCAAAACAGCCCTGCAGAGATTTTGCTGAAGCTTGCATTGTTTATGTTACATATTTCAGTTTTGACGGTGTCGACTCTCCGGGACACTTCGACCAATATATGTATGAATTCTGGAAAAATACCGACCCTGTGCTTCGCCGCAGATATCTTGAAGCTGTCTGGCAGTTTTTTCAGGACACACGCACATGGAATGTTTGTATATCGGGTTCAGATGAAAATTGGAATGACCTTACAAATGATCTGACATACGAAATTCTTGATCTTGTGAAAACATTCAGGTACGAAACTCCGAATCTCACAATGCGTTGCCACAGAAATACTCCTGAAAAACTTATGTATGCCGCATATGAGGCGATCGCTTCGGGTACGGGTCTGCCTGCGCTTTATAACGATGAGGCGGTCTGTCCGGCACTTGAAAGGCTGGGCATACCGCCGTGCGATTCTCACCGCTATGTTATGAACGGTTGCAATCAGATTGACATTCAGGGCAAAAGCCACATGGGACTTGAGGACGGTGAAGTCGTTATAGCCAAAGTGCTTGACTTTACACTTCGTAACGGCATTTCCGGCATGACGGGTGCAGATATCGGTCTTCATACGGGCAAACCCAAGAATTTCAAAAGTTATGATGAATTTTATGCTGCATTTTTAAAACAGCTTGATGCTGCGGTTGATATGGCAACTGAGCTTTCGAATCAGGCGCAAGAGCTTTATTCAAGAGAAGCTCCCAACCCATTCCGTTCACTCTTTATTGAAGGCTGCATAGAAAAAGGACATGATTACAAAGCGGGCGGTCCTGTATACGGTCACGGTCAGATTTTAGCGGAGGCAATCGCCGACACTGCCGATTCTCTTGCGGCAATCAAAAAATATGTGTTTGAAGAAAAGCGGTTTACTCTTGCAGAGCTTGTTGCTGCACTTGACAAGAATTTTGTGGGTTATGATGAAATGTATCATCTTCTCAAACACAGTGAGCTGAAATTCGGCAATGATATTGATTATGTTGACTTTATTGCTGCCGATTTTGTCAACCACTTCAACCGGTATCTGATGACAATTCCGACCTTCCGCGGAGGATATTTTTCGGGCGGATGCTCGCCGTTTGTGCGTGCACCTGAGCACGGCGCGGTTACTCCTGCACTTCCCAACGGAAAGAAAACGGGAGAAGTGCTCATAGCTGATTCAATCGGCGCAACACCGGGCTTTGATTCGAACGGTCCCACCGCACTCCTTAACTCCTGCCTTAAATTTGACCACACTCTGGCAGGCAGCGGATTTATTCTTAATGTGAAATTTGATAAGGAAGTTTTCCTTTCTTCTCTCGGCAGAGAAGCATTTATCGCGCTTTGGAAATCATATTTTAACCGTAAAGGACAGATGCTGGCGGTTACCGTTGTTTCTCAAGAGGAGCTTTTTGATGCACAGATACATCCCGAAAACCATAAAAATCTTATTGTTCGTGTAGGCGGCTTCAGCGACAGGTTTACTGATCTTGATAAGGAGCTTCAGGATAATGTTATCGCCAGAACAAGCATTAAACTTTAAGGAGTGACATACGGTGACACTTTCTTATTTTAATATTCAAAGATTCTGTTTGCATGACGGCGACGGAATAAGAACAACGGTTTTCCTCAAAGGCTGTCCTCTTAACTGCGTCTGGTGTCACAACCCCGAATCAAAAAACTCTGAAAAAGAATTGTTGTTTAATTTGGACAAATGCACCTTGTGCGGCAGATGCCTTGATGTTTGCCGTGCCCGTAAATTTTCCGACGATAATAAAATGATATTTAACCGCCGTCAATGTTCCGCTTGCGGAAAATGTGTTGAAAAATGTTTCAGCTCCGCCAACAATCTGTGCGGAAGAACCGACACACTTGAAAACATACTGAAAGAAATAAAGAAAGATAAATCGTTCTATGAAACCTCAGGCGGTGGTATGACCGTTTCGGGCGGTGAGCCTGCCATTCAGGCAGAAGAAGTGCTCGAACTTATCAGAATGGCTAAGGACGAAGGAATATCCGCCACAATTGAAACCTGCGGCTTCGGGGACAGCGGATTTTTTTGCAACGCCGCAGAGCTTGATGCGGTTTTTCTTTACGACATCAAGGGGATTGACCGTGAGAAGCACAAAGAAAACACAGGCGTATATCCCGATATAATCCACAAAAATCTTGATATGCTTCTTGATATGGGTGCAAGGGTGATTATAAGATTACCTCTTATTCCCCCAAAAAATGATTCCTCTGCGGATTTGGCTCTTTTGTGTGAATTTCTATCCGAAAGAAAAAATCTGATTGAATATGCGGAAATTATGCCGTACCACGAACTCGGACGTGACAAAACGATCTCTCTCGGAGGAGCTTACGACCCGTTACCCTCAGGGAAGCCCTTCGCCAAAGAGTGGCAAAAAACGCTCAGTTCATCAGGCGTTGAAATAAAAATATCAGGAAAATAAAAACGAAAAGAAGTTTTCATTATGGCATTTATCACTCGCTTGATCGCATCAATCTTAGCAATTATTTTAGGCTTACCGACATTATTTTTCGTCACTTTTCCAGACCGTTTTTACGCTCGGATATGAAGCAAGATCCGTTGAGGCTATCGCGATAGGTGCAATTATCCAACCGACAAACGGATTTAATAACAATTACTTTTTTAAAATTAAAGAGAGCTACAAATACAAAGTGTTTTCTGAAACCAGGAAATGTTTAAGCCATACATCTTGAAAAAAGAGCACATCGCTCCCGAACACTTTACTGGGTGTTTCTCGACTTTGGGTATTGATGTAAAATTGCAACAGCAGTGTTCTTGGGAGAATTATGCCAAATATCTTTTAACAGTAAACATTCTTAAGAATATTAAACATCAAAACAAGTACAAACTGTTGAAAATGTCAAATATTTGTGGTATACTTTTTTCGATTAAATTTTTGTTTTGGGGTGTTTATTTATGTCAAAGTGGATTGATAACAAAACCGTAATTCTTACGGGTGCATCAAGCGGTATCGGCAAAATGCTTGCAGAGAGACTTATGAAAGAGCATAACTGTAAAGTAATCGGTGTTGCAAGAAGCGAAAAGAAAATGCTTAACTTTGTTGAAGAACTTGGCGATTACGCAAAGCTTTTCTCATACAAGCTTTTTGACGTTTCAAGCTATGACAATTGGCAGAGCTTCCATGATTGGCTTGTTGAAAACAACATCAAGCCTGATGTTCTCATCAACAATGCGGGTGTTCTTCCCCGTTTTGACAGACTCATGAACTATACAAAAGAAGAAATTGATGAATCAATCAATATCGACTTCTATTCAGCAGCATATTCTTCAAAAATTATGCTTCCTCTTCTTCTCAAGAGTGAAACTCCCGCAATTATTAATGTTGCATCATCAGCAGCACTTATGGCTCTCGGCGGAACGTCAATGTATTCTGCAAGCAAGGCAGCAGTTAAAGGTTTAACCGAGGCTATGAGAGAAGAACTCAGAGGCGAAGCTTACATAGGTCTTGTTTGCCCCGGCTTTACAAAGACGGATATTTTCAGAAACCAGGGTGAAACAAACGGTATGGACCTCATCAATATGGTTTCAACTCCTTGTGACAAGGCTGTTAACACAATACTTAAAGGAATCCTCGGTAAGAAGTCATATATCGTTGTCGGATTTGACGGTAATGCAATGGGCAGATTCAACCGACTTATGCCTGTACAGGGTTCAAGACTTTTCAGCTCAGTAATTAAAGCATTTAAGATTGACCTTTTCGCTTCAACGTTCGGATACGAAAAGAAAGGCGACAAAAAAAGTAAATAAAGAGTAATGGTTCCTTAGCACAGTCGTGTCCCACCACTCCAACCATAAAAAGCCGGAAATACATAGTATTCTCGGCTTTTCTTTGTTTTGCATAAGGTTCTCTGTTTTCGGATTGTAGTCTTATTAATATACATTTTGATTGACCGTAGCAGAATAGTTTGATATTATAATTAGCAGAAACAAAACTCGTCACAACAGTATGGGGTGAGACAGATGTCTGAAAACAAAATAAAATACCTTCTCGGAATTGACGGCGGAGGAACGAAAACCGAGTTTCTGCTGACAGATCTTAAAGAAAATGAAATAAAGCGAACTTTTCTCGGTGCGTCCAACCCTGTTAATATAGGAATTGAAAGCACAAAATCAATACTCCGACAAGGAATAACAGAGGTTTGCGGAGGAATTGATTTTTCAGAAATCTCCGTGTTTGCAGGACTTGCAGGCGGCGGCACAGGTGATATAAAAACCGAACTGTTCAGCTTCCTCGGAGACTTCGGCTTCGGTGAATACTCCAACGGCAGAGATACCGACAGTCTGGTCAAAACAGCACTTAAAGACGAAAACGGAGTTGCCGTAATTATGGGAACGGGTATGATAGCCTTCAGCAGCTGTAACGGTGAACTTCACCGTGTCGGCGGCAGAGGATATTTGATCGACAGGGGCGGAAGCGGTTTCCATTTCGGTGCAGATGCCCTGAATGCATCATTTGAACACATCGACGGCAGAGGCGGAAGCGGCCTTATTCTTGAGCTTGTCGAAAAAAAGCTCGGGAAAAATATTGAATCTGCAGTTCCCGAAATTTATTCAGGCGGAGCAACTGCGGTTGCATCCCTGGCTCCTGCAATTTTCGAGGCATATAAGCAAGGAGATGACGAAGCACGCATCATTATTGAGCGCAACACCTATGAAGTGGCAAGAGTGATTAAAACTGCGTGGAAACATGTTGAAAAAGGCAGCAAAACGGTTATATGCGGTGGACTGTGTAAACAAAAAGATATTTTAAAACCTTTCTTACTTAAACACCTTGACGAGGATAGTACTCTTATATTCTCGGACGAACCGATGGTGAACGGTGCAGTACTCCTCGCAAAATCAAACATACAAGGCTGTGAAAAAGATGCTTAATACCGAAACAAGAAACAAAAACACTTATGATATCGACAAGATGTCAACGTACGAAATGCTTAAAATAATCAACGATGAAAATGCCGTTGTTACAAAAGCTGTTGAGAAAGCGTTACCGCAGATTTCTGCTGTATGTGATGCAGTTACCGAAGCTATAAAATCGGGTGGAAGAGTTTTCTATATCGGAAGCGGAACATCGGGCAGACTCGGTGTTTGTGATGCCGCAGAATGTCCGCCAACCTTCGGGGTTCCATACGATTTATTCAACGGAATTATCGCAGGCGGTGAGAAATGTATGTTCAAAGCCGCAGAGAACGCCGAAGACAATCCTGAGGCAGGTGTTGAAGACCTGAAAAACCGTGATTTCAGCAACAAGGATGTTCTGATTGGAATTTCCGCATCGGGCTCGGCGGCTTATGTTATTTCCGCTGTAAACTATGCAAAAAGCATCGGTGCAAAAACAGCTTCAATTACAAATAATCCCGATACCGAACTCGGCAAAACCGCCGATATTGACATTTGTGCTGATACCGGACCCGAGGTTATCACGGGTTCAACGCGTATGAAGGCAGGCACTGCACAGAAAATTATCCTTAATATGATTTCAACTGCATCTATGGTCAAGTGCGGTTGCGTTTATGAAAATATGATGATAAATCTCAGACCTACTAACAAAAAACTTCGCAGACGTATGATAGGCATCGTGACCGAAATTCTCGGTTGCACAGATGAGAAAGCGGAGGAGTTACTCGAGAAAAACGAGTGGAATATACGCAGTGCAGTAGAAAAATGATTAACACCGTCGAGGCAATCCTCGGCGGTGTCTTTATATATCAATATAAATACCATTTCTTTGAAAATTCCTGCCACTCGGCAACTTTATGTTTTTCTCTTTCAATGAATGACTCTACGTCAAAATCTTCTTTCAAAACATCATCCGTACCGAGGAGATTTACTATAGACGGCTCGATTTTAAATTCAGGATGAGTTTTTCTTATTGCATCAAGCAGTCTTATTCCCACAGAAAACGGCAAAAATGTATCTCTGTCGGTAACATGAAGCTGAATACCGTGACAGAAGGTATTTTCATAATCCGAAAAAATCGGAGTGAATGAACATTCGCGCAAGATTACTCCGTTCTGCTTACCTACCTTTTTTATAACTGCTTCGCTGTCAAGCCACGGAGCACTTATCATTTCAAAGGGCTTGGTCGTGCCTCTGCCCTCGGAAAGATTTGTGTCCTCAAAAATGCAGGTTCCGATATAAACAAATGCAGTATCAATGGTGGGAATATTGGGTGAAGGCTGAATGAAAACAAGGTCAGTGTCGTCGTAGTACATATCCCTTTTCCATCCTTCCAACGGAACAACAGTGAGGTCACAGCCGATGTTTTCGGTTTCATTCATCATAAGTGCAAATTCACCAATGGTGATTGCACAGCGCGTGGGCGTCGGAAATCTGCCGACGAATGAAGAAAATCTTCTGTCAAGTACAGTTCCTTCAGCTTTATTTCCGCCCAAAGGATTCGGTCGGTCAAGGACAACAAACTTCACCCCGTGTTCGGCACAGAGCTTCATCGCATCCGTCATCGTGTAAAGATAGGTATAAAACCTTGCACCGACGTCCTGGATATCAAAAATTACAGTGTCCAGAGATGTGAGCATTTTTTCGCTTTGTGCAGTATTATCACCGAACAAACTATAAACGGGAAGATTCGTTTTTGTGTCAACGTAGGATGATATACTTTCGTTTGCCTGTACCTCTCCCCTGATACCGTGTTCGGGAGCAAAAAGAGCCGTAAGGTTACATTTTTCTTTGAGCATATCAACTGTTGAAGAAAGGTCACGCAAAACACCGGTCGGGTTTGTAATTAATCCGCAATTACCCTTGAGACACAATCCGTCACGTGCAACAACATCTGCACCGCACAGAACTTTTTGCTTTGCACTTGTCATATTAACCTTCCTCCTTTAGTTTTGTCAGTTAAGTTTCAGTCCGTAAACAAGAGTAGTTTCCTTTGTTTCGATAAGCTCAAATCCGTATTTTTCATAAAACTTTATCGCATTGTAATTCTTGTGCCAGACAGTGAACATAACACCTTTGACATTTTTCTTACGTAGATTGTCGCAAAGAGCATCCATCAGCTTTCGTCCCAATCCCATATGCTGATATTCGGGCAGAATATCAATATGAAGATGTGCGGGATAGTCCTCTTTGTATTTTTCCTGCGAAGCGATTGCCCTGAGTGCAGATTTTCTGCGACGGTATTCCCATTTCGCAATACGCGGATAATAATCGCTTATATATTTTTCTTTGAACTTATCAAAGTTTTCTGTTGATATAACGTAGCCGATTGCCTTGTCATTTTCATTGGTTGCAACAAAGCAGTTTTCAGGCTCGTTTTCAATATAATAATCACAATAAACTGCAAGAGCAAAATTAATTCCTCTTTTTGTGCTTTTACATGGACCTTCAGCGTTAAGGCACACAAAGCGTACGTTTTCTTTATCCTTTTCTTTATACGGTCTTATTGTCATTTTATCACTTCCGATACGAGTTTATCATTAAAACGCACAAAAATCAAGGCGTAATATCTACGGTTTAATAATTGTAAAAACGAAAAAAATATTGTATCATTTAATTATAAAAATATAAGGGAGATGTTACAATGGCAGTAGTTATCAGATGGATTTCAGCAATTATGGCAGTTCTTTTAGGTCTGCCGACACTTATCGGTGCTGTTTTTCAGAGCCTTACAAAATTAGGCTATGACGAGCGTCCCGTTGCGGCGATTGAGGAAAATTTCCTTGAGGGTAACGCAACATTTATCGACGAAGCAACGGCTTCATATTGGTCTGCAGGCTTTGCACGCAGAGTTCTTACTCCTGACGATATAGACGAAACACGTTATTTCCTTGGCGGATTCCTCAAATTTCCTGCTCAGGAGGCAACGGGTATTGTTGACGATCTGTGCGTAAGAGCAGTTGTTCTTGACGACAATTCAGGCAGAGGTGCAGCGGCATTTGCGTGGATTGATGCAGTCGGCTTTATGAATGCTGACATCAAGGAAATCCGTGAAAAGCTCAGCGACATCACGGGCGACGGCAAGCTCATAAGCATTGACGTCGGCTCAACCCACAACCACAGTGCAGTTGACACTCAGGGTCTTTGGGGTAACATTCCCAAAACAGGCAGAAATCAGAAATATATTGACGCAGTTATTCAGAAAACAGCCGATGCGATAAGAGAGGCTTACACCAACCGCAGTGAAGGCAACCTCTATTATTCTTCAAAGGCTTGTCCCGAATTGTTCCACGACGGCAGAGACCCGTATTCAATTGACGAAAAGATTCATCTTTTCCGTTTCGTGCCGAATGACAACAGTAAAAAGGAAATTTATATAACCAATTTCGGCGGACATCCCATTAATCTTGCTTGGGAAAATTCTGAACTTTCGGGTGATTTCCCGTACTATATCGAACAGGCAGTAACATCAGAAAAAAATGTTGATTTTATCTTCATCCAGGGTGCAATCGGCGGTGCTATTCACTGCAACATGGGCACTCACAACGGCATCCCCGAGGAGCTTACCTCCTTTGAAAAGATGAAGGAATACAGCCTTATTGTTGCAGACACTCTTTATGAGCTTGCAGAAAGTGCTGAAGCTGTTGAGCCGATTCTTAACGTAAGACACGCTCAGATTGATTTTGAAGTTAATAATTTCGTCTTCCTTCTTGCTGCAAGTGCTGACCTTTGCAACGTAAAAGCATTCAAAGAAGACGGTAAGATATATCTTTCAAGCGAAATCGGCTATGTTGAAATCGGCAAGAATATAAAGATTATCGAAGCTCCCGGTGAAGCTTTGCCTGAGCTTATTTACGGCGGATTCTATTCAGCTGAAGAAGCCTTCAACGGCACAGAATATCCGTACGAGGGCATCGCAACCTGCTTTGACGAGGATGACGAAGTGCTTGTTTTCGGTCTTTGTAACGATGCAGTCGGCTACATCGTGCCCGACAACGACTACAGCTCATCAGGCAAAGAAGGTCACTATGAAGAAACTGTTTCAACAGGTTCAAAAAGCGGAACTGCATTTTCAAAGGCTTTCTTTGAACTTCTTGATGTCTGGGGGTAATTCAGAATGAAAATACTGCGTTTTTTACGCATTCCTAATCTGGTCAGGGGCATAATATCAGGCTTGCTGTCATTGATAATTTTCTTTGTTCCCAATTCAACATATACAACAGTTGAAGAAACATCGAAATTTATGCTCACAGGTGACAAAACCTTCTCCTACAACGGAGAAAAATGGACTGTAGGCTTTGCGAAAGAAGTTCTTACTCCTGATGACATAACGGAAGAAAAATACTATATCGCAGGCTACAACACAAACAATCCTGCAAAATCCGTACTTGACGATATGCACGCGAAAGCTGTTTATCTTGACGACAACAGCGGACGAGGCGGAGTGATTATATGTGCGATTGATTGTGTAGGTATAAGCCGCGCAGACATCAATGATATTCGAAAAATCGTTATTGAAAGCGGAAAAATCCCGAATCTTAAATCAATCAATATCTGTGCAACACACACGCATTCTGCGATTGATACTCAGGGACTTTGGGGCAAGAATTTCCTTTCCGACGGTAAGAATGAGGACTTTATGAACGAGCTTAAAGTCCGTACAGCTGAGGCAATTATTTCGGCTTACAATGCACGAAAGGACGGCAATCTTTACTTCGGCACAGCTGAAGCTGAAGAGCTTCTGATTGATACAAGAAACCCCGATGACTTCGACGCAACATTAACAAGAATCCGTTTCGACCCTGCAGACGGCAGCAACGATACATATATAGTCAATCTTGCTTGCCACGCTGAGTGTCTCGGAGCAAGAACGACCGTCGTCAGCGCAGATTTTCCCGCATATATGGAAAAGGAAATAGTTGAGCAGACAGGCGGTGCAAACGTCGTTTTTATAAACGGTGCTATCGGAGGACTTATTACCTGCGAAAAGCTTGATGACGTTCTGCGTAACTTTGAGCTTGGTCTTGTATACGTCAAAGAATTCGGCAAAGATGTCGGCGAAGTTGTTATGAGCGTAAACAACGAAACTGCTCTTAAGCCTGCAATCAACGTTAAATCAGAAGCAATCGAAATCAAGTGTGATAATACCGCTCTTATGCTTGTCCGTATCCTCGGTGTGCTCAATAACGACATCACTAAGGACGAGAACAAGAATATTTCGATTATCTCCGAAGTTTCCTATATGGAGCTTGGTAACAAGCAGATTGGTGTTTATATGATTCCGGGTGAGCTTTCCCCTGAGCTTGAAAGCGGAAACTTCCTTTCAGCAGATGAGTCAGCAAACGGCACAGAGGCTGATTATAAATCACTTTCGGAAATGGCTCGTTGTGAACACAACTTTGTAGTCGGACTTTGCAACGATGAGCTGGGTTACATCATCCCCGAAAATGACTTCTACCTTCACGAGTGGTTGCCGTATTTCAACAACGCAATTGATGAGTCGGGCAGAGAGCATTACGAAGAAACAAATTCACTCGGTCCAAAGGCAGCAGGCACAATCCTTGAAGCTATGGACAGTCTGATCGCCTCAGTTGAGTAAAATCAATATCAATCAAAATCTTACTCACCCGAAAGCTTTATGCTTATATGGTAAGTATTGATAGTTAATAGTAGAAAAGGACGGCAAAGGCCGTCCTTTTTGTTACATCTCGAATTTACTATCTGCCTCTGCAGGGAGATTTGCTGTATTGAGGTCGCCGCCTCTTTCGGTAAACATCGAATAAAGTTCAGCCTTTCGCTCGTCTGTGTAGGAATACTGCCACAAGCGGTTGATTTTTCCGAAGTCTTCGAATGTTTCGTCGGGAAGAACTTCAATTTTCTCAAGGCTATACGGCAACGGGATTTTGACCGTGCCGTCCGACGTAATATAATAAGCCTTTGCAATTTCAATTGCACGTCTGTTAGCCTCGATTCGCGGATATTCCTCGTCGAATTTGATTCGCGTAATCGGGAACACTGCAACCTCTGCATCAAGAAGCTCGTAAGCCTTGGTCGAAAGACCTCTGTGTCCGTGATGAGAAATCTGCACAACGTCGCATTTAAGTGTTTCGCCGTATCTCTTTTCAAGCTCGACGGATGCAAGGGCACTCGCATCACCCGGAATAAAAATCCTTGAATTTTCAGCCGTGAGCATAACCATACAGGAAGAATCGTTGTAATCCTCTACCTTGTTCGGGTAGATATCCTCGTGTGTACCGAGCACGTCAAACATAAGGTTTCTTATATAGAAACGCTGACCCGTATGGATTTTGTATGTGGGAATCTTAGTTTCAGAGAGCATTTTAAAAAGCTTCTTTGAAAGCATAACTTCTTCCCTTGTCCACTCTGTATGAGCATAATATGTGTCAGGGATAAGATTTGAATAAACACCTTCAATGATTGTATCGTAACAGTTATAACGAAGGTAATCCATAAACTTTGAAATGTGGTCGGAATGTGCATGGGTAAGCAGCCAACCGTTGACAACAACCTTCTGTCCCTCGGGTGTTCGCTCACGCATAAATTTATAGATTCTGTCGTTGTCATTAAACTGCATATAATGACCGCTGTCAACAACAAAGAAGCTATTATCGGGACACTGAACAAGAAGGCACATTCCGCAGTCAATGAGTGCCTGGTCACTTTCAAAACCGTAAAAGACGGTTTCACCGTCGCCGTTACAATCGGTTTTATTAAAGCAGGGTGTTCGTTTATCCTCGCTTACCGTAACTCGCAGAATTGAGTCGCAGGGAGAAAAAAACGCATTAACCTGCACCTCACCCATAAGGCAGGCATAGAGATTTCCGTTAATTTCTGTTTCCTGCAAAACCTCAAAACCGTCAGCTTTCATTTCACAAATCCAGTTTTCAAACTCAGCCTTTTTGAAATTGCGGTAAAGCTTCATAAAGCAGTTTTCACGGCAATCGTAAACAGGCTCGTCTGCCTGAGGTTTCGGCTGTCTGAATTTTTCAAACAAGATATCCATTTTATCCCTCTTTTTTCTTCTTCATAAAGACAAATGCCGCACCAGCGCCGCCTGCAACAACAACTACTGCAACCACACCGATTATAACAATCGCCGTCTTATTCGGAGCCTTTTTTTCGTCCTGATTTTCATTTTCTACGGTTTCCTGATTGTCTGTTTCCGGTTCAGAAGTGGTTGTATCTGATTCAGCAGCAGAAACATCTGTTGTGCTTTCCGCTTCTGTTTTGTCCGTTGCAGATGAAGCAGATGTTGACTTTTCTGCTTCCGAAGCAGCACCAAGCTCTGTTGTTACTGAAGTATTGATTGGTTGGAAGTTATTGTCTACACAGTTTGTAATTTCAATAACAACATCCTTTGACGTAAGTTTTTCTTTTTCAAGCTTAGTGATTGTAATTTTGAAAAGGTCACTTCCGTCAACGTTACGGTAACCGGGAATCATAGCGGCTGTAACCATTGCCGGGTTCGATTCAACATTGGATTGAGAAACTGCAGCTTCAGCCTGCACCTTGAAATTAACAAGACCCTGACCGTCAACGATTGATGCAACCTTTGCTTTCTTTTCGTTTACAACTACGTTGAAATCAAGACCGGAGAAAGGAGTTCCGCCGTCAAAATCAAGAATAAGAACAGCCTGGGTATCATCCTCTGTAGCAAGCTTGAGATTAAATTTTGAAACATTTTCTGCCGATGCAGTAACCATTGAAAGCATCAGCAAAACACAAACTGAAACTAAACACAATATTTTTTTCATAATGTTACCTCCGTGATTAAACGGTATCAAAATATTATTTGAAATACATAAATAACTGACATTTAATCATTCCGTTGTAAAGCTTACGGCGTTTGTCTGCCTTACGTCCGAATTCTTTTTCAAACTCCTCGGACGGACTTATAACATAATAAGCCCAACCGTGCTTCTGCACAAATTTTTCACCCATAAGCTTGTAAAGCTTCTGCGCCTCGCTTATATCGAGCAAACGCTCACCGTACGGCGGATTGCAGATAAGTGTACCCTTTTCGCTCTGCGGTTTAAAATCGCGAAGGTCGCACTTTTCAAACTTTATTTTTCTCTCAACACCTGCGCGTTTTGCATTTACTCTTGCAATTTCGAGGGCTGATTCATCAATATCCGAGCCGTATGCGACAAAATCGGTGTCATAATTCACAAGGTCACGTGCACGCTGACGCTCCTCTGCCCAAACGTATTCAGGGATAACATCCCAACGCTCTGCTGAGAAGTTACGGTTGACACCCGGTGCAATATTATGCACCATCATCGCACCCTCGATAAGGATTGTTCCGCTACCGCACATCGGGTCATAGAGAGTGTGATACGGTCGAAGCCTTGCAAGGTTACAAAGCGAAGCCGCAAGAGTTTCCTTAAGCGGTGCCGCATTTGCTTCAAGACGGTATCCGCGCTTATGAAGACCCATTCCCGAAGTATCAAGAAGAAGACTGACCTTGTCCTTCATAATTGAAAACTGAATCTGATGCACGGGACCCGTTTCGTCAAACCAGCTTATTTTATACTTCGACTTAAGTCTTTCAACAACAGCCTTTTTGATGATTGACTGACAGTCGCTGACACTGAATAAAGTTGAGTTTATTGAATAACCCTTTACGGGGAATGCATCGTCCTCGCCTATCCATTCTTCCCACGGCAATGCCTTTGTACCCTGAAAAAGCTCTTCAAAGCTTCTTGCGTAGAAATCGCCCACAAGAATCTGAATTCTTTCGGAATAACGTGAGCAGATATTTGCCCTTGCAAGTAAATTTTCATCACCGCTGAAAAGGACTCTTCCGTTTTCTGAAACAACATTCTCTGCGCCAAGGTCTTTCATCTCGTTCGCTATCAGTGATTCAAGACCGAGAAGGCACGGAATAACAAAATTTATCTTCATAAAATACCTCTTAAATAGTTTATATTATCTGCGTTGCGTGTCTTGTTACGTGGCAGCCGAAATTCACGGCAACGGGTAAGCCTGCGATATGAGTCGGAGCTGTTTCGATTGCGACAGAAAGTGCTGTCGTATCTCCGCCAAAGCCCTGAGGACCGATATCAAGCTCGTTTACCCTTTTAAGTATCTCGGCTTCCATTTCACGGTAAAACTCATCGCTGTTTTTCACACTGACATTTCTGCAAAGAGCTTTCTTCGCAAGAAATGCACACTGTTCAAAATCGCCGCCTATTCCGATTCCGAGTACAATCGGCGGACAGGGATTGCCTCCTGCCGTTTTTACGCAATCAAGCACATAATTTATTATATCCTCTCTTCCGCTTGCAGGCGTAAGCATTTTGAGTTTACTCATATTTTCACTGCCGAAACCTTTCGGTGCGACAGTTATTTTCACATTTTCACCGTCAACGATAGTTGTATGAATCACCGCAGGGGTATTATCCTTTGTGTTTACTCTCCTCAACGGGTCGCTGACAACGGAACAACGGAGGAATCCGTTTATATAACCGTTGTGCACACCTTCGTTTACCGCATCGTAAAGATTACCGTCAGTAAAATGCACGTCCTGACCGATTTCAAGAAAAACAACAGCCATTCCCGTATCCTGACAAATCGGAATGTCAAGCTCGATTGCCGCTTCGAGATTTGCCTCAAGGTCAGAAAGGATGTCCTTTGCAAGGTTATTTCTTTCGCAGGTCTTGCATCGGCTGATATTTTCCGCAAGGTCTGCAGGTAAAATCTTATTCGCTTTTATACAAAGCTTTTCAACAGCTTCGCTGATACATTTCACGCTGATTTCTCTCATACCATCACCTGAAAAAAAGGGAGCAGAAAACTGCTCCCGTGTCTTTAAGATTTAATTATAAAGCTGCGGATTAAAGCTTATTTGTACCTCTTCTGTTATATCCGCCGCCGTGTTTTGAATCACGCTTAAGGTCTGACATCTTTTCGTCACTTTCCTGCTTGAACTTCGCCATCATACTTTCGAAAGACTGAGGCTGTTCAACAGGTTTGTTACCCTGCCATACATTAGCGTTGCTGCGCTTGGGAGCATTATTAGCTTTCGGCTTGAATGCCGGCTTCGGCTGCTCCATTGCTTTTTTAACAGAAAGGCTTATCTTGCCATCCTCTGCAATAGAAATAACCTTAACCTTGACAGTTTGTCCGACAGTAAGGTGATCCTTGATGTCCTTTACGAATTCGAGTGCGACCTCTGAAATGTGCACCATACCCTTTTTGCCGTCCTCAAACTCGACAAAAGCACCGAATGCCGTAAAACCTGTAACTTTTCCCTCAACAATTGCGCCGACTTCTAACTGCATATTAATGCGTACCCCTCCAAGAAAAATTGAACACGTCAGTCGTTTACAGAGATATCCTGATAAACTCTTTCGCCGGGCATAACATAGCCAAGCTTGTCTCTTGCAATTTCCTCTACGTATTCATCTTTATCACCATCGTTGATTTTGTCGCGCAAAGCTTCGTTTTCCGCTTCCTGCTCTGCCTTGACCTCATCAACTGCAGCAATTTCTTTTTTAACATCATTAATGTCTTTAATTATAGAAAACAACGAAATGGCAAAACAAGCGCTGAGAACAATAGCAAAAAAGACAACGATAAAACTACGTCTTTGTTTCTTTACCTTTGCCACCTTCGTCACCTCGATTCTTTAAAATAAAACTGCCTGAGCATAATTTCACGAAAAAATTATACACTATGTTATGTCGAATATGCAAGTCTTTTTTTGTAAATTTATGCAAGAAATTTAATATTTTTTTAGCTAAAACAGAGTTTTGTGTTTTTAAAATGCATATTTTCTTTTTAAACTTCATAAAAAGTCTTCTCACCGCATTAATTGCTGTTTTTGCGGGATAAAAAACGAAACTGCTCAACGAATAAAAATAGACGTAAATACCCAAGCCTTCAGCAAGAAAAACATACATAAAAAGTTGTCCGTCGCAGACAGCAAGCAAAAACAAAAACGTTGCTGCAAGGCAGACGAACACATAGATTATATCCCTTACACCGCGAAGCTTTTTAGCGCTTCCTGTAAGCAGATAAAAGAAGATTCTGATTAAATCATAGACTATTCCGAGACTGAAGCCGAGTCCTGCCGAATACATAAAGCAAACAAGCTGAAAAGCAAGTGTTGGCATATATTGCATTATCTGAACACCTTCGAAAAAAATCCGCCCTTTACCTTACCCTCAGAGTAAGCTACGGAATCAATGTTGCCTTCAACAATCATATCTCCGCTTTCAACGGACAGACGGCTGATTTTAAGCGAAGTCCCCTTTATGAAAATTTCACCGCACTCACTCTCGGCAACGATTGCTTCTTCGTCGAAGCTTCCCACATCAATAATACCCGTCATGGTAACCTTTTTCCTTGATTCAATAACAAGGTCGTGCATTGCATTTTCAGGCATAAAAAACCACCTCATAACATTGTATGAGGCGGAAAAATCTTTTATTACATTCTTACAGCACTTTGTACATAAGTCCTGCATCATCTTTTGTTGCGTGCTCAACGACCTTTGTTACCTGAATCTTTGTGGTGTTCGCACCCATCGTGATTTCGATAACGTCGCCTTCCTTTACGTCATAAGATGCTCTTGCAATCTTACCGTTAACCGTAACGTGCTTCGCATCGCAGACTTCATTTGCAACAGTTCTTCTTTTTATAACACGTGAAACCTTAAGATATTTATCAAGTCGCATAGTCTTCTCCAATATAACAACTGATTAAAATAATTCTACGGCAGGATTTACACCCTGCCGTACAGAAATCAAAAAGAACTTATTTAATAGCGTCCTTAAGAGCCTTACCTGCCTTGAATGCGGGAACCTTAGAAGCAGGAACTGTCATTGTTTCGCCTGTTCTCGGGTTACGAGCCTGCTTTTCTGCACGCTCTCTTACTTCAAATGTACCGAAGCCAACGAGCTGGATCTTGTCGCCTGCCTTAAGAGCATCTGTAACTGCACCGAAAACAGCGCTTACTGCCTTCTCAGCAGCCTTCTTGTCCATTTCGCCCTTTGCAGCAACTGCATTGATAAATTCTGTCTTATTCATTGTAATTCCTCCAAATTTTATTTTTATATTATGAAATACCTTTAACTAAGTATATCACATACATTTTTTAGCTTCGTCCCAGAGCTCATCAAGAACCTCAAGAGAAGACGTTTTCATGTCGATGCCACGTTCTTCTGCAAGTTTTTCAACAATTTTAAACCTGCTTATAAATTTGTCTGTCGATGAAGTCAGAGCTTCTTCGGCATCAACTTTTACGAAACGTGAAACATTGACGGCTGAAAAAAGAACATCGCCAAGCTCGTCGCTTATGTCGTCCTTATTTCCGTTGGCAATTGCTTCCTTAAGCTCCCCTATTTCTTCATAGAGCCTGTCAAGAGCACCGTCAACCTGTGTCCAGTCAAAGCCTGCCTTAGCGGCTTTTGATTGGATTTTATCCGCCCTCATAAGAGCCGGCAACTCACGCGGCACTGAATCAATTGCCTGAGAAGTAGTTTTCTGTCCCTTTGACTTGCGTTTGATTGCATCCCAGTTTGTGAGAACATCGTCAACTGAATTGACGTTGATTTCGCCGAAAACGTGCGGATGACGTTCAATCATCTTTTTGCAGTTTTCATCGGCGACATCGTCAATATTGAAAACGCCTTTTTCGTCCTCAATCTGTGCGTGGAACACAACCTGCATAAGCACGTCGCCAAGCTCCTCACGAAGCATTTCCGTATCACCCTTATTGATTGCCTCGATTGTTTCGTAGGTTTCTTCAATAAGATTTTTCTTAATGCTTTCGTGCGTCTGTTCAATATCCCACGGGCAACCGCCCTCGGAGCGCAACGCTCTTATGACAGCGACAAGGTCATAAACATTATACTTATCTTTGAATTTAAACTCGTTTGTCATAACAATACCTATTTTAACCTAAAAACCCAAGTTTTTCAAGCTTTTTTGAAATTTTTTCGCCCTTTGGAAGCATTTCAAGGTCATCTTTTGAAAGTGCTTTAAGGAAAAGAAGCGCAATTACGTAAACAAGCACTGCTGCAGCCACTGCAATTGCGAGCGCGATCGTGTTTCCGTTAAGCATACTTTCGGGATCGCCGAAGTTTCCTAACACCTTTGAGAACACTTTAACCGTCGCAAAAGCTGTTACCGCAGAGATAGCTGAGCAGATAAACGGCTTGAGAAATACGGATACCAGATTAATATTCACACCTGAAATTTTGATTATGCTGAAGAGGTTTATGCCGACAACAATTACGTAGCAGGCAATCGAACCAATCGGAGCGCCGTTGATATTGATTGTCGGATTTCCGATGAGAATATAGTTGAGAATGATTTTAACAACAGCACCGATAGCAAGGGACTTTAGCGGAATATCCGTCCTGCCCAAAGCCTGAAGCATATTCGTTATCGGTGAAGATACGGCAAAAAGGAATACCGAAATTCCGTAAACCGTAAGAATCGGAGAACCGATTGTTGCCGCTGAATTGCCGTAGAACATATTAAGAAGATTGTACGAAACTGCTGCAAGACCGAAGCCTACCGGCAAGGAAATGAGCATTGTTACACGGATAACGGACTCGACTGTCGTTTTGATTGTCTTGCTTTCGTGCTTTGCCCATGCGGCAGAAATGATCGGGATTGCGCTGATACCGAGTGTCATAGTGATTGTCGGCACAAGGTTTTTGAAATCAAGAGTTTCGCCGTAAACACCGTAAAGATACTTTACAATCTGTCCGTCAGCAATACCCTCTTTGATAAGATAAGTTGAATAAATATTCTTTATAACTTCAGGAGCTTTTTCAACAGCGTAAGCAAGTCTGTTCTGAATTGTAGCTGAGTCAATAAGATTTGTTACGTTGAGAATGAGTGAACCGACAGCCATCGGCAATGCTGTTCTGACAAGAATCTTTGCAACGTTTCTGCTGTCATCAGGCTTCGGAGAATTGATAAGGTCTTCCTTCGTAATTCCATCGCCCTTGATTCTGTGTCTTATTGAAAGGAAAATGAAGCCGAGAACTGTTCCTATGGTAACGCCGAGAACTGCTGTTGCGGCAGCATACGGATAAAGCGCCGCAAGTGCATCAGCCTTATTGTCGTAAATTGTGCCCATAACAGCTTCGCCGTTTTCAAACCTTTTAAGCTGTGCGCTGAGGAACACGTATGTTATTCCGAGGCCGAGCAAAAGCTTACTGAGAGCCTCAATAACCTGAGAAATTGCCGTCGGCATCATATTCTGCATACCCTCGTAGTAACCGCGGAAGGTTGACATACAGCAACAGAAGAAAATTGACGGAGCTATCGCAAGAACGCACCAGATATTTTCTGTGTAGCCGACAACGAATTTCGTGTACGGATATGCGATTACGAACATAAGCACCGTGCCTATCGCACCCGTCATCAGGAATAGTCTTGTTGCGACTTTCCTTATAAGCCTTACGTCACGGAAATGACCGAGCGAACGTTCCTTCGCAACCATTCGTGAAACCGCAATCGGCAAGCCTGCCATTGAAATTGAATAAAGCGGAGTATAAATTTCGTATGCAGTATTGAAGTAACCTCTGCCGACCTCACCGATGAGCATTGACAGCGGAATTTTAAACAACGCACCAATTACCTTTACCAATACGGTTGCAACAACAAGAACCAAAGCACCGTTAAGCAATGATTGGGACTTAGCTTTTTCCTTAGCCATTGATGCACCTCCTAAAGATTTCATAAGTTATATTTTACCATATATTTGTTTTTTTAGCAATTATTTTCGGGAAATTATCTTGAAATAAACTCGTTAAGAAGCGACTTTTCAGGAAGAAACGACACGTCAATCGCATTAAAACGGTTCAATGCCAGCTTCAGTTCCTTAACCTTTTTACGATAAATGCTGTCCGACGGTACTTCCGTGAGCAGACGAAGTGCCTCATTTTTGAAAAGGCAGGCTTCATAAGCGTGGAACGAATTGATTTTCACATCAGCATATGATTCAAACGGAAAAAGGAATTTATCCTCTCCGCTGAGTACACCCTGCCACATAAACAAGGTGTTTTCGACAGAAGAATTCCTGTGTTTATAGTCGCGTATCATACGTCTTATAAGGCGGAGATTTCTTTTATTAAGAAGAATTTCGCCGTCTTCAGCAAGTATTCTTGAAGAAACACTGATATAAATTCTGTAAAGATGGGTTTCGTCAAGACCCTGCGTAATTACGGGATTGAGAGCGTGCAGACCCTCGACGATTATAACATCGTCTTTCCCGAGTGCAATATGCTTTGTGTTTTCGCTTCGGCAACCCGTTGTAAAATCAAAAATCGGAAGCTTTGATTCTCTCTTTTCAATAAGCTCACCAAAACATTTGTGAATAAGTTCAATATCAAGAGCCGTCACGTTTTCGTAATCTTTCATTCCCTCTTCGTTAAGAGGAATGTCAGCTCTGTTAAAATAAAAATCGTCAAGCGAAACGATAAATGCATTTCTTCCGCTTGAACGGATTTTTTGTGCAAGTATTCCTGCCGTTGTTGTTTTTCCTGACGAGCTCGGACCTGCGAGAAGTACGATATCATAGACAGGATTTGAAAGGAAGGTATTCACAACCGCGTTGACTGCGGAATCAAATTTTTCTTCGCAAGCATTGATGAAGTCTTGCGCATTTTCCGCTGATTTTTTGTTAATTAAAGAAAGCGTATTAACCATTATTCTGAATCTCCGTTGTAAAACTCTTTGATTTTTGCTTTTCTTTGGAGCAATTCATCAAAGCGAGAAATATACTCATAAGGATATTTATAGTTAAAAATTCTTTCAATATTCCTGCCGAACGGCTCTTTTAGTTTAATTACCGCACCTGCACCGACAGCGAGAACTGTATGGCACTCTTCCATCATAAACACATTGTAAAGACATTCGTATCCCGGTTTGCACCAACCGACATTTTCAAGGTTACCTAGTGAACGCGACTGCCTGTACATATAATACGGAATATATCCGTTTTCGTAAAACTTTTCCTGTGCGTAAACGAGCATCTTGTTTGCGACTTCTCCGCTTTCAACGTCAATACCGCCCGTGACGATATTTGAAGAGCGTTTGAGCGCAAGTGTATGTAACGTAATGTTTTCGGGATTAAGGCTGATCGCTTTATCGACAGTGTTACAGAAGCTTTCATAGCTGTCGTCCGTAAGACCTGCAATCAGGTCCATATTTATATTGTCAAAGCCTTTGTTTCTTGCTGTTCCGTAAACATCAAACACATCCTCAACAGTATGACGTCTGCCGATTGAAACAAGCACATCGTCATTGAATGTCTGCGGATTGATGCTGATTCGCGTAATTCCGTATTTTTTGATAACGTCGAGTTTTTCGGGAGTAACCGTGTCTGCCCTGCCCGCTTCGATTGTATATTCCCTGCAGGATGAAAAATCAAAATTATCGTCAATTTCTTTACACACTCTTTCAAGCTGTTCCGCGCTGAGTGTGGTCGGCGTGCCGCCGCCCCAATAGACCGATTCAAGGCGAAGTCCGAGAGAGTTTGCAATTTCTGCCGTATAACGGATTTCCTCGCAAAGCTTATCAACGTAATCAGGCAGGAGCTTTTTCGCCTGAGCTATTGAATGGGACACAAACGAGCAATAATTGCAACGTGTAGGACAGAACGGAATTGAGACATAGAGGCTGAATGATTTTTCATCCGAAAGCCCCATAATTTTTTCCTCTGCCTTTGCGACGCTGAACGCAAGGTTTGTTTTATCAGGCGAAACAAGGAGCTTTTCGTTGAAATAGCTGATAGCTTTTTCATCACCGTTTGTCACCATAAGGGTGTTCATAAGCTTTGACGGACGCACACCCGTAAGGATACCCCACTGCGGAGTGTAACCCGTCACTTTGCAAAGGATATTATGCAGCAGAACCGCCATTTCTCTTTCACAGTCGTCGTAATCTGTTTCAAAACATTCTGCTTCTTCGCTAATATCGCCGAAAGCGTAGCTTACACTGATTTTATAGCCGTTTTCGTTCTCTATAAGAGAAGTCATAACAGCGAAAGAGTCTTCCCCCTCATCGCCTTCGTGAATAACACGAATGGTTTCATAAGGGTAGAAAACTCTGCAAAGGTTTTCCATTTCATAATGAAATTTATGGTTGATAACCCTTAAAATCATTTGAATCGCCTCATATATCTGTTTCTGCGTTTTTCGTACTCCATTGTTGTTGCACGGTTGTGACCGGGATAAATTTCATAGTCACCGGGCATATTGTAAAGTCTTGTTATCGATTCAAGCATTTCGTCCTCACTGCCGTCAAAGAAATCCATACGACCTACAGTCAGGCAGAAAAGCGTATCACCCGTAAAGATTGTACGCTCATCCTCGACAAAATAGCACACACTGCCCTTTGAGTGACCCGGTGTATGAAGCACGGTAAATTCAATTTCGCCAAGCTGAATTTTGTCGCCGTCTTCAACAGTTATATCAGCAGGAACATACTTCTGCATTCCCGGCATCATTTCGTGACCGAAGCTCGGAAGCTCATCAAGAAGTTTATATGCCTCATCCTTGTGAATTACAATCTGAGCTTCGGGATAAGCCTTTTTAAGGTCATAAACTCCAAAAATATGATCGTAATGTCCGTGAGTAAGGAGAATATATTTCAGGTTTTTACCTTCAAGCTTATCTGCAAGTTCTTTTGTATATTCGCCGCAGTCAATGACTGCTGTTTCGTTTGTTTTTTCGTCGGTCACAATATAGCAGTTTGCCTGCACGGGGCCGAGCACTAAAGTTTCAATCTGCATTTTGTTTTCCTCGTAAATTTATTTTACCCAGATATCCGTATCCATAAGTATTGTCACGGGACCGTCATTCTGAATATCAACTTTCATATCTGCACCGAATGAGCCGTGTTCAACATTTTTAACACCGTTCAGCTTCAGCTGTTCAATGAAATATTCGTAAAGCTCCTCTGCCATCTGCGGAGGTGCCGCCGTTGTAAAAGACGGACGGTTACCCTTTCTGATGTCAGCACACAAGGTGAATTGAGAAATCACAAGCACCTCGCCGTCGATATCAAGCACAGACTTGTTCATCTTGCCCTCTTCGTCTTCAAAAACACGAAGCTTCGCAATCTTTGCGGCAAGGACATCTGCGTGCTGTTTTGTATCATCGGGACCGACGCCCAGAAGGACATTATATCCCCAACCGATTTTTCCGATAATCTCTCCGTCAACCGTAACCTTGGACGAAGAAACACGCTGTACAACAGCTTTCATTCTATCATTCCTTGTTTTGTATTAATTGAATTATGCTCTTTCTACATCAAGAATTCCGTTGATTTTAAGTATCTTCGCCATAACACCCTGAAGATGTTCTATTCCGTTGACGGCAAGTGTAAGTTCAATTGATGCTCTGCCGTCCTTCTTACTGCTTGTGTTGATACCGTAAATCATAACTCTCATATCGGCAATAACCTTTGAAACATCAGCCATAAGACCGACACGGTCAAGACAGGTTATGCTGAGTGTTGCGGTAAATTCTTCCTTGATGTCGCTGTCCCAGGTCGCATTTATCCAACGCTCAGGTTCAGGACAAAGCTCAATAACCTTAGGCACGTTTGTGCAATCCCTTTTATGAATTGACACACCGTGACCTCTTGTTATAAAGCCGATTATATTATCGCCCGGAAGCGGACTGCAGCATTTTGAGAATTTGACAAGGCAGTTTTCTATGCCTTCAATAATAACACCGTCATTACTCTTTGAACGCTTCTGCTGAGGCTTCGTAATTTTGATAACATCTTCCTGTTTTTCTTCAGGCTGTCTGTATGTCTTGACATACTCATCCTTGATATGCGGCATCATCTTATTAAGTGAAACGCCGCCGTAACCGATAGCTGCATAAAACTCATCAGGAGTTGTAAAACGCTGCCGCTGAGCAATCATAAGTATGAATTTTTCATATTCATCGTCTGTAAGTCTTATGAAATTACGTCTGAATTCACGTTCAATTTCAAGCTTTCCTTCAAGGATGTTTTCATCGCGGCGTTCTTTCTTGAACCACGAACGGATTTTGTTTCTCGCACCGCTTGTCTTGACAAACTTGAGCCAGTCACGACTCGGCCCTTTGCCCTGCTGTGACGAAGTGATGATTTCGACAATTTCGCCCGTTTTGACTTCGTAGTCAATCGGTACAATTCTTCCGTCAACCTTTGCGCCGACCATTCTGTTACCTACAGCTGAATGTATAGCATAAGCAAAGTCAACAACCGTTGCTCCTGCTGGAAGGCTTATAACCGAACCCTTCGGAGTGAAAACAAAAACTTCTTCCTGCACAAGGTCAGTTTTGATTGTGTTAACGATATCCTCGGGGTTTTCTGAAACAGTCTGCGATTCAAGAAGCTGTCTTATCCACGAGAATTTTTCTTCAAACTTCTGTTTGCCGTTCATTCCGAGCTTGTATTTCCAATGCGCCGCAACACCGTACTCAGCCGTGCGGTGCATTTCCCACGTTCTTATCTGCACTTCAAAGGGAATTCCGCCCTCGCCGATAACCGTAGTGTGAAGCGACTGATACATATTCGCTTTCGGAGTAGAGATATAGTCCTTGAATCTGCCCGGAATCGACTTGAACATATCGTGGATAATTCCAAGGCAGTTGTAGCAGTCGATTACGTCGTCAACGATAATTCTGACTGCATAGATATCGTAAATTTCGTCGAAATCCTTACCCTGCATATACATCTTACGGTAAATACCGTGAACGCTCTTTACACGTCCCGTGATGCTGCAGTTGGGCACGACCTGTTTAATACGGTCGTTAATTTTCTTTTGTATATTATCAAGATACTCCTTACGCTTTGACTGCTGCTGTTCAAGCAGAGTCTGAATTTCTTTGTACGCAACGGGGTCAAGATAACTGATAGCAAGGTCTTCAAGTTCTTCCTTAACACCGCGGATACCGAGTCTGTGCGCAATTGGAGCATAAATTTCAAGAGTTTCCTGAGCTTTTTCACGTCTTTTATGTGGTCGCATAAAAGCAAGTGTTCTCATATTGTGAATACGGTCAGCGAGCTTGATGATTATAACTCTGATGTCCTGCGACATAGCCATAAGCATCTTGCGCACGTTTTCCGCCTGCTGTTCCTCCTTCGTGAAAAGCGGCACTTTACCAAGCTTTGTAACACCTTCAACAAGCTCGGCAACATCTTCGCCGAAATCCTTTTTCACGTCCTCCTTGGTAAGTTCCGTATCCTCGACAACATCGTGCAAGAGAGCAGCAATCATCGATTCGCTGTCCATACCGAGACCGTAAAGAATCTTTGCAACCTGAACAGGATGAATAATATACGGCTCGCCCGAACGGCGGAACTGCCCTTCATGAGCTTCCCTTGCAATTGCATAAGCCTTCTTTATATAACCGATATCCTCTTTGTCCATTGTTTCGCTGACATCAGCAATCAGGTCCTCAAACAAAGCGTCTGCGGACTTTTCACTTCTTTGCGAAGCTAACACGGATTCGTCAATGTAGTCTTCAGAAGAGGTATCAATATTCAGATTTTCGTCTAATCTTTTCTCGTTTTCTTCAGACATCGTTCTTACCCTTTAACCTTCAAAATCTTTGAATTTTTTTAACACGGGTGCATCGTTAAGATTCACCTTTATATTTTCCGACGGCAAGGTGAGGTTACCGTCACCGTCATAAACTACCGTACCAAGCTCCGTAAGCGCCTCAACAGCAACACAAACTTTTGCATAGCTTTCAGCGCCGAGCCCCAATCTTTTGCAAAGGATTTCGTTATCATAACGCCATTTACCTTTGCTTCTTATGAATTTATACACAAGAGCTATGAAATCACGGTCAGGCAAAGATGAAATATGTGCCGCATTTCTACCACTCATAATGTCATCAAACTTGCTCATTGATTCAAACAATGTTTCGTCGTCCATATCGTGAAGTTTGATGTTCTTAACTAATATACTAAGCCTTATCTGTCCTAAATATTCATTTGCTTCAAATGTTGCCGCAACGTCAAGCACATCGCCGACAACGTAAGGAAAATCAAGCTGTGTCATTCTGAAAAGAACGGCACTGAGAGTCGTATCTCCCCTTCTTAAAGAAAGTCGCAGATGCTTTCCCGATCCGATCTGAGTTATATCTGTCAGAATCATATTATAAAGACCGAAAACCGGCTGAGGATTGCCTGCACCAAACGGTTCAAGCGATTCAATGACATCAAGCAATTCAGTATTCACACAGGACGGGTTTATTTTAAAATCAATATTCTGCACAGGATAAAAAGCTTCCTGAGTATCGGCATATCTGTTGATTTCACGCCTGAATATATCAATTTTATCCGTATTAATTCCAAGGCCCGCGGCAAGAGTGTGTCCGCCGTAATGATCAAGCACTTCCGAGCAAGCCGATAAAGCTTCGTAAAGGCTGAATCCGTCAACACTTCTGCCTGAGCCTTTTGCGGTATCCTCGTTTTCTGTTATAACAATCGTGGGTTTACCATATTTTTCAACAAGACGTGAAGCAACAATACCTATAACACCGTCGTGCCAGCCTTCACCGCTGACAACGAGTACACGGTCATATTTCCACGAAGGATTCGACTCAATAATCTCAACAGCCTGGTTAAGGATTTCCTGCTCCGTCTGCTGACGTACAACATTATCGTCGTTGATTTCCTGCGCAAGAAGGTTTGCTTCATCGTAATCGTCACTGAGGAGAAGTCTTATCGCTCTGTCTGCAGTTCCGATTCTGCCTGCGGCATTGATTCTCGGTGCAAGGCCGAAGGCAACCGTGCCTGATTTTACAGACTTACCCTCAAGTCCGACAACTTCAATCAGAGCATGGATTCCCGGTCTGTCGGAATCATTGATAAGTTCCGTACCTCTTCTTACTATGCTTCTGTTTTCTCCCCTCAAAGGCATAACATCGGCAACCGTACCGATTGTTACAAGGTCAAGGAACGAATCCGTAACTTCGTTTTCTTCACCCTCAAGCGCACATATCAATTTATATGCAACACCAACACCTGCATAGTCCTTGAAATCGAGAATACAATCTTCAAGATGCGGATCAACAACCGCAACCGCATCAGGAATAACATCTGATGGCAGATGGTGGTCAGTTATAATCAGATCCATTTCAAGCTGACGGATATATTCAGCTTCTTCGACGGCACTTATTCCGTTATCGACCGTGATTATGAGCTTTGCACCCATACGGCTGATATTGTCAATTGCACCATAGCTGAGTCCGTATCCTTCAGTATGCCTGTTAGGTACGGCAAAAACAACATCCGCACCCTGCAGAGCAAGGTATGAATAAAGAAGCGCCGTCGCCGTAACACCGTCAGCATCGTAGTCGCCGTAAACGGCGATTCTTTCGAAATTATCAAGCGCAGTTTTAATCCTTTTGACAGCCTTGTACATGTCGGGAAAATCAAACGGGTCTGCGCCCATAACTTCAGCAACACCAAAAAATTCTTCAGCATCTTCAATACTTTTTACTCCGCGTGCTGAAGCAATAAGGGCGGCATACGGGCTGATATTCAGCTCTTCGGCAATAAGCGTTGCCGCTTCCTTGTCACAGTTATTGACTATCCACTTTTTTCTGCTCATAATACCGCCTCCTTTCATTTATCTGAGTATTTTATTTATCTGTCATAAATCTTCTCAAGCTGATTTACCGTGTTTGAAACATCAAACAGCTTTGCTTTTTCTTCGTCCTTTTTGCCTGCCGGTGCATCAAGAACATGGCTTATTTCCTCCGCCCATTCCTTTGCACTATTTTCAAGTGAAACATAATTCACAAGACCTATATCAGCAGTTTTTGTCACAACGTCTGAAACAACACACTTCAGACCTGCGGCCTGCGCCTCCACAAGCGAAAATGGAAGACCCTCAAAAAGTGACGGCATAAGGAAGCAATCGCAACAGGCAAGTATCTGCGGAATTTCAGTCATTATGCCCGGCATAAGCACAGTTTCTTCAAGTTTGAGTTCACTTATTTTAAGTTCAAAGTCGTGAGCAATGTCACCATCTCCAACCCAGATGTAACGGAAATCATTTCTGATTTTCTTGAGTTCCGCTATAATTTCGAGAGCAAAAATCGGATTTTTGACCTGAGTTATTCTTCCGACAGACGCTATGCGGTGTTTATCCTCTTCAGAAAAACCTAACTCCGCTTTCAACTCATCACTGATATCCGGTTGCTCATAAGACTTTGTATCAATTCCGTTATAGACAAGTTCGTATTTTTTTTCACCATAGAAGTATTTACCTGCAACAGATGAGCACGCAACCATATCAGTTGAATACGTTGCTATCAGTTCTTTCATTTTCGTATGATATACTTTCTGTATACCAGTAATCATTTTCGAAACTAAACCTTCAGCCTGAAACTGACTTTTAGATGTGTGCGCGTGGCAGATTCGTTTTTTAATTCCTGCTTTTTCTGCAAAATGAAGTATTATTCCGTTGAGCAAGTCCATATTAGCGTGGACAATATCAAAGTTACCTTTATTCAAAAAATTCTTCACTTTGATAAAGTAAACAAGCTTTTTCAATAATGAGTCAAGGTCACCCATACGGACAACCTTAACGCCCATATCAAGCACCCTCTGTTCGTGAAGACAGTCGACATCCTTATCGATTGCAATTACGACAGTGGCATCATATTTTGTTTTATCAAGTTTTTCGAGGACATTTACGAGAAAGGTTTCTATTCCGTTGGCACCAAGGCCGTGAGAGAAATAGACTATCTTTTTCAAAATGAACAGCTCCTATCGTTATCAGTCCTCATGACGTTTTGCAACCTCATCAAGGATCTTCTGCTTGTATTCGCCGTGAATTTTAAACTTTGTTGAGAATATAACAAGGGAAATAAGCATCATTGCAGGAGGTACAATGAACATCATAAATGAAATTGCACCCTTTGCCGATTCTGTTACAACAGCAGTATCTGCATTCTGTCCGCTGAAATCATAGTTTGTGAGGGCAAACGAAGCGTACATAATTATACTCTGCATTGTGTATGCCATCTTCTGAAGGAATCCCTTCATTGAGAAAGTAAGACTTTGGTTGCGTTTGCCGAGCTTAAATTCGCCGTAGTCAACAATATCTGCGAGCATAACAGTCTGGTTAACGAACATACTTGCTGTACCGAGTGAAGTTACGATATAGCAAAGACCGAGAGCAACTACGTTTCCTCCGAAGCCGTAGCCGATGATTGCCATGCCGATATAACCCGTTGCAGCCATAAGAAGAGAAAGCTTATAAATTGAACGGTTGTTCATAAACTTTGAGCAAATCGGTACTACGAGGATACCGAGCACTGAACCGACAGTACCCATAAGATTGAATGTTGACTGTTTTGCAAGACCGCCGCCGACTTCTTCAAAATAGAATGCGCTGATCCCTGAAGTCATATAGAAGCCTGCATTTGAAATCATCGCAAAAAGCATAAAGATAAGAAGCTGATCGTTCTGCTTTATTACGCTGATTGCATTTTTGAAAGAGAATTTTTCATCGCTGTGGATTATATTTTTCTCTTTTGTAACTGCTACACAAATCAAAGCAAAAACAACAAGAAGAACTGCAGCAATAATTGACCATCTGCCGAAACCGTCTTTAAGAACATTCTGCGGAAGCTTATCGAGGTCATCCTTTGCAGCACCTGCAAGGAGAGGAATCATAATCGGAGTGAGGATTGAAATAATACCCTGACCGAGACCGGAGAAAGCTCGGGCAACAGTTGAAATAAGGTTTCTGTCCTTCTCGCCGGTTGCCATTGAGGGGATCATTGACCAGTAAGGAATATCAGCAAGTGTATTCGTCATACCCCAGAGAACATAGAAAACAGCAACATAAACCATCATCCAAACTGAACCCAACGGAATACCCGGATTATTGAAAAGCAATGCCAAAACAATCGCATTAAGGAGTGCACCCCTGAGAATCCACGGACGGTATTTACCCATTTTACTGTTGCAACGGTCAACGATTGAACCCATCATCGGGTCGTTGATTCCGTCCCAGAGTCTTGCAAGCGGTGTGATTATAAGAAGAAACCACGGGCTGATACCGAGCACCTTTGCAAGATAAATCGAAAGATATGAATAGAACATACCGTAGCTAAGGTCAAGGCCGATTGCACCTACACCATAGCCGACACCGTTTTTCAGTAATTTCCAGTTCATTTAAAATCCTCAGCTTTCATTCGCATAATTAAATAATATTTTATCATAAATTTTCTGATTGTACAATAGAAAAAGAACAGCACTCTGAAAAAATTTCAGAGTGCTGTTCACAGTTATTTTTTAAAGCTTGATCTTACCTACAGAAATCTTGAGAATAATCAAAGCGTCTGAAGAGTTGATCTTCTTATCACCGTTCGGGTCAGCATTAAGGATACCCTGCTTCGGATCAATGTAAACGCTCTTACCAACGGATCTCTGAAGAACAAGAAGTGCGTCGGAAGAATTAATTCTCTTATTAAGGTCTACGTCCGGAACAATCTTGTCTGCTACTGTATTGTGAGCATACGCAGTTGAGCAGATTGCACAGATTCTGTGCTTAAGACCGGTCTTGTCATATGTCGGGAGTTTATCAAAAACCCATTCGCCGCCCTGATGTCCGGGAGCCTTGATTGTTTCGTTATAAGAATATCCGCAATGTGCGCACTGGCAGATATACTTACCGTCTGTTGTACAAGTGGGTTTCTTATCTACCTTCTTCT
Organism: Acutalibacteraceae bacterium; assembly: GCA_045537435.1. Classification (GTDB taxonomy): domain Bacteria; phylum Bacillota; class Clostridia; order Oscillospirales; family Acutalibacteraceae; genus CAG-488. The sequence continues at coordinate 45,171 of JAZSPL010000041.1, forward strand.
CAATTGTAGTGTGCTTACATACAACCTTGAATCCGAGAACATAGCCTTCGCCGTAACCGTCAATACCTGCAACGTAAACTTTACCGCTACCTGTAGCAACATTGTTTACATAAACAACCTTGTAATCCTTACCTGCTTCAACCTTTTTGCCATTGTCAAGAGTTACCTTTACTTCAGGCTTATAGGGTGTACCTGTGTATTCAACTTCTGCCTTGATATCTGAAACCTTACCAAGTGAAATATCTTCAACTGTTTTGATTGTTGCATTCGGGTAATTTTCTTTAAGGAAATCAGGAAGGAATTTGTTGCCCTCAACAGTTGTAAACTCAATACCTTCAGCAAAGCACTGTGCAAATGCGTTCTGACCGATCTGGGTTGTATTCTTTGAAATCTTTACCTTATTAAGTGAAAGGCAGTTATAAAATGCATTAACGCCAATCTTCTTAACCTGGAAAGGAATTTCGATGCTTTCAAGGAAGTAGCATGCGTAGAATGTACTTGCCTTAACCTCAGTAAGACCAAGCGGAAGATTTACAGTTTCAAGAGTTCCGCAGTTTGCAAATGCTGATTCGCCGATTGATTCAACTGAATCAGGAATTACAACTTTCTGAAGGTTAGAGCAGGCTGAGAATGCCTGGCTACCGATTTTCTCAAGGTGATCGGGAAGAATTACGCTTACAAGCTCACCGTGATTATAGAAAACCTTATCTGCAATTTCAACAACAGGAAGACCGTTGTAAGTTGTAGGAACGGTAAGATTTGCAACTGTTGCGCAACGGTAAGCTGTTGCAATATAACCAGTCTTTGCTGAGTTGAGCTTAAACTCGAAGTCATTTACTGCGTCGCGAACGATTTCAACATTCTTATCCTCAACAGTTACCTGTGAAGTAACGTCAACATAACCTGAGTTTGCTGCATGTGTAACTTTAAGGTCGAATGTTGTGGGACCGTTAGCAGCGCTGGTCTTCACTTTGAAAGTTACGGTTGCAAAAACACCGTTGAAATCAAAGTTGTTACTTCCTGCAAGAACCCATACAACCTTGCCCGGCTCCTTAAGGTTCTGTGAAAAAGCTGAGCCGTTAGGCTGAGCATCAAGAGCTTTTTTAAGACCTGCACCAACCTTAGCATCTACGTAGTCAAACTTAGCCTTGTCGTAGTTAAGTTCAAGATTAAGAGCTGCAAGCTTGCTGTAAGCTGCAGGGAAATAAACCGTTACAACAACCTCTTCACCCTGCATATAGCTTTCCTCTTGAGTTGAAGCTATAAGATTTGCTGATGCCGCTGTTACTGAGAAAGCAAATGTGCTCAACACAAGGATCACTGCAAGAACGATGGAAATGAGTCTTTTTGTTAACTGTTTCATTTTATCACCTTTCCTCAAAAGAATTATTAGGGAATTCGCCTTGTATACATTTAACATTCTATAATATTTATACCAAAATGTCAATCTCAATTATCAAAAGTGTTTTAATCTTTTTGCTAAAACACAACCTGCGAACAAAAAAATTATGAAATTTGTTGATTTCATTACGAATTTTATTTATAATCTGTAGTAGGGTTTTGTGCAACTTCAAAAAGGAGGTTTGCTTTCATGGCAGAAAAAAATTACAATAAACTCATAAAGACTCTCCAGATTGTTTCAGGTATATTTATGATAACAATGGTTATCCTTTGCGTCTATCTTACGCAGAAGTATAACATTAAAGTAACAAACATCCCTGAGCTGAGTCAGAAACTTCCGAGCGGCACACTTGTCCTGGCAATCGGATTTATCATTTTTTCGGTCGTTAAATCCTTTGCGCTTATATTCCCTCCCGCTGTTGTTTTTTCAATCTGCGCTTATATGATTCCGAATGTGTGGCTCGCACTTATAATCAACATTATTTCCGTATTTCTCAGCCTTTCCATTCCGTATGCACTTGGCAGATTTACGGGTGCAGGTATGGTCGATACACTCAAGAAAAAGTTCAAGGCAATCAAAAAGATTGATGACTTTGCAGGAGCAAACGAAACTGAAATGACTTTTGCAATCAAGCTTTCGGGTCTTCTTCCCGGCGACCTTTCAAGCCTACTTTTCGGTGCGATGGACATTTCATACAAAAAGTATATGATCGGTTCATTCTTCGGAACACTTCCTCTTGCAATCGTATATACATTCTTTGGTTACGCTCTTAAAAATGTCGGCGAACAGCCGTGGGTTGTCGCAATCCCCGTTGTTGTAATCATCGTATTCACCCTCATCGCAGGAGTTATCACAAAGAAGCTTATTGCAAAGACAAAAACAGCAAAAGAGAATTAACAAATTTTGCTGTTTTATAAAACGGCCGCCCGTAGCATAGCCGGATAATGCAGCAGATTCCGATTCTGAAGACCGGGGGTTCGAATCCCTTCGGGCGGGCCAAAAAAGAGAGTTTCACCTTTTGGTGAAACTCTCTTTTTTATATTTAATTATTTATACAGTGCAGGAATGTAAGAACGGATCGCTTCGATAATAAATCTTATGAAATTCATAATCATTTCAAAGAAATCAAATTCTGCATTCTGTTCGGGTGTTGTTTCTTCTTTTTCTGCATCTGCTTCCGGAACATCTGTATCGTCCTCAACTTCAAGCTCGGGAGACTGATCGATGAGTGAAAGATATTCAATATACTCTGATGATGTTTCAAGAAGAACTTCTTCAGGCATTGACTGGTCAACTTTTACAAGGAGTGTTCCTGCTTCATTTAGAAGCTCAACGTCAAGCTCATTAATCACACCGTCGTGGTTACAGTCAGCAGCCATATAAACAGCTTCACTGACATTATCCTTTGTCAGCATTCCGTTTGCAAGGCAGGAAACCAGAACTGCATCCTGACCGTCGTACCAACCGTCACCGTTTACGTCGCCGAAGATAACTGCTTCATATAAATCTACAACTTCGCCGTTATCCATAACATTGATGAATGTACCCGTTCCGACGGTTGCAGTACTGAACGTAATGTTCATATTTTTATCGGCTGTTTTCAAATAATCATCAACATTCGTAAGATTTGAAGATAAGCCGTATATAATGTTTTTTTCATTATCAACAACAGCACCGTTAAATGATACCAAACTTACAACTCTTACAAGACAGAAGTCAACATATCCTCCGTCCTCGGTTTCTGCCACAATTGCAGTAGTTCCCGGTTTAATGGCTGTAACCTGTCCGTTATCAACTGAAACTATCTCAGGATTTCTTGATGACCATATAACATTTTTATTCTTTGCAGTATCAGGTATAACCGTTGCGGTAAGGGTAAATGTATCACCTATTTTTACTGTTTCCTTTTCAGATGACAACGTAATTCCGGTAACATAATCCGGAGCGAGACAAGGTATTGTGAACTGATCTAAAACCGTATCGCAATAATCACAACGCTTTTCTGCTAAGCCTTCTGATGTTGCAGTCGGATTAATTGCCGTGTGCCACGAAGATGATGAATGGTTGAGAGGATCAATATAATTTTCAGTGTATGTATCACCGCATCTTGAACATTCATATGTTGTGAAGCCCTGAGTCGTACAAGTCGGTTCAGTTACACAAGCAACATAATCATGTCCGAGTTCATCGATATCTTCATAGTACACATCGTTACATACTGAACAGGTAAACGTCTTAATACCTTTTTCCGTACATGTCGGTTGCTGTGTGATTTCTGAAATATATTCGTGTTCGTGGTCAAGCTCCCATATTGCATATAAAGTCAAATCTGCGTTTTCACTGTAAGTGTCACCGGGTTGATACGAAACACCAGTTCCGTCAGCATTTGTGTTCCATTCTTTTAACACATATCCCTCATACACAGGTAACTCTGTTATTATTTCAGTAGATTCACCAGCTTCGTTCTCATCCAGTTTCCAACTGACATTATTCACAACATAATTTATAGAATATACACCTAAAACCTCAAAGGTAATTTCGTTGCTGTCTACTATTTGACCAGCACCATAAGCTGTACAAAAAGCTCTATATTTACCTGGCTCACTTGCGCAAAGAATATATTCATTATTATTTCCATGATACGAAACTACGCGTTTACTTCCACACCATACACCCAGAGTATATGTTCCATTGTTTAATCCTTTCATATTGATATTTATATTTTCATTCAATATGTATATCGATTTATCTGTCGATATTTCTGCCGTCGGCTTGTCATACACAGTTATTTCGATTGAGTCACTTATAACCTGACCTAGTGAATTTCCAGAAGTAACCATTAGCCAATATTTACCCGCTTCAGAAAAAGAAATTTCAGAATTGCAGTTAAAAGCTTCCTGTGAAATAACCTGTTCTGTTTTCGACCAACAAGATACCCAATACCATGTCGCACCTGCACAAGAATTCCAATTAACACTTGCCTTTTGATTAACAGCTAAACAAGTATTGTCAATTGTAACCTGAGGTTTGCTCGGTGGAGATGTGTATCCGTCAATGTATGTATCATTCATCGGATCCACGTGACCATTCCACGCATCGATTGTATTGATCTCAAAATGCAAATGCGGACCTGAAGAGTTACCAGTAGTTCCGACACGTCCTACCTGTTGTCCGGCTGAAACATAGGCACCAACATAATTAACATTTGACGGTATACTTCCCGCCTGCATATGCGCATACTGATACCATCTTCCGTCATCGCCGCGTATAATAATTCCTGTGCCGAAACCACTACAGTCACCCATGCTGCCGTGATGCTGTTGCGTACATGGATATATCTTGGTAACCGTACCTCCAATAGCAGCAACAACAGTTGCACCATCGATAGACCCGTCGTTAATATCTATACCATTATGATATTCACCATTATAATAATCACCAAACCGACTTGAAAGAGATTTATGACCCGGTACTGGCCATATCAGTGTCGCCGCACTTGCCGTCAGGGTAAGGGACGGCATTGCAACTAACAATACCGACATAACAATAACTGCCAAACGCTTTATTGTTTTTTTCATTAAACTTTCCTCCCAAATTCAAATTAAAAACGAGTTTTTAATTCATTTGAGTTAATGATAACGCAAGTGATTGCAAAAGTCAACTCAAAAGAGGTAACTTTTTGTGTGAAAATTGTCTACACTAAAGGTATCTCATTTGAGTTAGGAGGAATAGTTATAACGACGGGAGATGCTGTAAGAAAACGCATAATAGAACTGTGCCAAAGCAACAATATAACTATTAACAAGCTTGCCACCATAAGCGGAGTTACTCAATCAACTGTAAACAACATCGTCAGCAAACGAAACAATAGTGCAACAGTTGCCACGATAAAAAAGCTCTGCGACGGACTCGGAATTACTATTTCGGAATTTTTTGATACAGAATATTTTAACAACCTTGAACAGGAAATAAAATAAGGGACTGAATCAGCAACATCTGTTTATGATGTTTTGATACAGTCCCTTTTTGTATTTTATTGAAGTTTTGTGTAACATTAATATTTCGACTAATTCGGGTTTGTAGAGTTGTTTTAAAATCGACATCGTAGGGGCGACCATCGGTCGTCCGCAAAAATGTGATTGATTTAACGGACGCGCAATGCGCGCCCCTACGAACCCTGTTTCAGTCAACTGCGTAGGGACGGGCGTCCTCGACCGTCCGTTAACTCAGCAGAATCTGCGGATGGTCTGGGAGGCCCATCCCTACGCACACAGAGTCGGATTGTGCGAAATCAAAGATTCCTACAAACCCGAGTTTGTTAAAGGATCTGAAATCCAGATCATAGGATCGATTTAAGAATCGAACGTCAAAAGCGGTACAGAACTCTCTTGAATATATGTAAATTTACTTAAGAAAATATCCTATTCCCATAAGAATATACAACGGGCCGAGGCAATAGACCATAAACATTTCCGTGTGCGGGACTTTCGTTTTAAAGCAGTTTGTCAGCAGAAGACATTCAAAAACATATGCAATCGCACCGCTGAAATATGCCACACCTTTGAGTATATGATACACATCATCAAAAAAGAAAGACAATATAAACAGTACAGCCGCCACACCGACAAACACATTCCGCAGTATCAGCATTATATAGTCACGTCTCTTGTGACCCTCGTGAACAAGCTCGTCCTTATCAGGTATTGTTGCATCCACGGTATGTTTTAGCTGTTCAAGCAAATCTGACATAATGTCCCCTCTTTCCTTTTTAATGTTTCAAATAAACAGCACACAGCCCTGTCTTTTGAACTGTTCTATCTTCTTTTCAAGAAGCTCTTTGTCACACTTGAAAATATCACAAAGGCAGTCCATACAATAGAACTCCGTTGAGCCTCTGTTGATTAATTTTTTCGTAAGGCCAATATCGTTCGGAGTGACCGTTTTTCCACAGTTTTTACACGCACTCATTGTTTATCAACAACCCTTGCTCTGTAAACCTCACAGCAATGCGGTTCAAGCTCAAAGAGAATCGTGCCGTTTGTTACAATCTTCTTTTCGCCTGTCCACACATTTGTAAGCTCAAGAGTTTTTCCCGTACATTCGCCAAGGCCGATGCTGTCAAGAGTAGCGAAAAATCTGCGTTTTTCGTCGTGGAAGCTGAATCCGCCGATTGCAATATCACCGTTTGCAAGGAAGCGGACAAGAATCGGTTCATCAACAGGATAATATTCATAAAGAGGCTCATCGCCTTTACGATTTTTATTTATATGCCTGTCACCATTTACCCAGAAGGGCTGTCTGTGCGCTTCGTCCTGGTCGATTTCGATAAGCATTTTATTCTTAAGAATTGCCATTGCGTCATCGTCAGCTTTTCTGAGGTCACAGCCGATAATAAGCGGTGAACCCATCATTGCCCAGTAAGCAAAGTGAGTCTTATATTCCTCAACGGTACATCCCTTGAAGCCGACGTTGCCCTCGCCCTTCATACCTACAACAAGCATATCCATATCATTATAACATCCGTTGCCGTTGTACTCAGGCACTTTGAGCTGATCCTGTGCAAGGCTTTTTATTGACTCCCACGTATCAACGATATCGCCTGTTGAACGCCATGTGTGTGCGCCTGTTTCCTTTATCCATGCCTTTGTGTTTTCAGCGCCCCATGAGCAAGCCGCAAAAACGATATCACGTCCGCAGTTTGCAAGAGCAAGTGACATCCTCTTATAAAGGAAATGGCCGAATGTTGAATGCGGATGGAAGCAGAAATCGTATTTAAGATAGTCAACACCCCATTCAGCGAAGCATCGTGCATCCGTGAATTCGTGGTCATAGCTACCCGGATATCTTGCACATGTAAGCGTACCTGCGCAGGAATACATTCCGAATTTAAGTCCCTTTGAATGAACATAGTCCGAAACATACTTCATTCCGTGAGGGAATTTTTCGGGATCGGGTACGATTTCGCCCTTTTCGTTTCTTTCGCGAAGGCTCCAGCAGTCATCGATGATAACATACTCGTATCCGCAGTCCTTAAGTCCGCTTTCAACGATGAAATCAGCCGTTTCCATAACGACTCTTTCGTTGATATCTTCACCAAAAGTGTTCCATGAATTCCAGCCCATCGGCGGTCTTGTTATAATCATAAAATCAACTCCTTTATATGATATTTTAATTATATTATCTGTTGCCTGCGGTGTCAACAAATTTGTCGTAACAGACATATCAAAAACGTAACCTGCTCTTGCCAAATTCATACAAAGTGCTATAATGGAAACATAAAATTTTACGGAGGCAGATTATGGGCATAAAAACTAAAGTTTCCTCAAAAGCAATTTATGAATTTTACAAAGAGCTTGAAAAACACAACATTGAAAATCACGCTCTTATTATGCTCAAGGACGGTGAAACCGTCTTTGAAAACTACGTTTATCCGTATTCTGCAGATATGCCGCACACTCTTTTTTCCGTGACAAAATCAATTGTTTCAACCGCTGTCGGTTTTGCGGCAGATGAGGGTTTACTCACGCTTGATACTAAAATCATCGATATATTTGACGAATATCCCCATAACAAAGATGACGAATGGGAAAGGCTGACGCTTCGCCATGTACTGACAATGCAGAGCAATAAGGAATTCAGCTTTACTCAGGATATGACCGGAAACTACGTTGAGATGTTTATGAAAGCTCCGTTCAGGAAAACTGAACGAGGATTTTTATACAGCAATAACGATGCTCACATTGCGGCAGCGGCTGTACAGAAAGTTGCGGGAATGAATCTTGTAGATTACCTCACTCCCCGTCTTTTCGAACCTCTCGGAATTGAAAAGCCTTTCTGGGAAACGAATTTTCTTGATGAAAACATCGGCGGTACAGGCTGTCATCTCAAACTCCGTGACCTTGCAAAAATCTGTCAGTGTTATGCTGACGGCGGTAAGTGGAACGGTGAACAGATTATCCCCGATTGGTGGACAAAGGAAGCAACAAGTCTTCAGGTTAAACACGAAAACGGCAAAGACGGCGGATACGGCTACCTTTTCTGGATCACAAATGGAAGATTCAGTATGGACGGTATGTTCGGTCAGAGAGTTACATATATCCCAGAATACAATGCGGTTATTGCAAGCTTCAACAGCTGTGTAAACGACGGCGATTTTACAACACCTTTTGAAAAAATTCTTCCGAATGCATTCTGCGAAACCTGCGACAGTGAGTGGGATGAAAAACTCAACGAACATCTTGAAAGCCTTAATAAAAAGCCTGTTAAATGCAAAAACCTGCCTGCAATTCCGACAGACAGAAAGTTTTATCTCACTTCAGCTTCAGATGTCCTTGCAAAGATAATGTTCCCCGCAAGCCTTATTCCCCGTTCGCTTACTTCAAGCTTTGCGAAAAGGCCGAAATCGAATCTTGATGAAGTTTCCTTCCACGTGACGGATGAAGTGTTCGCCGTCAAATGGAAAGAGGAAGAGGACGAAATTGTAATTAATTGCGGACTTGACGGTGAACCGCGTTTTTCGGAATGCAGTATCAAAGGATATCAGTATAAAATATGGGCATACGCTTTTACCGAAAACGGTAAGCTTAATGCAATTGTAAAGCCGATCAACACGCTTTCAACCCAGCGCATCGAATTTACTTTCGGCAAAAAGGAAGTTAAGCTTCAGTTCAAAGGCAGTCCGTCTTTTGTAGATTTCATTGCAAAAAATGCAGACCAGAGCAGCTTTGTTAAAAACAGCGGCAAAGCAAAGCCTGCTTTAATGAAGGTTGTAAAAAAAGTTCTCGGAACAACAGAAATGCCGATGATATTCAAATCGAAATAAAGCAAAAACTCGGATAGGATTTGCTCTTATCCGAGTTAATTTTATATAGCTTCAAGTTCCTTTAACTTTTCGTCAACCTCTGCTCTTCTCTTCATAAGCTCAGCCTGTATCGGCTCAAGACGCTTCTTTGAAAGAGGATAGATAATTGTAAGGATGAGAATAAGTGTGTAAACGATAGCCGGAACAATTGTACACATCTTGTAAATATTGTGGCCAAAGCTGCCGACACTTGTTGCGACTGTATTACGAACCTTGTCAGTGTAACCTGTTTTCTTAAGAAGCTGCATTCCACCTGAGTCAGCAATTGTCTGACCGAGCTTTCTTGAGAACGTGTAAACAGCATAGATTGCACTTTCGCTGTGTTCGCCTGTTGTATACTCGTTATAGTCAATAACATCCATAACGATTGCCCAGTTTGTAATACTCATAAATGAGTAACCGAAACCTGTAATTGCCTGCATAACAAAATATATTGTTACATTCGGAAGGAATACCGCATTGAAGATACTTGCCAAAGATGAAAGAACAAGACCGAAAACGCAGATTTCTTTTTTACCGAACTTTTCAACGAGCTTGGGCATAATCGGAATCATAATTGCCATCGGTGCATAAGTGCAGAGTGTATTTATGATTGAAAGGTCGGAATTGCCGAAGTGGTTTTTGAAAAGATACTGGTTGAATGAACCGTACTGAAGAAGTCCGCTGATAAGAACACCCGAAATTGTGACCGTGATGAACGGAAGGCTTTTGAAAAGAGGACCGTAGGTACGCTTAAGATTAATCTTCTTCTTAACGTCAGGAACTTTGACACGTTCCTTTGTTGATTTATAGCAGAAAAGATAAGAAGCAATCGCAAGAACAGCAAGAACAACAGCAAAGATAAACGCTTTGTCGCCGCTGAAAACTGAAACTTCTTCTTTGGTTTTCGGGTCGATAACTTTGTTGTAAACAACCATCTGACCGAGAAGCGTAACAACAGCACCGCCTACACCGCCGCCGATTGAACGGAATGTTGAAAGAAGCGTTCTTCCTTTAGGGTCGTCCGTGATAACAGATGCAAGCGATCCGTAAGGAATATTGACACCTGTATAAAGCATGCCGAAGCAAGTGTATGTAATGTATGCAAAAATAAGAATTACCATGTAATTGTTAATGAACTTGTTAATTCCGAGGAAGCAGACAGCCATTGAAACGCAAAGCGGAACTGAAAGCCACTTCAGATAAGGTCTGAACTTGCCTTCCTTTGTAGGCTTTCCGGCATCAACGATAAGACCCCACATCGGGTCATTAATTGCATCCCAGAGTCTTGTAACAAGGAAAAGGACTGTGATGTCGTTGTAAACCTTGTCGGGATCAACACCCAGGTCTGCCATAAGTGTATCTGTATAAAACACCTTAAGGAATGTTGAAATAAACGTAAGCACCAAAAGATTACCTATATCACCAAGGGTATAGCCGAAGCCTTCCTTGATTCCTATAGCATTCGGGTGCTTCAGTGCGTTTTTAGGCGCAGCATCTTTATTTTTTGCCATAAAAATTACCTCTGTAAATTTAGTGCCTTTATTTTATACAATTAACCTCATATTGTCAATTGAATAATTGCAAAAATTAAAAGAAAAACGCATCCCAAAGACGCGTTTTTCTGTATTGGAATTAAAGATGATTTTTTACATTATTTTCGTAGTGACCTGTATCCTGGAAACCGTTTTCTGTACGGATACACTCGCCCCACTTGCGTGCAATTTCTTCGTAAGAATCCGTCTGCACCTTTGCTCTGTGGAAGCCGTCCTTACTGCCCTTTATGCACCAGTCTGAGCTCCACATTCCGTGACCTGTTGCCTTGTAAGTCCAAAGTGTCCAGCTGTAATCAAGATTATCAAGAGTTTTGAAGCAGTTTTCCCATGTTGTCTTCTGATGCGGATAGAACTCGCCCATATACATCGGCACATCAAAGTAAACTAACTTTGTAAAGAACGCAAAAAGGTTGAAAATAAAGTTTGAGTTGTTGTAGAAATGAACCTGATAAACAACGTTGTCCCAGCCCTTTGTCCATGCCTGCGGAAGAGCAAATGCTGTCCAGATGCATTCCATTGTGATAATATGGTCTTCGTCAACTGCTCTTACTGCATCGTAAAGTCTTGAGTAAGCCATTGTGTTATTTTTTCTTCTTTCAAGCTCGCCTGACGGCACATCGCACATCGGCTCGTTGAGAAGGTCGTACATTGCAACGGCAGGGTTGCCCTCGAACTTTGTTGCAATAGCTGCCCAGAGTTCATCGGTAAGCTGACGGTATCTTTCGCCCTGCTCTGTATCTTCGTAATAACCGCAGGACTGACCCTTACCGCTGTGAGGAGCATCGCTGTGGTATCCGACCGCCCCGTGCATATCAAGGATAACATAAAGCTCACGCTCGGAGCATTCGCTGACTACCCATTCAAGACGCGAAAAATCCCATTCACCGTCTTCATCAAGAATTTTTGTGCCGTTATCGTCATAATAGAAATTTCTGAACCAGAACGGAACACGGACACAGTTGAATCCCATCTTTTTGATTTCATCAAGGTCGTATTCTGTAATCCAGTTGTCCATATAAGTATTGAAAAGCTCGTAAGCGCCTTCTCTTCCGAAACGCTCTTCAAGAGTGGCGAGAACAGAATAATGGTCTGTCGCTTCTTCATAAGGTGAAAGCCAGTCTTCCCATATCATCCATGAACCGAGGTTCACACCCTTGAGCTGAATCTCGTCACCGTTACGGTTAACGAGCTTGCGACCCTTTGCCGTAAGGAAGTCCTCGTCTGTAAATCCGACAGCAGCATCAGCAGTTTCAACCGCAAACGCAACCGAGCAGACCGAAAATACCATCACCAAAGAAAGTGCCAAGGACAAAACTGATTTGATTGTCTTTTTCACAATATCACTCCCTGAAAATTTTTACAGTTTAATTATAGTACAAAGGCATAGTTTTGTCTACAGAAATTCGTTTAAATCCATACTAATCTATTTTAAAAGCTTTCACACAACAAAACAGCAGCCAAAAAAACGCTCCCGAATATACGTCCGGGAGCATTAAAAATCGTTTAAAACCTTTATTAATTATTCAACTGTACAGGAGTTATCCTCAGTCTTGTTCAAAAGAGCAATCATATTGTCATAAAATTTATGTGTTTCGTCTTTGTCTGCAAAAAGACCGATCGGTGTTCCGTGGTCGCCTTTTCCGACCGGCATAGCATTCCAAACTCCCGCTTCAAGCGGTTCATTGGGAACATACGATTTATGGGGTTCATTTTCGGGGTACATAGCAGATACAACATCAATCAAGCCATCATTACCGACCGTAACCTTGTTTAATGCTTTATCAGTTTTAATCATAAGTTTTGCAGTTGCCTGTAACAACGGATTCTTTGTGTACTGAGGAATCGGTTTCCCGTTTTTATCCTTTCCTACCAAATTATACGGGTATGAAAAATAATATACAGACGGGACAATATTGATAAAGCCGTTTAATTCTTCTGTTCCTTTGTCGGTCATATCATAGTCGATACTTTCTTTGCAAAGGAAAAGATCCTTCATTACCGGCACAAATTTCTTTGTATCTTTAATCTCTTCTGTTGTATTGACTCCCATTTGCTCAAGATGCACGTCAATAAGTCCGCCCTGCAGTTTGGTTCTACTTAAAACCACAGCAGAATTTAAAGTGAAAAATTTCAACATTGGTAACAGATGATATTTTTTAACTGATTCATAAGCATCGGTACCGTTTAACGGTGAGCAAATAGCGGTAACACTGCAGACAAGATCTTTTTGTCCTCCCATAAAAAGAGGCGATGTATCTTCCCTGCCCAAAGCAACTTCATCGGGTGCGCCGTTTTCAAGAAGATGAGTAAGAAGCCTGATAACATGACCACCGAAGCTGTGACCTATCAGGTGAACCTTCTTTTCTTCGCTCCAATTTTCAAATAACGGCTTTTTATATGTTCTTCCAAATCGTTTATGACCGTAAACACGGGAGTGATGTTCACCGTAATCAACCCTTGTACCTTTTAATTGAGCATATAATTCACAGGCCTGATCCCACGCGCTTGATATTGGGCCTTCAGAAGCCGCATAACACTCAATACCTTTATCGGAAAGATATTCAGTAATACTACCTGTTGTACCGCCCCAGTACGGTGCTTTTTTATTGATTCCTTGGCTATCTCCCCAACCGTACATTCCGTGAACAAATACTAAAGGATATTGCGTTTGTACTCTGTTCATTTTTATTTTTCCTCTTTTCCCTCTTTGTTTTTTTATTATAGCACAATCCACAACATTATTCAATAATATATTTCTGTATATTAAACACTGTTCCCTTTTCCACTCTATACTCACCAACATTCATAATGAAGCATTGTGCGTTTATTATACCACCCATATTAATAAAAAAAACAACTATTCAACTACAGATAAGTATAAATGTAATATTTTCTCAATTTATATTGCTTTTAAGTAAAAATATGGTATAATACTTTTAATCTTATTGAAAAGGAGAGAAAGATTATGAATCCATTTCTTTTGAAAATTTTGTCTGCTCTTTCAGCATTTCTTATGCTGTTCCTGAGCCCCGGCGGTCAGATTCGTCAGCCTTTGGTTTCGAAATTCTGTCCCGCTTTCTACGGTGAAGCTGCTGTTGCTAATCCTCTTGAGGATGAAGGTAACCTTCCTATTCCTCAGCATCCTTACCTCGCAGCCGAAGGTACAAACGGTATGCACGGCAACTCATACAACACAGATACATACGACTATATGGGACCTCTCGGCATCAATCCTGTTGTTAAGTCACGTTCAATGAACGTTTTCGGCGGACTTGTTGCTACACTTATGTTTGATTCTCAGGGCAGAATCATGTGCATCAGCGGTAACGTTGTTGGTTTCCGTCTTCTTCTTATGGATGCTGATACACTTGAAATCCTTGCTGAAACAAGACTTCCTCAGCGTCCATCCACAGTTGAAGCTATCAAAACCTTAAACTTTGCTGCAATATCATCCGATACTTCGGGCGGCGCATACTGCCACCTCCTTGAAGGCGACAGACCCATCATCGGCAACTCTGACAACGTAATTCAGATTTACTACATCGATGAATCATCAGGCACACCCGAATGGAAGATCGAAAAAGAATGGGATATCGATGATTGCCTTCCCGACGGTTCAAACATCACAGACGCTATGCCTGACTTTGAAGGCAACATCTGGTTCCTTACACGTCCCGGCGAAATCGGTTATATCGATGCAGAAACAGACGAAGTCAAGATGATAAAGCTTGACAACGAAGAAATCCAGAACACATTTGCAATTTGTGACGACGGTATCTACATCGTTTCAGACACAGCAATGTACCGTTTCGAAATCGGTGCTGACGGACTTCCCACATACACATGGAGAACCGCTTATGACCGCGGAACAACACTCAAGCCCGGTGCTATCAACCAGGGTTCAGGTACAACTCCCACTCTCCTTGACGTTCCCGTATACGACAAGGAAGGTGAAGGCGCTGTTCAGGTCGGCGTTAAAGAGCTTTGCGCTATTACAGACAACGCTGACGGCAGAGTAAACATCGTTATCTACGACCGTCCGACAGGCGCGATTGTTGACCAGGTTCCCCTTTTCACAGAGGGCAAATCTGTTAGTGAAAACTCAATCGTTGCTTACGGCCGTTCATTCATCATTGAAAACAACTACTCTGAATCAGGTGCAGGCTTCCTTGAAAACAATCCCACAAGTGAACCCGGTGTTACAAGAATCGACATGAACTATGACTGCACAAAGGCAGAGGTTGTATGGGAAATCGACGAGGCATCTGCAACAGTTGTTCCCAAGATGTCAACAGAAAACGGTATCCTCTACCTCTACACAAGAGTTCAGAACGATGACATTCCTAAGAGTGCAGTTGCATGGTACTTCACAGCAGTTGATTTCAGAACAGGTGAAACACTTTACAAAGTATTCACAGGCAGCGGTAAGAACTGGAACAACTCCTACGGTCCTATCACAATCGGTCCGAACGGTAAGGCTTATGTCGGCGTATTCAACGGTCTTATCTCAATCGAAGACACAGTAGCATAATAACAGATATCATAAAAAGGATGGCAAATGCCATCCTTTTTTATTGCCCTGAATTCATTTTGTCCTCCAAAAAAAAAACGGTGTTTTCAGCAAAACGGAGGACAAACGAGTATTTTTTAATAGTCCTACACCAAAATTAAGAGCCCTATCTCGGAGTGAGATAGAGCTCGTTTTTGTTGATATATAAGGGACCCAGCAATTATTTGCTTGCTTCTTCAACTGCAACTGCGCAAGCAACTGTCATACCAACCATAGTTTTGCCCGTATCAAAGTTTTCCTTCAAAGTATTATAAAGCAGATTATATACTGTTCAAAATAAAACGATAAGTGAACCTTATTTTCTGAAAGTATTTAAACCGTATTTCTTTTTTATTTTTGGAAAACAATGCGCATAAAATGCGTTTTTCAAAAATTCAACACCGGCATTAAACGTCGAAAACACAAAAGTGATAAAATCACCTGTGTTTACTGATCTAACAGCATCAGAAATTACTTTCTTTGCAAAACCGTATTTTTCTGTTCCTGGTACATCCTTTGCCGTAAAGCTCCGCCACATAAAAAACGCCTTTACAACTTTCATATCTATATTCGGAATCTGACTGAAATTATACTCCAGCCTGTCAAGCGGATTTCTCTTTGCAAAGTTTTTAAGATTATCTGCCTCAACATATCTTTCATTTTTTATAAGGTCTTTATATATTTCCGAACCCGGTACAAGTGCAAGGAAATTGAAATTTATCAATTTGGTGTCAAGGGTTTTAATAAGAGCCACAGTTTCGCAAACATCTTCGCAAGTTTCATCGGGAAAGCCGATAATAAACGAACCTATACAAGCAATGTTAGCTTTTTTGCAATCTCTGAAAGTTTGTTCAATTTTTTCGTAATCAATTCTTTTGTTTATCTTTTTAAGTATTGTCTTGGAGCCGCTTTCAACACCAAAGAATATCCAACGGCATCCGGAGTTGTACATATATTCATAATCTTCTAAATCAAAAATACCGATACGTGTCTGACAGCCCCACACAAAATTGAGATTAAGAGCTTTGAGCCTATCACAAATTTCATGCATTTCACTACGGTTGGTACACCACAGTTCATCCGCAAAATACACTCCGTCCATGCCGTATTGTGTGACAAGAACTTCAATTTCCTTAAGCAGCATATCAAGCGGACGCTTACGGTAGGAACAGCGGTGAAATTCTTTGTTATAACAAAAAGTACAACTGAACGGGCATCCCTTTGCTGAATACAGGTACAGCATTTTATCGCATCCGTAATTTGATTGAAAATACTTAGGAACATCAATTAACGACCAGTTTAGCGGAGGTATTTCAGCAAGGTCTATAAAAGGTCTCTCTGCTGTTTTAAAAAATTTGCCCTTGTCGTCCTTGTAAGCAATCCCTTTAATTTCATCAAGGCTTTTTATTTTACCTTCAAAATAATCAACGATATCAAGCCAGGTTTGCTCACCTTCGCCGATAGAAATCATATCAATAAAATCATGTGAAAGAGTCATTTCTACAAGTTCAGACGGCAACGGTCCACCCATAACAACAGTAATATCAGACTTTTTGAGAACTTCAGCAACACACAGTGCGTCCTTGATTGATTTATATGAAATCATAGAAATTCCGGAAATATCAGGTTTAAAGGAGTTAAGAACAGTCTGAAGGTCAGTTTTATCCGTTGAACGGTCATAGATTTTCACCGAATGACCTTTACTCTCTAAATATGTTGCTATTGACAAAATACCAAGCGGTGTAGAAATTGACCTTGTATATTTAGAAGTCATCGGATTAACAAACAACACTTTCATTCGAATCACATCCTTTCAGCTTGCTCTGTATTAAAATATTATACCATATATATTGCTAAAAAGCAACAATCAGGGAATCGGTGTAAAACCTTTTATGTAAACTTCTTATGAGTAATAGATTCATACTGTCAAAACAAAAAGCTCCCAACAAAAAGTCAGGAGCTGATAATTTTAATAAGAGCTTATTTAGAAGCTTCTTCAACTGCAACTGCGCAAGCAACTGTCATACCAACCATTGGGCTGTTACCACCCCAACCAAGCCCATCATCTCTACGCTGAACGACGACGAGGAACAATTAATGTAACCGGAAAGTTTTGTAACGCCTTGCTTTGTGCGTTGCAAAATCGTTAAGTGAACACATCGTTTTAAGTTTTCCTGATTATATTATATCGCATTTAAATTTGTTTGTAAGAGATATTTTCACAGTTAAACAAGCAAAAACAATCATCACACAAAAAGACGGTGGATTGCTCCACCGTCTTTAAATTTTATCAGTCTATCCGATTATGAACGAGAAAATTACGGAAATAAGATTCTTGATTAAATCGAAGATATATGTAATCACTGCCGTAAAGTCAAACTCTGCTGTTGTTTCATCAGAATCAACTTCTTCATTTGTATCGGGAATTATAACATCCTCCTGTTCATCCTCAACCTCAATTTCAGGTGTCTGGTCGATGAGGGCAAGATATTCAACATAGGCTGATGATGTTTCGAGGAGTTCTTCTGCAGGCTTTGACTGATCAACACTTGCACGGAGTGTACCCGCCTTGTTGAGGAGTGCAACATCAAGCCTGTCAACAGCACCGTCATGGTTGCAATCTGCCGCCATATAAACAGCCTCGCTCACATCATCCTGCGTGAGCATTCCGTTTACAAGACAGGAAACAAGCACTGCGTCCTGACCGTCATACCAACCGTCACCGTTGACATCACCGAAGATAACAAATGTGTATTCACTGACAAGTTTATTTGTATTGTTATCATAAAGCATTACCTTTTTATCAGTTCCGACTTTATTTGCACCGTATTGATAATACACCTTATCCGAATGGGTTACATATTCAGAGAAGACCGTATCAATACTCAATCCCGATGCAAGACCGTATATAAATCTGTTCGAATAATCAATAACCGTTGCAGAATCGTTACGCTTATAAATATCAGCTTCTGCTCCGCATACCGTACAAGTACTGCCCTCGTAGCAGTGTCCTTTTTTGTCAATTACGGTCGAGCTGAATATTTCACCGCAAACGGTGCAAACCACAGAGGTATTACCCGCTTCGGTACAAGTCGGCTCTGTTGTAATTGTTTCGTATGTATGGTCAAGCGTAGGAATTACTGACGCTGAAACAGTTTCTCCGCAATCATCGCAGATAACCTTATCATAGCCTTCTTCGGTACAGGTTGCAGCTTTGTGCTCGTTGTGGGTGTTGCTGTGCTTACATACAGCTCCGAATGAATCACGGATCTGGGCAACGGTACCCGTTGAGATATAGAACTCATATTCGGTGGGTGTATAGCTTTCAAAGGTTCTGACACCGATAGGTGCGATATATGAGGTGTTGACCTCTTTCGCAGGATTGACGGTCTGAGCGTGTCTGTAGTGCGCATTATCTGCACTTGCACCGCTGTGCTTCGGCGGATAAATACCGTAATAGAAATCTGTTACCTCGGGTGTATAAAGACCGATACCGAAGCTGTCTGCATCCTGACTTGCCATAAAGGCCGCCCAATTCTCAGGGGTGTTTTTGTTTGCAGAGAAGCCGTTAGGGTAACAATTTTTTATGTAATCCTGCGTTATACCCCAAAATTCGGGCTCTGAATCATACACAAGATTTTCTTCCTGCCACGCTTTGTCTTCAGTTACATCATTATAAACATACTGATTAAGAGGCTCGATTGTATAGAATGCAGGCAACTCCTGTGTTGTCTGTGCTGAGGGAAAGCCCGAATAATCAACCATACGACAATATGTTTTCATCAATCCGTTTTCAAAAACATATCTTGCCTCGATATAAGTATCGGTAACGTATCCATCACCGTGTATGGGCTTATAATACTCTCCTGTTTCATAATTCATCACATTGGGGTTGGTTTCTGCCCATTCGTCTGACCATTTTGCCCAATCAAGCGGACGGGCTTTGATATAAATATAATCTTCGCCTATTTCGTAATCAATAACCTTACTTGCTTCGCCGACTACGTTACCTGCCTGAACGGGGTTGTAGTTCCAGTCTGCAGAGTTATAGTAGCCCTGCTCATAAGGCTTTTCGCCCGTACCGTAGTATGACTGCTGAAGCTCACGGCCGTTATCATAATAGTTGATAAGGTTGACCTCGGTGCTTTCACTTTTGTAATTTGTACCATAAGTGGCATCCAGCTTATTTTTATAGTCAACCTTTGTTACATCTTTGCCATTTATGTTGTAAACACGGGCAACAATATTGCTGTTAAGAAGGTAAAGCTGATAAACCGCACCGCCGTTGAGGATATCGATACCAACCTTATATTGATCATTACGGAAGGTCTTTATCGTGTTTGCCGTAACAGTAGCTTCGCCTGTCATTGTGGAGGGCATATCTGCCCTTTTTTCTGTTGTGACAGAAAGAAGATTGAAGGTGCCTGTTTTATTGTCAAGAAGCGTGAAGCTGATGGACTTGATTCCCTTTTTAGCGTTACTTGTAACCTTCGACATCTTCATGCTTGCATTGACATACTTTTTAAGGTAACCGTCAACAAATGAAGTGAATTCACCCATTCCGTCATCAAAGTTGGAAGAAGGCTCAAGGAAGAATTGCTCTGTTGTATTGTCACCGTAGGTTATTATTCCTTCAACATAAGCATCGGAGTAATATGTCAGCTTATAGCGGTGGAAGTCGGAGTTTGCAACGGTGCTTGCAAATGTGTACGTATTGTTTGTTACGCTTGCATTGACTGTTGCACCGTTAACAACGACGGATTCTGAAAGGCTTGCACTT
Source organism: Acutalibacteraceae bacterium (assembly GCA_045537435.1). GTDB lineage: Bacteria > Bacillota > Clostridia > Oscillospirales > Acutalibacteraceae > CAG-488. The sequence continues at coordinate 65,298 of JAZSPL010000041.1, forward strand.
ACATCAACCGTATATGTTGCCGTTTTGCCGCCGTAGTGGGCAGTAACCGTCTGTATACCTGTTGCGGTCAGATACTCGGGAGTGCAGTAATAGCCCGATTCAATCGTGCTTGTTACATCTGCAACCGTATATTCAAGCACAAGTCCCGTTGGATTGACTCTTTCACCAACGGTGTATGATGTTTTGACAGGCATTGTCCTGATTGAAAGTGAGTCAACAACAGGCTCATATTTAGGATAAACGGTATGGCTTGTAAAATCAACAGGCGTGTTCTCTGTTATGTGAGTACCTGTTCCGTTCACACCTGTGTACCAACCCGCAAAAACATAACCGCTGGGAGCGTATGAGGGAACGGGAAGCTCACCGTAATTCCGGGGATTGCTCTTTGAATATGTATAAACTTTACGGTGAGTCACACCTGCATTTGTGTCGGTTGCAAGGGTGAGCTTCTGAATCGCAACATCCTTCACCGTGCAGCTCTTGCCTGCCTCGGCAATACCTACAATACCGTAAACAATCTGAATATAAGCGGCATTTGCGGGAGTTGTAAATACAAATCTGTTGACACCTGTATCGACAGCCGATGAATTGATATAAGATATAAAATTTTTGCTCGCATCATAGAAAACAACATAGGGCTGATAAAAAGCCGTGTCAAAGTTGCAGGAGACAAGATTGTAGGAGAAATCATATATTACACTTGGTTCAACGGGCATCATATAATATCCGTCTCCGTTACCGAATGTGAAGTTTGTAAAAAGGACTCCTTTAGTTGCGATGGTTGCATCTGTGGTAAGAGTAACACTGTTATCTGCAGTATTTTTTGCTACAGCACCGCCGTTGTAATTTACATCATCGCTGACTTTACTTGAAATTCCATTGCTTGCCCATGAAGCAAAGTCGAAAATATTACTTGCGTATGAAGAGACGTCTGTCTTACGGATTGCGATATCCTTGGCTTCGGCAGAGCCGGTGCCGGAAATTGTAAAACGAATTTGAATATAATGTACATTAGTAGGAACGAAGAAAACAAAGCCGGTGTTACCTGTACTTGCAACCGACTGCGGAACAAGTGAGGTGTATGAACCGTTTTCATCAAAGAAAAAGACATAAGGGGTAAAAATCAATCCTGCGGTGAGACTTGTGAGGTTGTATGAGAACGTATATGCCGCACCGGGCTCAACATCCATCATATAATACTGGAAGTTACCAGCAGAAGCCGTTCCTGAACCCATGCCGTGGCCGGTATAAGCTTCACCCGAATTTTTATTTTCAAATTTGAAACTACCGTTATCAATATCGATAGACAGCTTATCCGCTACCGGCACTCCGCCGTTGACTATTGTGGTTGATAATTTGTTGCTTGCCCACTTTTCAAAAACAAAAACGTTATTGAAAGCAAGCTCAACAGAGAAATCCGATATAGCCGCTGATGAGTAAAGCATCGCAGCTGACGGAATAAGCATTGCAATTACTAACAGCACGGTAATTATTTTCCTTGCATATTTTTTCATAAAGCTACCTCCGAGTTTATAATTATACACAACCCTATAATCTCCCATTATAGCAACTACATTATACCTTATCAACAATCAGAAATCAATATTAAAACAAAACACAGACACATCATAACGGAAATCTCCGAAACGATGTGTCTAACTTTTTATCAATGATTAAATTTGTTGTTTACAAGCCCAAAGACCTGAAAGCCTTTATTACGAGCAATGCGAGTAACAAGGTTCTGACGAAGTCAGGTTCTTATTTAGAAGCTTCTTCAACTGCAACTGCGCAAGCAACTGTCATACCAACCATCGGGTTGTTGCCGGCACCGATGAGACCCATCATCTCTACGTGTGCGGGAACTGATGAAGAACCTGCGAACTGTGCGTCTGAGTGCATACGACCCATTGTATCTGTCATACCGTATGAAGCAGGACCAGCTGCCATATTATCCGGATGAAGTGTACGGCCTGTACCGCCGCCTGATGCAACTGAGAAGTAGTTAACACCGTTTTCGTTACACCACTTTTTGTATGTGCCTGCAACAGGATGCTGGAATCTTGTCGGGTTTGTTGAGTTACCTGTGATAGAAACACCAACATTTTCAAGCTTCATGATTGCAACGCCTTCGGGAACGTTATCTGCACCGTAGCATCTTACGTCTGCTCTCGGGCCGTTTGAGTATGCCTTCTCTTCAACAACCTTAACTGTTTCTGAGTAAGGATCGAACTCTGTCTTGCAGTATGTGAAGCCGTTGATTCTTGAAATGATCATAGCTGCGTCCTTACCAAGACCGTTGAGGATAACGCGGAGAGGCTTTGTTCTTACCTTGTTAGCGTTAAGAGCGATTTTGATAGCACCTTCAGCAGCAGCGAATGATTCGTGACCTGCAAGGAAGCAGAAGCACTCTGTTTCGTCTGAAAGGAGCATCTTACCAAGGTTACCGTGACCAAGACCAACTTTTCTGTTGTCAGCAACAGAACCCTTGATGCAGAATGCCTGAAGGCCGATACCGATAGCTGCAGCTGCATCAGCAGCCTTTGTGCAACCCATCTTGATTGCAATAGCGCAACCTACTGTGTAAGCCCATACTGCGTTTTCGAAGCAGATCGGCTGTGTTTCTCTTACGATTTTATCGCAATCGATACCCTTTGCAAGAGTGATTTCCTTACATTCTTCAACTGAAGAAATACCGTATTCAGCAAGAACAGCATTGATGTTATCAATACGTCTTTCGTAGCTTTCAAATAATGCCATTGTAATTTCCTCCTCTTACTTATTCTTTTCTCGGGTCGATGTACTTAGCAGCATCAGCGAATCTGCCGTAAGTACCGATTGCCTTGTTGTATGCGTCGTTAGGTGTATCGCCCTTTTTGATGAAGTCTGTCATCTTGCCGAGTGATACGAACTCGTAGCCGATAACCTGATTGTCTTCGTCAAGAGCCATACGTGTAACGTAACCCTCAGCCATTTCAAGGTAACGGACACCCTTAACCTTTGTACCGTACATTGTACCAACCTGTGAACGGAGGCCCTTACCGAGGTCTTCAAGACCTGCGCCTACTGAAAGACCGTCATCTGAGAATGCAGACTGTGAACGGCCGTAAACGATCTGAAGGAAGAGCTCGCGCATAGCAGTGTTGATAGCGTCACAAACGAGGTCTGTGTTGAGAGCTTCAAGGATTGTTTTGCCCGGAAGAATTTCAGAAGCCATAGCAGCTGAATGAGTCATACCTGAGCAACCGATTGTCTCAACGAGTGCCTCTTCAATAATACCTTCTTTAACGTTGAGTGAGAGCTTACAAGCGCCCTGCTGAGGTGCACACCAGCCCACACCGTGTGTGAAAGCGGAAATATCCTTAACGTCATAAGCCTTAACCCACTTACCCTCTTCAGGGATCGGAGCAGGACCGTGATTCGGGCCCTTAGCTACACAGCACATTTCCTCTACTTCACGTGAATAGTTGATCATGTTGTAAATCTCCTTTCGGTTTATATAGGTCCGGTCTTTGACCTTGCCCTTATATACGTCTTTTACGGCTTTCGCCATTCCCGATTATTATATCAATCTGTGAAAGATTTATCAAGACCTTTTGTAAATTTTTTCAAAAATCACAACTCTTTTTAGGGCATTTTGCCTTTTAGAAGCATAAAAAAGGGATGCCATAAGCATCCCTTAAAATATTACTGTTCTGCACCAACAGGGAAAAGCTGACCTCTCTGCAAAAGAATATCGTTCGGACCGTCTTCCCAAGCCCATACACAATCCTGTGTGAGCTGATAATTTTCGTTGGTAAGGAACTGAACCTTGTATCCCAAGCACTTGTAGCTGAACGCAGCAGGCTTGTCTGTTTCGAGATAGGAAACTGTATACTCTGTTGAAGACACTGAGAAAAGCGGTGCAATTCCCTGTGCCGCAAGAGAATGGTCAACAGTATACATAACCGTCCAGAGAGTTATAACGGAAAGGAGCGTAATTACAAACACACGGATAAATGTTCCGAGATTCTTGTTTTTCTTTGCCTTCTTTTCCTTTGCAACTTCAGAATCAACATTCTTTTTGCTCTTCTTTTCAGGCTCAGCAGGAATCTGTGGCTGAATCGGCGTCTGTGCAACAGGAACCTGTTCAACAAACTGCGGAGCTGCTTCAACAGGAGCATCTGCCGCTTCCTCTGCAACACCGAAACGATCGGTTGACGCAAAGCCGCTTTCAGTTGATTCAATATTTGAAAAGTCTATCTTGACTTTATTATCCTCAGCAGAGTTTACATTCATATTTTTAAGTTCGTCCATGGGTTTACCTCCAAAGCATTATACATAGATTGTATACTATTCAAAAAATTAAATCAAGTGTTAATTAAAATTATTTCCAAGGCGCACCTTATATCCTCAGGCAATCCATCTGTTGACAAACGGTATTTTGTTGAGCAGGAATGATATCAAAAAAGATACCGCAACCGTCGCCAATGTCAGAACAGGAATACAGAAAATCGGGTTAAAGGCTACCGAATTTAATCCCCAAAATTTATAAACCGACATAACAAGTATATGTACAAGGTATGCACCGAAGCTGTATTGTGAAAGCTTTGACATCACCGCATTCAACTTAATATTGTCAAATTTTCGGTACTTGAAGAAAACAAAAACCGAAACGGCTTCAAGAAGAACATTTACTGTAAACGTCTGTAAATAGTTTGTACTGTTTGTGTTCAGTTTCCAACCTGCAGCGGCATTGAACAATACCGACACCAAAAAACCGACTGCTCCGAGCAGGTAGATGATTTTCCGTTGTTTCTTTGTAAACTCGGTCTGTGCAAGGAAATAGCCGAGAACAAAAATATAAGCAAAGCCTACCACAACACGCACATTCATATCTGAAATAAGTGTATTTACGGCAAGCAATGTTTTCTGTATATTCCCCGAAGTAAAGTCCTTTGCCATATAAACTACCTGCGGAACGGCATAGCCGAAAATGAAGCCAAGCAAAAGATAATATCTCAGGAGCTTTGGTGAAAGAACAAACTGTCTGATTATCGGCAGACACATATAAATTCCGACTATCATTGGGATGAACCACAGATGAACGGGGCCTATAAATGTTTTCTGAATAAAATCAACTAATGAAAAAGCTTCCATAAAATCCGGATTATAAACATTTCCCGGCGCAAAAACTGCATGAACTGCTGACCACACAAAATACGAAGCGACCATTCGGGGAATGTATTTTTTGTATATCGTTTTAATCTCAATATCCCTTGAAAGGAAGAGTGAACCGCTTATCATAAGAAAAACGGACACACCCCATCTTGCAATTGCGTTGTAAACATTAAAAATCTGCCATTCAAAACTTCTGCCACCGAAATCCGACCATTCCTGAGCCGAAACATGAATAACGATAACCGCGATTATAGCAAAAACACGCAGATAATCGTAATAAACCACTCTTTGTTTTTTCATAGAAAACTCTCCTGTGAGCTTTATTTCTGCCTGCTACGTTCAAGCTTTGCGACCACTTCTACATTTCCGGTGCGTGGGAACATGTCTACGGGTGTTGCCTCGCTGACTTCGTAACCGACTTCAAGGAAACGCGCACAGTCACGCGCAAGAGTTGCACTGTCGCAGGAAACGTAAACTATCCTTTCGGGAGCCATCTTTGAAACAGTTTCAACAAGGGCGCTGTCGCATCCTTTTCGCGGCGGGTCAAGAATTACAACGTCGGGCTTTATACCCTCTTCAAGAAGTATTTCTGCCGCCTTTGAAGCATCACCGCAGATAAAACGTGCATTATCAATTGAGTTGAGCTCAGCATTTTTCTTCGCATTTTCAATTGCCTGTTCAACGATTTCAACTCCGACGAGCTGTTTTGCATCTTTAGCCATTGTAAGTCCTATCGTGCCCGTACCGCAGTAAAGGTCAATGAGAGTCTCATTACCCGTAAGAGCCGCATATTCCTTCGCCTTATTGTAAAGAATTTCTGCACCGTCATGATTGACCTGATAGAACGAAAGCGGTGAAATATTGAACTTAAGACCGCAAAGCTCGTCCGTTATATAATCAGAACCGTAAAGCGTGATACATTCGCTTCCGAGCACGACATTTGTGTTTTTCGTGTTTATGTTAAGGATTACACTTTTAAGCCCGTCAATTTCAGATCTGAGCATTTCAACGAGCTCATCTGCGAACGGGATTTTTCTTCCGTTCGCAACAAGGCAGACCATAACCTCGCCCGTCGCAAAGCCTTTTCTTACATAGATATGACGAACAAGACCTTCTCCTGTAAATTCATTGTAAACGCTTATTTTCTTTTCTCTTATCCAATCGCGGAAAACATCAACTATTCTTTTGAAATCCTCGGGCTGGAGCAAGCAGTCTGCACAGTCAATAATTCTGTGTGTCATTGGTGCATAAAATCCGATTGAAGCAAATGTACCGTCCGAACCTACGGGATACTGTGCCTTATTTCTGTAACGAGAAGATTCGGGTGACGGGATAATAGGATTAATTTTAACATCAAGTCCGCCGATTCTTTTGAAATTATCTTCAACCTGAGTCTGCTTGATTTCAAGCTCGGCATCATATTTAATATGAGCAAAGCAACAGCCGCCGCATTTTTCGGAAACCGCGCATTGAGAATTTATTCTTATCGGTGAGCGCTGAGTGATTTTTTTAATTATGCCCACGGCGTAAGTCTTCTTCACTTTGATAATATGTGCAATCACGTGGTCACCCGTTACGGCACCGCGTACAAAAACCGTCATTCCGTTGTAATCGCAGACACCGCTGCCCTGCACGGTACAACTTTTGACAGTAAGCTGAATTTCATCGTTCTTTTTCAGCACAGTTTCACCACCTTTTATTCTCTGCAAATTATACTACATAACAACGTAAAAATCAACAAACGGAACACATATTGACAAAATCATCCTAAGTGTTATAATTGACTCAAGTGAACAGTTATCTTCGGGGCGGGGTGAAATTCCCCACCGACGGTGTTTGGGTAACCCCCATAAGCCCGTGAGCATTTGCTGATTTGGTGTGATTCCAAAGCCGACGGTACAGTCCGGATGAGAGAAGATTTATTTTTAAAAATCAGCCCCGTACATTTTTGTGCGGGGCTTTTTTCGTTGATAACTCTCGCTGAAAAATATCAGGAGTTGATTTTATGGCAAAAACTATCAACAACAGAAACCGAGTCAGTATGATAAGAAAGCTTACGGTGACGGCAATTATGTCGGCATTATCTTATGCTTTGATGATGCTTGAATTCCCTGTACCGTTTATGCCTGCTTTCATCAAATTCGACGTTTCGGAACTTCCCGCACTTATAACATCATTCGCTTTCGGGCCTCAGTACGGTGTACTCGTCTGCTTTATCAAAAACGCGCTTCACCTGCCGACAAGCTCAACCCAATTCGTAGGCGAGCTTTCGAACTTCCTTATGGGCGCTGTTTTTGTTTTTGTTGCAGGTCTTTTCTACAGAATCAGGAAAACCCGTAATTTCGCTTTCATAGGTGCAATGGTTGGTAACCTCGCAATGGCAATCTCGTGTTTTCTTATCAATATGTATATCACCTACCCGATTTATATGGAAATCCTCATTCCCGAGCAGGTTATCCTCGGAATGTATCAGGCTATTCTTCCGTCAATGGATTCAATATGGAAATCAATCCTTGTTTTCAACGTGCCCTTCACTTTTGCAAAGGGACTTGTCAGCGTTATCATAACTTTCCTTATTTACCGTAAACTTTCTCCGATTCTTAAGGGGAATTTGCAAAATAAGTCTTGACTTGTAACGGATATTAGTATATAATTTCTACGCAACAAATTAAATAGCGCTCAACACTTATTAAGAGCAGCTGAGGGAACAGGCCCTATGAAGCTCAGCAACCTGCGTTAAGCAAGGTGCTAAATCCTGCGGTGCAACCGAAAGATAAGTTTTTTAAAGCTCTCGGTTTGCGCCGGGAGCGTTTTTTTCGACAAAGGAGGACTTTTAAAATGGCAAAACATCTTTTTTCATCAGAATCAGTAACAAAGGGACATCCCGATAAAATCTGTGACCAGATTTCCGACGCAGTGCTTGACGCAATCCTTGCTCAGGACCCGAACGGCCGTGTTGCTTGCGAAACCTGCTGTACAACAGGTATGGTGCTCGTAATGGGTGAAATTTCAACTTCAGCTAATATCGACATTCCTGCAATTGCACGTAAGGTTATCTGCGATATCGGTTACGACAGTGCAGAAAAAGGCTTCGACGGTAACACTTGCGCTATCCTCACATCACTTGACAAGCAGTCAGGCGATATCGCAATGGGCGTTGACGCTTCATTCGAGCTCAAGGGCGGTGAAGAGGACAAGTACAACCTTCACGGTGCAGGCGACCAGGGTATGATGTTCGGTTACGCTTGTGACGAAACACCCGAGCTTATGCCGATGCCGATTTCACTCGCACACAAGCTTGCTCTCAAGCTCACAGAAGAAAGAGAAAACGGCAACCTCGGTTATCTCCGTGCAGACGGTAAGACTCAGGTTACTGTTGAATATGATGACGACAAGGTTGTAAGAATTGACGCAATCGTTGTTTCATCTCAGCACAGCGCAGACGTTGAGCTTGACAAAATCCGTGAAGATGTTATCAACCTTGTAATCAAGCCGACAATTGATGCTTCACTCATCGACGAAAACACAAAGATTTACGTTAACCCGACAGGCAGATTCGTTACAGGCGGTCCGCAGGGCGACTCAGGTCTTACAGGCCGTAAGATCATCGTTGATACATACGGCGGATATTCACGTCACGGCGGCGGTGCTTTCAGCGGTAAGGACCCGACAAAGGTTGACCGTTCAGCAGCATATATGTGCCGTTATATCGCAAAGAATATCGTTGCAGCAGGACTTGCAAACAAGTGTGAGGTTCAGCTCGCATATGCTATCGGTGTTGCAAGACCCGTTTCGGTTATGGTTGAAACATTCGGCACAGGCAAGGTTTCAAACGCTGAGCTTGCAGATGCAGTAAACAAGGTATTCGACCTTCGTCCCGCTGCAATCATTGACAACCTCGGTCTCCGCCGTCCGATTTATCAGCAGACAGCTGCTTACGGACATATGGGCAGAACCGACATCGACCTTCCCTGGGAGAAGACAGATAAGGTTGATGCAATCAACGCTGCACTTTAATTAAAAATTTTTAAACGGGCATCTCAAGATGTCCGTTTTTATTTGCATTTTAAATTGTTTTATTATATAATTAAATACTGTCCGGAGGTGGTTATATGGCGATTACAACAATTGTTTTCGATATGGGCGGTGTGCTTGTTGACTTTGATGCAAAAAGAAGTCTGACAACTCATTTTGCACCCGAATATCACGAGCTTATCAACGAAAAAACCTTTGCTTCCGAAACCTGGAAACTGATGGACAAAAGTGACTTTGAGGTTGAGGAAGCTATTGAAATAATGTGCCGTGAACTGCCCGTGGAGCTTCACGATGAAGTGCGCAAAATGATTCTTGACCACGAGGGTGAGATGCCCCCGATTACTGAAATGTATCCAATCGTAAAATCGCTTAAGGAAAACGGTTATAAAATCTATCTTCTTTCCAACTGTCCCACCTGGTTTGATGAATTCAAAAAAAGTGTGCCGGCATTTGACTTTTTCGACGGATTTATTATTTCTGCGAAGTATAATTTAATTAAACCCGGCAAAGAGATTTTCAAAGTTTTGTTGGATAAATTTTCTTTAAAACCGGAAGAGTGTTTCTTCATCGACGATTCCCCTGCCAATGTTGCAACAGCACAGGAGCTTGGAATGAAAGCTCACTGCTTCAGCAAATATAAAATAAATGAACTCATTAATGACCTGCAGAATGCAGGTATAAATATTTAAGGAGCAACCATGTCCTGTTTTACCAAAGCTCTGAAAAGTTTAAATGAATATCGGTCAATTGTTTATGACCTTAACAACCGACGCCTCCCTGCAGGAGTTGTCGGTCTTTCTGCTATACATAAGGCTCACGTTATCAGCGCCACCTGTGAGGATCTGGCTCCGCACAGGGCAATCATCATCACTCCCGACGAGGCTCAGGCTTCAAAGCTCTGCAAGGACCTCAACGCCTTCGGTTGCGATGCACAGCTGTACCCTGCAGGCGATATCACTCTTCGCCCCGATAACGTCAAATCCCGTGAATACGAGCATAAAAGGCTGAGTGTTCTCGGCAACCTTGTTGACGGCAAAATCCGTGCTGTGGTCTGCTCGGTTGAGGCAGCTTTGCAGTACACCATTCCGCCTGAGGAGCTGATTGCAAAAAGAATCACTCTTAACGTTGACGACGAAATCAAGCAGGATGAGCTTATCGAAATGCTTATCAATGCAGGGTACACCCGAAGTGCACAGGTTGACGGCTCAGGTCAGTTTTCCGTCCGCGGAGGTATTATTGACATTTTCTCGCCCGATTGTGAAAATCCGTACAGAATTGAATTCTGGGGCGATAACATTGACTGCCTTTCAACTTTCGAGGTTGAGAGTCAGCGCAGAATCGATTCAACCCGTTCAATTACAATCACACCCACAAATGAAATCTGCTGCAGTCCCGTGAAGCTCATCGAGTTGCTTGAGGACTTTATGAAAAACGCCCGTGGCAAGGGTACAAACAGGGTTAAAGAAAGTATCAGACTCGACCTTGAAAAGCTTGAGGGCGGTATTAACCTGCCGAATATTGACAGATATCTTCCTCTTATCTATCCCTACCCTGCTACGATTTTTGACTACATTGAACAACCGCTTGTTTTTATAACAGAAAGTTTTTCCGTTAAAGAATCAGCAAATGCCTGCCTTAAGATTTTTCACGAGGATCTGAAGGCATACCTTGAAGACGGCATAATCTGTAACGGTCTTGACAAATATATGATGGAGTTTTCCGAGCTTCTCGGTCTTTATGAGGATCTCGGCGCAGTTTATCTTGACAATATGACACGAGGCTCGTTTGACACTCCCGTCAAAAGCCTTATCACATTCAACGCAAAACAATTCAGCCCGTGGAGTGGCTCACTTTCCGTTCTGATTGACGATATACGACCCGTTTACGGCAAGAAAGGCAACTCTGTTTTCGTTGTCGCCGGTACTGAAAAATCGGCAAGTGCACTCGCATCCGACCTTGAAAACGAAGGCATTTCCGCAATGTATCTTGCCTCGCCTCCCGAAGAGTGTATACCGGGTAAAGTCATTGTTCTTCCCGGCGGTTTTTCGGCAGGCTTTGAATATCCCGACGCTAAGCTGACTGTTATTACATACGGAAGCAAAGCATCCTTACCCGTCAGAAAATCTTCCAAAAAAGTCAAGAAAGCGAATATGTTCAACTCCCTTGAAGATTTGCACAAGGGTGACTATATTGTGCACACGGCTCACGGTATCGGTCTTTTTGACGGCATAACAAGCCTTGAAGCTGACGGTAAAATCAAGGATTACATCAAAATCCGTTACGACAAAGGTGACGTGCTTTACGTGCCCGTAACTCAGCTTGACCAGGTTTCCAAATATATCGGTGCAAGAAGTGAAAACGGAACAGTCAAGCTTAACAAGCTCGGCGGCAAGGAATGGCAGAAAACACGTTCAAGAGTGCGCAGTGCCGTCAAGGATATCGCGAAAGAGCTTATCGACCTTTACGCAAAAAGAACACAGATTAAGGGACACGCTTTCTCGCCCGATATTGATATGCAGAATGACTTCGAGCGAAGATTTGAGTTTGACGAAACTGAAGACCAGCTCAGGTGTATTTACGAAATAAAGGAAGATATGGAAAAACCGTATCCTATGGACAGACTTCTCTGCGGTGACGTCGGCTTCGGCAAGACGGAGGTTGCACTGCGTGCCGCATTCAAGTGTGTTGCAGACGGAAAACAGTGTGCAATCCTTGTTCCGACAACAATCCTTGCGTTACAGCACTATCAGACAATCTGCAAACGCTTCGAGGGCTTCCCGATTGAAGCGCAGATGCTTTCACGTTTTGTTCCTGCAGCTCAGCAGAAAAAAATTAAAGAACAGTTGAAATCAGGCTTTGTTGATATCATCGTCGGCACCCACCGTCTTATTTCAAAGGATATTGAATTCCGCAATCTCGGACTTATCATTGTTGACGAGGAACAGCGTTTCGGTGTTGCACAGAAAGAAAAGCTCAAGGAAAACTATCCTGATATAGACGTGCTCACATTAAGTGCCACACCCATTCCGCGTACGCTTAATATGGCAATGTCGGGAATCCGCGATATGTCAATCCTTGAAGAAGCTCCGCACGACAGACATCCTGTGCAGACTTACGTTGTTGAATACAACTTTGAGGTTATTCTTCAGGCTATTCATTCGGAGTTGCGACGCGGAGGTCAGGTTTACTACCTGCACAACCGTACGGAAACAATCGAACGTACAGCCGCAAAGCTTAAGGAATTTCTCCCTGACCATAACGTTGCCGTTGCTCACGGTCAGATGTCCGAAGACCAGCTGAGTGAAATATGGCGCAAGCTCCTTGAGGGCGAAATCGACGTCCTTGTCTGCACAACGATTATCGAAACAGGCGTTGACGTGCCGAACGTTAACACAATCATTATTGAGGATGCCGACAGGCTCGGACTTGCACAGCTTCACCAGATTCGAGGACGTGTCGGTCGTTCCGCAAGACGTGCAAGCGCATACCTTACCTTCCGCAGAGGCAAAGAGCTTACGGAAATCGCTGCAAAACGTCTTACGGCAATCCGTGAATACACCGAATTTGGTTCAGGCTTCCACATTGCAATGCGTGACCTTGAAATCCGCGGTGCAGGCAATATACTCGGAGCTCAGCAGCACGGCCATATGGAAGCTGTCGGTTACGATATGTACCTTAAAATGCTCGAACAGGCAGTCAGCGAAGAAAAGGGAGAAGCACCGCCCGTTTCCGAAAAAGAATGTCTTATCGACCTGCCGATTGATGCACACATCCCTGCGGATTACATTGAAAATGTTCCGCACAAGCTGAAGATGTACCGCAGAATTGCAGACATCAAAAATCAGGACGATGCAGACGACGTTATCGACGAGCTTATTGACCGTTTCGGCGAACCGCCTGCCTGCGTAATGGGACTTATAACGGTTTCGCTTCTTCGGAATTCTGCACTCCTGCAGGGTGTTTACGAAATCGGCAGAACAGGTAACAACGTCAAACTCTACATTGAAAGTCTGCAGATGGAAAAGATTTCTCAGCTCGCAAAATATATGCCCGGCAGAATAACGGTTTCTGCTGCAGGAAAACCGCACATTGCAATTAAGGTCAATGTCGGTGAAGACCAACTTTCTGTTATAAGAAAAGCACTTGACATAATGTCAAGGACTGATGCTGAATAATAAGAACTAAAGCCTATCGCACGAAGCGATAGGCTTTAACTTTTATCCGATTATTAAATAAAGAAGAAAATCTTATCGAAAATGTTTGTCACAAATCCTACAACCTTGTCGAAAGCAACCTTGATGAAGCAATCATCTTCAGTTTCAACATTTTCTGTAAGGTCCTTATGAATTGCGAAAGAGTCGATATTCTCTGTTTCACCTGTTTCGGGGTTAACTTCATAAGCATCAAAGTAAAGCGTGTCGCCTACAATCTTAATGCCTGAAAATACCGAGTATTCAACATCACTGATAGCCTCAGCTCTCGGGAAGAGCTTATCTGTAAGTGACGGATCCTTCTGCTTATAAACCTTAACACCTGAGCAACCGCTGATTACGTAAATTGAACCCTGCGGATTTTCTTTGACCTTGTATTCCTTGCCGTCAAACGTTGTTGTTGATGTTTCCAGATTCTTTTCAACCTTGTTATCAATCATCGAGTCTGTACGAAGGTAAACGTGGTCGTGACCCTGGAATACCATATCGATATCAAGCTCAGGCATAAGAACAGAGAATTGCTCTCTCATTGCAACAACGTCGCTGTCATCGTAGTGTGAACCGTTTGAATAAACAGCTCTGTGGAAAGCAACGAACTTCCAATCGGCATCGCTTGCGTTCATATCCTGCTTGAGCCACTCAATCTGAGTTTCTGACAAAGCATCGTCTTCGTTGAGGTCGTTTGTATTAAGAACTGCAACATGAACGTTATTATAATCAAATGAGTAATAAACACCTGACTCAACATTCTGCTCGGGAGCATTGGGAACAATGTAGTTTGTAACTGTTGCGTTTGTGCCTTTGCCTTCGTGGTTACCTGAAACAGGCATCATCGCTGAATGCATAAGCGTGTCTGATGACTGGTCAAGGAGCCACTGCCACTGGTTGAAATTGTCACCGTGGTCAACAAGGTCGCCTGTGTTGATTGCAAAGCCTGCATTCGGATACATTTCGTAAGCCTTGTCGATTACAGCCGCGAATGTTTCATACTGATGCGCTGACATTGACTGCGGGTCTGTTACATGGATGAACGATACTGCATCTGAACCGTCTTCAATTACAAATGTACCTGCATCGCTCCACCAGTTTCTTGAAGCATCACCGACACGGAATGCATACTTCTTGCCTTCTTCAAGACCTGAAACTGTGATTGTGTGTCTTGTCATCGGGATTTCATACTGCATAATACCGATAAGACCAAAGTCGATACCCGGATAACTTCTGATTACACGTTCACTCTTTGTTTCAAGTGTGATATCTGCAGGAATTTCAGCCGTGAATGTGATTGAATCTGAATATTCGGCAATCTGGATATCTGTGCCCTTAACGGATGACTTTGTATACCAGCTGATGTTTCTTTCTGAAGCATCCTCACCGAGAGTTACAGTAAGAGCTGTGGGAAGTCTGTAATTCTCTCTTGTTGCTTCAACGGGAACTTTGCCGTCGTAAACAATTGTTGCGCTGTAATCGTCAGGGAAATTATAATCTGTTGCAAAATCACGAACGATACTTGCAAGAGAATCGCCGATACCGTCAAGGAATGACGGAGTAATGTATTCTTCCATAAGGTGTTCAACAACGCCCATAACCGAGCCGCCTTCAAGCACACCGAACGCATCAAGAAGAACCATTACCTTATCCGCAATATTGAGAATAGTTGTATCGCCAAGGAAAACAACGTTGAGAACAACATTAAGAGTCTTGCCGAGTGCAAAACCGAAATTGCCGAACGGGAAGAGTGTATCAACTCTCAGCTCAACATCGTTAAGAAGGTGATCCTTAAGAAGATCTTCTACAAGAATCTCAAAAAGAGCATTAAAGATTTCAGTTGCAAGCTCAGGTTTATTTTCGAGGTTGTACATAGCGTCAAGGAGGAATACATCGCGGTTAACGTCAAGTGTACCCTCGTATGTGTAAAGGATTGTGTTCATAACAGCATCCGCAAAAGTGCCCGGCTCTGTTGTACTGCCGAGGCCGTACTCTTCATAGAACGCTGAGTTCGGAAGCTCTGACATCTTGATGTCGAAGAGCTTTGCGAGTGTTTCATCAACGAAATCTGCCGTAGCCTGCGGATCTGTGAGGTAAAGCTCCTGAATCTGACCGAGGAAATCTTCAATGAAAGACATAAGGTTTTCCGTTGTGAAGATGCCGATAGGTCCGAGCTTGATACCGTCACCAAGAAGACCGCCGAGGAGCTCTTCAAGGTCAAGTCCCATATCCTTAAGTGCAGGAAGAACACCCTTTTCTGCAAAGATAGGTGCAAACTTCATAATGTAACCGCCAAGGAAATCGCTTGCAAAGCCTGAGAAGCCTCTTTCGTCGAAGTATGAAATCTTGATTGATTCCTTACGGAACGGCTGTTCATATGTTACTCCGTTAACTGTAACGGGAAGTACACAGTCGATATCGTAGCTTTCAACGTCAAGTGTAGTTTTGTCTGCACCGTCGGTTGTGAACTGAAGCTCACGGATATAGTTCGGGAAAGATGTTATTGAGGACATACTTACTTCAGTAAGCTTTTCACCGTTATCGCTTACGATTTCAGCGATATCGTTGATATGAACGTGACCTGTGAGTGAGAAATTCATACCTGCATCTGCAAGCTGCTCTGCAATCTCGTTCCAACCGTCAACGTTGAAGCCCTTCATAATCTTATACTCATTTGCAAAATGAGGAACAAGGTTGTGGTGGATTACACCGAGGACAGTTTCGCCCTTGCTCTTTGCATCCTCAATTTCATCGAATACCCAAGCAAGGAATTCTTCAGAAAATGCACCTGATGTTTCGCCGACGTCTGTGCCGTCCTTTGTCATATCTGCACTGTACTTTGAAACGTCCATAATAACGATTCTGTAACCGTTATCGCTTACAGAGTAAGACAGCATATTTCCCTTACCTGAAGAAGGTTTATATGTATGATAAGCAAGGTCATAACCAAGGTCAGCATAAACCTCAAGGAACTCTTCGGGAGTTATTGCTCTTGCCTTTTCTTCGTAGCCGTTTTCGAATGTGTCTGCTACGTCTGTTCTGTTTATATCGTGGTTACCGTTTGCAACAAGAACCTTGAGACCTGTATCTTTTTCAAACTGTTCAAGTCTTTCTGCAAGCTTGACATGAGCAAGATACTGACCGTCTGCTGAAAGGTCACCTGAAACGATAACGTATTCCATACCGTTTGACTTTGCGTGCTCCTCAAATGCAGCCAATGCTGAATTAAGAAGGCCTTCGCCTTCATAGGTTTCTCTGCCGATTGCCATCTTAAGAGAATCCATATAAGCATCGCAATAGTTGCCTGTGAGTTCTACGGGATAATAGTGAATATCGGAAATTGCACCGATACTCAATGTTTTCTCCGGAAGAACCGCCGATTTGATGCTGTCCACAGCATTTGCATTCATCGGAATTACTGAAAGTACCAATACCAATGCAAAAACTGCTGACAGAATCTTTCTTGAGATTCGTGTTGACTTTCTCATAGTTTTTCTCCTTTATGCTGAATTTAATTAAGCCTGAGTAAAGTTTTCGCCGATGCCGAGGTAATCCTCCGCCGCAGCTGTGTCGATTTCCTCAATGTTCTTGAGTCTTTTCTGAATGATACGGTTTCTGTCCTGAGCTTCGTCAAGGGATTTGCCCGCTTCGTCAATCTTCTTTCTTGCTTTTTCAAGCACTGTTCCGAATTTTTCGTACTGTGCTTTTGTTACTGCAAGAAGCTGACGGACTTCGTTTGCCTTTTCATTGATTGCAACTGCTTTGAAGCCCATCGACAAGGTATTAAGCAAAGCAATAATAGTCGTCGGTCCTGCAACCATAATATTTTCACGTTGGATTTTATCAAGTATATCCGAGCTTGAGGATGTAATCTCAGCGTAAAGTCCTTCAGTTGCAAGATACATAATTGCAAACGGTGTTGTTGAAGGAACATTGATGTATTTTTTGATCGTCTTCGCTTCCGTAAGCACTCTGTCGCAAAGAGCCTTTCTTGCCGATGCAAGAGCTGCAGCATCAGCGTTATCTGCGGCTTCACAAACTCGTTTGTAGTCTTCCATCGGGAATTTCGAGTCAATCGGAAGATATGTAATCTTTGAAGAATCGTCGTTTGAGGGGATTTTGACCGCAAACTCAACAAGATCTCTTGAACCCGGAACAGCAGCATAGTTTTTAACGTACATATTCGGTATTGTCTGATCAAGGATGCCTTCAAGCTGAATTTCCGCCCAGGTACCACGCGCCTTAACATTTGTAAGAACACGGTTAAGCGCCGTTACATTTGTGGTAACACCCGTTGAAAGTTCTTTCATTTCACCGAGAGATTTATAAACATTTTCAAGCTGTTCCGAAACAGTCTTGAACGAAGAATCCAGCCTTGTTGAAAGCGTTGCCGTAAGCTTTTCATCAACGGTTTCACGCATCTGGTCGAGCTTCTTTTCGTTGCTTTCCTGCATTCTTCCGATTGCGGCATCAAGAGTACGTGTCTGTTTTTCGTTGAGCTCTGCACTGCTTGTACGGATAAGATTGAGAGAATCCGTCATATCCTTGTTAAGCTTGATAAGCGTTTCGTAATTCTGCTTTGTCATTTCGTCAAGCTTTGAAGTCATAAAATGAAGGCTTTCGTTAAGCTCTCGCCTGTTTCTTTCAAACTCTTCGGCATTGCTTCCCATAACACGCTGAAGATACATTGAAAGTGCAGAAACCTGTTTTTCAAGCTCAGCAACCCTTTGCGAATCGCCGCCCGATCTGACACTTTTTATAACAACAAAAAGCAAAGCAACTATTACAACAGCTAAAACCGTGATAATCAAAACAAGTATATCTGTCAAACAATCACTTCCGTTAAAAAATATTTAAAATATTATACCAAATTAATTCACAATAAACAATATAATTTCTCGAAAATATATGGCTTTTTTAAAAGTTTTTTGTTATAATATCCTTGTTAAATTTTGGGTTTATTACAAAACTTCATCAGTGTAAAAGAGGTTTTTCTATGATAAAAAAATTGATTTGCATACTGCTTTCGGCAGTTTTGCTTTTATTTACATTCAGTGCCTGCGGAGATGATGACGACGTAAGCCTTGTTATGCCGATTTCATCTGACCCGCTTTGTCTTGACCCGCAGATTGCAGAAACGCTTACAGCAAAAACAATCATCAACAATTGTTATGAGGGTCTTGTACGGCTCGACAAAGAGCACAAGATTATTCCCGGTGTTGCCGAAAGCTGGACAGTTTCCGATAACGGACTTGAATACACTTTCAAGCTCCGTGCGGACACCAACTGGCAGCTTCTCAAGACTTACAAGGATGTGCTTGATGACGAAAATTATATGGAAAATTTCAAAACACAGGTCACGGCACACGATTTTGAATTCGGACTTAAAAGAGCTGTTGATAAAATCACGGATTCTCCCGATGCAGATAAGCTCTACTGTATCAGAAACGCACAAAAAATCCACAACGGTGAAGCGGACAAATCCACCCTCGGAGTTAAGGCCAAAGATGACAGCACACTCGTTATAACTCTTGAAAGAGCAAACCCTGATTTTCTCCGTATTCTTACGCTCCCGCTTTGTATGCCCTGCAACGAAGAATTTTTCAAGGCAACACACGCCAAATACGGACTTGAGTTGAAATACACTTTCTGCAACGGTCCGTTTTACCTCGGCAGATGGACGGTTGACCATTCGCTTGTTATGTACAGAAATGAAGGTTACAAGGGCAACGAAAAGGTAAAACCGACAGCTGTTTACCTGAACATAAATAAAGAAGAAGAATCCGTCATTTCCAAGCTCAAGCAAAACGATTATCACGCCGCTTATATTTCAGACTCTGCAAGATTCACTCTTGAAGACACAAAAATGAATTTCGCCGTAACACAAAACTCCGTTTACGGAATTTCCTTTAACTGTAAAGATACTTTTCTCAGTAACGAAAACCTCAGAAAAGCACTTGTTATACTTACAAAAACCGAAGGAGTTGAGATACCTCATCAGGCAATTGACACAGCAGGAGGTATCATCCCCGAAGCCTGCCGTTACGCAAATTCATCATACAGACAGGCTGCAGGAAACCTGACTGTACCGAAGTACGATGAAGCAGCAGCTCTCGAGCTGTGGAATAAAGGCCTTAAAGAAATTGAAAAAGAATCCGCTACAATCAAAATTGTCTGTCCGCAGGAATATCTTGGCATTATGCAGAGCATTATTCAGAACTGGCAGAGAGTTTTAAGCACGGCAATCGTCGCAAAAGTTGAAGCTGTCAGCGCTGAAACTCTTAAGGATTCCGTCAGAAACGGTAAATATCAGCTCGCCGTAACCGAAATTACCGCAAGCTCATCCACAGCTTTTGATATGCTGAAGACTTTCAAAACAGGAAACAGCAAAAACATATTCGGATATTCAACACCCGAATTTGACGGACTTCTTGACAAAATCATCCGCACTTCTTCAGGCGGTGCAATCCTTGCAGACACAAAAAAAGCTGAACAGATGCTTCTTGACAGTGCTGTTTTTCTTCCGCTTCACAATCACGGTGATTACCTTGCTTTCAGCAGTGAAGCAACGGGTATTTATTCTTCACCCGTATTTGAAAATATATGCTTCATTAGCGGAGGGCTGAGCTGATTGATTTTTCTTAACAAAAACAAATTTCTTGCATGGATTTTCTGGCTTTTAAGCGTTATCGTTATGGTTCTGATTTTTATGTTTTCAGCCGCAACGGGCGAAGAATCCGAAGCTGTCAGTCAGAATCTGCTTGATAAAATTATCGAATTTATCGGGAACTATATTTCCCACAACACTCTTCGCAAGCTCGCACATTTCAGCGAATTTGCGGCACTCGGTTTCTGTATGTCGGGTGCAATACACTACACGTTCGGCAAACAGAAATTTTATGTACCTCTTATCCCCTGTTTTTTGTATGCGGTAAGTGATGAAATTCATCAGCATTTTGTTCCCGAAAGAGCTTGTCGTGTGTTCGATATGTTTGTTGACACCTGTGGAGTTATGACGGGAATCGGAATTTTTCTTTTATTTATTTTAATCATTACTAAAATCGTGCATAAGAAAAAGGAGTCGTGATTCACGACTCCTTTATTTTTTATATGCTGTCGATATCGTACGGTGTGGTCTGGTAAACAAAATAGTTCAGCCAGTTTGAGAAAAGAAGATTTGCGTGTGAACGCCACGTTGCAAGCGGCATCTTTGTCGGGTCATCATCCGGGAAGTAATTCTTCGGAATCTGTATATCAAGACCCTTTTCTCTGTCACGGAAATATTCGTCACGAAGCGTTGTTGCATCGTACTCGGAATGGCCTGTTATGAAAATCTGCTTTCCGTTTTCGGTTGAAAGCGCATAGATTCCCGTTTCTTCAGACGAAGCAAGAATCTTAAGAGCATCAACCTTTTCAACTTCTTCACGGCTGATTGATGTGTATCGCGATTGCGGTACCATAAACACATCGTCAAAACCGCGGAACAGGATTGAACGCTTGTAATCCACAGTATGCGGATAAACACCCGAAATCTTCTTGTCAAGTCTGAACTTGTCGATACCGAAATGGTAGTAAAGTCCTGCCTGAGCTCCCCAGCAGATATGGAATGTGCTTGTAACATGAGTCTTGCTCCATTCCATAATTTCGCAAAGCTCGTCCCAATACTCGACCTCTTCAAAGTCCATAAGTTCAACAGGAGCACCCGTTATAATCATTCCGTCATACTTTTTGTGCTTGATTTCTTCAAAAGTCTTGTAAAATGTCAGAAGATGCTCGGCTGATGTATGCTTTGATTTGTGAGAGCTTGTGTGAATAAGCTCAAGCTCAACCTGCAACGGTGAGTTACCGAGAAGGCGTGCAAACTGTGTTTCAGTTTCAATTTTCTTCGGCATAAGGTTAAGAAGCAGGATTTTAAGCGGACGGATATCCTGCGTTATGGCACGCGTTTCCGTCATAACAAATATATTCTCTTCATTGAGCACCCTTACTGCAGGTAGCTCGTTGGGAATTTTAATCGGCATAAATTATCAACTCTTAATCAACTATTAGTCTGCAACTTCTTCAAGTGCCTGTGCAATATCTTCGATAAGGTCTTCAGCACTTTCAAGACCGCATGAGAAACGCACAAGGTTTGCCGGTACACCTGCTGCTGCAAGCTCTTCGTCGTTCATCTGACGGTGAGTTGCACTTGCAGGATGAAGACAACAGGTTCTTGCATCTGCAACGTGTGTTTCAATTGCGGCAATTTTGAGATTTTTCATAAATACTTCTGCAGCAGCTCTGCCACCCTTGAGACCGAAGCTTACAACACCGCAGGAACCCTTCGGGAGATACTTCTGTGCAAGGTCGTAGCATTTGTCGCCTTCAAGCGACGGATAAGTTACCCAGTCAACCTTGTCGCTTGACTGAAGGAATTTTGCAACTGCAAGACCGTTTTCGCAATGTCTTGCCATTCTTACGTGAAGGCTTTCAAGACCGAGGTTGAGAAGGAAAGCGTTCTGCGGAGACTGGATTGAACCAAAGTCGCGCATAAGCTGTGCCGTTGCCTTTGTGATGAATGCACCTTCAAGACCGAAGCGCTCAGTATATGTTACACCGTGGTAGCTGTCGTCGGGAGTGCAGAGACCCGGGAATTTGTCGGGATATTTTGTCCAGTCGAACTTGCCTGAATCAACAATACAGCCGCCGACACCTGCGCCGTGACCGTCCATATACTTTGTTGTTGAATGGGTTACGATGTCTGCGCCCCACTCAAACGGACGGCAGTTTACGGGTGTTGCGAATGTGTTATCCACGATAAGAGGCACACCATGTGCGTGTGCTGCCTTTGCAAAACGTTCAATATCAAAAACATTGAGAGCAGGGTTTGCAATTGTTTCGCCGAAAACAGCCTTTGTATTCGGTCTGAATGCTGCTTCAAGCTCTTCGTCTGAGCAATTCGGCTCAACAAAAGTGAAGTCGATACCCATTCTCTTCATTGTAACAGCGAAAAGGTTGTATGTTCCGCCGTAGATTGTTGAAGAAGAAACAACGTGATCGCCGCAGGATGCAATATTGAAAACAGAATAGAAGGATGCTGCCTGACCCGAAGAAGTAAGCATTGCAGCTGTACCGCCTTCAAGTTCACATATTTTTCTTGCAACTGCATCGTTTGTCGGGTTCTGAAGTCTTGTATAGAAATAGCCTTCTGCCTCAAGGTCAAAAAGCTTACCCATATCTTCACTTGTAGCATATTTGAAAGTTGTGCTCTGAATAATCGGAATCTGTCTGGGCTCACCGTTACCCGGTGTGTAGCCGCCCTGAACGCATTTGGTTTCAATTCTTAAATCGCTCATAATAATTTACCTCCAAAAGAAAATAAAAACCGTCCCAAAGCGAAAACTTTGAGACGGGAAAAATACCCGCGGTACCACTCAAATTGCAGTAAACACTGCCACCTTTAGACTCTGACAAGTCCTATACCTTAACGCGGTAGCACGAAAAGCCCTACTTGATTTCAGGCTTTCAACTCAGAAGCCATAGGCATTGAGGAATCCGTTATCAGCTTGCACCGTCCGCTGACTCTCTTGAAACTTCAGACTCTGCCCTCTTCGTCACAGTTATTAAGTGAATGATAACACTAAAAAAGTTAAATGTCAATAATTATTTGTTTTTCACAAGAACGATGGCCTGCTGACCCAGAAGCTCCCATTTTTCCTTAAATTTACTCATTCCGAAAGTAATAACTCCGTTGTTGTATGGGTCAACAGTTGTAACTGATGTAGGTGAATATCCCGATAAAATCATAACATGAGTTCCGCGAGGATATTCAAAATATTTTCCCGTGCTTTCAATATACCATGCATTTACCGTTTTAGGCTTCTGCATCTTATATGTAGCCCAAACAATTGCCGGTGAGCCGTCCTTGATATACTTAAGAAGCTGTTGGAATGTACAACCGCTGATTTTTACTGCAGTATATCCTCCGCCACGTTCATCAATCGCTTTCTGTAAAGCTTTCGTTACCGCAGGCGAAAACACACCATATCCTGGATTTGCGCTTGTATAGGTACTTTTCGGATTTCCTACAAACATTTCATTAATATCCGGGCCGTAAGTTTTGCCGTTTTTCTTGTAAAGGTTCTTACGAGGAATAAGATTGACCATCTCATCAATTGTGATTTTATACCCATAATATTTAAGAAGCATACAGCACGAAGCCGCCTCACAGCCTGTAGGGTACTTAGGCATCTGGTTTACATAAGGAACAGTCATTGCTACAACGGTAACTTTACAAGCAACCGTCTTTTTTGTTCCGTCGGTGGTTGTTCCCGTAATGGTTGCTGTCCCTATTCTTTCTGCTTTTATGACACCGTTTTTGTCAACAACCGCTACATCAGTATTAGAAGAGCTCCATGTCATAGTTTTATTTGCAACATCCTTCGGCGCAAAAGTCAGCTTCTGACTATATTTTGAACCTTGTTCAAGAGTAATTTGCGTTTTCTCAACCTTAACTGAACTTATAACCGGAGCAACTGTAATAATTACTGATTTTTCTATTTTTGATCCGTCCGTTGACTTTGCTGTAATTTTTACTTTACCCTGTTTAACGGTTTTTACCGTTCCTTTCTGATCTACCGTTGCAACAGTTGCATCCGAAGAAGACCATTCAACCGCTGTATTTCCTGCTAATTTAGGTATAAAATCAAAAGCCTCGAGTTTTAAAGCTGTGCCTACGCTTACTGTTTTATCCTGCACATTAAGAGAAAAATCTGTAACAGCTATTACTTCCCCAACTCCTTTTTGCAAAATCAAAAGAGCATCTGTTGAATTAAGTTTTCCGTTTACATCAACATCGCCGTAAAGAAATATATCTTCCTTTTTTTCTGCTTTCTTTACCGATACCTGAAGAACCATCAAAGCATCAGATGAGTTTATCTTTCCATCATTATTAACATCACCGAAAGATTGCACAGCCGATGTAACAACTATACTTGTTGCGAACGTTGAGAAAATAAAAATAGCAGATAAAATAACCGCCAAAAATCCCTTAAATTTAGACCTCTGCATATAAGTATACCTCCAAAATATATAAAAGTATATTATAAGATATTTACAAAGTCAATAACAAATGGTGGTTTTATTTCAAAACCACCATTTAACACCTTAAATTTTATTTAACAAAATATTTCCAGATAATCTCCAGCATACCTGAAACGAAATTAATCCATTCTATAATCAATGTAACAATGGAGAATTTATCTTCTTCAGGTTCTGTTTCTTCCGGTTCAATAATTTCAGCTTCCTGTGAAATGAGGCTTACATAGTCATTCCACTCGGACATTGTCTGAATTTCTTCAATCGTTTTGTTCTGGTCAATTGAATTGAGAAGAAGACCTGCTTTTGAAAGGATATCTTTATCGTGAGTTGTAATGTTTCCGTCGTGTGTACAGTCAGCCGCAAGCATCTTTGCACCGCCGATTATATCTTCAGTGAGAAGACCTGAGATAATCGCCTCAACGTAAACAGCATCCTGACCGTCATACCAACCGTCGGAATTGACGTCACCGAAGATAACAACTTCACATTTTGCGATAACCTTGCCCGTCGAATTATCCGTCACGGAAATCTTTGTTCCCGTGCCGATAGTCTGAGTATCGTTCATAAACTCATACTCATATGTCACATTTTCGCGGTTCAGATAATCACGTTCAAGCACGTCTTTCGTTATACCTGCGTAAAGACCGTAAAGATATTCTGCCTCAAGCTCCTTCCACTGAGCATAGAGAACAATGTCCGTTACACTGTGATTAATAGTTGATGACGTTACCTGTGTGCCACCCGTCGGCTGAGTAAACCAACCGACAAACTCAGCATCGTCGCGTACAGGCTGATAAAGTGTACCGTAAGCCTCACCGTAATCAAGGCTCTTTCCTGCAGGAGAATATACGCTGTCTCCCTTTACAACTTCAAGCTTGATTTTGAACTTGTAGTTATTGAAGGATTGTCCTCTGCCGTCATGATAAAGCCAGAATTTATAATTTGAAATTTCACTTGCTGCTTTGTCTGTAGTTATCGGAAGATCAGCCTGTCCTGCCGAAACAATATCAATCGGATGACGTTTACCGTCAGGGTTTGCAAGTGCATCGTTGAAGAATTCAAGAACAATAATTCCGTTTGTCATACTTCCGCTGACGGGTTCAAGAGTTGCACGGAGCGTATCCCCTGCCTTGATATCTGCATTAATTTCAACGTAAGGCTGAAGATTGATGCTGCCCGTAAGCGTACCGTTAAGGGTAACGGTTTCATCGCTCGCATTATAAGATGCAGTCACTCCGCCGCCCGATGAAATCGAATCAAGACCTGCCATAAGGTTTGGCGAAATATTGCCGTAATTCATATCAAAAATAACATTTGAAGAGAATTCAAAGTTAGTTCCCTTTGAGGTTTCGCCCTTGCTGTTGTAAGCATAAAGGTGAACCGTATATTTTCCGCGTTCATTGTTGTGTGCAGAAATAGGAATATATGCTCTGAAGTTATAGGTAAAGCCGTTGATTGTCCAGTTTCCGCGCTCACCCTCGTGCCAAATGATATCGTCCTGTCCGTTATAATCCGTCCATGTCGGGGTTTTGATGTACTCCGTGTTAACGCAGTTCATATATGCATAGAAACCGTTTTCATCTTCAGCAATTGTCTTGAATCTGGTAATCGCAACCTCACCGTTCGTTTCGATTTCAGCCAGTGCAGCAGCATATTTGCCGTTGATTGAGTTCATCTGCGTGATATCGACTTTAATATATCTCATATCCGTTGAATTGAAATCAACCGTAACATAATCGCTGACGGATACATCTGTCTTAGTTGCAAGCGTTGTCCACGTTTCGCCGTCCTTTGAGGAGCTTACAGTGAACGATTTCGGGAAATATCCGCTGTAGCCGGTTGAAGAATCAACAGCGTGAAGTGTGAGCGAATTAAGAGTTTTAACAGTGCCGAGGTCAAGCTTTACAAATGTTTCGAATGATTCGTCCTTAAGCTCTGAACACCATCCGTTAAGTCCCTTTGATGCATTTGCACCGATATAACCGTCGGTAAGACAGCTTAAGTACCAGCCCGGAAGCATTTCGTCACGTGTACCCGGTGTACCGAGTGAGCTGTTACCGTAAACTGTTGCATGATAAAGCTCGTTTGAGCCTGCCTCTGCCGTTGCTTCCTCGTAGCGATAGTTTTCCGGAAGAGCAATAAGGGCAGCTCCACCCGCCTCAAGGTTGAGATAGAAATTTCCGCTTGCAGAAGATGTTATCCATTCTCCCGTTCTGTTATTAAGACGCTGAACATTGTTGATGCCGTTTGCAAACTTAAGCGTTGCAGTTACATCCTTGCTCAGGTCATTATTAACAACCATAAGGTAGTTTCTACCTGTATCACGGTCTGCAAGATATGAAAGAATAAGACTCTTTGTGCTGTCCGTTGACTGAACGAAGAAATCAGCAGGCACGGCACTCTGACCGTAAACATTGTTACCTGCGAGGTAAACTTCCTTTGCATCACAGTTGATGAGTGTTTCACCAAGAGTATGGATTATGGGGTTTACTTCCTGCATATAGTAGTAAACCGCTGTCGGATTACCATTTTCGTCAATCGGGCATACGGAATAATTTTCCATTCCGTTATCCGCTTCGGCACTGTACTTCCAATAAGAAACATGCTTGACACCGTATGCAAGATAAGCCATATTCTGGTAAAGAATATCTTCTTTGTTCGGTATTCTCTTCACAAGCTCACCGCCTACAGGACCGTAACCGATTGTCTGCACACAAGCCGCAGTATTGACGTTGTATTTAAGGCCTGAACGTCTTACCGAATCGAGAGAATCAAAGAGAAGCTTATAGTCCGTTGAGCCGTCCTGCATAAACGGATAAACGTCAAACATAATCTCAACGTCACCGTTTGTGAGTGCAGCAAGGTCGTCAGCCGTGTACTGATACTGTTCGTATGAATTGTATACGAATCCCGGGAAGAGGTTGAGATAAATAAATCCGCCCGGTACCGTTGACGCGATGTTGTTTGCCATATCAGTATAGATATTCGGATTCCACGGCTCGTCGTAGATATAGAAGCCTTCGAGGTTTGAAATACCGCTGTAATCTTTATAAACTTCTTCAACAAGCTCTTTTGAAACATTCGGAGCTTCTGCTCTGAAGCGCATATCTGCGGCAACAGCATTCATTCCGTACTTTTCAGCCATATTGAGAAGCTTAAGGTTATCCTCAAGAGTGTATACATTATATGTATTGAGAAGAAGGTCAACATCTGCATCTGCAAGACGCTGATACTGCTCATCAGTGAAGAGATCACCGAGAGGAGGAGCAAAAATCGAAACTGTCATCTCGTCACGAGCATAAGGCATTGTGTTATAAACACCTACATCAACAGTAGCTGAATAGCCTATTGATTCATTCGTAACGGTAACCTTTGTTTCACCTTCAGCAACTGCGGTTAC
The DNA here is from genome assembly GCA_045537435.1 of Acutalibacteraceae bacterium. Lineage (GTDB taxonomy): Bacteria > Bacillota > Clostridia > Oscillospirales > Acutalibacteraceae > CAG-488. The sequence continues at coordinate 93,168 of JAZSPL010000041.1, forward strand.
AAGACCGTTTGAATCAACCTTTACAACGCTTTCGTCAAGCGAAGTCCAGGTAAGCTTGTGTTCATACGGATCAAATGAATTTAGCTGGTCAACTCTTAATTCAAGCTGAAGATTATCTCCGGGAGTAAGCTTGATTTTCGTCTTATTAAGCGTTGCATTGTAAGCATTTTTAATTCCGTAAATACCGATTTCCGCAAACTGAACATAATAGCCTTCAGATGCATATCTTTCAGTCACCTGAATTCGCACATATGAGGCGAAGGTGGGCGCAGGCAAATCAATACTTATGGGAGATGAAGGATAAAGCGCAAGACCTGAAACTGTTTTAACTGTTTTATAATTTACACCGTCAAATGAAGTCTGGATTTCGAATGCCGAAGGAGCAACACCGTTCGGAAAGATAACAATACGCTTGAGTTCTGCGGTATTGCCAAGCTTGAAATCTATGTTCATCGGACGGTTTGTCGGTTCACTTGAATAACCGCCGTTTCGCTGAGTGTCACCATCATTGATGTTGTGAACACCCCATTTTTCGCCCTCTTCATAGCTTTCAGTTGCTGTTACCTTGCTGTCAATTGCAAGGTTGATACAGTTTTCAGGCGCATAAGTATTGATTTCAAGTCCTGTGTCTGTTGCCGCTACTTCCTTGCCGAAAACTGCAATTTCGCCGAACTGAACAAGGTGGATGTAGTTGCCGTCAAGGTTGCCGCGGACTGTTACATAAACACGAACATATCTTGTTCTTACAACGTCGAAATCGATTGAAAGAGCTTCCTGTCCGAAACCTGCATAGCCACTTTTTGTTGCAACCGTACGGTAGCTCACACCATCATCAGAAACCTGAATTTCAAATGTATCGGGAAATGCACCGTGGCGGAAAAGAGTTACTCTGCTGATGTCGTAAAAGCCCTCAAGATCAAAAGCAACCCACAAAGGTTTTGTTTTTGACTCTGCAACAGCAGCATCCTTCTGCTCCTGCGTCATATTCGTCGGATGGTAAGGAACTTCATCAGGATGCGAAGTAAAGCCTGCGTTTCCGTTATAGCCGAACTCGCCTCCGTTATAAACAAGAGAGCCGTCATTGACTCTTGCAAGTTCCCACTGACCGTTGCCTGATGTATAGCTGCTCGAAGCCGTAGTTGCCGCATCGACTGCAACATCACGTGTGCCGCCGGGTGCATACTTTGAAATAAAATTATCAACAGCATATGCACTCACGGTGAACAAATCCGCAAAAAGTTTCTGCAAAGCAGGCTGTGACAACGATAAGAAGCTGAAGCTAAACATCATTGAAAGTGTCAGCACGACTGCAATTGCTTTTCTCATTTTCATATCTGCGCCTCCTGAATTGAGTAATTTTCATTTAATTATAACATTTCAAAACACGATTTTCAATACAACTCAAAGAAAATGTAGTAACGACACGCGGTACACTTTAATAGTATAACTAATGAGGATAAGGATTCATAATGTTTACCTACCTCAAAATTACAAAGGAGGAAGAAAAAATGGCAACGTTTTTTAATCAGGCAACACTGACTTATAACGGCACTTCGGTTAATTCAAATATCGTTACAGGTGAGCTTGTTGAGGTTCTTTCTGCGACCAAAACAGCACTTACGGGCGATTACACCACGGGCGACGTTGTAAGCTATGCAGTTAACATTATAAACACCGGCACAACAGACTTCTCAGGTCTTACGATAACAGACGACCTCGGCGCTTATACTTTCGGTGACACAACACTTGTACCGCTTAGTTATATTGACGGATCAATCAGATATTTTGTGAACGGTGATCCGACAGCGGCACCGACTGTAACAGCAGGACCTCCGCTTACCGTAAGCGGAATCACCGTTCCCGCAGGAGGAAACGCAACAATTATCTACTCGGCAAGAGTAAATGAATTTGCACCTTTGGGAACAGACAGAGTTATTACAAACACTGCAACGGTTACGGGCGGAGGAATCAGCGAAGACATTACAGCTGAAGCAACAATTCCTGCAACAACAGGAATTTCGTTGACTATCACAAAGTCGCTTACCCCCACAACTGTTGCCGATAACGGACAGCTGACCTATACTTTCGTTATTCAGAACACAGGCAGTGAACCCGCAACGGTTGACGACGACCTTACCGTTACAGACACATTTGACCCGATTATTGACATCACCGCCGTCAATTTCAACGGCACAGCCTGGACAGAAGGCACAAACTACACCTACAACGAAGCAACTGGTGATTTTGCAACAGTACCCGGTCAGATTACCGTTCCTGCGGCAACGTACACTCAGGACCCTGCAACAGGCGCATATATCATCAATCCCGGCACGGTAACTCTCACCGTCACAGGAACAGTTTAAAGAATAAAGGCTGCCGCTTGTGCGACAGCCTTTGAATTTTATATTGAGAATTAATACTCTACAACGCCTTCGTAAACCTTGTGTGTATCACCGTTTACAAGGATTGTTTCGTCTGTGTAAGTGATTACAAGGTCGCCACCCGGCATTTTAACTGTGATATCCTCACCCTTCTTACACATTCCGAGCTCTGTTGCAACTACAACACAAGCTGCTGCTGAAGCACCGCAGCTGAGACTTTCGCCGTTAACTGCACGCTCGTAACATCTGAGCTTGATTGTATTCTTGTCGATAAGTCTTGCAACGCCCGTGTTGATGTATTCAGGAAGAAGGTCAGAGTTTCTGATCATATCTCCGAACTCATTAATGTTTACAGAGTCGATGTTATCGCTGAATACGATACAGTGCGGGTTACCCACTGATACACAGTTGAGCGTGAGCTTTTCACCGCCGATTTCTGTTTCGTAGCCGATCGCATTGTCTGCATCGATGTTCATCGGGATACTTGCAGGATCGAAATCGGGTTTGCCGATATCAACTGTTGCTGAGCGAACCTCACCGTTGAATGTATAAAGCTTAACCTTCATAACACCGCTGCTTGTTTCGATTGTCATATTTGTCTTCGGAACAATGCCTTTATCGTAAAGATACTTCGCAGCACAACGGATGCTGTTTACTGCCATACGTGTCTGTGTACCGTCATTGTTGTAAACAACCATCTTTGCATCTGCGATGTCTGAGCTTTCAAGAAGAACAACACCGTCTGCACCGATACCGAAATGACGGTCTGTGAAGTTAACTGTAAGTGACTCAGGTGACGGAATAATCTTGCAGAAGTTGTTGAAGTAAATATCGTCGTTACCTGTTGCCTGCATCTTTGTGAACTTAAGCTGCATCTTCTCTTCGCGGAGGTTGTTGATGTCAACAAGCTCTGTGTTTCTCTGAGTGAAACGGCTTGCGAGAGTATCACAGAGAGCGTTTGCTGTATCGAGAGATGTAAGTGTACAGATTGAAAGCTGAACAGCACGTCTGTGAATCTTGATAAAGTTCTGGATTGTTGCCTGCTTTGTTGATCCTGTGTAAACGATATAGTCAATCTTGCCTGTTTCAAGAACATCAAGAACAGCACTGCAATCGTTGAAGTCGCCGATTGTTTCAACCTCGATACCTGCTGCGCGAAGACCTACACCTGTCTTTGCAGTTGAGTATATCTTAAGTCCGAGGTCTGCAAATTTCTTTGCAATACCGACAATTTCAGGCTTGTCCTTATCGTGAACGCTGATAAGAACACCTGCGTTGTACTTCTTATCGTGATATGTACTTTCAAGACCTACCTTGAAGCCTGCTGAAACAAGTCCCTTGAAAAGTGCCTCATTAAGAGTTCTGCCGATACCGAGAACCTCACCTGTTGATTTCATTTCAGGGCCAAGCTCAGAGTTGATATCACTGAGCTTTTCAAATGAGAATACGGGAACCTTAATTGCGAAATACGGCGGAATCTTGTAAAGTCCTGTACCGTAGCCAAGCTCCTTAAGCGGAGTACCTGTCATAACCTTTGTTGCAAGTTCAACCATCGGCACACCCGTAACCTTACTGATGTAAGGAATTGTACGTGAAGCACGCGGATTAACCTCGATAACGTAAAGCTCGTTACGGAAAATGAGATACTGGATATTAACAAGACCCTTTGTGCCGAGTGCAAGAGCAAGGTTTGTTGAACATTCAATTACCTTGTCAAGCATCTTGTCGGGAATGTTATAAGGAGGATAAACAGCAATTGAGTCACCTGAATGAACACCTGCACGCTCGATATGCTCCATAACACCCGGGATAAGAACATCCTTACCGTCAGAAATAACATCAACTTCAAGCTCGTCACCCATAAGATACTGGTCAACAAGAACAGGGTTTTCAATCTTCTGAGCGAGGATGATGTCCATATAGATACGTACGTCTGTTTCGTTATATGCGATTGTCATATTCTGACCGCCGATAACGTATGACGGACGAAGAAGAACAGGATAGCCGAGCTTGTCAGCAGCCTTGAGAGCCTCGTCAACATTCATAACTGTAAGACCCTGAGGTCTCTTGATATTGAAGGATTCAAGAAGAGCATCAAAACGCTCTCTGTCCTCTGCGATATCGATACCTTCAGCTGATGTACCGAGGATTTTGATTCCGCTTTCGTCAAGGAACTTTGTAAGCTTGATAGCTGTCTGGCCACCGAAAGCAACAACGACACCAACAGGATTTTCAACCTTGATAACGTTCATAACGTCTTCGTCGTTAAGGGGTTCAAAGTAAAGTCTGTCAGCTGTATCAAAGTCTGTTGAAACTGTTTCGGGGTTGTTGTTGATGATAACAACCTCATAACCGAGTTCTTTAAGAGTCCATACGCAGTGAACTGATGAGTAGTCAAACTCGATACCCTGACCGATACGGATCGGACCTGAGCCGAGAACGATGATAGTTTCCTTCTCACCGCGCTTGATTTCTCTTGATTCACATTCTGTATCATATGTTGAGTAGAAATACGGCGTTTCAGCCTTGAATTCAGCACCGCAGGTATCAACCATCTTGTAAACAGCATCAAGTGTCTTTTCGGGAAGCTTGCCTGCGTACTTGAGGATTGTTGAATCCTTGTAGCCTAATTTCTTACCCTTGATGTAATAATCTTCATCAAGGTCACCGCTTTCAAGCATTTTTTCATAGTCAGCAAGATTCTTGAGCTTTGCAAGGAACCATTCATCAATCATTGTGATTGAGTGAATCTCATCAATACTTACGCCCTCTTTAAGAGCCTTGAAAACTGTGAAAAGTCTTATATCGTCCTGGTCATGGAGTTTTTCGATAATATCCATATTCTCAGGGAATTTATTGTAGTTAAGTGTATCAAGACCGATTTCAGCACCGCGGACAGCCTTCATAATAGCCATTTCGAATGAAGGTGCGATAGCCATAACCTCGCCTGTTGCCTTCATCTGTGTGCCGAGCTTACGGCTTGTTGAAACGAACTTATCAAACGGCCACTTTGGGAATTTAACAACACAGTAGTCAACTGTCGGCTCGAAGCAAGCACAAGTTTTACCTGTGATATCGTTTCTGATTTCGTCAAGTGTATAACCGAGGGCAATCTTCGATGTAACCTTAGCAATCGGGAAACCTGTTGCCTTTGAAGCAAGAGCTGATGAACGCGATACTCGGGGATTAACCTCGATAACAGCGTATTCAAAGCTTTCGGGGTCAAGTGCAAACTGACAGTTACATCCGCCTTCGATACCAAGCTCTGTGATAATATCAAGGGATGCTGAACGAAGCATCTGATATTCTTTGTCCGAAAGTGTCATTGCAGGAGCAACAACGATACTGTCACCTGTATGAACACCAACGGGGTCGATGTTTTCCATTGAACAGATTGCAATTGCATTACCTGCGCTGTCTCGCATTACCTCGAACTCGATTTCCTTCCAACCTGCGATGTACTTTTCAACAAGCACCTGAGTGATGGGAGAAAGCATAAGTCCGTTATATGTGATAACACGGAGTTCCTTTTCGTTATAAGCAACACCGCCGCCTGCACCTCCGAGTGTGAAAGCAGGACGAAGAATTACGGGATAGCCAATTTCTTCAGCGATTTCAGCAGCACGGTCAACTGTTGTTGCGATATCTGACGGGATACAGGGCTGACCGATTTTAAGCATTGTGTCGCGGAACATCTGTCTGTCCTCTGCCTTGTCGATAGCTTCAGCGTTTGTACCGAGAAGCTTAACGCCCATCTTTTCAAGGTAGCCGTCCTTAGCAAGCTGCATAGCGATTGTAAGACCTGTCTGTCCGCCAAGACCTGCAAGAATTGAGTCAGGACGCTCTTTTTCAATAATTCTCTTTACTGTTTCAACTGTGAGGGGTTCAAGGTAAATCTCGTTTGCGAGTGCGCTGTCGGTCATAATCGTTGCGGGGTTTGAGTTAACAAGAACAACATCAAGACCTGCATCCTTAAGGACACGGCAAGCCTGTGCGCCTGCATAGTCAAACTCGGCAGCCTGACCGATAACAATCGGACCTGAACCGATAACAAGTACTTTTTTTATGTCTTTATTAAGCGGCATCAGTTTTTACCTCCCATCATAGTGATAAATTCGTCATAAACGTAGTGTGTGTTAAAGGGGCTGATACAAGCTTCGGGCTGGAACTGAGTTGTGATAAGAAGCTTGTCCGCATATTTCATACCTTCGCAGGTACCGTCGTTCGCATTCACAAAGCTTTCGAAACCACAGTCAAGGCTCTTTGCAACTACTTCATAGCCGTGATTCTGGCTTGTGATGTAAGTCTTGCCTGATTCTGTGCTCTTAACCGGCTGATTTGCACCGCGGTGACCGTACTGAAGCTTTACTGTTTCGCCGCCGAGAGCAAGGGCTGCAAGCTGGTGGCCGAGACCGATACCGAGCATCGGAGCTTTGCCGATAAGCTTTTTAATTTCTTCAATCGCATCCGGGATATCCTTCGGATCTGCAGGACCGTTTGAAAGAACGATACCGTCTGCACCGAGTGCGAGGATTTCATCCGCAGATGTATTGTAAGGAACAACTGTTACGTCGCAACCACGCTTTGTAAGCTCGGCAACCGTAGCCTTAGTCTTTCCGAAGTCAACAACTGCAACCTTCTTGCTGTGTGCTTCTGACTCAACCGTGTAAGCTTCCTTTGTGCTTACTGTTGCAACTGCATCTGTGATTTTATAAGCTTTGAGTTCATCAAAGTCAACAGTTGACGGGTCGTCAACGATTTTTGCATTCATAACACCGTTATCACGGATAACACGTGTGATTTCGCGTGTGTCAACACCGCATACACCAACGATTCCCTGTTTTTTAAGATACTCGTCAACAGTATATTCACATCTGAAGTTTGAGGGAGCATCACACCATTCACGGACAATGTAAGCCTTGATGTATGACTTGTCACTCTCGAAATCCTCTTCCATAATGCCGTAGTTTCCGATAAGCGGGAAAGTGTGCATTACTATCTGTCCGTAATATGTCGGGTCAGTAAGTGTTTCAACATAAGCACCCATTCCTGTGGTGAAAACGAACTCGCCTGTTACTTCGCCTTCAGCTCCGAATCTTTCACCCTCAAAAACGTGGCCGTCTTCAAGTACAATGTAAACTTTTTTCATCCGAAAACCTCCTATTTACTAACCTGTCAAAGCGTCGCCGCCATTACGGCTTTGATCGTATGCATTCTGTTTTCTGCCTCTTCGAAAACGATTGATTTTTCACTTTCGAAAACCTCGTCCGTAACCTCCATTGCGTCACGACCGAATTTTTCGCCCATTTCCTTACCTACCGCTGTTTTGTGGTCATGGTAAGCGGGAAGGCAGTGCATAAACACAACGTTTTCTGCTGCCGCATCCATAAGAGTCTTATTAACCTGATACGGTGCGAGGTCGTCTATTCTCTCCTGCCATACTTCAATCGGCTCACCCATTGAAACCCAGACATCCGTATAAATTACGTTTGCATCCTTAACAGCTTCAATCGGGTCCTCGCAGAAGCGGATAACAGAGCCTGTTTCCTTTGCGATTTCAAGGCATTCGTCAACAAGTGCCTTGTCCGGGAAGTACTTTGCAGGTGCGGCTGCCGTGAAGTTAAGTCCCATCTTTGCACAGCCAACCATAAGTGAATTACCCATATTGTAACGGGCATCGCCCATATAGACGAAATTTATACCTTTAAGGTAACCGAAATGCTCCTTGATTGTAAGGAAATCGGCTAATATCTGAGTCGGGTGAAATTCGTTTGTAAGACCGTTCCATACAGGAACCTTTGAATACTTTGCAAGCTCTTCAACGAGCTCCTGGCCGTAGCCTCTGTATTCAATTCCGTCAAACATTCCTGCAAGAACTCTTGCTGTGTCTGCAATGCTTTCTTTCTTGCCTATCTGCGAGCCCTCAGCAAGGTAAGTTGAGCCCATACCGAGGTCACTTGCGGCAACTTCGAAGCTGCAGCGCGTTCTTGTACTCGTCTTTTCAAAGATGAGAGCAATATTCTTGCCCTCGTGGATTCTGTGGGCTGTTCCTGCCTTTTTCTTTGCCTTAAGTTCTGCGGCAAGGTCGATAAGATAACCTATTTCTTCGCTTGTAAAATCAAGCAGTTTAAGGAAATCTCTGCCTTTCAAGTTTACCATTTGTAGTCCTCCAATATTCGAAAAAGAGGGCGGATAAAATAATCCACCCCTTTTTATCAATCGATAAAAGTGCTTACATATTCAATCTGCTTCTCAACAGAGTCAATACCTGTACCACCTGCAGAGATTCTTTTAGCAACGCAGGTTTCAAGAGATATTTCTTTGTAGAGGTCTTCGCAGAAAAGGTCACTGTATTTATTATAATCCTCAAGTGACATTGTTTCAAGCACTAAATTATTATCTATGCAATATGCAACAATCTGACCGACGATTTTGTATGCACTTCTGAAAGGCATACCTTTTTTTGTAAGATAGTCTGCAAGGTCAGTTGCGTTAATAAAACCTTTCTGTGCAGCTGAGTACATATTGTCTGTAAGCACAGTCATAGTTTCAATCATAGGTGCAAACACCTTAAGGCACTTCTTAACGGTGTCAATGCTGTCAAAGATACATTCCTTGTCTTCCTGCATATCCTTGTTATAAGCAAGCGGAATACCCTTGAGCACCGTGAGCATTGTGAAAAGATCACCATAAACACGTCCCGTCTTTCCGCGGACAAGCTCTGCCATATCAGGATTCTTCTTCTGCGGCATAATGCTTGAGCCTGTTGTGTAGCTGTCATCAAGCTCAATGAACTTGAATTCCCAGCTTGACCAGAGAATGATTTCCTCCGAGAAACGTGAAAGGTGCATCATAATTGTTGAATAAGCCGCTATAAGCTCAACGCAGAAATCACGGTCGGAAACGCCGTCGATACTGTTAAGAGTAATGCCGTCAAAGCCGAGAGCCTCAGCAACGAATTCACGGTTTGTGTTATATGTAGTACCTGAAAGAGCACATGAGCCGAGCGGAGAATAGTTCATTCTCTTCATTGCGTCCTCAAGTCTGCCGATATCGCGTGTAAACATCATTGCATAAGCAAGAAGATGGTGCGCAAATGTAATCGGCTGTGCTCTCTGCAGGTGTGTATATCCCGGAAGAATAGAAGTCTTGTGAGCCTTTGCCTGAACAAGAATTGCCGCAAGAAGCTTTTTGACAAGTGCTATAATCTCGTTTGTTTCGTCACGAAGGAAAAGACGGATATCAACCGCAACCTGGTCGTTGCGGCTTCTTGCCGTATGAAGTCTTTTGCCGACGTCGCCGATACGCTTTGTAAGCTCGGATTCAACGAACATATGAATATCTTCAGCGTCCATGTCAAAAGCAAGGTCACCGCTGTTAAGGTCGTCAAGAATAGACTGAAGACCTGCGGTTATCTTATCACAGTCGTCATCGCTGATAATGCCCTGCATAGCAAGCATTGCCGCGTGCTTCATTGAGCCTGTGATATCCTGCTTATACATTTTGCAGTCAAAATGAATGGAAGAGTTGAAATCGTCAGCCTCTTTATCAAGAGCCTTCTGGAATCTTCCTGCCCACATTTTTTCCATAGTAACTTCTCCGAATTGATTAATTGATTATTTAAGGTTATTCTTAGCCTTCATCTTAGCATAAACCTTGATGGGAAGACCGTAGAGGTTGATGAATCCTGCTGAATCAGCCTGATTGTAAACGTTATCCTCGTCGAATGTTGCAATCTCGGGATCATAGAGTGAGAACGGTGATGTAACACCTGCATTGATCATGTTGCCCTTGTAAAGCTTGAGCTTAACGTCACCTGTAACTGTCTTCTGTGTTTCCTTAACGAAAGCAAGGATAGCATCTGTAAGCGGTGTATACCACTGTGCATTGTATGTAAGTTCAGCAAGCTTCTGAGCAACGAGTGCCTTGTAGTGTGCCGTTTCCTTATCAAGTGTGATTGTTTCAAGAACCTCGTGAGCCTTGTAGAGGATTGCACCACCCGGTGTTTCATAAACGCCACGACATTTCATACCAACAAGTCTGTTTTCAACGATATCAAGAAGACCGATACCGTTTGCACCGCCAAGCTCATTGAGCTTCTCAACGAGTGAAACTGCATCCATTTCTACGCCGTCAACAGCTGTGGGAACACCCTTTTCGAAGTGAATTGTAACGTATGTCGGAACATCGGGAGCCATTTCGGGAGAAACGCCCATTTCCAGGAAGCCTTCCTTGTTGTAAAGAGGCTCGTTTGCAGGATCTTCAAGGTCAAGACCTTCGTGTGAAAGATGCCAGATGTTCTTGTCCTTTGAATAGTTTGTTTCACGGCTGATCTTAAGAGGAACGTTGTGTGCCTCAGCGTATTCGATTTCTTCCTCACGTGACTTGATGTCCCACTCTCTCCAAGGAGCGATGATGGGCATATCGGGTGCAAAAGCCTTGATAGCAAGCTCGAATCTTACCTGGTCGTTACCCTTACCTGTGCAGCCGTGGCAGATAGCGTCTGCGCCTTCAGCGATTGCGATTTCAGCAATTCTCTTTGCGATGGGAGGACGAGCGTAAGCTGTACCGAGGAGATAATCCTCATACTTTGCACCTGCCTGGATACCCGGGAATACATACTCCTCAAGGAATTCCTTTGTAAGGTCCTCAATATAAATCTTTGAAGCGCCTGTCTTGATAGCCTTTTCTTCAAGACCTTCAAGCTCGCTTGCCTGACCAACGTTACCTGAAACTGCGATAACCTCACAGTTGTTGTAGTTTTCCTTAAGCCAAGGGATAATGATTGATGTATCAAGACCGCCTGAGTAAGCAAGGACAACCTTCTTTATGTTTTCTTTATTCATAATAAAACCTCCAATATGCATTTCTGCCAACGTTTATGCACATATATTAGCACGTTATGCATAAATATGCAACAGAAAATTCATAAAAAATCACTTTTTGTAAACCTGCACAAGCCACCGCAAAAGAAAGCGAATAATCTATGCAAATTTACGAGTTCATATAAATATAACACTTTTTTCGCCTGATTTCAACACTTTCAGGCAAATTTGATGTAAGAAATTTTCACATATTTTCCGTTGCATTTCTGTTTTTGAATATTATTCATAATTACTGCATAAATCCAAATTTTCTGCATATTTTTCCAGTTTATCTGATGAATCAAATTGCAGGACATTGATGACGTCGTCCCTTACGCAGATAATTGAATCTTGTTCGTAGTGGCAGATATTATCTGTCACTTAATTTTGATCAATTTTTTACGGGAACATAATATGTTCCCCTACGGGCACGAATTCAGAACATTGGTCGTAAGGGACGGGTTTCCCGTCCCGAAAAATTGCGTGTGTTTCAACGGGACGTCGAGGATGTCGTCCCCTACGCAGTTGCCTGAATCTTGTTCGTAGGGGCGCGCATTGCGCGTCCGTTGAATTACGCAGATTTTTCGCGGACGACCGATGGTCGCCCCTACGATGTTAATTGAATATTCTGCGCCACAAACCCGAATTTATCGAGGTGTTTTTTCAATATACGAAATAAAGCCCCTGCACTTTACCACATATATAACAAGGATTTTTCTCTGCAAAATATTATTCTTCACTGTTTGAGCAAGTCGTCCTTATCAACAGCTACACTATACAAAAACTCTGCGTATCCTGATAAAATACGCAGAGTTTTCTTTTAAAACTTTATATCGCCCTTTTTAAAGAATTTGTGTACAAATTCAGGCTTGAATTTTCTCGGATTTCTTCCGACATAGATCACAAAACCAACGTATAATAACCACACAGCAATTAAACACAAAATGAAGTTAACTAAAACTTTCTGTTCAGACTGATAGAATCTATAATAATCTTCGGGAGTGGTATAAACCGTACCGTTTTTATCCTTTACATATTCAATTCTGTATTTAGTTACACGGTCATCAACAAACGTTTCATATCCGATTTCAAATTCTGATTTGTTGTTAAGCAAAGAAACAAAACCATTATAATCAGTTATCGTCTGTTCATAACCGCGCAGATACGGCCTGGTTTCAAAACCGTCAATATCAAGCTGAATTTCGTCACCTTTTATTCTGTAGCTTTGTACCGTTACGGTTTTAAACTCAAGCGAATCCATTTCCGTAGGTTGATTATAAAAAAGAGCAAACGCAATTACAGTCAGAAAAAGCGATGGTATCAAGGCATAAACAAAAATATGCGTACCCGGATTGCGGACATTACCTTTAAAAACAAAGGCAAATTTCGAGGTTTTTTTCTTTTGAGGAATCGATTTTCCGCAATTTATTTTTTGATACTGTTTTTCTGCAAAAGCGATAAATTCAATTTTTCCTATCGCAATTTCATCGAGATGAATCTTTTTACCTTTAGCGATAATTTTGGTATCATTTTCAAATCTGCCTGAAATATATTCTATATCAGAATACAAAAATGTTCGTTTCTTTCCAAAAAAAGTTTTTGAAACAAACCCGCTTTCGTCGTAGTAAATACGTTGGTTAAAATATCCGACAATCATTGAAGACGACAATAACGCCATAACAAGAAATCCAACCCCGCCTCCGATTGATTTCAGTACAAAGAATCCCAATAAAGCAGGAATCAAGAGTACCGCCGTACACACAATTCCGATTATAAACAATAACGGAGGAAGGTACACGGTTTTTCCGTCACCTTTTTTCGGTTTATGAAGTTCTTTGTCTATTATCTTTACAATCGGACGAACGAAAGGATTCATCTTTACACCTTCTTTATTTTCTGAGTACATTATAAAAGAAACTAAGGTAAATTACAAGAGTGCAAATGTTAGTGTTCATCAAACACACCAAATTGGATTTTTCTTAAAAAAGCCAAAAGACCGCGTGAAGCGGTCTTTTAAAAAACATTTATCAAATTAAAGAAGTGCTGATGTGAGAAGAACAAGAACTGCATAAGCACCGACAAACGGAAGAATTATCGGAGCAAAAGGAAGAACAAGAAGCGAACCGAGAACACCTGTGCTTACCTTGATAAACATTGTGCTTTCTGCTTCGGAAATATTCTGCCAGCTGAAATGAATATCGTTGCCGTCAACGTAAATTGAGTCAACTCCCATCGCAGCCTTGCTGCCAGCCTTTGCAAGACCGCACTCTGCAAGTCCGTCTGCAACAAGCTTTGCCATTTCTTTGTCCTTAAACGTAATACGACCTGTCAGGCGAAGTTCGTCTGCCGGCTCCTCCTGACGGAGATGTCCGTTCTTGAATCCTGTACACCACCAGTATTTGTCATACGCTCTTGTAAATTCACGGTTCCAGTTTCCGTTTATATCCTCGTGCCAGAGAGTCATTTCCATATTAAGCCAGTCTTCCTCTTCAGGACAGTTGAAGAATGTCCACTCATTGATTCCCTTATCTGAGTGCTCTTTAGTGTAAATTCCGACTTCACCGCCGTAGAAAACAAGTCCGTACTGACCCTTCCACATCTGGAGCATCCAATCCTTGTTCTCATAAGTAAAGAAAACACGGATATAGTCGTACTCAAGAAGAATGTAGGGTGAAACAAAGTCGTAAATCTTACCGAAACCGAAATTATACTGCCATGCATCCTTATCGTTTGTGTAATAATAATCGTCAATATAGCTGTACTGATAGCTGAGTACCTGCTTATCCTCAAGAAGATTTCTGAGGAAGTTGTTTTGTCTTACAACATTGATTGTAAACTCGCCGCTGAGAACTTCGCCATCAACAACAGTTGCCGCCGCAATTGTAACGACACCTACCGAAATACCTTTTACCACACCGTTGTGGTCAACAGTTGCGATGCTTTCATCTGTTGATGCCCAATATATTACAGGCTGTTCTTCAACATTTGTTACCGTCGCTGTCATCTGAATTGTTTTTCTTCTGGCTACTGTAAGATTGTCGCTCTTGATAACGAGTGCGTGCCCCACACTTTCTGACGGAACCGTCTTTTTAAGTGCAACCGCATTCAAGGGCGAAACGGACGCAACCATAATCAGCACAAGCACGAGCGCAATAAATCTTACTGCTTTCTTTGTTGTTTTCATAACCTACCTCCCGATTATATTTATATTGTTCTGCCTTATCAAAAATGCAAGCCATTCTACCACAATAAAAAAGACCTGTCAATAAACAGCTATGAAAAAATTTCATTTAAATATTGATATTAAAAAACTTTTATGGTATACTACATTGATTTTTGTTCTGACAGTGTCAGGATTTTACACACGGCATATTATAATAAAAATGTATTTCATTCAGGAGTAGTTCAAATGATTTATAACAATGTTTTGGAGGCAATGGGTAACACACCTCTTATAAGACTCGCAAATATGGTTGACCCCGACAGTGCTGAAATCCTCGTTAAGTACGAAGGTCTTAATGTCGGCGGTTCAATCAAAACAAGAACTGCATATAATATGATTGTTGATGCTGAAAAACGCGGCGTAATCAACAAAGATACAATTATCGTTGAGCCGACAAGCGGCAATCAGGGAATCGGACTTGCGCTCGTCAGCGCAGTAAGAGGATACAAGGCTATTATCATCATGCCCGATTCCGTCAGCGAAGAAAGAAGAAAAATCGTTGAGCATTACGGTGCGGAAGTTATTTACGTTCACGACGCGGGCAATATCGGTGACTGCATTGACGAATGTCTTAAGCTCGCTCTTAAGATGCGTGACGAAAATCCGAACGTTTTCGTTCCTCAGCAGTTTGAAAACCCCGCAAACGTTGCAATTCAGCGTGAACAGACGGGTGTTGAGATTCTCAATCAGGTTGACGGACCGATTCACGGCTTCTGCTCGGGTATCGGCACCGGCGGTACAATCACGGGTATCGGCGAAACTCTTAAGGAGAAAAATCCTGACATCGAAATCTGGGCTGTTGAGCCTGAACACGCTGCAATCCTTTCAGGCGGCTCAATCGGCACTCACATTCAGATGGGTATCGGTGACGGACTTATCCCGGCAATCCTCAACACTTCAATTTACAATGATGTTTGTATTATCAAGGACGAAGAGGCTTTGCAGACGGCACGTGACCTCGCTTCAAAGGAAGGCATTATGTGCGGAATTTCAAGCGGTACAAACGTTGCAGCCGCAATGAAACTCGCAAAAAAACTCGGCAAGGGTAAAACGGTTGTCACCGTCCTTCCCGACACAGCAGAGAGATATTTCTCTACTCCGCTTTTTGAATAAAAATCATCCCTGACTCAGCGAGTCAGGGATTTTTGTTTATATATTAAAGATATTCAAACCGCTAACAAGTGAAACTTTGTTTTCACCGTAACTGAATTTTGCATTGACACCATCAGGAATATCGACTTCAACCGAAATACAGCCGTTTTCGCGTTTCCAACCGACGCAAATTTCACCGTTAGGAGTAGTAATATGTCCCTTTGCAAAATCAAGGCAATCTGCAAAAACGGGTTCAATTATCACTTCATTGTATCTTACTGAGTTTTCGGTCTGCTTAATACCGAGAAGATCCCTGAAAAGATAAACCGTGCTTGCGCCGAACATCGGGTGAGAATGTGACGATTCAGCATTCCAGTTTTCCCAGATTGTAGAAGCACCTGCTTTTCGCATAGTTTCAAATGAAACCGTGTTTTTGTTTGCAAGAAGCGGGGTTGCAAGATTACCGTTGCCTGATGAATAAAGAACATTGAGAAGGCTTAACGTGCCGAAAATACCCGTATCAAACTGCTGAAGCGATGTGTATTTTTCTATAAGATTAGCAATCGTTCTCTCGTCCCCTGCTCCGCACTCTGCAGCAAAAGCATCTGCACCCTGAAGACAGGAAAGGAAGCTTCCGTCGCCGTCAGCATACGCCTTCTTGACGGCTTCTGTATGCTCTGCAATCATCTTTTCATAATCTGCTGTATCAATACCGATAACTTTGCAGAGCTGAACAAGCATTTTAAGTTGGATTATATAGAGTGTCGTATTGACAAACGGTTCGGGAATCGTAACCTTTTCAGGAGTACACCAGTCGCCGAGGCACCAGCCGTCCTTTTCTTCACGGACAATAAGCCCGTCCTCGCAACGGCTTTCCATATATTCAACGAACTTTGCCATATTGGGATAAATTTCTTTAAGTGCTTCAACATCACCGTAGTGACGGTAGAAATTATACGGCACAACTATCATCGCGCCGCCCCAACCCGCCGGACCGCCGCCACCGCCGCCGAAGGGTGCTGTGTGCTGAACGTGACCTGTCAGCTTATCCTGACAGTCTTTTATATCCTCAATCCATTTCCTGTACATTGCTTCTGCGTCAAACTCTGTCATAACGGCATCGCAGGTAAGCATTCCGTCACCCGTATATCCGAGGCGTTCACGATGCGGACAGTCTGACGGAATACAGCCGTGAGTATTGCCGAGCTGTGTATTCACAAAAGCCTTGTAATACCAATTGAGTGTTTCATCGCTGCATTCAAATGATGATGTGACATCTATATCCGTATGAATAACGCGTACCTCTGCGACCTCACAGTTATTGCTGACTGCAAAATACTGAAAACCGTGCCACGCGAAATAAGGATGATACAGTTCGCCTATACCGTCCGTTATTGCAAAATAACGCTGTCTTTGCTCACCGTAGCCGACGGATGTATTGTCAATATCAAGATTTTCGTCAAGCTCCTCTGCACATTCATACCAAAGGTGCTCACCCGAGTTCTTACAGCGAAGGACAGGATAACCCGTTACATTTCTTTCAACCTTATATACGTTATATGTATCGGTTTCTTTGACAAGCTCGGGCTTCAGAGTTTCAACAACCTTGTCCGACGGGCAGGTCTGAACAAGATAATCGCTCAGAGGCGGTGTTACGATATCGGGTCTTGCCCAACCGTGCTTCTGTGCGTCAAGAGTATTCCACTTTCTGTCGAATCTTGAAAAATCGTGATGCTCACCGTGGAAAAGATTTGACTTAACAAAAAATCCTCTTTTATAAAGTGTGTTTGCATCGGAAAGAAGCTGGGTACCATCTTCGAAATCAATTTTATAGCAGAGCTTGATTTTTCCGTAGCTGACATTTCCTTCGCCTTTTCTTAAAAGCTGATGATAAAATCCGCCGCCGACCATTACGCCGAGAACATTTTCGCCCTCGCGCAGGTACTTTGTAATGTCATATTTCATTACGTGAATTCTGTGTGAAAAAACGTCATTCAAAGGATAGGAAAGTACCATATCCGGACGGTTGTGATAGTCAGTATAGGCAGGAGCAAATTCATCCTCGCTCACACGCTGTCCGTTGATATACAAAATAAAATAGCCCAATCCGCAGATTGTTATTTCTGCAGACTGAGCCTTATTGTTTATAAATTCAGCACGAAAAAGAGCCGCGTCGGCGTCACTCTTTGGGCATATCCATCTTGCGTCTGAAAAAAGTTCTTTATGTGTCATAGTATCGCCTCCGAAAAGATGATACTACATCAAAAGAAATTTTACAACACAAAATTATAATTCCTCAACGGAAACAATTCCTTCAGCCGTTGAAATTGCCGTCATAATCTTATCATGCGAAATCTTTTTAGGAAGCTGAAGCTGGAAAATCGCACAGGCATTATTTCCCGATTTTGTAATTTCAAGGTCAATGATAACGATTCTGTAACCCTTGATTAGGCGGATAACGTTATCAAGATTTTCGTTATCCTCATACTCAACATAAATATTGAGATTTCTTGAGTTCACAAGAACCCAATATTCAAACTTGACAAAAAATATTTCAGCAATAACAATGACAAGCGTTGCAATTACAGCCGCTTCATAATATCCGGCACCGATTGCAAGTCCGATAATCGCGCAAGTCCAAAGACCTGCCGCAGTTGTGAGGCCCTTAACCTGACGTCGTTTTGTTACGATGATTGCACCTGCACCGATAAAACCGATACCCGCAACAACCTGCGCACCAAGTCTGCCGATATCCGTATAAAGGTTCAGGTCGTAAAACAAAAACTGGCTCGTAAGAGTTGTCATTGATGCACCGAGGCAGATAAGAATATGGGTACGGAAGCCTGCGGGACGGCGCTTATGCTCTCGCTCTATACCGATTATACCGCCGCACATAACGGCAAGGAAAAGGCGGAAGAGCACGGAAACGGTTGTAACATCTCTTAAAAAATCAAGAAAACCAAGCATTCTTCACCCTCCCTTATATTTCGTCAACAAGAGTGACATAATCGAGCTTTGAAATTTTTGACATTACGTGAGAATGGGTTTCGCCCTTCGGAAGTCCCATCGATATAACCGCACCGATAACAACACCGTTGGACTGTTTTTCTCGCTGTGTATCAACGTCAAAAATCTGAATATTCAGGGCTTTGATTGTGCTGATAATTTCGCCGAGATTATCCATTCTGTCAAACTCAACATAGAGATCCATATTCCTTGCGTTGGCAATTACCCACGCACCGAGCTTGTTGAAAATAGTTGTTGTGATGAGAATAAGAAGGAAGCCAAAAACAGCACATTCGTAGAACCCTGCACCGATTGCAAGACCCATACAAGCCGAGGCCCAGAGGCCTGCCGCAGTTGTAAGTCCCTTTACTTCCTGACGTCCCGTAACGATGATTGTACCTGCACCAAGGAAACCGATTCCGTTGATAACCTGTGCTCCGAAACGCGAAACATCCGTTTTGATTCCCACTTTATCTGCAATTTCTGCCCAGAGTCCCGAAAGAAGGTTTGCTTCATACTGGCTTAGTACCATGGTAAGTGCCGCACCGAGACAGACAATCATATAAGTACGGCTGCCCGCTGCACGGTGCTTTTGTCCGCGTTCAAGACCAATAAGTCCGCCGAAAAACACAGCCAGAAGAATCTTGATTATCAGTGCAGGAAACGTGACCTGACGGAACGGATCCAACCAGGGGATCAAAGAATCCATAACAAACCCTCCTTTTTCCTATATAATTATGCTAAATAATATGCCAACGGACGTGATTATATGTTCACGCCCGTTGAGTTATAATGACGTATAATACTATAATTTTCAGTATTTGTCAAGTTTATTTGTGAATTTTTGATATGATAAAAGAATTAAACTATTTATATTACTTTTTGAATACAAATAAATATTCATGTGCGATTAGCAAAAAGTTATATTTCACGCTGTTTGTTTTCCAATAACCGGTTGCCTTACAGTTATGTTGTTCTTTTATAATAAGTTCTTTTAATTTAAAACCAGCATCCTCAAAGATTCGCATAACGTCAAAAGACATCGGTATCATATGTCCTTTTTGGCGTGTATCGCCCATAAGGATGGCACAGAATTTGTCTTTCTTCAGAACACGATGACTCTCTACAGCCACCTTTTTCATTTCTTCGAGGAAATCTTTAACTTTCAATATAGATAAGTCTTCAGGTATATCTTCGCTATATTTAATGATATCTGCATACGGCGGATGTGTGCAAATCAAATCAATACTTCCGTCAGGGATAAAATCAAGATTTCTTGCGTCACCTTTTCGGATATAAACTTTCCCGTTCGCACCTTCGTGTTCAAACTCAGTTTTCTCTTTACAACGAGCAAGTGCAACATCGTTTACATCAACACCGATTATGTTTCTGTTAAGAAGTTTGGCTTCAACAAGCGTAGTTCCTCCACCTGCAAATTGGTCAAGAATCAAATCATTTTCTTTTGAATAACGAAGCATTATATTTCTTGGAATATATGGTGACCAGTTACCTCTCCACTTTGCATCATGTGTTGCCCAATCTCCTCGTTTTGGAAAAGACCAGTGAGTTGTCATTTCAAGTTCAAAATCTTCGGGTTCCCATTTGGTTATTTTCTTTGCCATTATTTAAAGACCTCACTAATTACTCCATCTTCTAAATCCTTAATGTTGTAGATATGCTGCATAACGTCAAAAGTTTCTTCAAGGTTATTTCGTGCACTTGCCCAACCTTTTCCATCAGTAAACCAAGCAAACGTAAAACCATCAATTTCTTCGGTTTCCCAGGCAAGAGTTTTGTAGCTACGTGCAGTTTCGTTTAATTTACTTCCACCACTACTATAGAAATTAGTTTCGATACCATAAATCATGTCAGGTGTTTTAATTACAAAATCGAAACGCTTTTCCATTTTTCCTTTATTTGAAATGGCAGATAAATCTATATCCCATTTGTCAATTATCTGGTGAATATACATTTCTTTAAAATAATTAACATCTTTAATAAAGCCAGCTTTTTGAATAAAGCTTTCAACTAAATCTTCCATAAGATGTCCGCCACGATTTTTACGACCATTAGAATCAAGGCCGGTTTCTACACCTGTGGCATAGTCAACAAGATTGCTGATTATGTGATTTTCGATTAAATCGAACAGACCGGTTTTTCTCATAAAAGTTTTGTACTGTTCAACTGAAAGAGTCTGCCTGTTAAATGTGTATGTAAAGGCACCTTCTTTATCAATAGCATAAATTTCATTTGCTCTGACAGCCAAAAGCAAAGGAATGCATTTCAACACTTCAGGATATTTTTTAATAAGAGTTTCAAAATCCTCTTCAATATTCTTCGAACCGACAAGAGAATTTAAGATATTAAGTTCCACCTTAATTGCATCCACATTTCTATATACCTTTTCAAAATCTATATAGTAACCATAGTCCGCTATACTATCACGGAATCCTGCTAACCAAGCATTAAAATCTCTCATATCGTTTCTCCTCAAAAATTTGAAATCAAAAGTTCTTTAATTTTACCTCTGTTTTTGCTGTTACTATTAATCATTCTCGATGCATTAACTCGAGATATTGTATGAGCAGAATAAATTTTATCAAAGAAATCATCATTCTCATCTGCATTTTTAGGATCGGAATTGCTTACCACAATCCTAGCACCTTTTTTGTCCATATCATCAACAAAATTTGAAAGTTTAATTTGCTCATCATCATCAAAAGCATCTTCCGTATATGCTGTAAACCCGGATGTGCTGTTTAAAGGTCTATACGGTGGATCAAAATACACAAAAGTGTGTTCATCAATAAATTCCGCTGATTCTGTGTAGTCACCACAAACAATCTTTACATAATTAAGTTTTTCTGAAACCGCTCTGAGATTTTTCTCATCACAAATTAACGGATTTTTATAAGAACCTATGGGAACATTAAACTGCCCTTTTTTATTTACTCGATAAAGTCCATTAAAACAAGTTCTATTCAAGAAAATCATCAGCGAAGCCTGTTCTGTATCAAAAATACTTTCTTCCTTTAATTTATTGAACTTTTCTCTCTTGACATAATAATATTCTTTTCTGTTTTTATCATCAAGAGGAACAAAATCTTTCTGCATTTCGCTTAATAAGTCAATAAGATTTTCAACATCATCTCTTATAATTCTATATGTGTTTATAAGTTCAGCATTTGTATCGCTAATATAAATTTCTTTTAAATCGTATTTGCTGAGAATATCAAACAAAACCGCACCGCCTCCAACAAGAGGCTCCGCATATTTTGTAAAGTTAGAATCACCAAACGGATAAAATTTTTCGATTTCTTTTAAAAGTTGGCTTTTACCGCCCGCCCATTTAAGAAATGGTTTAACTAATTTTTCTTCCGGTTTACAGTAGCGTACAGTACGGGCATCCTCGGGTTTGGTTGCTTCAATAGGGATAATCCACATGTTTCCTAACATTGCGGCATTTTTAATACGGTTTTCTCTGCAAAGAGTTATAACTCGTCTGTGAGATATATTCCATTTTTCAGCAGCTTCATTAGCAGTCATAAAAGATAACATAATCTTCACCTCAACAAATTATTGTTTATATTATATTCCAATTCTGGAATAATAGCAAGTCTATTTTTATTGTTTCTATTGATTTGATTGAATTTTCTGCAACATATAACTAACACTAATACGGGTGATATTATGGATAACAAAAACAACAGGGTTTACCGCAAAATTGATGAGGCAGTTTACGGTCAGCCCGAAACCTGCGACGAAATCCTGCACAAATACGGCACATATAACATTCAGCCGACAGCGGACAGTGACAACAGCTTCCCGAAAATCTCTCACGGTCTGCCGACAAGCAGAAAGAAGAAGCATTATAAAGGGTTTGGTTACAAAAACCAAGGAGAGTCTTAATCGACTCTCCTTCTCTTTCTTTCAAAAAGTGCTCTTCTTTTTTCTGCAAGTTTTTTTCTTCTTTCTTCCGTTTCTTCTGTAAGAATAACAGCTTCTCCGTTATCAATTGAAATAAGGTCGCCCTCTTTCACACCTTCGGGAAGTTTACCTATTTCAATATTTACCGTCTTTCCGTTTTCATCCTCACAGACAGCAAAACCTTCTTCAATTCTGTCAACTGAATATTTCAAAACAATCACTCACAATTTTCAACATAATTCTTTATCGCTGCAACAGTTTCTTCGCTTATAACGTGTTCGATTTTACACGCGTCCTCCGATGCAACATCCTTTGAAACACCGAGGCGCACAAGCAATTCCGTAAGCATTGTGTGACGCTGATAGATTTTCTCCGCAACATCCTTGCCGACTTCCGTCAGGCTGAGGTGACCCTCCGCATCAACGGTCACATATCCGCCGTTTTTGAGAAGTCCGATCGCACGGCTGACACTCGGCTTTGAATATCCCATATATTCACACACATCTATTGAACGCACTGCGTTACTCCGATTTGTTAATACATATATAGATTCAAGGTACATTTCGCCCGATTCCTGCAAATGCATAATCACACCTCCTGTGACTTTTATATGATACCACAAAAGCAGCTTTTTTTCAAGTTATATCTGAACTGTGTTTGGTGAAACTGACAATCTGAATGTTTGAAACAACAAATATACCGTTAAGGGATATTCTACAACATTTGGTTTGCAGAGAATAATTTTTTCTGCATTTAGTGTACATAAGAATTCCGCTTGCCTTTATTCTTCATCAATCGACAAATCAGGCTTTTATATTCCTCTTTTCACAAAACATAAAAACGCAACAATTGAATGCTTCGAAAATACTTTTTACGACAAGGTTCTGTTCCATTCGCTTTTATTTGCATTTTAGTTTCGTCGTTATTGCAAAAAAACACAAACTATATTGACAACTCTCTGTATCGGGTGTATGATATTAGCGATACGTGAATTTAATTCACATTATTGGAAGGTTTATTATGAAAGCTTTATATTCAATTACAAAAGGTGCACTTGTTCTTGACGACGGAAATTTCATTCTTACATACGGAATTGAAGCAAAAGACACAGAAAACGGCGCCCCTCTTTCTACGTTTGCCGACGTTTCCGTCAGCAAAAGCACCGCAGAAAGAATTGTTTCGCTTCTTAATTCCTGCGAAATTGAAATCTGCCATTTTCATGATGTTGTAATTGATGAACTTAACAGATAAAAAAGGATTGGTCGCGGTTGCAACCAATCCTCTGTTTTTATTTTGTAACTGTTTCTTTCTTTGTTTTCTTTTCAGGCTTTGCGTTAAGCTGAGCAATCTGCTTGTTGATGTCATTCTTACCCTTGTGATGGAACGGGAAAATTTTAAGGACAACCCAACCGATTGCAGCACCTGCTGCATTGAGAACAGTGTCTGCCATTGTGTCCATAATCGGCCAACGTTCAGGATAAATCGGGTCAAACAGAGTTGCTTCCTTCTGTGTACCTACAGCAAGCTCATAACACCAATGCTGTGCATCGCCGATAGCTCCTGTTTCAGGGTTACACATAAACTGATCTGCGAAGAACTCAAAAAGCTCCCAACAGATTGTCGAGAAAAGTGCAAATCCGAACGATGCAAACACCACGATTGCAACTGAGCATTCTTTCTTATCTCTTTTCTGCATCGCAACTATCGCTTCATATCCGATAAGCACGGCAAGTCCGCTGTTGAGGAAGTGCATACCTGAATCCCACCAGCTGAGGTCATAGTAGAAATTAAGGAATTTACCGCCGAACGAACCGCAGAAAGCCATAAACGTAATAAGAAGCTGAATGTATGAAGGAACGTTACGGAAAAGTGTATTCTTCGGGAACATCATCATAATTTCCCAGGCAAACATTGCCGCAAAGTTTGCAAGAACCTGCGTAATGTCTGCCATTTCCCTTGTACCGTTTTTAAAGCCGATTATACTTGCAATCAACGCATAAATCATAAGTACGCGGAAAATCCACCAAACGATGATTTCCCATGTTTTACAGTTTTCTCTGACACGAGAAAAGTATTCTTTCATTTTTACTCATCCTCTGCTGAAAAGTTCTTCTAAATAATATGATAAAAGACGTTTTTTGTCAAGACGTAAGATTATTACAAAGGAAAAAACAGGTAACCCGAAGGCTACCTGTTTTATTGTTTCCGAAGGTATTATTACTTCTGATTGTCCTGATCATCGTTCTGATCCTGATACTTCCGGTACTGCTGATACTGATTCGGATCCTGATACTGGAGCGGTTCCTCTTCAGCATTCACGTTCTGTTCCTTTGCCGGTGCCTTTTTCTTCTTGCTTTTAAGAACAAGGAGTACACAAGCAACGATGATAAGAAGAACAATAACTGCAATGATGATAAATAAAGTGTTTTTGTCGATATTGAGCTTGTCAAAGAGAGTTGCAGGCTCATTATCTTCAGGTTTTGTCAAATCTTCATACTGATCGCTGTCAACAACAATTGAAGAATCGAAATTGAAGTTAGCAGCTGAGCCGAAGATTGATTCTGCCTGCGGGAAAAGATTTCTGAAATCTTCTTCTGTCCCCTCGTAATATACATTTTTGAGGTTGTAGCAACCGTCGAAAGCACCCGCACCGATTCTTACTACAGTAGACGGGATATAAACTGTTTCAAGGTTGAGGCAATTCTTGAAGCTGCCTGCACCGATACCTGTGATACCGTAGCTGATTGTAACTTCCTTAATGTAAATGCCATGCTTTGTTACCCATTCAGGCTCAACTGCGGAGTAATCCCACATATCGCCTGAGCCTGAGATAATGAGCGTTCCTGTTGTTTCGTCAAAGAACCATTCTGCATTGTCACCGCACTTGCCGTTGCTTACAGTCGGTACTGTGCTTGCTGAAGTTGATTCTGTTGAAGACGGTAGCGTTGTCGGTGTTGTAGCTGTTGTTGATGTCGGTTTTGTTGTAGTTGTTGTAGTTGATTTTGTTGTTGATGTAGTCGACTTCGTAGTTGAAGTTGTTGACTTTGTTGTTGATGTGGTCGACTTCGTAGTTGAAGTTGTTGACTTTGTTGTTGATGTAGTCGACTTTGTCGTTATTTCACCGGACGGAAGATTGTTTCTTACGCTGTAATCTGCTTTGTTACCATTAGCATCGTCACAGTTTGAAACTCTGAGAGCAAAGTCATCCTTTGAAATATCCTTGCCGGAAACTTTTTCAAATGTGTAAGTTGCAATAACGCTGCCTGCTTTGTCGTAAGCCGGTTCAATAGCAATACTGCCGAGACCTGTCGGAGCATAGAACTGCTGAACACCGCCGCCAAGAGCGATATCAACATTACCTTCAATCTTTGTACACTTTTTAACCTTGGTTGCATTGTATGTAACGCCAAAGTCAACTGCACCGAAGCTGCCGCTGTCAAGCTTAACAGTAAGAACAACCTGTGTGCTTGTTTCGCTTGCAAGGTTCAACGAAAATGTTACCTTCTCTGCTGCCTGTGTTGAAAGCTCCAAGCCCATTACGGGAACGATGCTGAACAACATCATAACAACAAGAAGAGCTGCTGTAATTTTTGAAAAAACCTTTTTCATTATAAATCCTCCCTGAATTTTTAGAAGTGTCATACCGACACTTCCTATGAGAGCATTATAACACACATATATTAAAACTTCAACAATGATTTGCTTTTAAATTGCTGAAAGTATGTGGTAATATTTTTCTTAAACACTTTTATTTCCGTCAAGTTTGTGGTATACTAATTTAAATATTGTAAAATTCAATTTAAGGTTGTGTTTTTATGCATTTTGAAAACATCGCTGACGGCGTACGCCTCTGTGCGCAGAGCACTGACAAATTCAAGACCTGCCGAATTAATATCAGTATGGCTATGCCGCTTGATTCAGGCACATCCGCAAGGGCACTTCTCCCCTTCATCCTTCACAGAAGATGTGCAAAATATCCCGATTATATAACCCTCAACCGTGTGCTTGACGAGCTTTACGGTGCATCTGTTTCCGCAGGCGTGCTCAAGCGCGGCGAGTCACAGATTCTTTCATTTAACCTCACAGCTATCGATGACCGCTTCGCCCTTGACGGAGATACGGTTGCGCTCGAATGTGTCCAGCTTCTTACGGATATGATTTTCGACCCTCTTACCGAGGGCGAAAGCTTCCCCGCTGACATCGTTGAGCAGGAAAAACGACTTCTTATTGAAGCTATTGAAAATGAAATGAACGACAAGCGCCGTTATGCACTTATGCGTTGCGAAGAAATAATGTTCAGGGATGAGGCTTACAGCATCAACCGCTTAGGCTCTGTTGATGAAGTTCAGGCGCTCACACCCGAAGAGATTTACTCTGCATGGAAAGAAGTTCTTTGCAGGGCCACAATTCAGGTCACAATGGTCGGAAGTATGGACGTTGCGCCCGTTGCCGATATGCTCAAAAAACGTTTCAGTTCTATTGAAAGAGATGTTGCAAAAATCAACACGGTTTTCGTAAACGAAGTCAATCAGCCCGAATACGTCTGCGAAGAAATGCCTATCAAGCAGGGCAAGCTCGTTATGGGCTTCCGCACAGGTATGGCTGACGAATACGATAATTCCGTCCCGATGCGAATTGCCGTTGACATTTTCGGCGGCGGCACATATTCAAAGCTTTTCTCCGTTGTGCGTGAAAAAATGAGCCTTTGTTACTATTGCTCGGCCGCATTCTTCTCTTCAAAGGGTATCGTTATGGTACAAAGCGGTATTGAAGACATTAACGAAGAAAAGGCAAGAAATGAAATTCTGAATCAGCTTTCACTTGTTGCAAAGGGTGATTTCTCTGATGAAGATTTCACTTCTTCAATCAAGAGCATTACAGATTCAATCATCAGCAACAACGACACGCCCGAATCAATCTGCGCGTGGTATTCCTCTCAGATTTTCAGGGAATCACTCAAGACACCCGAGGCTTACGTTGAGGAAATAAACGAAGTTGAAAAATCTCAGGTTGTCGAGGTCGCAAAGACAATTACTCTTGACACTGTGTTTATGCTCAAATCCAACGGGGAGGTCAGCGACGATGAAGATTAATGAAATCAGAAATGAACTTCTGGGCGAGATGTATTACGATATCGACCACCCGTCAGGTCTTAAAATTCTTATAATGCCCAAGGCAGGATACGCAAGCACTTATGCAATTTTTGCAACTAAGTACGGTTCAATCGACACGATGATTGAAACAAAAGACGGCTCCTTCAGAGAAATTCCCGAAGGCACGGCACACTTCCTTGAGCACAAGCTTTTTGAAAGCGAAGACCTTGACGCTTTTGAAAGATTTGCAAAAACAGGCGCATCCGCCAACGCTTATACAAGCTTTGACAGAACAGGCTATCTTTTCTCCTGCTCGGGCAATTTCAAAGAAAATCTTGAAATTCTCCTCGATTTTGTTCAGAATCCGTATTTCACTCAGGCAACAGTTGAAAAGGAACAGGGCATCATCGGTCAGGAAATCGATATGTATAAGGACATTCCCGATTGGGAAGTTATGTTCAACTGCCTTCGCAATATGTATCACAATCTGCCTGTAAGAATTGACATTGCAGGAACGCAGGAATCAATTGCACAGATTACGGCAGATATGCTTTACGATTGCTACAACAATTTCTACAACCTCAACAATATGGTGCTTGCCGTTGCAGGCAACACAACAGTTGAAGAGGTTCTTGTGGTTGCGGACAAGGTGCTTAAACCCGTTGAAGGTAAAATGGCACAGAGAAAGATTATTGAAGAGCCGAAGGAAGTCAAGGCAGACTATTGCGAGAAAAAGCTTTCAGTTGCAACTCCGCAGTTTATGCTCGGATTCAAAGAGGAATGGGACACTCCCGAAAGAACGGCAAAAGAAGAAATCACGATGGAAATTCTCCTCGATATGATTTCAGGACCGTCAACTGACCTTTACAAGCGACTTTTCGATGCAAACCTTATCAACAACAACTTCGGCTTCGAATATTTCACGGGCTTCGGTTATTCGTGCGTACTTTTCGCAGGCGAAAGCAACGACCCGAAAACTGTCAGCGAAGAAATCAAAAAAGAAATCAGACATTTCCGCGAAAACGGTTTTGACGAAAAAGTCTTTGAACGCACGAAGAAAAAGCTCTACGGCAGAATGATTATGGGAATGAATGACGTTGACGGACTTGCAAACAATATGGCTGTTTCATATTTTGCAGACGAAGACGTTTTCACAGATTTTGAAACCTACAAGACGGTGACCGTTGAAGACATCAAAGAGCTTCTTAGCAAAACTCTTGACGAAAACTACAGCACACTTTCTGTAATTTTACCAAACAATTGAGGTGATAAAAATGCACGATACAGTAGAAGTATTTTTTAACGGTCTTTCCAACAGTTTTAACGTTTCATCAATTCTTGCGGAATTCTCGCTTTTCGGAACAGATATTACAATCCGTTGGTACGGCGCAATTATTGCTTTCGGCTTTTTGCTCGCCGTACTCTTCGGAGGACGAATGGCTTACAAATGGAAAATCAGCCTTGATAAAATGCTCGATGTGCTTATTTACGGCACGATCTTCGGCATCATCGGCGCAAGATTATACTATTGTATATTCAAATGGGATCTTTACAAGGACAATCCGCTTGATATATTTGCCATATGGGAAGGCGGACTTGCAATTTACGGCGGTATAATCGGCGGTCTTTCTGCCGCATTCGTCGTTTGTAAGGTCCGCAAGATGAATTTCTGGAATCTCCTTGATATGGCGTCAATGAGCCTTCTCATCGGTCAGGGTATCGGCCGTTGGGGTAATTTTGCAAACCAGGAAGCCTTCGGCACAAACACAGACTTGCCGTGGGGTATGTGGAGCAGCAAAATTGCCACATACATAATCGGACATCAGGACGAGTTCGCGGCAAACGGAATCACAATGGATCCGAACAAGGCTGTTCATCCGACCTTCCTTTACGAATCAATCTGGTGCCTTCTCGGATTTTTTGTGCTTTATCTCATCTGTCAGAAATTCCGCAAATTCAGCGGACAGATTTTCCTTTGCTACGGCGTATGGTACGGACTTGAAAGAGCTGTTGTTGAAGGACTTCGCACAGACAGCCTTTACATCACGGGAACAACGCTTCGTGTTTCACAGGTTATTTCCGCGGCACTTGCACTTGTTTGTTTCATCGCTCTCGTTGTTCTTCTTCGCAAGTACATCAAAAACCCGAAGCCGATTGACGGCATCGACTTTTTCCTTGAAGAAGAACTCAGAAAAGAAGCTGAGGCAAGAGGCGAAGTTTACGAAGTAAGAAAATCAAAAAAATCCAAGAAAACAACTGAAGCTGAATCTGCAGAAAGCGAGGAAAAACAAGATGTATAAAATTATCAGCGGTAAAGAAGTTTCCGAAGCCGTAAAGCTCCGTGTGGCTGATGAAGTAAAAGAGCTTAAAGCAAACGGAATTGAGCCCTGCCTCGCAGTAATCCTCGTCGGCGATGACCCTGCTTCAAGGGTTTATGTAAACAACAAGAAAAAAGCCTGTGAATTCTGCGGAATCCGTTCGCTTGAATATGTTCTTCCTGCAGAAACAAAGGAAGAAGAACTCATTGAGCTTGTTGAAAAGCTTAACAACGATAAATCAGTTAACGGTATTCTCTGCCAGCTTCCTCTGCCGAAGCACCTTGACGAGAAAAAGGTTCTCAATCTTATAAAGCCTGAAAAGGATGTTGACGCTTTTCACCCGGAGAATGTAGGTCATATTATGATCGGAGATTTCAATTTTCTTCCCTGCACACCCGCTGGAATTATGGAAATGCTCCGTTACGAAAACATCGACCTTGACGGCAAAAACTGTGTTGTAATCGGCAGAAGCAACATCGTTGGCAAGCCGATGGCGATGCTTATGCTCAAGGAAAATGCAACCGTTACAATCTGTCACTCTCGCACAAAAAACCTTAAAGAGGTTGTGGCAGGCGCAGACGTTATCGTTGCGGCAGTCGGCAGACCGAACTTCGTTACTGCCGATATGGTCAAAGACGGTGCAGTTATCATTGATGTCGGCATCAACAGAATGGATGACGGCAAGCTTTGCGGTGACGTTGACTTTGAATCCTGCAAAGAGAAAGCAAGTTATATTACTCCCGTACCCGGCGGCGTTGGCCCGATGACCATTGCAACACTTATGCAGAACACAATTACTGCAACAAGAATACAAAACAGAAAGGAATAAGAAACATGACTAACAAAAGACTTTACAAAAGCTCAACAGACAAAAAGCTCTGCGGTGTTTGCGCAGGTATTGCAAACTTCTTTAATATTGACCCGACAATAGTACGCGCTGTTTATGCTATTGCTGCAATTTTTACAACAGGTTTCCCCTTCACTTTGCTTTACATTATTCTTGCGTTCATCCTTCCCGAAGATAACGGAGAAATCGACACAGATATCAGCAAAAATGACTGAAAAATAACAGTTGACAAAGCTTGACTGTTGTGTTATAATTCGAAATACCGCATATTACGGGCGTCGCAATTGCGACATAAAGTGATTTTATCCGCCCCACGTAGCGAGTCCATAATAAAGGAAGGTAAGTCAGAATGTACGCAATCATCGTTACAGGCGGCAAGCAGTACAAGGTTGAAGCAGGAGATACTCTCTTCATCGAGAAGCTTGACGTTGAAGCTGACAGCGAAGTTGTTTTCGACAAAGTAGTAGCTGTTGGTAAGGAAGATGGCATTGTTGTAGGCGCTCCTTATGTTGACGGCGCAACAGTAACAGCAAAGGCTATCAAGAATGGTAAGGCTAAGAAAGTAACAGTATTTACTTACAAGCCGAAGAAGAACGAGAAGCGCAAGAAGGGCCACAGACAGCCCTACACTAAGGTTGAAATTTCTGCAATCAACGCTTAATTGCTATGATTAAAGCAAGATTTTTCAATGAAGATAACCTCATCTGCGGTTATGAAATCAGCGGACATTCAGGTTCGGCAGAATCGGGACAAGACATTATTTGTGCCTTTGTTTCCTCAGCGGCTTATATGGCTGCAAACACCCTGTCTGAAATCGTCGGTTGTGAAATCACGGCAGAGGTTGACGACGGATATATGAAAATCCGTGTTAAATCGAAGTTATCAGAAGCGCAGCAAATTCTTGAAGGCCTGAGACTTCATCTCAGGAGTCTGGCTGGGGATTACCCCGACAACATTAAAGTTATTTAACTACGGAGGTGTCAAGATGCTTAAGTTAAACATTCAGCTTTTCGCTCATAAGAAAGGTATGGGTTCTACTCGTAACGGACGTGACTCTGAGTCAAAGAGACTTGGTGCAAAGCGTGCTGACGGACAGTTCGTTCTCGCAGGCAACATCCTTTACAAGCAGCGTGGAACACACATCCATCCGGGCAACAACGTTGGCAGAGGCAAGGACGATTCTCTCTTCGCTCTTATTGACGGTACAGTTAAGTTCGAGCGTATGGGTAAGGACCGCAAAAAGGTCAGCGTATATCCCGTTGAGCAGTAATCTTTATTAAAAAAGAAACCGTGAGGAAAGTCCTCACGGTTTTTCTTTTTGTCTGCAAAAATTTAAGGATAGCTCCGAAGAGCTATCCTTGTTTATTTAATATGCGAAGCTCATAACTTCTCTTTCTTCCATATCAAAATCCATTGTCACTTTCACGCCTTCTTCAGTTGCAGTAGCT
Source organism: Acutalibacteraceae bacterium (assembly GCA_045537435.1). Classification (GTDB taxonomy): domain Bacteria; phylum Bacillota; class Clostridia; order Oscillospirales; family Acutalibacteraceae; genus CAG-488. Next base: position 125,367 of record JAZSPL010000041.1, read on the forward strand.
TTGACATTTCCGTATGTATAGTAATCAAGAAGCATAAGTCTTCCCTGTCCGTCAGTAACAGCGAGTATCTCGATATTTACATTCTCTTTATATGATTCATAACCGCTTCCGGCAAGGTCATCCTCACTATATGTTTCGTTCACAGGATAAAGCTTCAATGTAACCTTGTAACCGTCACCGTGCGGAACAGCTGTTGCTGTTTCAACATCATCTGCTGAAATAGCCAAAGTCGAGAATAAATCTGCTGCTATAATGCCGTCCTCAGTTTCACCGTTAACAAAAGTAAGCTTTAAATCTTCATACTCGGTTTCGTTAAGGCTGTCTTCAAAGATCTTTGTAAGCTCCTCATTTTCCTCACCGTCTAACAAGAACTTATTAACTTTAACACTGACATCGGTGGAAATATCAAGAACAAGCTTGCTCTGTTCAGCTGAATTTATAAGACTTGTGTTATAAAGTGCAACAATATCCTCTTTACCGGACGGTTTCGGATCTTCTTCCATACCAACTGCTATTTTCAAAATTTGCAGAGCATCGGATGAATTAATCGTGCCGTCTTTGTTCACATCGGCCTGCTGTAAAGGCTTGCCGGTCAATTCGGATTTCTTAACCGCGTGCTTAAGCACCAGCAAGGCATCCGAAGAATTTACGGTTCCGTCACCGTTAACGTCACCTTTAATATCCTGCTGAACGGATTCCTCCGCCGCAACAGGCAAAGTAACGAGCGTAAGCAACAAAACTACGGATAAGATTACCGCTGACAATCTCTTTACTGTTTTCATTTAAATCACCTTTCTTTGTAAATATTAGAATGATGTTATCTTTCCGACTGCATATTTCAGAATAATCAATGCATCTTCAGAGTTGATTACGCTGTCAGCGTTGACATCTGCACGTTTCGCAGCAGACTTGTCCAATTCTAATGTTTTAACGGAATGCTTCAAAGCAAGAAGTGCATCCGATGAATTGATAATACCGTTTTCATTTACGTCACCGAGGTTTTTAACCGTATCATCAATATGAATCGTTGCCTTTGTCAAAGGCTCGTTTCCCTCTGCAAATTCAATAGCATCCCACTCGTCCTGCATACCCATAAAGTATACATCCTTAAGCTGTGAAGCGTCCGTAAAAGCATTTTCGCCGACTTTTTTAAGCGTTGCAGGCAATGTAACGCTTTTCAAAGAAACACAGCCAACCATAGCTCTTTCAGGAATTTCAGTTATACCGTCTTCAAATTCAATAGTTTCAAGTGCTCCGCAATAAGCAAAAGTATTACCGCCGACAAACTTCACACCTGACGGTACAAATACTGTCTTGAGTTTTGAACAGTTTCCAAATGCCTGTCCGGTGATTGTTTCAACACTTGCAGGAATATCAAAAGACTCAAGTGCGATACAATGGTCAAAAGCAGCCGCTCCGATAGCTGTCAGTTTATCGCCGAACTCAATCGATTCAAGTGATGCACACTCAAAAAATGCACTTGTTCCGATGCTTGTAACATTCTTGCTCATCACAATGCTTTTAAAACCGTGACAGCCTGCAAAAGCTCTGTCACCGATTTCAGTTACACTGTCAGGGACAACCACGTTATCAAGCGCAACGCAGTAGTAAAACATATTGGGTGAAATTTCCTTAATGCCGTCAGGAATATTTATTTTTTCAAGTGAACGACAGTTATAAAAAGCACTTGCTCCGATTTTCTGCACACTTTCAGGAATAACGATTTCCTTAACGATTATGTTACCTGAAAAAGCACCTGCACCGATTTCAGTAACGCCTGCCGGAATTTCATATTTCTCAGTGCCGTATTTTGCAGGGTAAAGTAAGATGCTTGTTTTGTCCTTGTTAAACAAAACTCCGTTTTCCGAGACAAAAGCTTTATTATTATCATCAACATTTATTGATGCAAGATTAAGACAAAAATCGAATGCATAGTCACCGATACTTTCTACCGAAGCAGGAATATCAATACTTTTAAGCTCTCCGCAGCTTGCAAAGGCATACTCGCCAATGCTTTTAAGATTCTCTGACAAAACTACTTCTTCAAGCTCAGTACAATCTTTGAAAGCGTCTTTACCGATTGTTTCAATCGTATCAGCAAGCTTTATTGATTTGAAATAATCAAGTTCTTTGAACGCATTGTCAGCAATGGCAACAACGGTATAACCGTCCAGTTTTTCCGGGATTACAATGCTGTCCGTAAGATATGGATCTTCGTAATGGTAACTGTAGCCCGTGATAGTTGCCTTGTCCTCAGACAAAGAATAAGTATACTCTCCGCCGGTATAGCCGGTTTCTTCCGCTGTAACAGAAAAACCGATAACGCTTATTACCATAAGCAAGGATAAAAGTACCGCGCAGGATTTTTTCATAAGCTTCATTTAACTCACCTTTCCTTTTGGGTTAGTGAAAGTTTTTTACTTTCCTTTAAATCCATTATATGACAAAGTAACCCATTCGTCAATGGAAAAAAATTCACGCATTTTCTGTCAAGCAGCAATATCGTTAGCTTAGGATGCTGACAACTTCGGGTTTGTCGGGATGAATATTCAATCCGCATCGTAGGGGCGACCATCGTGTCGTCCGCGGAAATTCTGCTTAATTTAACGGACGCGCAATGCGCGCCCCTACGAAC